>JBJXFF010000039.1:0-75677 GCA_046153945.1 Pirellulaceae bacterium
GGACACGGCTTCCTGGGCAGGCTGGAAGCCTACCCCACTTTCAAGTCCTGCCGCGATATCTCGTCGCAATCGCGAGAGTTCACCGGAAAGTTCCACAGTCCTGCCCGGCGCTTCACCAAGCCAAAACGGAATCGTCGGCGGGGCACCGCCAGCGTCGATGACGATCACCTCGCCGCCGGTTACCTGGCGAATCATCCACGAGGTATTGCCGAGTAGGAACACGTCTCCTCGCAAACTCTCGATGGCGAAGTCCTCGTCCAGCGTGCCAACGATGGTTCGCTCCCCTTCCGTAACGACGTTGTATTGAGCCTGCTCGGGGATTGCTCCTCCCGACATGATGGCGGCCATCCGCGCGTGGCGTTTGGCTTTCAGTTTGCCGTTGATCTGATCGCGGTGAAGGTAGACTCCCGCTTTGTTGCCGGCCTTTACTCCTTCGGTGAGCATCTTAATGATGTCGTCGTAGTCCTGCCGCGAGAGGTTGCGGTAGGGGTACGCCCGCCGGCACAGTTCGTACAGCTCGTTCTCGCTCCATTCTTCGCAGGAGACCGCCGCGACAATTTGCTGGGCGAGGATGTCGAGCGGAGACTGGGGGATTTCAATCCGGTCGAGATTCCCCTCTCGCACCGCCCGGATCATCGCCAGCCCTTCGATCAGCTCATCACGAGTGAGCGGAAAGAGCCGGCCTTTGGGAAGTGCGCCCAGCGAGTGTCCGCTGCGGCCAACCCGCTGCAGAAAATTGGCAATGGAGCGGTTGGAGCCAATCTGGCACACGAGATCGATGTAGCCAATGTCGATTCCCATCTCCAGCGAGGCCGTCGCCACGATGGCCTTCAGCTTTCCGTCCTTGAGCTTCTGCTCGGCATCGAGGCGAATGTGGCGAGCCAAACTGCCGTGGTGAGCAGCGACCCCTTCTTCCCCTAGCACTTCCCGCAGTCGCAGGGCAATTCGCTCTGCCAGTCGCCGGGTGTTCACAAATACCAACGTGCTCCGATGCGACTGGATCAACTCCACCAGCCGTTCGTAGACTTCGCCCCACTGCTCGTTGGAACAGACCGCGGAGAGCTCACTAGGAGGCACATCGACCGCCAAGTCAAGCTGACGAAAGTGGCCGGTATTTATAATCTGACATTTCGAACCGACTTCCTCTCCCCCTCCTTCTTCTTCTGCACTGTGCCCCTGTGCCTCTGTGTGAGATCCCGTTCTTCCCCCTACCAGAAACGCCGCAATCTCCTCCATCGGCTTCTGCGTCGCCGAAAGGCCGATGCGGGTCGGCGGCGAGGCGCAAAGAGCGGACAGCCGTTCCAACGAAAGCGTCAGATGGCTCCCTCGTTTGTCGCGAGCCAAAGCATGAATCTCGTCGACGATAACCGTCTTCACCGTCCGCAACTTCTCGCGACTCTTCGGGGAAGTGAGCAGGAGGTAGAGCGATTCCGGCGTCGTGACCAATATATGCGGCGGCTTTTTGAGCATTGCCTGCCGCTCGGCTGCGGGAGTGTCGCCGGTGCGAACCGCGGTGCGAATGGGGCACGGCGACAAGCCGTTCTTCGCAGCCAGTTCCGCAATCTCTGCGAGCGGCCCCTGCAGGTTTCGCTGGATATCGTTGCTCAATGCCTTGAGCGGCGAGACGTATACAACCTCTATCCCATCCGGCAGGGTCCCTTCCTGCCACTTACGCACCAGCCGATCAATGCAGACCAAAAAAGCCGCCAACGTCTTACCAGAGCCGGTCGGCGCAGCGATCAGCGTATGCGTCCCCTCCGCAATCCGCGGCCAGCCGAGCGTTTGGGCCTCGGTTGGAGCGGAAAACCGCTGGCTGAACCATTGCCAGACCAAAGGGTGAAAGAGGGATTGGGTCATTTTTCCATTGTAGCGGAAGATATAAATTTGACCATCTATTTGGTCCTCTGCGGTTCTTTATTTCCAGGCCGAATTTTAACCGCAATCTCACATTTCCAGCGACCTGTTTGGCGACAATGGGCCGTTTCCGTCTCCCAATCCGGTTTCCATCGTGAAGAATAGGTTCAGGCGGCATGAATCAGCGTCCTTCGGTCGTGGCGGCACTCCTCTTTTGCTCCGGCATGTGCGCCCTGGTGTTTCAGACTGCCTGGCTCCGTGAATTCGGACTGGTTTTCGGCGCTTCGACCCCCGCGACCGCAGCGGTACTCGCGATTTTTATGGGGGGGCTGGGGCTGGGGAACATTATTCTGGGGAAGCGGGTCGATGCCGCCCCCAATCCTCTCCGTTTCTATGGTTGGCTGGAACTGGGCATCAGCGCGTCGGCGTTCCTCAGCCCCTTCGTGACCATGTTCGTCCGCAGCCTGTATTTGGGAATCGGCGGGCAAGAGTCCCTGGGAATCTGGGGAGCCACGTTCGCCCGCTTGCTCTTCTCCGCCCTGGTTTTGGGACTTCCCACGTTCCTGATGGGTGGAACAATCGCGGCTGCGGCGCGGGCCATCACTGCGGAGCACGACCGCGGCCGCCGTCATGTCGGCCTGCTCTACGGGCTCAACACCTTGGGAGCTGTGCTGGGCACGCTGCTGGCAACTTTCTATCTGCTGGAACATTGGGGAATTCGCGCCAGCCTTTGGGCCGCCTGCGGATGTAACCTCGCCGTGGCATTAACGGCACTCGTTCTTTCCGCGGATCGCCAAACGATCCAGAAACCGAAGTCGTCCCCGCGGCAAAGAACCGGCGCTCAACCCGCCGCGGCAGAAACCCCTCACGAGCCGGCGAGTCCTGGTCAACCTTCATTTCCTTTGCGCTGGCTGGCGCTGGCGGCTGCATTGGCCGGGTTTGCATTCCTGCTGATGGAGCTGGTGTGGTATCGCATGTTAGCGCCGATTCTTGGCGGCAGCACCTTTACTTTCGGTCTGATTCTGGCCGTGGCGCTCGCTGGCATTGGCATCGGCGGGCTCCTCTACACGTTTCTATTTCGTGAGCGGGCTCCGACTGTTTCCGATTTGGCGATTAGCTTTGCTCTGGAATCTCTAGCGATTGCCGTTCCCTTTGCCCTGGGGGACCGCGTGGCGATTCTGGCGGCCGTGCTCCGCGATCTTGAATATTTCGGCTTTGGCGGGCATGTGGTGGGCTGGCTGGCGGTAACGCTGCTTGTCGTATTTCCAGCCGCCGCTATCAGCGGCATCCAGTTTCCGCTGCTCATCGGCCTGGCGGGAGAAGGCCGCCGCGACGTGGGAAAGCAGGTGGGGGTCATCACCGCCTGGAACACGCTGGGGGCGATGACGGGCTCGCTCGCGGGGGGCTTTGGCCTGCTGCCGCTGCTCACCGTCCCTGGAACCTGGTTCGCGGTTGTGGCGCTATTGGCTGCTTCTTCAGCCGTGCTGCTGGTGCTGTTCTATCGCCGGGCAGGCTCGCGCACCAATCTGGCGGCTGCCGCGATTGCCGCAGCGCTCGCCCTGGTCATGCTATCCGCTCCCGGTCCGAGCGCGGTCTGGCGACATTCGGGCATTGGTGCGGGGCGGGCTTATCTGCCGGAGACGACTCGCAACGAATATCGCAAATGGAGAGCGGGCAAGCTCCGCAACCTGGTGCGGGAATACGACGGCCGCGAATCTAGCGTCGGCATCGAAGCATCGGAAGGGATCGCCTTTGTCATCAATGGCAAATCGGACGGCAACGCCATCCTCGATGCGCCGACGCAAATCATGCTCGGAATTCTCCCCGCCATCCTGCATCCTCATCCGCAAGACGCCTTGGTCGTAGGACTGGGAACCGGCGAGACCGCGGGCTGGTTGGCCAGCGTGGAATCGATGGAGCATGTGGACGTCGCGGAGCTCGAGCCGGCCATCCGCAAAGTGGCCCAGCTTTGCGGGCCGCTCAATCATCAGGTATTGTCCAATCCCAAAGTCCGCATCATCGACAACGATGCCCGAGAGGTGCTACTGGCGCTCTCCCGCAAATATGACTTGATTGTCTCCGAGCCATCCAATCCGTACCGGGCAGGGATCTCCAGCCTGTACACCCAGGAGTTTTATCGGGCGGTTCGCGAACGGCTTCAGGAGGGGGGACTGTTCGTGCAGTGGCTGCAAGGATACGAAGTGGACGCCGCCACGGTGCGGACGGTTCTCACCACGCTCAGCCAGGTTTTTCCTCATATCGAAATTTGGCAGTCGCAGCGCGGTGATTTTTTGCTGAATTGCTCCGTGGAGCCCCGGACGTACGACTTGGCGGAATTGCGAAAGCGGATTGCCCAGCCTGACTTCGGTGCCGCGACGAAATTTGCCTGGCGGGTGGACGATGTGGAAGGGCTGCTGGCCCACTTCGTCGCCGGTCCCCAGTTCGTCCGCCGCGTTGCTGAGCAGCAGCCGGTGGTGATCAACACCGATGACCGCAATGTCTTGGAATATGGGTTTGCCCGCTCGGTGGGCCGGCGCGGCGGGTGCAGTCCGCTGTCCGTTTGGAGTCAGGCGGCCGAAATGAACGACGTCCGGCCGGACATCACGGGCAAAGTGGCCTGGGATCTGGTGGAAGACCATCGCGCGCAAAGTTACGTCTACACCGTGCAGCAGGTTCCGCCGGCCACCCAGACGACTGCAGAACAAACGGTTCGCTCCGATGCGCTCCGCCAATACGTGCAGGGAAACCTCGCCGGAGCGGTCAGCACTTGGGACCAGCAGCCGCGGGATTTCCAGACCCACTCGGAAATCGCCATGTTCGCGGCGGCCTTCGCCGAGCTCAATGATCCACGGGCTTTGCCGCTCATCGAGCGGCTGAAGGGTTTCCAGCCTCTGGAGGCCGACGCTGTCAGAGCGGCTTATCATCTGCGCCGCGGCGACCGGGCCAAAGCGGCGGAGGCACTTGAGACGGTCTTTCTGGGTTTGCGGCGAGATCCGACGCCGCACCGCTCCGTGATTACGCCGGCCTTTCCGATGGCCATCGACATTGCCAGGCAAGATCCGCTGCTGGCGGCGGAATTGATGCACGCCTTGGGGGAACCTTTCTCGGTCCTTTACATGGAAGAGGCCCGGGTGCGGACTGCTTGTCTGTTGGCAGGGATGGTCGGCCCGCGCGAATCCGCGGTCTGCCTGGCAAGTCTGGAGCCGAACGTCTTTTGGGAACTGGAGTTCTTGAACTTGCGAGCCAAGGCTTATCAAGCAACTGGCCATCCGCTGGCCGAGCGAGCCCGCCGCGACCTGGCACTCTTTCTGCGCGATGGGGATGAATTGCTGCTGCCATAGCGACTGGGTGGCACGAACAGAGTTTCATTTGGGTGTGGCCAGTGAGAACTGCTCTTCTCAAACGTCGTCTTTCGCCCCGCCGCGACACTCGCGCCCCGTGCCGCCGCTGGAGTAAGAGCCAAAGCCTTGATGGAGCCCTTACTGCTTGCGCAGCAGAAGGTCGATCACCCAGCAACCTCGGAAGTGCGGTTCTGTCGAACGACAGTGGGCCAGCAGTTCTTCGTTGCCACAACCGGCATCACGCAAACTATCCCCCAGGATCGCCAGATTCTCAAACCGTTGTTCGTCGTAGGCCAATTGGGCCATCGTCCGAACAGATGAGTTATTCCACTCGAGCCACCTCGGTTCAACGGATGCCGGATGGAATATGTTGCCGAAGATGTCACGCAAAATGCCCGCCTGCCGCGACGGGATTGAATTGTCAATCGCATCCACCATTTCGCTTGGAATCGTGCCACCAGATGGTGGCGACACTCCCCTCGACCAGTCTTCGTCTGGCGGGCCGATCTCCCACGCGCGATCACGGGTCATGCCGATGTATTCTTCCCACCCCCTTTGCAACTCCAGATCCAGGGACGAGCCGAACTTGAAGATGTCAGGCCAGGGGATACTCCAGCCCTCATTCCACACGGCTTCCCAGACTTGGCACCAGGAGTCGCGCCACGCTGCGTTCCACTTTTCATTGCGGGTCTCGTCGGCGTGGTGGTACTCCCTGGCTTGATACCAGTAATCGACGATCCCGTCACGGCGACGGATGTCGCAGAGAAAGTCTACTGCCTCCCAATTTGGGTCGCGATTTTTTACCCGTTCGGATACGTCTTCCTTGATCCGGTCAAATCCGTTCAAGACGGGATGGTCCTTCATCGCTTGACGCCAATAAGTCCAGGCGGCAATGCCGGCTGCGTCCCAGGCGCGCTGGGCACACCTGGTAATCAACTCACTGCCGCAGTCTTTGGCATAGATCTCCGCAAAGTTCAATGCAGAGTGGAGAGCGCGCAGGGGATCCTGAGAAACCAAGCCGATGTCTTCGCCCCTGATCCCCAAATCCCATTCCTGAGCCAGCACTTCGCCATGGGTGACTCCCCCTTCGGCCAGGCGTTCCGCGAGAGCCATGATCTTGTGGTAGAGAACGGGGGCTGCCGGCGGACGGTCTTGGCAGAACGAGTCGAGATACGTGGAAGAAGGGACGGTTTGCTGGCGAAAGGCCGCTACCGCTGCCAGGCGAGCCTTCCGGTCACTCGCGCGTCCTTGAAGTTCCCCCAACATTGCGTAAGGATCCACACAAGTTTGCCACTCCAGTGTGTTCACAGATTACGACCTCATTGCAAAAACCGCAAAGCCGCTAGCCCCGGTCCACGACATGGCCAGTCTTTAGGGCCAGCTCATGATAAACTACTGCTGGGAGTAGGACGATGATGAATAAGGGGGTGAGATGAACGAGGCGCAGCGCGAAGAGCAAATGAAGCAGGCGGAAGAAATCCTGGGGGATAAGCTCCAGGAGGTCGGCTTTGCCAAGGGACTGTTTTTTGGCCAGTTCCTGGGGGAGAAGCTGTTGCCGTACCCGGATACCTCGCACAACGAGCCAGTAAATCAGCTTGTGGCGGACTTGCGGCAGTTTTGTACCGAGAAAGTCGATGCGGTTGCCATCGATAAAGAGGCGGAGATTCCTCAAGCGGTTATCACCGGATTGGGGGAGCTTGGAGTGCTCGGGGCGTGCCTTCCTGTAGCTTGCGGCGGGATGGACCTGTCGCAATCCGCCTACTGCCGCATTTTGGAAGTTCTCGGCGGCCACTGTGGGAGTACGGCTCTGTTTGTGAACGCCCACCATTCCATTGGCCCGCGCGCGCTCGTGCTGTTCGGGACTGAGGACCAGAAGAAGAAATGGCTGCCGAAGTTAGCGACGGGGGAATGGATTAGCGCCTTCGCCCTGACGGAGCCGGAAGCAGGGAGCGATGCGGCGAATGTGCAGACAACCGCGACACCGTCACCGGATGGCAAGGGATACATCTTGAATGGCCAAAAACGCTGGATCACTAACGGCGGTATTGCCCAGGTGCTTACCGTAATGGCCCGCACGCCGACGAATAAGCCGGACGAATCGAAAATCACCGCCTTCCTCGTCACGCCGGACATGCCCGGATTTCAGGTCGTGGAAAAGCGGATGGAGAAATGCGGAGTCCGCGGCACGGCGACGAGCCGACTGGCATTCAACAACATGTTCGTGCCGAAAGAAAACGTCCTAGGACCGCTCGGTAAAGGTCTGCGGGTTGCCCTCACCGTCCTCGACTTCGGCCGCACGACATTTGGAGCAAGCTGCACGGGCTCGGCCAAATACTGCGTCGCCCGCGCGGTCGCTCACGCCAACACCCGCGTGCAGTTCGGCGAAACGCTCGGCAGCTTCGAACTGGTCAAAGAAAAACTGGCTTACATGCAAGCCGGGGCCTTTGCGATGGAAGCCTGCACCTATCAAACAGCGGCTCTCATTGATTCCGGCGAAGGGGACTTCATGCTGGAGACGGCCATGCTGAAGGTTTTCTCCACGGAAGTTCTCTGGAAGATCATCAACGACACTTTCCAGATCCACGGTGGAACGGCTTACTTCACCGACCAGCCGTTCGAGCGAATGATGCGCGATGCCCGCATCAACATGATTGGCGAAGGGGCCAACGACGTTTTGCGGGCGTTCTCGGCTCTCGTCGGCATGCGGGATGTGGGCCTGGAACTAGAAGGTGTCCTCAACGCCATCTCCCACCCGATTGGCAACCTCACTCGCCTCGGCCGCTTTGCCAGCCGCAAGCTCGGGTCATTTTTCGTCTCGCCGCCGGTGCCGGTGCGGAGCCCGGAACTCGAAGCCGACGCGGCCGAGCTAGGCAAAATCATCGGCTCCCTCGGCAGCAACGTCGAGAAACTATTGGCGAAGCATCAGAAGGAGATTGTCGACCGGCAGTATCAACTCGGCCGCATCTCCGATGCGGCGACGGAGATCTACGTCAGCGCTTGCGTCCTCAATCGGCTGGACCACTTGATTCGACACGGCCACGACGATGGACGCGAACTGATCGGCCAGCTCGAAACGGGTCGCTACTATCTGCGAACCGCTCGGCGACGGATCAAACGGGCCTTCGCCGATTTGTGGGACAACGACGATGAGCAGGGAACGTCGGTGGCGAAGCGGATGCTGAAAGCGTAGCGACACGCAGCCGCGCGTGTACGCTTCTGGTCGATGCAAAAGCGCGGAAGCCAGCACGCGAGGCCGCATACGGCTACCGCAGCCGCATGTCATATTTGCGGGTGGCGAGTTCGGCTGCGCAGGTTTCGGGGCCGATGTACAGCACATCTTCCTGCGGCTTTTTGACCACCGGCGGCTTCATCGCGTGCAGGATGCTGCGGACGTCGTAAATCATGAGTCCCGCCCCGCAGGCCAGCCAAACGAGCGCTTCCAGTTCCTTGTGGGCAACTAGGAGCAGCGAAAATGGAGCCGCCAGAAGTCCGCCCCAGCCCGCGGTATAGGCCCAACCCTGCCAGGTGACGGGGGTCAGCCCCCAACCGAAAGTCTTGGAGCGAAACCAGTTAGGTTTACCGAACATCGAAATTCTCCTTCTCTGCCTGACTGGATTAACTTTAGTTATAATGGGGCCAAATCACTCGCCCATAAAGAGTTAGTTCGCTCCCTCCGGTCGCTTCTTGGACTGCGGGCAGGAAATTTTGGCGTCAAACTGGAAGAAATGGGTCATCTTCAGTCGTCCTGGAAAACCTTGCGGCCTATTCCGGAAGTTCTGGCCTTTCCGGGCGTGGCGGTTCGATGAGTTCTGACAGTCATTCCGAAAGAATGGGCGTTCTTGCCCTTATTTTGGTCGTGAAAGCCAAGCGGACATCGCATTTCAGGGGGTTCAGGGATGAAGAGCAAACTCGCCATTCTCGCCATCGTTCTCGCCGGCCTGCCGGCCATCGCCTGGGGGCAGGCCCCCTGCGGCTGCGGCTCCAAGGGACATGTTCGGCCTGCTTCGTATGGTACTTGGGCCGATTATCAGCCGGTCGGACATAGCGATGGCTGCGGCTGCAATAGCTGCACTTCGCGGGCTCCATCTTGTGGCTCCCCGTGCAACACGGGCTGCTGCACCCCCTGCTGCGGCCGGCAGTTGCTATGCATCATTCCGAATACCGTTCGCAAAATCGGCAGTGTGCTGGATTGCATCCTCCCTTGTGGCCCACGCACTTGTAATAGCTGCGTGAGTTGCACCAGCCCGAGTTGCACCGGCGGCTGCCCGTCCTGCAGCAGCCCGGCTGGAATGGGTAATCCTTTCCAGGATGACGAACCGCTCCCCTCGCCTCCCAAGCCCAAAGTGCAAGAGACCCGCCGCCAGCCGACGATTCGCGCTCCGCGCGAATACGCTGCTTCTCCTGCTCCTGCCAATCGCTATGCCAGCAGCCCCGGCAGCACTCGGCCCGCCACCAAATCGGTTCTCACCCGCGCCCCGAAAATGGCGGAAGAAGAAGTGAGCCAGGCGAATCTGTCGGTGACTGTGGTGAAGCGGCCGAACTCGTCGATCAAGCGGACCAGCGCCACTGCACCCATCAGCGAATCTTCGAGCAGCCAGTCGTCTCGCCGCTCGGCCGCGATTCCCGTCAACCCGCTGCGGTAAGTAGTCCGCTCACTCCGTGAGCGGACAGCCTGCACACGGAGTGTGTAGGTTACGATGCCAAAGCCCGGTCCAAATCGTCCCGCAAATCTTCAAACGCCTCCAGCCCGACGCTGAGGCGAATCAAGCCGTCCGTGATGCCGAAGGCAGCACGGGCGGCTGCGTCGTAACTCGCGTGGGACATCGACGCCGGCTGCTCGATCAGGGATTCGACCGCTCCCAGACTAACCGCAAGCTGAAACAGTTTCGTCGATTCGCAGACTTTCTTCGTCTTGGCGAAATCTCCGCGGACTTCAAACGTCAGCATCGCGCCGAAGGCACCGTCCATTTGCGATTTGGCAATGGCGTGCCCCGGATGATTCGGCAGTCCCGCATAGAGGACCCGACTGACGCGAATATCTTCACTGAGCCACTCGGCAAGTCTCATCGCCGTGCGAGACTGCTCCCGGACCCGCAGTTCCAATGTCTTCATGCCGCGGCTGGCGAGGAAAGCTTCCAGCGGACCCATCACGGCCCCGGTAGCGTTCTGAATGAAGTAAAGCTTGTCCCGCAGCTCCTTATCCTTCACGACGAGCGCCCCGCCGAGCAGATCGCTATGGCCGCCGATGTACTTGGTGACTGAGTGCATCACGATATCGGCCCCCAGTTCCAGCGGACGGGTCAGCACCGGCGTGGCAAAACTGCTGTCCATGCCGAGCAGAATTTTTCGCCTTTTCGCGATGACAGCCACGGCCCGAATATCGGTGATCGACATCAGCGGATTACCGGGGCTCTCAATCCAGAGCAGCTTCGTCTTGGGCGTAATCGCCGCTTCAAACTTCGCCAGGTCCGTGCTCGCGGCCAGCGTCACATCAATCCCCGCCCGGTTCACAATCTTATGCAGCAGCCGAAACGTGCCGCCATAAATATCCGCCCCCGCCAGAATATGGTCCCCTGTCGACAAGAGCTGGGTCACGCAGTGCGTCGCCGCCATGCCGGTGGAAAACGCCAGGGCATATCCACCCCCCTCCAGCGAAGCCAGCGTCGTCTCAAAATTCTTCCTTGTCGGATTGCCGCTCCGGGAATAATCAAACTCCCCCCACTCCCCCGCCCCCGGCTGCACGAACGTGGAGGCGAAATGCACCGGTGGCACCACCGCTCCCGTCTGCGGGTCGTGTTCGTTGCCAACGTGGATAGCGCGGGTGCGGAAGTGCATGAGGGAGGGGAGAGGTTAGAGAGTGGAGTTGAGGGAGAAAACGCAGATTCTTCAAACGAGTCTTTCCAAGACTTGCACTTCATTCTGCAATCGCTTCCCCAGCCGGTCCTTTTGCACTTCCAAATCAAACCGCGATTGCAGATTCAGCCAGAACCGTTCGGAAGTGCCGAAGTAGCGGGCCAGCCGCAGGGCGGTGTCGGCCGTGACGGCGCGGGTGCCCCGGACAATCTCATTGATGCGACGCGCGGGAACACTCGTATCCTTGGCCAGGCGATACTGGCTAAGACCCAGCGGCTGCAAGAATTCTTCGAGCAGTATTTCTCCCGGATGAATCGGCGCTAACTTTTGTCGCGACATGGAAACTCCTAGTGATAATCTGCGATTTCAACGTCCTGGGCATCCCCGTCAGCCCAGCAAAAACAGATCCGCCACTGATCGTTGATCCGAATGCTGTATTGCCCGGCACGGTCGCCGACCAGTTTCTCTAGCCGATTGCCGGGAATAGCCCGCAGGTCGTCCAAGGATTCGGCGGCGTCCAGCAGCGTCAGTTTGCGAAGTCCAGCGCGTTGCAACTGGCGGTCAAGCTTCTTGACGCGTTCACGTAGGAAGAGCCGTTGTGCGTTCGCGTCCGAGAAACTGCGAATCATCGGCAAATCATAGCGCGCGGCGTTACTATCGTCAAGCCTTTCGGGTTAGCTCCTCGCAATCGCCGATCCTTCGACTTCCGCCATCTGACCTCGTCCACAAATGCTAAGATAAACCCGTCCAATCTTGAACGTCCAGCGCCGAACCATAGGCCGCGGCATGTCCACTTCCCTCAGCCTCCTCGAGCGTCTCCGAGCCGATCCCAAGGACACCGCTTGGCAGAATCTGGTGGAGATCTACACGCCGCTGATCCAAAACTGGCTCCGCCGACATCAGGTTCGCGATGCGGACAGCGACGACATTTCTCAGGAAGTGCTGGCGGTCGTCATTCGCCGGCTGCCCCAGTTTGAGCACAATCGGCGGGAAGGAGCATTTCGCAACTGGCTCCGGACGATCACCGTCAATTGCCTGCGGGACTTCTGGCGGAGTCGCAAGCACCGCCCGACGGCTACTGGCGACAGCGATTTTCAGGAACTCCTGGCCCAGCTCGAAGATCCCGCCAGCAGCCTGACGCAAATTTGGAACCAGGACCACGACCGGCACGTTACACGCAAGCTTTTGGAGCTGCTCCGGCCGCAATTCGAGCCAGCAACCTGGCAGGCCTTCCAGCGGTTCGCCCTCGACGGCCTTTCCGCCGCCGAAGTCGCCCGCGAGCTCAAAGTGACGACCAACGTCGTTTTCATCGCCAAATCCCGCGTCCTGGCCCGCCTGCGGCAGGAAGCGGAAGGGCTGCTGGAATAGCTTAGCCTCCGCGCCCACGCGGGGAGTGCCCGTGGCCACGGACAAAGCGACGGATTAGGGAAAAATGCTGAAAGGTCCGCCACGCAGGCACCATTTACCTTGGGACATTATGATAAACCGAGGTAATTTCGAGAGAGGACTTCTCCCATGCCAGCCGAACTCAAAGCTCACCCCTCTTCCGCCGAGCTCCATTCCTTCGCCCACGGCCGGCTGCCGGTGAAGGAGATGGAGGTGGTGGAGCGGCATATCGCCCATTGCGATTCCTGCTGCAAGGTGTTGGAAAACGTCCCCGAAGACACGCTGGTGCAGATGGCCCGGGAGGCGGCTACCGAGGCCTTCCGCGCTGGAGCAGCGGTGACGTCGCCGGGAGCTAGCCCAAATCAGACTATTCCCCCGGAACTCACCGAACATCAGCGCTACAAAATCCTGGGGCTCGTCGGCCTTGGCGGCATGGGGGCCGTCTACAAGGCTGAGCATCGCATGATGGAGCGGCTGGTCGCCCTCAAAGTCATCAGCCGTTCGTTCACGGCGAATCCCCAGGCGGTGGAGCGGTTCCGGCGCGAGGTCAAAGCGGCGGCAAAACTGTCACATGCCAACATCGTCACCGCGCACGACGCGGAGCAGGCGGGCGAGCTCCATTTTCTGGTCATGGAGTTCGTCGACGGCGTCGGCCTGGACCGCCTGATTGCCAAACAGGGAACGCCGACGATTCCCCAGGCTTGCGGGCTGATCCGCCAGGCGGCGCTCGGCCTCCAACATGCCCACGAAAAGGGAATGGTGCACCGGGACATCAAGCCCGCCAACCTGATGGTGACTCGCAAGGGGCAAGTCAAGATTCTCGATTTCGGCCTGGCCCGGCTGGCGCGGGAAATGGTCGCGACCGAAACGCAGGCCATGCATCCCGGCCACGACGCCCCTGCGGATGCCACCACAGCCGGCATGATTCTGGGGACCCCCGATTACATCGCCCCCGAACAAGCCACCGACTCTCGGAGCGCGGACATTCGGGCCGACATTTACAGCTTGGGCTGCACCTTCTACTTTCTGCTCACCGGTCAGCCCCCGTTTCCCAAGGGAACCGTGATGCAGAAGCTGGCCGCCCATCTGCACGAAGCGCCGGCTGCTCTCGCGCTCAAACGCTCGGATATCCCCGCCGAGGTTTCCAAAATCGTCCTTCGGATGATGGCCAAAAAGCCGGAGGAACGCTATCAAACGCCAGCCGACGTCGCCAAGGACCTCAAGGACTTCCTTGACGTGCAAAAGGGGGCCGGCACTTCGCAGCCCAAGCTGGAGGAGCTGAAGCCGGCTGACGACTTCTTTGCGGGAGTTGACCTGGCGGCGTTGCCGACTGGACCGGCTTTTTCGCCTGCGTCCGCTGCCGCGCCGTATTCGCCGTCGCGGGATTCTGCCGCTGGAGGAGACATCTCGGACTGGCTCGTCGAAAACAAGCGGCCAGCGGCCATTGCCGGTGCCATCGCCGGCTGCCTGATCTTGGCGGCGCTTTGCGTTTGGGGAGCGGGGAAGTATTTTGGTGGGGACAAGCCGGCGAAGACAGTTCAGACGGTTCAGAAAAATGATGCTGTGAAGTCAGCGCCGGTCGAGACACCAGTCGAACGACCGGTGGTTCCCACGAAATCACCAGCCATCTCGGCTTCCTTGCCGAGCCAGCCGCAATCTAATCAGCCACGCATTCTGTTCTGCGTCCCCCATACCGGTCTCTACGAACCGGACTTTTACAACGTGATGGCGACGCTGGAGGGGAAGGCCTCCGTCACTGTCGCTTCCACGGTACGTGGTCCGTGCAAAATTTGGGATGCGAGTAGACCCAATAGGGTTCCGCAGGAATTCTCCCAAGTAACCGCTCAAGTGGTGATCGACACGGACAATATTTCCGCCAAGAACTTCGACGCCATCATCTTCGCCGGTGCGAACACACAAGAATTTCACACCCCAGAGACTAGGCAACTGGTGAGCGAATTCAGGGCGGATAGCAAAAAGCTCATCACCGGGATTTGTTATGGCCAAGAAGTCTTGGCCCATTGCGGCCTGCTGGGGCCGGGCGTCAGTGTCGCCGACAGTTCCTATATGTCCCAGATCTATCCCAAAACGAAGTGCACGCCAGTGCCTACTGAGGCCATCCAACACGAGAATCTGATTACCGGGCGAGACGCGAATGCTGGGGATGAATTCGCCGCACTGCTCCTGTCTGCAATCCGGAAAAATAATCCCTAAATCCCTGAAAGGTTTTCCCCGCAGCGCCCATTTCTTCTCCAGGTCGGAACAATGTTTTCCATTCAACCAGGAGAAGAGTCATGCGAAGGTTTCTTAGTCGTCTATTCGATCGAACCAATTCAACCATTCGCCGCAGCAAGCCCCGCCAGCTCGCCGGCCCGGAACGGCTGGAGTGCCGCGAAGTTTTCGCCCCGCTGCCGGTGCTGATGGTCATCGCCGACCAGCGGGATTTCTACTACCAGGAATACAACGACACTCGCCTCAGCCTGGAAGCGGCCGGGCTGGAAGTGGACGTGGCGGCTACGACTACCAGGGCCAGCACTCCCCACGCCAATTCCGGGCAGGGCTCCGGCAGCGGCGTCGTTACTCCCGAACTAAACCTTGCATCCGTCAGCGCGAGCGATTACTCCGCCATCGTCTTTGTCGGCGGCTGGGGTTCGTCGATGTATCAGTATGCGTACCCAGGCACTTATCAAAATTCGCTTTACAACGGCGACATGGCGACCAAGGAGGTCGTCAACAATCTGATCGACGACTTCACCGATCAGGGGAAGCACGTTGCAGCCATCTGCCACGGCGTGACCGTGCTGGCTTGGGCCCGCGTCGATGGAGTCAGCCCCATCAGTGGTCATCAGGTCGCCGTCCCCTGGCTCGGCTCGCCAGCCGGCACCTACAACGGCCAGACTTACGCGGCGGGCCAACTCATGCAGAATGTGCAGGCGATTGCCAATGGGGCCACGACCCCACCGCGCTCGGGCGCAATCGGCAACCCAGCCACTGTGGCCGACGATGTGATCGTAGACGGCCGGATCATCACTGCCGAAAACTACGACAGCGCCGCCATGTTCGGCCGGGTCATCGCCCAAGAAGTGCTCGCCGCCATGCCCGACGAGAACACGGCTCCCGTCGTGACGGCAGCGACGTTCACCATTGCCGAAAATTCTCCCATCGGCAGCGCCGTGGGATCCGTCATCGCCCAGGACAACGAAGAAGGTGCCGGTCAGCAGCTTTCTTACGCGATCACCGGGGGCAACATCGGCGGAGCTTTTGTCATCAATCCAGTCACGGGACAGATTTCGACGGCGGCCCTCGCCCCTCTCGACTTTGAAACGAACCCCGTCTTTCAACTAACGGTCACCGCCACCGACGACGGCACCCCCGCCCTCAGCGGTTCGGCAGTAATCACCGTGCGGCTTACGGACGTGGCGGAAGCTCTCCCGCCCGTGGCCATCGTGAATGGCAACCTTATCATTCGCGGCACTCCGCAGCCGGACATGATTTTCGTGCTGCCGGCCAGCGGCGACGGCGACGTTGACGGCCGTGACTTTTTGGTCTGGCAGAGAGGGGGGAGCCCCGCGCCCTACTCGATTGCTCCCGGCGGCCATATCAAGGTCTTCAGCGGAGCTGGGAACGACACCGTCAGCATCGACAGCCGCATCCGAGTCGCCACCGAGATTCACGGTGAAGGAGGAGACGACCTGCTGGTCGGCGGAAGTGGCCGCGATGTCCTCATCGGCGGCGAGGGGAACGACCGCTTGGAAGGGAACAGCGGCGACGACCGGCTGGAGGGTGGAAACGGCAACGACTACCTCAAGGGCTGGGACGGAGATGACCGCATCTTCGGCGGCAGCGGCAACGACATCATCTGCGGCGGTAACGGCAACGACCTGGTCCTCGGCGAAGCCGGCAACGACTGGCTCTGGGGGGGTGACGGCCTCGACATCATCATCGGCGGCACGGGATACGACACGCTGACCACCGACAACGACGACCTGGCCACCGAAGGAACCACCCGGGCCGACCAGAATGAAGCGGCCCTCGCGGCTATTCTGCAAGATTGGTCGACGACCCGCGCCAAGGATAAGTGGATCGACGTACTGTCGTACTAAGCGTTGTGGAAGGAAGAAGTCACTTGTTCCCATCTTCGTAGGACGGAGCATTGCTCCGTCCTACGGCGTGGTCATAAAAGTAGGAAAATCTTTGTGCCCACCTCTTGAAAGTGCCATTCCAACAGTGTATACTTAAGTTCACTTATGGGCGGGGCTGCGCGCGGAGGGAGGGATTGGCCAGGATGGGGATTTGAGACGGAGGAGGAAAAGCGGAGGTCGGAAGGCGGAGAAGTGTTTGAAAACAGGTTATCAAACTAGCGATGAGGAATACCCCGGAATGGTGATAAACTCCGGAATCAAGAAATGGGGTGATTCAGAGGGATGGGAGAGCGGTGAATCAGCGGAAGTGATGAGGGGGTAAGGAGATGGGGCGATGAGGTGAGGCCCCATGAATCAAGAAAAAGAGGGGTGAATCAGGTGAATCACGAGGAAAAGCGGAGGTCGGAAAGCAGAGGTCGAAAGGGGGACTTCAGCCCGGCCTTCGCCCCAAGGGAGCGAAGGTCAAGAGACAAACTCAGGCACCACGAGGTTGGGGATAATCCCCTCGGCGTGGCCGCGGCGGAGGAGCTCGGTGACGGCGGTGCGGCCGCGGGGGCCGAAGTCGAGGGTCCAGTCGTTGACGTACATCCCGACGAAGGTGTCGGCCTTGGAGCGGTCCAGACCGCGGCCGAAGCCGAGGGCGTATTCCAGGGCGGTGGCCCGATGGTCGAGGCCGTACTGGATGCTCTCCCTCAGCAGCCGATTGACTTCGCCAATCGCCTGCGGCCCGAGGTCGCGGCGAATGCCATTCGCCCCGAGCGGCAGCGGCAGGCCGCCGGTTTCCTGGAACCACCATTTGCCGAGATCGACGATGAGGTGGAGCCCCTGAGTCTGGTAAGTGAGCTGCCCCTCGTGAATGCAAAGGCCAGCGTCGATTTTTTGCCCTTTGTATTCGCCGGCTTCGGTGACGTCGAGGATTTCGTCGAACGGGACGACAACGTGCTGAAACTGTTTCTTCAGGCACATGCTGAGGGCGAGAAATGCCGTCGTGAGCGTTCCCGGGACGGCAATCGTCTTGCCGCGGAGGGAATCGAGCGTCACCCGCTGCTGGGCTATGACCATGGGGCCGTAGTTGTCCCCCATGCTGGCTCCGCAGGTGCAGAGGATGTACTTGTCCGCCAGGTAGGCATAGGCATGGAGGCTCAGCGCGGTCAGTTCCAACTCGGCCTGAAAAGCCCGGCGGTTGAGCGTTTCGATATCGACCAGTTCATGGGTGAACTGGAAATTGCCGGTATCAATCGTGTCCTTCGCCAAGGCGTAGAACATGAAGGCATCGTCGGGGTCGGGACTGTGGCCAACGCGGATGAGAGTCTTGGTGGCGGACAAGGAAACCTCGGGATGCAAAGGCGGAGAGTGGGACTGGTTGCTTCAATGATGGAGCAACACAGCCGTATCGACAACCCGGTCTGGAATAGAAACCGCAAGAAATGCGGAGGGTTAACTCTACGCGTCCAGCGAGATCCGCTCAGCGGTGCTGGGAAGAGGGCTGGAGCCAGCAGCCGCACAAAGCTGCTGCCAGGTCGTCCGCTCTTCTTCCAACACCCGGATCACCCCCTCCAAGCGGCTGGCATCGCGGCGAAGCTGGGCCTGGGTCAGTTCCTGAAAGAGAAAGAGGTAAATGCCGACAACCTGGTCAGCGAGCCGCGAACTTCCGGCGCGAATTCCGGCTATCAGCTCCGTGATGATGGATCGGCAGCGGATGAGGGTTTCCAGGGCCTCCTCCGGCCGATCCTCATGCCAAGCATTGGCCGTTTGCCGGGCCAGGCGCAAGGCTCCCTCAATCAGCATGAGCCGCAGTTGCTGCGGAGCAGCCGTGGCGATTTGCGTTTCGAGATAGGCCAAGCGAGCTTCCATGGGTTAGTTATTGTTGTTGCTCGCAAAGAGGTTTTGAATCTGGCCGATGGAGGTGAGGTTGGCTTTGATTTTGTTAATCGCCAGTTCCATGTTGTAGAAATCGTTGATCAGCAGCTCGCGGCTGTTGTCGAGGTGGATGGTGAGACTCTCAATTCGCTTGGCAATGTCGTCCACTTGCCGGCCCAGAGTCTCGGCGCGGTTAACGAGGACGGAGTTATCCTGCCCCACCAGCGACTCCACTACCGTATTGACCTTGGCCCCAAAGCCACCTACGTCATCGCTGAAGAATTTCTTCACGTCGTCCGGATGAGCCGCATACAGCGCTTCCAGCTTGGACTTGTCAAAGCTGAGTTTGCCATCCTGTTC
This sequence comes from Pirellulaceae bacterium, assembly GCA_046153945.1. Lineage (GTDB taxonomy): Bacteria > Planctomycetota > Planctomycetia > Pirellulales > Pirellulaceae > SXOA01. The sequence continues at coordinate 18,797 of JBJXFF010000039.1, forward strand.
CACGCTGACGCCGACCTGGGCCAGGCTCTGAACTGTTCCTCCGGTCGCGAAGCGGCCGGTCAACAGGCGCGACAAGTCAGATTCCAGCCGAAGCGTTTCGGAGGAGCCGAACAGGATTCCCTTGCTGTCGTTTTCCGGACGGAAGAACGTGAGCGATTCGTGCTTGTCGCGGAGCTTGTTGTACTGATCGACAAAGAGCTGAAGCTGCGAGGCGATGGAACTGGAGGTGTCTTCGACGTTCACGGTGACGGGGTCGGTCGATTCGCCGGCCAGCGTGATGTCCAGGCCGGTGATCACGTCCTTAAACGTGTTGGTGGACGACGTGAGGAGCTGCGGCGAACCGCCGTTGCCGCCGAACCGCACCAGCGCGTCCTGCGCCTTGGTGAGCTCGGTGAAACTAAGTCCCAGCGAAGTGCCGTCCGCGATGATCTGGCCGACTCGGCCGCTGAGTTTGCTGGACAGGGAGAGATGGTATCGGAGAGAGCCCGAGGAATCGCTGACAATGCCGGCATTCACGCCAAGATTGAGGGCATTGATTTTCTGGACCAGGTTGTCGAGCGTGTCGGTGGCAGTGAGCGTGACCCGAGCCGTGGTGGAGCCGTCGATGGTGGTGGGACTGCTGCTCATTGTCAGATGCAGATCGGCAGCCGCCGTGCCGTTGCCGACGTCGGTGACCTTGAGCGAACCGGTGCCCCCCGCAGTATCGATCAGCGAGATGCCGTCGCCGGCGGCGTTGATTTTGGCTTCCACCCCGATCCCCAGGCCGTTAATGGCCGTGATGACGTCGCCGATGGTCTTGGCACCAAGCTGGGTGAGGTTGATGCCGCCGCTCTGCCCATTGGAGTTTTCGATCAGAAAGGAGCTTTGGGCCACTCCGCGGCCGGCGTTGTAGGACGAGAGGAGCGTGCCAAAGTTGACGACCTGCCGATGAAGGTCGCCGCTGTCAATTCTCTCTTGCGCCCCGTTCACTGCGATTTGCAGTTTTTCGGCAGTGCCGGTGCCATCGCCGCTGGCGACGATGAGATTGCTCGCGGACAAGCCGGTGGTATCGGTCAGGACGAGTCCGGTGTGATTGGCATTGAAGCCGGCGGTCACGCCGATGCCGGCGGTGTTGATGGCATCCACGACTTCGTCGAGCGAAGCTGCGCCGGCAAGATTGACGTTGGCGGAAGCTCCGCTGCGATCCGTGATGGAAAGCAAACCGAGCGAGCCCAGTCCGCTGCCACCACCGAGCGTTCGCAGATTTACGGAGGCCAGTCCTCCCAGGAGCTTGTCGCTGGTGATGACTCCGCCCACTGCGGTCCCGGTGAGGCCAAGTTCCTGAGCGACGTTTCCGCCGGACGGGCTCGTGACTGCGAAGGTGCCGCCGGTGTCTGTAGTGAGGTCGGTGAGGATGATGCGGTCGCTATCGGCGGAGAGTTCGGCCTTCAGCCTCGCAGGATCAGCTTCGTTGATCGTGGTGAGGAGATCCCCCAGGGTCTTTTCCTGGCGGGCACCGGTGGCAAACGAGCGGAAGTCAACATCCAGACTCGTGCCGTCCCGCAGGGCAACATGCAAGTCCGGCAGCGCCGCTCGGATCGAAAGGCCATTGCCGTCATTCAGGCGGCCGATTTCCAGTCCCGCAAAGAGCCGGGAAATGTCTTGGCCCGTGGCGCTGTCGGCTGCGATATTGATGCCCGAAAGTCCCAGACTGGCGGCAGTCGTTCCGCCGCTGACTTCGCCGACTTTGAGATTGCCCGTTCCTCCGGAGATGTCGACCAGCTTCAGTCGGTCTCCCACGGCTTGAGCCCGGATGCTGATGCCGTCGGCCTGATTGATGGCGGTCAGCACATCCTGAATGTCATGGGCAAAGCGGAGGTCCACGACAGCCGTCGCTCCGCTCCGATCGGTGATGCGGATTTTGCCCGGCGCTGTTCCGTTGCCGCCATTGAGTTCGCTGAGGTCCGCACCTTCGTTGACGCCGGGACCGAGACGGAAAGAAAATGTTCCCTCGCCCAAGGCCGCATCCCGGCTGCTGACGCCCCCCGCCAGGAGGTGCGAAGCGGCGGCCTGGCGGATGGGAACAAACTGGTAAGAGCCGGCCGGCGTCTCACCCGTCGCGGCGGCGGTAATCAGCTTGGCGTTGGAGCTGGTCACATCCTTCTTACTGTAGAGCGACAAATCCTTGAACTTTTTGCCGGCTATCTGTACGCCAATGGTCAAAGCCAGCAGTTCGGAGACGGCAGTTTGCTGGGCCTTAAGGTCCACCTGCTTTTGCTTGGCGGCGTCGCGGGGCTTGGCCTGGAGCGCAATGAGCTTGTCCACGGTATCAGTAATGTTGATGCCGGTGACCAGGCCGATGTCAGATTGAATTCGCCCCATCAGAATTCCCCCATCGACTGTGTATCGGCAGGGAAGAAGCCCCGGCAGCAGGAAAGGGGTGCTAGCAGTAATTTCGACAACGGACAGTGCCGGTTTCCCGGGCAGCTCGATGAACTACTTGGAAAACTCCACTCCGATTTCAAAACAATGCTCGCTGTGCTGTCTGCAGCGAACAACCTTGCACGGCAACTTGCCGATTAGCGTCCAGAGAATGACCTTTTCCCCAGGGAGTTGTTGTTGGTCCGCAAGATAAGCCATGCCACAGCGGGAGATATCCAAAGTGACGACTTTGCTTAACAGGGATTTCCGTGGGAATGCCGGAAGTTGCGTGACAATCTGGCAGACAACGCTCCCTTCCATTTGCTGCCTGGAAAAATGGCGGCGACCATCCGCAAGTCTGTGCTCGCGCAGCGGTTGTGCCTCGCTCCCCTCAAGGCATGATGGGATCTGAACGCTATCGGGAATTTTTTCCAGGAGGGCCTTCATGCTTTGTGCATAAGTGCTTTTCACTATAGATAACCCTGTAGAATGACGTGGAGGATTGTCGCTCGATGATTCGACAGTCGTCTGCCCTGGTCAAGGCTGTGCTGCTCGGGGCACTCAGGACACACCTTATAAAAGCAACCTCAGAATTGGGAACTGCCGGCGCGAAGTGTGGCAGTTGGAATGAGGTGCGGGCAATCGACAAGGATGGAGTCTCATGAGAAGAGTCATCTCTTCTCATGAGCAATCGCACCCATCAAGAGATCCGCTGTGCCTAGCCACGCAGGAGGGCCAGAACTTGCTGGGGATTCTGATTGGCGATTTGCAGCACTGCCGTGCCAGACTGCACCAAGATTTGGGCCCTGGTGAGGGCGGCGCTTTCCTTGGCAAAGTCAGCGTCGCGAATCGAGCTCTCGGCTTCGCTCAAATTGGCAATCGTATCCTTGAGGGAAGCGACGTTGGTATCCAAGGTAGCGTGTTGGAAAGCACCGAACCTGCCGCGCTGGCCGGTGACAGACGAAATGGCCTGGTCCACGACCTTGGCGGCACTGGACGGATCACTGTCCAGATCCTTGGCATTGCCGGACTTGAGCTCATAGAGCCGGCCGCTGAAGCCGCCAAGCTTGCCCGTGTTGACGGCTTTCACACCGATGCGGCTTTGGCCGCCGCTGTTGACATTCGGACCGATTTGAAACAAGGCGCCACCGCCAGTGATGTTAAAGGCCAGGTCGGTGGTGCTTCCAGCAGCGACGGTCACGTCCAGGTTCAGAGCGCTATTGTTGAGTGAAATCGTGTTTCCCTTGCCACTGGCGGTGAAGCCATTGATCGTGGCGGCAATATCGACGCCGGAAGCCGCGGTGCCACTGAGATTGGCCGCAAATGTTCCCAGGGCATTTTCGGAAATGATTTCGGCCCGAACCTTGGAGTCAGCGCCATAGCCGGTGGAAGTGAAGGTGAGGGCACCGGCCGCAGCCACCGCGGAAACGCCGGTGGAATCGGACACCAGATTGATGGCGCTGGCAATCTGCGCCGCAGTCGCGCCCGAGCGGAAGCTAAAGACCTGGGCCCCATCGACTCCCGAGAGCTGGAAGGTAATGTCTTGAACAGTGTTGGCAGTAGTGACGCCCGTCGTGAGTGGGGGTGTAGTGACACCGTTGATGGTGCCGGCACCGGCGCTGGTCGCCGTGAAAGTGCCGTTAGCCGCAAAAGCAGCGGTGATTTGGGCCGCGGTAATGGCGGCGTTGGCAATGTCCAGGTCCAGCGTCAGCACGCCGGCGGCATAGGTAACGTTGGTGGCACCGGCAGACGAGGTGACGTCGACGCGGACGTTGTTGAAGGCTTCACCCGCGACGGCAGCTGTCAGTGTGAAGGTCTGGCCTCCCAGGGTGAACGCCCCCTTGGAGCGGAGGGCCGCAACATTCAACGAGGCTTGGGTCGCCGCCGACGTGATATCCACGGCAACGGGGACTACGCCGGCCGTGCCCAAGCTGGCGCTGTTGATCTGCAAGTTGGTGATGCTCGGATTGCTGCCGCTGGTGGTGAAGTCCAGGCTTCCATCCAGGATTTTCCGGCCCTGGAAGGTTGTGACCGCGGCAATGCGGTCGATGGCGTCCAAGGACGCGTCAACCTGCAACTGGTTAGCGGCGATTTGCTCCGTACTGAGTGCACCCGAGTTGGCGGCTTCGGTGGTCAGGCCGCGGATGTCGTTGAGCAGGCCGCTGATCTGGGCGAGAGCGCTGTCCGCGGTGGCAATGAGCTGATTAGCCCGTTCGGAGTTGCTGATCGCCTTATTGGCGGCGGTGATATCACGCCGCAAGTTCTCGCTGGCGATGAGTCCGGCCGGATCATCTTCACCGGAGTTGATTCGCAAACCCGTGCTTAAACGACTGAGTGCCGTCTGTAACTGAGTGTTCGAACGATTTAGATTCGTTTGAGCAATTAGGGAGCTGACATTGGTGTTGATACGACTCATGAAACTGACCCCTTTGAACTATATTGTAATTTTGCCTTGCCGTCAGCTTCCGTACTCGATGCCGCACTCCTTCGTAGCGGTATCGACTGGGGAAATTTGACGCTTGAGTAAACCACGATGACCCACTGCCGATTGCTAGCAGAATTCTGCCGGCTCACCTGCCTCATCGGGTACGATTGCTAAAACCCGATGGTCCCTACCTGTCTTCGACAGCTGTTGGCGGCGAAATCCGCATTCCGCACCCAGCCGCTAAATCTGATGCACTCCGCAAATTCGCTTACGAGGCCGGATTCTTCTTAGCTGCCGAATCGGCACCACCCTGCTGCGCTTCCCGCTGGATCGCCTCAAAAACTTCCTGGCGATGGACGGGTACACTGGAGGGAGCATTGATGCCCAAACGGACCTTATCTCCTCGAATATCCACGATGGTGACGACAATTTCGTCGCCAATCATGATGCTCTCGTCACGGTGTCTCGACAAAACCAACATCGGAGGCTCCTTCCGTCGTTAGGGCTGGATTCCCGCGAATCCCGCCGTGATGCACGTTATGAATGTTGCTGCCAGGTCGGAGAATTACTCAGAGCCCGTCAGCGGAAATGAGCCGGCCAGCGCGAAACCCACTGCGCCTTCCCGGTCACGAGTGCTATCGGCGGCAAAGCTTGCCTGGAATCACCCGCTTGCCCTATCGGCACAATTTTCGATGAGTGCGGATTGTAACGTCGAGTCGCGAGGCGATTAGCTTCGCCTCAGAATTGCTTACAAGAAGTTTAGCAGCGACATTTGCAAGGTCTGCGCCGACAGCCGGAGCGAGGCTTCCAGCGCCATCTGGCGAGAAGACATGCTCGAAATTGCCGAGGTATAATCCGTGTCAATCTCTTGCGAAAGCGAGTCCTTTGTCTGATTCGTCTCGTCATCGCTGCGGCTCTTGAGAGCATCCAAGTTTTGCCCGCGTAAGCCGATTTCAGCCCGCGAAAAATTGATGCGGTCGAAATCCTTGTCGAGCATAGTCATCGCCCGCTCGATGTCTGTCTCATTATTGGCTTGCAGCGCGGCGGAAAGCCTCAAGAGCGAATTGAAGACGCCGGCGACTTCCTGTGGGTTAATCTCGGTTCCCGTGAGCACGCCACCGGTCCCCGTAGAGGTTGTCTGTCCAGTCGCAATGAGTCCCAAGTCAATGGCCGCGTTGCTGCCCAGAAAGACCTGCACCTGCAACTGGCCGGCACCAACCGAGCTGTCAACAAGCTCAATGCCGTTCCCTACCGCGGCCAGACGTGCGGTTACCTTGTTCGCCGGGTTGAGGTTTGCGGCGTGACTGTTGATCAGATTCAACACGTCTCCCACCGTTACGGCGGTTCCAAGGTCTATGGCGAACGATGTTCCATCTGCCCGGGTAATCGTGAAATCATCCCCCGTCGCCTGGCTCACGCCTTGGCCATGTTTGAGTTGCGACAGAGGCGTTGAAAGGGAAATCGAGCGAAGGCCAAGCTGTGTCGCGGTGGTGCCGCCGTTCTCGCCGATGCTGAAGTCGGTGCCGCTGACACGAGCCCGCACATTGATGCCGGTTCCCGCTTCATTGATCTGAGCCAGCACCCCCGCGCCCGATGTGTTAATGGCGTTGAGCACGTCCTCCATCGTCGCCGCTGCTGAGAGGTCGACGAGGAATGTCTGTCCTCCCGATACAATCCGCAGACCGGAAGACTGGTCGAGCGATGTCCCTGACCCACCCGCGGAAATTGCAGTCGTCGCTGGGTCCACAAAGCCCACGCCGGCAAAGGCGGGAGACGATGTGTCGCTGTCATCCAGGCTCACCTCGAACTGAGCGGCCACCTGGGCATTTCCTTGCAAGGCAGCCACCACATGGTTGGCCGTTGTCCCGCCTGGCTGAATGTTGACGAAGACCGTCTTGGCGTCTCCGCCGCTGTTGGAAGTGTTCCCCGTCACCACGCCAATATCGGAAGCCAGTATTGTCGCCCCCGGCGAGTATGTCCCTTCAGCCGGATTGCTGGCATCAAAGGCTGCTGTGAAGTGCCCTTCGGCATTGATTTTGGTGATGACCCGTTGGATCTGCGTCATGCCGGTGACGTCGACGCCAATGGTCAGTGTTTTGGAGACGCCGTCATAGCTGACTTGGGCATTATTCCCAATCGCCCCAGCACTCACCACGTTGACCTGCACGTTGTTCAGGTCCGTGCCGGTCGTATTCGCCGTCAATAGAAGGTTATTATTGAAACCCGAGAATGCGACGGAGGCTCTGGCGGCAACAGGCACAGCGCTGTACGTCACGGTTTCATTTCCCGCCGTCAGGCCGGGCGCCGCCTGCATTTTGCTGTCGTCCACATACTGGATGGCGACGCCATTATTGACCGATCCGGGCAGTCTGGCATTGAGCAAAATCCCATTATTGGCACCGCTTGGGTTCAGGTACGCACTAGCGCGCACTCCCAAAATGTTGGAGAGCCTGGTCGTCGGCACGAGGCGCGGGTCGAGGTCCGTTCCGATGATTGGTCCGTTCCCCGCGGAGAAAGTCGTCGCTATTCCCAGATCGGCGGCTGTTGTGCCGCTGTAGACTTCGCGAACGGATAGATTCGTATTGGCGGCAGCATTGATGCCGATGAAGAGGCCCTGGCTGGTGACTCGCGCGTTAATGGTGCGTCCTGTCGGCGGACTAGCCATGATCCGGTCGGCCACATCCCCCAGCGTTTCCGCGCCGGTGAGGTCGATGATGCTGGTGTTCGTGCCGTCGGATATCGCGATGCGCCCTGTGGCAACTCCCTGCCCCCCCCGCAAGTCGGCCAGGCGAGTGTCGCGCGTGGTCACGGGACTGAGGTCCGCGGAGCCGAGCACTTGTGCCGAGATTGCTCCAAAAATGTGACTGCCAGGCACGTTGGTGGACGTCAGCAAGTCGGTGTCGGTATAGCTTTGCAAATCCCCTTCGTTGCCGTCATAACGGATTGTGTTGCCGCTGGCGACAAAAGGAGTGGTGCCATCGCGGGAACCGGCAAACAGAAAGCGGTCGCGAAATTTCTGATTGGCGACCGATAGGAGTTGCTGGATGGCCCCCTGCACCTCCACCACGGCTGCCTGGCGATCGGCGTCGCCGGCGGTTGCCCCGATGGAGCCCTGCACCGTGGAGCGCACTCGCAGGAGCAGATCGGAGACGCTGTTCACGGAAGTGTCCGTGGCATTCAGAAATGACTGACTGGTCTTGAGGTTGATCTGATGCTGATCCTTGAGCTCCAGCAGACGTTGCAAAGCCATTGCCCGGAGAGCGGCCGGGGCATCATCACTTGGCGTGGAAAGCCGAATCCCGGTGCTGATCTGCTGTTGCAGCCGCTGAATTGCCAGTTGGTTCCCGGAAATCAGCGAGGTCAGACGAGACTGAGACATCAGCTCGCTGGTGCGGGTCGTCGGAATAGGGTAAATGCCAACCATGCTTATAGCTTCAGCAGCGTGTCAAATAGTTCGTTGATCGTGGCAATCACCTTGGCGGAAGCCTGGAACGCCCGCTGGTAGGAAATCATCTTTACCGCTTCCTCATCCATGTTCACGCCAGACACCGCCAATTGTTGCCCCTCGAGCATCGACTGAAAGCTGCGAAAGCCTTCTGTCGCCGATTTGGAGGCAGCCGACCCTTGGGCGGTGTCGCTAATGAGCTTGTCGTACAATTGAGCCAGGGTTCGGCCGTTCTGCGAGCTCAGCGGCGTGTTTAAGAAGTCCGCCAACCGAACAGCATTCTGGGAATCTTCCCCCACGCCTCCCAGGCTGGCCGCGAAGCGACCAGGATCGGCTTGAAGCGTGGCATCAATGTCGATGCTCCTGGCGTCGCTGCCGCTGAAGAAGGAGTTGAGACCCAGCGCACCGAGCACGCCGCTGGTATCCGCAGCGAAGCTAAAGGTCAGGTTTGGATCGTCCGCGCTGATTTTCAGTTTGCCGTCAGCAGTGATGCTGGTTGTAATGCCGTCAATCGCATCGAGTTGTGCTTGCAGATCGGCTAAGGACGTATCTTCATCCAGCCCGTTAAGATCCACGGAAATTGTCGTGGTATTTGTTTCTCCCGTGAGCGAGTTCTTGACCACCAAGGAAAAGGACCCGTTGACGGGTGGAACGCCGAGCCCCGCCTGATCCAAAGGAACATCATAATCCACGGCAGCTACATTCCCCGTGATTGCCGAGTAGCCAACATTTCCTTGGCCACTGGAGTAGATTTGATTGAAGCCCTGAATCAAGGAACCCGCTACCGTATCGAGCTGGCGAATAAAATTGCTGACGATTACGTCGCGCGATTGGATGAGGCCGGCGAGCTTTCCGCCAGAGGTTCCCACGGGAGCATCCGTCTCAGCCATGTGGATTTGCAGGGCCATTTGACCATTGTTCTGTTCCTCCACGGTCTTCACATCGCGATGAATCCCCTCGAAAACAAGATAGTCGCCTTGGGAGTAGACGGAAACACTTCCGTCGGGCTGTTCGGATGTGCGAATGTCAATAATGCTTGAGAGCGCGCGGAGGGCATTGCCTCGGCGGTCGCGGAGGCCTACGGCATCGCTGAGTGACGTGCCCCCTCCTTCCGCCTGAGCGATTTGCACGTTCAGTTCGGCGATTTCCTTGACGAGCTTGTTAATGTCATCCGCCTGGTCCGCCACCTGCTGATTCAAGCCCTGAAAAATCTGTTCGGCCTTGTCATTCAAGCGGCGTATGTCCGCGGCAAGTTGCTGACCCTGCAAAACGGCGATTCTTCGCACGCCAAGGCTGCCAGGCTGGTTCAAAATGTCCTGGATGCTGTTGAAGAATCTGCTCATGGACGTGCTTAGGTCGTTGCTGCTTAGCTCGCCCACCAGCCCTTCCAATTGCGCGTACGTTGTATCCTGGACCTCGCCGCTGGCTACGTCTGAATTGGCGGAGCGAGATTGCTCCTCCAGAAACTTGTCCACCTGCTGAACGATGGACAGAACCTTGACACCCGTTCCCATCAGGAGGTTGCCGTAGCGCAGCGTCGGCGACGGCACCAGCAACACTTGCTCCCGGATGTATCCGGGCGTGTTGGCGTTGGCAATGTTGTTGCCCGTGACCTGCAGCCCAATCTGAGCCGCGTTCAGGGCATTGCTGGCGTTCTGGATGGTGCCAAATAGAGACATGGCGGATGAGCAGCTAGCAGGTAAATCGCGAGGTTGCGATCCTCGCCCCCAGCCGCAAGAAGATGCGGGCTCAGGCTTCCTGGTTCACCAGCGAACCGACCGAGTGCACTGTTTCCCCTTCTCCATATGTCGGCTGCAATCGACCTCCGGTAGCGATAATCTCTAGCAGTTGCGAAACATGGAGCAGCGATCTTTGCGCCAGCACCCAATTGGTGATGCTCTGGTTTTGCAGCAGCCGCATTTGGGTCTGCGATTCCTTGACTTGCTTGCCTAACTTCTCGCGTTGGTGAACTGGGAGAATTGCGGCAAGCTGGCCAAGGGAGTCCCCTGGGAGGTTTTGCTCCTTCGCCGCGGCCAGCATTTGACCTCTCCTCTGATGACATGCTTGCAGTCTCTCCCCCAGTGCTAGTTCGCGAATTTGCAGGTCCGTAAGTACTTCTAATTCTGCACTAGCAAGGCAATCCTTCTTCGCGATCAACACCTCAAGCAGCTCGTCCTGAACGCTGGAAAGCTCCCCCAGCAGATCGGCAAGTGCCTGCTCCCAGTTGAAGGTTGGAGCGGCCATGTTATCAGTCGTGAGCGCAATCATGAAACGTGCTTTCAACTATCGGATTTCGTGCTTCGAATTACGACTTTTCCTCAGCTCGGCCGTTTCAACATAAACAGCTCAAACATGGGGCCGGCAAACTGTTCCTGAGTTGCTTCGGAAAGCTTTTCCGCCATCATCTGGTCGAGTTGCCCCTGAAAGACTTCTTCCCCGCGCCCTCCATGAAAGTAGGCCGGCTTATCGACTGTCTTTCGCATGGAAGCAATGAGCTGGCCATAGAACGTGTTCCCCACGAAGTCGCCGAAGGCGGCCTTGAGTTCCTCGGGCTGAGCCGCCTGGATGGCGTCCTGCGACGTCAACGCACTAGCCGGCGACTTCATCGCCGCAGCAGGTGGCTGAAACGGCAGACTGGAAATTGAACTCACCATGACGATTCACTCTCTTCCTATCCGAGACTTTCCGTGTTCCATCCGTGACGATTGCCTCTTCGCGCCTACTCGATGATCAGTTCCCCAAACAGCGCCTGCTTGTGCTGGAGCATTTTGATGATGTCGATGGTGTCCTCCGTGGGAACCTTCAGAGCATTGAGGGCATCGACGAGGGCCGAAAGTTTGGTCTTGCTTCCGTCGCCGACTATATCGAGCGGGACGAACTCTCCAATTCCTTCCGCGCCACCGGTCTGAATGAGCCGGTTTTTGTGCATCACGGCCACAGGACCAATTTCTACATCGGCTCCGACGATGACTGCTTTCTTGCGTTCGTTGATGATGACCTTGGTGTCCGTTTGAAAGCGGGCGACTCGTGTGTCTAGCAGGAGCCCCGCGAACTGAGCCGGATTATCTTCGTAGAGTTTGGGGATCGTTACCTCGATCTTCACTTGGTCAATCGCCCGAGCCACGTTGTAGCCCAGCATATCGGGCTGCGTGTTGATCCGTTCGGCCAGATAGTTGGTGTTCTGAAAGGAGGCATGGTCCTTGTTCATCACCAAGGTCAGTCTTCCGTTCCTGACAAATTCGTTTTGGAACCGGGCTTCCACCTGCATTCCGAGCGAAATCTTGCCGGTTTGCGGACTCGCGAGGTCGTCCAGGGAAATCGCCCCTTTTGCCAGTCCATAAACGGTTTTGTCGTCTGGCCGCGGGCCGCGCATCTCCGTCAGCAGAAGATGTCCGCCAGCCAGGCTCTTGGCGCTCATCGCGCTGACGGTGCAATCGAGACGATCCCCTTGCTGCGCCCCTCCGGGAGGGACCGTGGCCGAGACGAAGACGAGGGCCACGTTTTTCACACCCTTGAGCTCATCCAGCGAGGCTTGCCCTTTGGAATCGGGACCAGGCCTGTGCCCCATCAACTCCATGTAGCGAGCCAGGGCCTTCATGGTCGCCTTATTGTCTCCATCCCCTGTCCCTTTTAGTCCACCTACGAGTCCTATCCCATGGAGTGCATTCTCTTCCTGCCCCTTAATGCGGCAGAGGTCGCCGATTTTGTGGTCGGCGAAAGCAGTTAACTGCGAACTTAGGACGAGCGCCAGGCAAAAGACGTGACGGCAAAACGAAGGAAAGGTTTTCATGGGAGGTCGCTTAATCGCTTGATGTCTGATCCGTGAATTTCCGTGTTTCATCCGTGGCCCAATCCACTTTTTCCGTCGTGCCGGTCAGAACGGGCTGAACGTATCCAGGAAGCGTGTCACAAACCCCCGGCGATAGCCGTCGCGAATGATGCCGAGTTCCGTCTTTTCGATGGAGAGGTCCGCCACGTTGTTGCTGACTATCACGTTGTTCGCCAGGATGTCTTCACGGCGGCAAATGCCGGATAGGGAGATTTGCCAGCGCTCCTCGTTGATGCGGACAGTGCGGTGAGCCTCCAGAACGAGATTGCCGTTGGGGAGAATCGCTTGCACCGTCGTCGCAATCTCGAACTTGACCGATTCTATCGTCTGCATGGTTCCGGTCGCCCGGTTCTGCTGGTTGATGTTGTATTGGATTCGCTGATCTCCATCGGTCTGCGGCGCGGGCTTCACACTGCGCAGTCCATTCAGAAAAATCCAGTCATCGAGCACGGCATCCCACTTCCCTTGCTTGCGGCGCTGTACCTGCCCTTCCGAGTTTTGCCGCTGCGAGACATCCACGCGGATAGTGATAATGTCGTGGACCCGCACTTCCTTCTGCGGCGGCAGCGGGTACTCATACCAACCGGTCGGCGCGGGGGCAGACGGATATCCGTAGGGGGGACGCGGAGGCGGATCCATTGTTCTGGGGCCAGGGCCCTGTCCGGCACCCGCTTGCATCATGGCCACGGGACGAGTCCGGCCGCTATAGAGACTCGAATTAGGAGAGTCGTCCTGAGCCAGGACCGCGCCGCTCCCCATCGCGACAATCGCACTGCCGGCGATGACCGAGCGGAGAAACTGACGGCGATTATCGGTGTGGAAGTATGCGTTCATGATTTGGATGTCTTTTGCCGCTGTTTAGTGCTGCAAGCCCGCTAGATATCAACTCCCGCTTCAACGCACCCTCTGCACACCGGTTCCCAGTACTTCGACCACTTGATACCCGGTGACGCGAGTCACCAACTTTTCCTTGGTCGCAAGGTCTTCGACCAGGATATTGTCTCCCTGCCCCCCCTCTTCCAGCGCCTTGCCGGTCATCGAGACCACCACCCCAGCACCTACTGCTTTGATGGTCACTTTATCGTTGCGGTGAACGAGGCGAGGAGATTGGACAAGCTCTTTCAGGACTTGCTGGCCGGCCGGCAGCGAGCGGAGGAGCTCCTTGCCAACCAGATCCTCGATTTTGCGCGGCGCTGAGCCTTCATTTGGTTGAATGGAGACGGATCGAAGCTCCAGGTCGGAAGCACGCAGCACAGTTCCGCGATCGAGCGCGCGCGTCGTCACTGGGACTAGCACCACCCCCACGGAATCTGCCGTGCGAGGGATCTTGGTGGAAGGTGTGAGAAAGGCAGTCGGGACAACCGCCCCAGCCGCTTGCGGTTTCGCGGAAGCTTTCTGATCCGCCCGGCGAACGACTAGTTTCTCAGCTCCTCCCCAAGTGATCGCATTCAAATTGACGTCCGACAGCGCCAGAAGCTCTCGAATTTCCCCACGGCGAACATTGCGCGGCTTTCCCGCGGCAGGAACCGGAAAGAGTTGCAGTTCGGCCAAAGCTGCCGCTTCGTTCTCGTTGTCGGACACGATCTCGGCCACATCTTTGAGCCGCACAATCGCGCCGCTGCAAACCGCCTCGGGCTTGAGGCGCACCTCGGCCCCTTCGGCAGTCCAGACGATGAGCGTAAGTATCAGAGAGTAGAGAGAGATGCGTTGCATTTTGCGATTCTTCGTGTTCGGTCTGTTCGGAATTACCAGCCGGCTGACGCCGGACCGCTCGGCGGACTAGCGGCGGAGATTCGAGATGAGCTGCAAAATCTGGTCGCCGGCCTGGATGGCCTGCGAGTTGAGTTCAAACGACCTCTGCGTGGTGATCAGATCGATCAGTTCCTGGACGGGCTCCACGTTGGATGCCTCCAGCGCTCCTTGCACAATTTTGCCGACGCCGTTTTGATTCGGAGCTTCCGCGGTGGGTTGCCCCGAGGAATCAGTCAGTGCATACAAGTTGTCGCCGAGCTTGAGCAAACCCTCGGGATTCGTGAAAGTTGCGATTTGCAGGGTTGCGAGCTGATTTTGAGTGCCGTTGAGCACATAGGACATCTGTCCGTCGTTGCTGATGCTGAAATTGGTTGCACCAGGGGGCAGAGTGACGTTGGGAAATAATTTCCGTCCCATCGAGGCGGAGCCGAGCACCAGGTCACCCGTGGCATTCAGCGAAAAATTGCCGGCGCGGGTGTAAAGCGTCTGTCCTGACGGGTCCTGCACTTGAAAGTACCCTTGCCCTTCGATCGACATGTCAAACAGACTGTTGGTTTGCTGGGAAGCACCTTGCTGCTGGCTGGTTTGTACGCTCTGCACGCGCGAACCCAGACCAATACTTGTACCGGTGGCGGTCAGGTTACCTTGCGAGTCCTGCGAACCCGGATACTTGTAATGCCGGTAGAAGTTGTCCTCAAAATTCGCCCGCCCTTTCTTGAAGCCGGTCGTGTTCACGTTGGCCAGATTATTGGCAATCACATCCAGTTTGGTCTGGAGGGATTCCATTCCGGAAGCGGCGGTGTAGAGAGTTTGAATGCTCATGGGAAAGAAGGAGTCAGGGGACAGGGGACAGTGAAAACGAGTTAGACGCGTAGCATTCGAGAAATGAGGGAACTCGTCATGCTGTCGTGGTTCTGAATCATGCGGGTGCTGGTTTCAAAGGCCCGCTGGGCGGAAATGAGTTCGACCATTTCCTGGATCGGGTTCACGCCGCTCATTTCCACGACTCCGCGGCGAACACGGCGGTCTTCGTCGGGCACTGGGGACTGGCTGTTTTCCGGGGCGGAGAAATAGTTCTGCCCAACCTTGGTCAAGTTCGATAATCGGTCCGCTTGCACAAGGGCCAATTGCCGGACTCCACCGGCCTGCGAGATAACTCCTCCCGGGAGCAATTCCCAAGGAAGCCGGCCGTCAATCTGAATGGGGCTGCCATCGCTGGAAAGGACAGGATCACCTTCCCGCGTTTGCAACTCCCCTTCACCGCCCAGTTGAAAGTTGCCGGCACGCGTGAGTAGTTGTTGATCGCCATGCTGGACGACGAAAAACGAATTTGCCGTTTCCAAGGCCATGTCCGTTTGGATTCCGGTGGGCCGGATATTACCGACATGAAAATCGGTGGAGGTCTGATTCTGCCCGGTTCCGCCGCCAATGTCATTGAGCGAACGTGATCCGCGAGACGCCATGCCTCGCTCAATCGCTTCGCTGTCGCGCGATTCGAGCAGCGCAAGATCCCGCTTAAAGCCGACCGTGTCGACGTTGGCGAGGTTGTTGCTCAGCACCTCGACCTTCTGGCCCTGTGCTGTCGCCCCGGCTGCGGAGAGGTAGAGTCCGTAGTACATTTTGGCGCATCATCCTTGAAAAGCGCCCCCCGGCGTTGCCGCCCAATAAGCAAGCCGCGGGCCAGAGTCGGCCGAGTGCCCGCCCAAACAGATGTGCTAGCGGAGATAAGGTCCGCTGCGGAAGAGGGTTAGCGCTCGCCGGATTGATGGCCTAGGTGAGTCGCCGTAAATAAGCCGACTCACGGCAAAGCGCAGAAGCTGCCGGTTGGAACCGGCAAAGATTGACGTAGTCGACAGAATGTCCGCTCACGGAGTGTGCGGACCACTATTTCGGATCCACTTTCACCTTGAGCTTATATTCGCCTGGAAACTGATAACCTTCACCCGCGTATTCGTTCTGAATTCCGATGGCGAACTGCAAGGTGCCGGAGGTCTTGGCCGTGAAAGTCAAGCTGCGGCCGACTTTGAATGGTTGTGCTTTGTCACCAATCTTGGCGCATAGTGCGCCACCAGCAATCTGGTTAGGAATATACCAGCCGTAGTTGGGCATCCCATCCGGTCCCGAGTGGGCATTGCTGCCCCAAGGAGACATGACGATGGAGCCTTCCGCCTTGACCGTGATCTTGTCGCCGGCCTGAACCCTGATGCCGCTGCTCTTGAAACCGCGCTGCGCCAAGGTATCACCGCCGACGGACATGTTCTTCCTTAGCGACTCGCGGGCACCGGATTCACGCTCCGCTCGGGAGACATCGCCCAGCACAATCTTGAGGGGGCCGTACTTGCTGTCAATGGTGAATTCCTGCGGTGTCACCTTGCCCAGAACCGTAAAGTCGCTGGTCACCACCGTGTCGAGCTGAATCCAAGGGCTGTCGCTGGCACCTCCCGCATCGTCATCCGACTGTTCCTCCGCTGCGTCGTCGAGTTCCTTGATGATCTCGGAAACATGCCGCTTGAGTTCGGCATTCTCGGAGCCGACATGCTTGTCGAGTTCCTTTCGGATGCGGACCCCCATGCCAGCCAGTTCCTTGTGCGCCTGTTCGCGGGTCTTATAGTCGTCCCCGCCCAGCTTCTCGATCAAGGCCTTAATCCCCTCCGCCGCCTTCTTATTGCTATCGAGTCCCGGCGTAAAGCTGCGAATCTTGGAAATCGGCACCGTCAGCTTGCCAAACGGCGTTTCGACGGCGACTTCGCTGACCGACAGATCCCCACTGATGACCGAGCCATCCTGCAAATGAAGGCGAATGAACTTCGGACCCAGCTCCGGCAGCGGAGCGCGGGGAACTTCGACCTCTTCCTCCTTCGGCTTCTCGCCAGGCTTGGTCGCCGCCGGCGCTCCGGGCTTCACCCCTTCGATCACGCGGCGGATGACAGCCTCCACCTCCTTGACCGGTTCGGCGGGAGCATCTTCTTTCTTCTCCTGGGCATAGGCCGCCAGAACCGTGAGGTAAGCAAAGCCGACGACAAAAAGTTTGAGAGCGAATTTCATGAGGCGATTCCTGAGCAATCTCGATGACGTGTGTTTGATAGCGGTTGGGGCCGGGGATGGCGCGAAGTCTTCCCTATTTGCTTGAGTGCCCGCAAGGGGGCCAGCGGTTTCATTGTCATTTACCGCCGGGAAGAATTCCACTAGGAAGAGGCGTTTCAGCCCGAATTTTACAATGAGGCGGCGAAAGGACACCAGACCCCGAAAGTGCGAGCAATTTGACCTGTTCCCAAGATCTAAGACGACTCTGGGGCAATTGAGTTTTCCCCACTCGGGGGTTTTTCGGTCAAATATGCCATTTAGGTAATGGTAATCGAAACGGTTGCGGTGTTGGAAACGACTCCCAAGGCATCCTTGATGGTGTACTGGAAGGAGTCGCTCGTCGTGAGCGAGCCATCATGGGTATAGGTGACCGTACCGTCGCCGTTGACTACGACAGAGCCATTGACGGGTGCTTGGGTGATCACAATCGACGTCAGGTCGAGTGTGTTGTCTGCATCCGTGTCATTGGTCGCCACATTGATGGTCACGTTGTTGCTGGTGCTCAGCAGCACGATTGCCGAATCGTCACTGGCAACGGGAGCATCGTTCACCGCAGTTACGGTGATCGCCACAGTGGCCGTGCCGGACACCAGGCCGTTGTTGTCCTTGATGGTGTAAGTGAACGAGTCCGTCGTGGTTTCCGAACCATCGTGGGTATAGGTGACAGTGCCGTCCAAATTGACGACCACGTTGCCGTTGGCCGGAGACTGCACGATGACGACCGTGGCGACGTCGATGGTGCCATCGATGTCGGTATCGTTCGTGGAGACATTCACGGTCCCGCCTGCTCCTTCGTTGACGGTCAGAACATTGTCGACCGCAACGGGGGCATCGTTCACGGGAGTCACGGTGATTCCCACGGTGGCCGTGCCGGACACGAGGCCGTTGTTATCCTTGATGGTGTAGGTGAACGAGTCCGTCGCGGTTTCTGTTCCGTTGTGGGTATAGGTGACGGTGCCGTCCCCATTGACGACCACGTTGCCGTTCGTGGGAGCCTGACCAATGACGACCGTGGCGACGTCGATCGTGCCATCGATGTCGGTATCGTTTGTGGAGACGTTCACGGTTCCACCGGCTCCTTCGTTGACGGTCAGAACATTGTTCACCGCGACGGGAGCATCGTTCACGGGAGTCACGGTGATTGCCACGGTGGCTGTGCCAGAAGCCGTTCCGCTATTGTCCTTGATCGTGTAGCGGAAGGAATCGCTGGTCGTCTCCGAGCCGTTATGGGTGTAGCTCACGGTGCCGTTGGAATTCACGACGACGGTGCCGTTGGCCGGATTCTGCGTGACGACGATGGATGTGGCGTCGATGGTGCCGTCCACGTCCGTGTCATTCGTGGAGAGAGGGATCGCGAGCGTGGCACCTTCCGCCAGCGTGGCCGCGTCATTAACGGCGGTGGGGGAGTCATTCACCGGAGTGACTGTAATGTTGACAGTCGCCGTGCCGGAGACGAGCCCCAAGTTGTCCTTGATCGTGTAGCGGAAGGAATCGCTGGTGGTCTCGGAGCCGTTGTGCGTATAACTGACCGTTCCATCGCTATTGACCGCGGCTGATCCATTGGCCGGACTCTGTGTGATGATCACCGAGGTCAAGTTCAGGGAGCCGCCCGCGTCGGCGTCGTTTCCAGCCACGTTGATCGAGACGTTCGCTCCCTCCGCGACGGTTCCCGTGTCATTCACGGCCAGCGGCGGAGTGTTGACGGTTGGGGCGGGGTTATTCCCTCGGGTTTCAAACAGCACGATCACTGGCCTCGGCGGCAACGACGCCGCTTGCGTATCAAGCCGGTCAAAGCCCAATCCGCCATTCAGGATCGTGGTCTTAAAAGAAGTCGAATTGCTGACGAACAGGTTATCGTTGCCGGTCTCCAAGAGGATGCTGGTGGTTTTGACAAACTGAGAACGGTCGAAGCTGACCACGTCATTTCCCGCTCCCGTCAGGATGCTCGCCACCCCGTTGGCTTGCAGCCCCCGGCCCCTCACTCCCGCCGTAGCGTTGACCTGGTCATTCCCGCTCCCCGTGTCAATGAACAGCAACCCCTGCACGGCGGTGTCCGTGAAATTCACCCGGTCATTGCCACCCGCGGTGCGAACGGTCAGCCCCCCCCAAATCGTGAAGAGGTTGTCCACCGACCTTTCAAAGCTGATCACGTCGTCACCACCGTTAAGGTCGGCGATGATGCTGCGGTTGAAATTGTTAAGCGTGACTGAGGCTTGTCCGTTGACCGTCGTCCCATTGCCCCGGACGATGATGTTGTTGAAGCCGTTGCGGCTGACCGTGATGTCGTTGCCGAGATTATCGCCGTTGATAAACAGATTTCCCCCCTGCAGCGCGGCAGTCACATTTCCGGCCAGGACTTCCCGGCGCTCCAAGTGCTCCAGTCCCAAAATGCGGCGGCGGGCGGCGATCCGTTTTTTCTGCTGGCGGCTGTTCACGATGTGCTCCAAAGTCAAGCTGCGAGTGGTTGCCAAAATGCCACACTGAGTGGCCGAACGTAAACGTGTGTGAGGGTTGGACGCTCTAGTACAAGGGTAGTTCCCCGAGTTCGCACAACAACCCTGTTTTCCCGTCAAACAAGGGCATTCTGTGTGCCGTTTAAGGACCAAACCTCTGTCAGAAAAAAATCTGGGCTACTCAAAAAACTTTCTGCCGATTGGCCCTACAATAAGGGGTCCTCGATTCCAACCTCCAGTTCCAATCAACTTCCTTGAAGGTTTCGGCTTGTCGCGACTTACTTGGCTTCGATTTGCCGCCACGGTTTTCGCTGGACTGCTCTGCGCGGCAGCGGCTGCGTGCCACGCCGCGGACCGCATCATCCTCCGGAACCTCGAGCTGGTCGCCGACAAAACCGTCCTGTCCGTCGATGAAGACGGCGCTCGGCTGGATGGCAAGCGCCCCGGCGGCGGCGATCTGATTCCCTGGGACGAAATCGAGCGGGGCCGCGTCAGCGGCAAGCTCCAGCCAGAGTTTGACAAGTACCTCAAGGACTTCGGCCCCCCCCTCTACCGCCTCCGCCAACGGCTGAAGATTGGGGACTACGAAGGGCTGAGCGAAGCCGCGGAGCAGGTCTATCCCCGCTTCTCGGGCCGGCAGAGCCAAACCGCCTACCTCGTCTGCCAGGCCGCCATGTGGAGCCGCCTAACCCACGGCCAGCGCGAAGCGGCTGTCGAACCCTACCTCCGCTGCCTCGAACTCCTCCGCAGCGGCGCGGCCAAGGAGTCCCTCCTTCCCGGCCCGCGCCGTCTCGCCGCCGGCCCCGACACCCCGTACTGCCTCGACCTCGCCCCCCTCTGGCTCGACTCTGCCGCAGCTAAGCAAGCCCTCCCCGGCGTCCAAGACGCCATCAAAAAAATGGCCTCCCCGCGCCCGGACGAAGCCTACCTCTACTACGTCTCGCTCGCCCTCGCCGCAG
Source organism: Pirellulaceae bacterium (assembly GCA_046153945.1). Lineage (GTDB taxonomy): Bacteria > Planctomycetota > Planctomycetia > Pirellulales > Pirellulaceae > SXOA01. Next base: position 39,144 of record JBJXFF010000039.1, read on the forward strand.
GGGACATTCCCGCCGCCCAAAAAGTTCTCGTCGCCGTCCAAGGGAAAGAACCCCTCGCCGCCGAACTCCGCGAAGTCCTCCTCGCCCAACAAGAACTCCAGGAGAAGAAACCCGGCCTCCATCTCGGCGGCCTAGAACCTCGCCTGGCCAAGTTCCATCCCGCCAATCGCCTCCTCGCCCTGTACTGGCTGGGGACATGGCGATCCACCGGCGACGAAGCGGCCCAGCGGGAGGCTGCTCTGGATTTCCTCACCGTCGCCGCCCTGGCGGAAGACCGGGACAAGGAACTCGCCGCTGCTGGCCTGTACCATGCGCTCCAGATTCTGGATAAGCTCAAGGATACAGCGGCAGCGACCGCGGTTCGGCGAGAACTCCTCGGCCGATACCGCGAGACGGCACAGGGGAAGCTCGCCGCAAAACTGGAGATGCCATGAATTCCGTGGGAGGACTGTTTAAGCACATGCCGCGGGCAACCATGCTCCGCCTGCTCGCCGGCTTGCTCGCCGTTTGGCTCGGCATGGACATGAGCAGCCGCTTCGTCGCGGCCACGCGCATTCAGGCCCAGGAAAAGGAAATCAACCCCGGCGAAGAGCCCAAGGTCGAGGACGTCCCCGCAACCGAGTCCGGCAGCACGGCCACGCCCGCCAACAAGCCGGCCAACGCCCACGAGCGAACCTTCTGGGATAACCTCGTCGCCAGCGGCCTCATTGGCCTGGTCATCATCATCTTGTCGTTTGTCGCCGTCGGTTTGATTATTGAACATGCCATCTCCATTCGCAAAGAACGCCTGATGCCCGAGGTCGCCATGCAGCAGCTCGAGGAGATGCTGCACCACGGCCAAATCGCCGAGGCCACCGAGTTCTGCCGCGATCCCAAAAACTACTCCCTCGCCACCGATTGCATCCTGGCCGGCCTCGAAACCTATCAAGGGAGCGAGTTCGGCTTTGCGGAGTACAAGGCAGCGGTCGAGGAAGCGGGAGAGGACAACACGGCCCGCCTCTACCGCAAAACGGACATGCTGAACGTCATCGCCGCCATCGCCCCCATGCTCGGCCTCCTCGGGACCGTGCAAGGAATGATCCTGGCCTTCAATCAACTCGCCAACGAAACCAAACACCCCTCCCCCGCCGACCTGGCGGACAACATCAGCCTCGCCCTCGTCACCACCTTCGAAGGTCTCGTAGTCGCCATCCCCGCCATGGCCGCCTTCAGCTACTTCCGCAACAAAATCGACTCGTTGGTCTCCGAATGCGGCAAACGGGTCGAACGAATCCTGATGCCACTGGCGAGGAAGCGGAGCGCGTGAGGATGGTGGGAAGAAGGAGAGACGGAGAGAAGGAGAGACGGAGAGAAAGAGAGACGGGGAGACCAAGTCTCCGGCTCGTCCTACTCTTGCTCGTACTCATACTCATACTCGTCCTCCACTCCCCGACTCTCCCACTCTCCCTCTCTCCTTCTTCCCCATGATTCACCTGATTCTCACCTCTTTTTCTTGATTCCCTTGAATCACCTTGCCACCACTAACCCCTTACTCCCCAACCACTTCCGCTGATTCACCCCTCCTCCACCTCTCTGAATCACCCTCTTTCTCGATTCCGGAGTTTATCACCCTTCCGGGGTATCCCTCATCGCTAGCAGATAACCTGTTTTCTATCCGCTTTCCGCTTTCCCACCTCCGCTTTCCCTCCCCCGTCTCAAATTTCAGATCTCAAATCCCCACCCTGGCCGTTCCCTCCCTCCGCGCGCAGCCCTGCCGATAAGTGAACTTAAGTATAAATAAACGGATTGGCACTTTCAAGAGGTGGGGACAAAGAAGTTTCAAATTTTACAGGTATAATGATCGAGGCACTCCGCTAAGCATTTTTTTTCCCCCTCCGGCGAGTCACAAAAACCACCTTCCCTGCTAGCAAGCCAACATTACTGGCAACTAAAATGCGATGCCCAATCATCCCTGGGCGTTACGAATTTTACGGAGTGGAGATTGCGAATGAAAACATTCCAGCCTATTGAACATGTCACGACACCTGAGTTAGTTAAGCGAAAAATTCGACAAGCATCAGCGCCAATGTTTGTCCGCGAGTTTTGCCAGAACGCGATTGAAGCCGCTCGATTAGCGCCGACTCCACGTATCAAATGGTGGGAGTTTACGGAGAAGGATTGCCGGAAACTCTGCATTTGGAATAACGGTCCCGGAATGGACCGCGAGGAACTCTTGAAGAATATGAACCTCGGCGCTTCCGGAACGGAAAAGAGCCAAGGCGCGGCAGATAACTTTGGACTTGGAGCGAAACTCACTGGACTCAAGACGAATCCTGCTGGATTGCTTTGGAGATCGTGCAAAAGCGGCATTGTTTATCAGCTCGTCCTTGGATGGGAAAAGGACGAGCCTGGAATTATCGCTGAATACTCTAGCGACGGTACTCCCGATTTAGTGCTGGATGTGTCGCACCGTTATCGCGACGTACGCTTGTCTGAATTCGATAAACTTCTTTATGACCTTTCTGGAAAGCACGACTGTTCGCTCTTGGAATTTGATTGGACGCTTGTCGTATTCCTGGGAAGGGACTTTGATCGACAAGACACGGTTGTCGACCCTCTTGGTGAAGAGGAGCCAAAGGGCGGACGCGCGTATTGGTTACCCCAGCGAATCAATCGACGCTACTTTGACCTATCCAATCTGAATGTGACAGCAATTTGTGAGGCAGGAAAGCAAGGGAGGCAGTCACGCAATTGCCTGGGGTTAAGACACCTTGACGTAGATCAAGAGGAGACTGTCCAAACGCCCGACGTAGGGCTTCGCTATTGCCTATTGTCGAATGGGCACACCAGCAATGAACAGGCAAAAGGTTACCGTGGTCACGCAGCACTCATTTTTCGAAACGAAGTCTACGATGGTCTTTTTGATCAGGTTTGGAATGGACATGCGACGCGCTATGGTGTCATCGCCGGCTCGCACCGAGTTGCGGTGCAATTGGAATTACGTGATGACTTTCCCGCAACACCCAACGAACAAAGAACTTCCTTGGAAGAAGAACTGCCGTACGGTGAGCGACGTCCACTGCTCCTAGAGAATTACGAGGAATTGGTCGAGCAACATCTTCCTCAGTTCATTCGCGATCATATCGCGGACGAGGACAGCAAGCGTACGGGAACCACTGAAAATCTCCGGAGGCGACTCAAAGAATTAATGATCAAACTCGGACTCCGCGCTCCTTCCCGCGCCGAAAATGGGACACCGATACTTACCGAAGATCCTCGCCAGGGTAGCCTGCCATTTGCCAAAGCGCCTTCGGAGCCGATTCCCGAGAAAGAATCGGAATCATCGCCGAGCGATGAAGAGCCTTCTAAATCGTCGCCGAGTACGACAGAACCTGTGGCAGCAACGAGTAGATTTGGTGGCGGTCAGCCGGCAGTTGCCGCGTCGGAGCGTAATCTCGATATCGGTCCCGATATCAAATGGGACCCGACAAGGCGACAGGATAATTCTGTCATTGGTTCCTTCGATGCGCGACATGCCCTGATTACCCTATTTGAGGACCACCCGCTTCTGGAGGATGTGGTCGAAAGTGTCATCGACAGCGGAGTACCGAAACAACACCGTGCGCGAATCCGCGAACAAGCAAAAGAACAAATTGGGTACGCTGCTGGCCGCCATGTGCTTGTTGCCCAAGCCATGTTGAAACGCAAGCAATGGACTCGCGAACAACGTGACAATGCGACTTCCCCAGAAGCTCTTACGGCCTCGATCGGTTTTGCAGATATGCACCGGCTCGGAGTCGAGGTCGTTTTTCGAACTTACAAACGGAAGCGTTTGCGATCACCTCGAAAGACGGCCGTTTCATAGGAAACTCCGTTTTGAATCCGAGTGGCTACTTTTGGGTGACCTAAGAACATTCATTTGCGAACACTTAGCGAGCCACCCCTAATGCCACGCCGCGGTTGGACCCGAGAGGAGACGCTGGTGGCGCTGAATCTCTATTGCCGCACCCCTTTTGGACGGCTGCATGCGAGAAACCCAGAGATTATCGAAGTCGCGACGGCGCTGGGACGGACGCCGAGCGCATTGGCGATGAAATGCTGCAACCTGGCCGCTTTCGACGAAGCTTTGCAGAATCGCGGAATCAGCGGACTCGCCAAAGGGTCGCAGCTCGACGGACAAATCTGGCATGAGTTTGAAAGCGACCCGGAATCCGTCTCCTTTGAAGCGGAGCAGGCATTTGCAGGACTTTTGCATCGTGAGTTGCGGGCGGAAGAAGCTCTGGAGTGGGAAGACGTTCAGGGACTGGAACGCGAGGCGGTGACCAAGGTTCGGGTCAACCAGCACTTTTTCCGCTCGCTCATCCTCGCCGGTTACCGCGCGCGTTGTGCCGTCTGCGAACTCCCGCTGCGTTCGCTGCTCGTCGCCTCGCATATCGTCCCCTGGTCGATTGACCGCACGTTACGGATGAACCCGCACAACGGCATCTGCCTCTGCACACTGCATGATGCTGCATACGACAAAGGTCTGCTCCTCATTGCTGCGGATTACAGAATCTCCCTTTCACCTCAAGTCCACGAGCATATCTCCGTCCCTAGTATCGCTGCCAATTTCCAACAATTTGAAGGTGGCCAGCTTGTACTACCCGATCGCTGGCTCCCTGATCCGAACTTGTTGGCGAGACATCGGGCCATGTGACAGATGCCACCGAGGCGAGCTCGGTGGGGGCCGGGCGGGGGGAACGCTGGCGGGCTGGTTTGGGGCAAGAATGGTTGGCCGCGAGTCCTCTCGAGGGGCACCGAGGGTGGATATTTTGACCCCAACGATGTTGAGCGGTGGGTGCCGGTTGCCAAGGGGTTCTTGTGCGGGCTCTTGCGGCCTGGAATGTTTGCCTCCGCTGCCATGCCCAATTCCCTCGCTGGCGTGTCGGGCTGGTGTGCCGCGGGCGGGCCCCTTTATCTGCTCGTTCCCAGGCTCTGCCTGGGAACGCGCTGCCGCGAGGCTCTGCCTCGCCGCGGGCGGGGACGAGGCGGAGCCTCGGGGAAGTCTGTTCCCAGGCAGAGCCTGGGAACAAGTTGCCAGATGTCACTCCGCCTGCGGCCAAGGCTATAATGCAGGAGGTATGAAGCTTTCCAAGAAAACAAATCGCGGCGGGACGCTGGCGCTCAATATGACGCCGATGATTGATTGCGTCTTTTTGCTGCTGATTTTTTTCATGTCCTGCACGCAGGTTTCGGTCATCAACAAGAGCCCGCTCGACCCGCCGGAGCAGAAGGGGACGGAGGACCAGTCGGAGGCGACGATCACCATCAACGTGGACAAGGAGGGGGACATCCTGATCACGCAGAGCGTCTATTCGCTGCCGCAGGCGGTGGTGCTGGTGACCGAGACGATTGCGGAGAAGAAGGGGAACCTGGACCTCGTCAACGTGGTGCTGCGGGTGGACCGGCAGGCGAAATCGGGAGTGGTGAACGATTTGATCAAGGCGCTCGAGAAGCTCAAGGTGACGAACGTGCGGTTCACGACGCGGGAGCCGGCATGAGAGCAAGAAATGTAGGCCGCGACTCCCGTCGCGAGCCATCAGCTTCGATATCGCGCGGGGCAATAGCCGGTTGCCAGTCCAGACTCGGTCCTGATGGCTCGCGAGAGGACTCGCGGCCTACATTGGGAGGCCGTCATGAGACTCACTAGCCGGAGCGGGAAGCATGGGGGGAGCCTGGAGCTGAATATGACGCCGATGATTGACTGCGTCTTTCTGCTGCTGATTTTCTTCATGACGACCGCCAGTTTTGTGGAGACCGAGCGGGAGTTGAATCCGGCGATCAAGGTGCAGCGGGCGTCCGCCAAGGCGGCTGGGGATTTTCAGCCGGCCATCATTGACGTGGTGAAGGGGAGCGGGGGAAAGTTCGTCTATCGGATCGGCGGGCGGGAGATTGAGACGCAGCAGGAGTTGACGCAGGTGCTGCGGCAGTTCGACAATAAGGTCCAGGGAGCCTTCGTGCGTGTTTCGGATGATGCCATCTTCGATCTGCCAGCCGCCGCCATCCAAGCCGCCAAGGACGCGGGTTTCCCGTTTGTGTCTTATGTGCCGCTGGAGAAGTAGCGATAGTAGCCCGCACACTCCGTGTGCGCGGCAATTCTGGCAATCCGGGCCGGCACACGGAGTGTGTCGGCTACTAAGGGGCGTTATGGTTGGCTGGGATAAACGGGGTCGGGAAGAGTTTTCGCCGCGAAAACCCTTCCCGACCCCTTCTTGGTTGCCGGCCCTTACGGTTTGCCTCCTTGCGACGCTTTCGCCGCTTAGTGCCCAAGACGATTCCGCCAAGGTGGAACGGTATCTCTCGCGGCTGGGACTTTCGAAAATGCGGGTGCGGCACCTGGAGCGGGAGGTGCAACAGGGGGGGGAATCGCGGGACCGGGCGGCTCGGAAATTGGCCGATGCCTACGCGGCGGCCCTGATGGACGCAGCCGAGGACCAGCCCCGGTTCGACCGCCTGAAGCTGCAAATTGACAAGCTGCTCCTCACCAGCCCCGCGGCCAGCACGCCGGCCTTGCAGGTGGCGTTGTTGCAGGCCGAGTTCCAGCGGGGGGAAGCCCTGATCACCGCTTGGATTGAAGACCCGCGAGACAAGCAGTTGCTTTCGCGGGCGGCGGATATTTTGGGACCGCTCGCCACGCAGCTCGAAGCGAAAGGAAAGGAGCTCAGCACGGCCGTCGACAAGTTGGCGGAGGGAATTGACGCCATCAAAGCGGAGGACGCCCGCCGAGCCGCTGATGCGGAATTGCTCCGGCTGCAAGCGGTGGTGGCCCGCGTCACGTTCTACACGGGCTGGAGCCGGTACTACCTGGGAGTGACGAAGCAGGAGACCGCGAGCGCTCAGCCGGAATTCGCCGCGGCGAAGGCTCTGTTTTGCGATGTGCTGGGGGTTGATGGCGAAAAAGAGTACGCGGATGTGGAAGACGTCACTTCGCTCGGGCTTGAATCAACGTGGCGAGCCCGAACTGCGCTCGGCCTCGCTCTCACGGAAACTGGACTCGGTAAGTCGGCGGCTGCGGAGCGGTGCTTCAGTTGGCTGCAGCATGCAAGCGCCCCGGCGGGACTGCGGGATCAAGGCTCTTTCTGGCAGTTGCAAGGTCTGCTCAACGCGCCGAATCTCGCCGGAGCCGCGGAGTTCGCTGCGAAGAAAGTGGAAACTCTGGCGTCTCCTCCCACGCCGGGAAAGAACAGCCTCTGCATCGCCGCCATTCGTGCGGGTGCGGCCGTGGACCCGGCTGCCAAGGATGCCGAGACGGGAAAGAGCCTCATCGCCGCCGGCATTCGGGGCCTGGCCCGGCTGCGGCAGTTTGAAACGCTGAGTCAGCTTGTCGCCAAACATAAGCTCGAAGACTTTCAGGGAAAGTCCGCCAGCTTTTATCTGGCGTGGCTGAAGGGACGGGGCCAATTCTTCGCAGCCGAGAAATCCAAAGCCGCCGCCGACTATCAGGCCGCCGCCGTCGCCCTCGCCGCGGCCCTCGATTCCCCCGACGCCGGCCGCGACCTGTTCGCAGCCGCCCAGTGCCGCTATCACCTCGCCTGGTGCCGGTTCCGGCTCGATGATTTTGAAACTGCGGCTCGGCTGTTTCGAGAGGCGGCTCCCGTGCTCGTCGAAAGCGAACGGGAACTGGCCGTGCAGGCGATGTGGATGGAGTTCGCCTGTTTTCAAAAGCTGGCGGAAACGAAGAAGGAGAAAAAATATTCCGCGTCGGCGGTGGCGGCGCTCAAGGCGCTGAAGCGGGACTTCCCCGATTCGGAACAAGCCGGCAAGGCGGAACTGCTCATCGCCCGCTTGCAGCAGGACCTTTCTCCCGAGGAGGCGCTCGCCAGCCTGCTCGCCATCAAGCCGACCGAGCCGAACTACGCCTCGGCCCGGCTGGAGATCGCGCAGCTTCAGGTGCAGAAATGGTCGAAGGTAAAAACTGACAAGTCTCAGGCTCCCGCAGCCGCCAAGGATGCCCTTGCGGCTGTCGAGACATTGCTCGCCGCCAAAGGGGCGAGCGCCGACCAGAAGCTGCGCGGCAGTCTGATTGGCTTGCAAGTCGTATTTGAAACGGCTCCCGTGGATGAGAAGCGGGGGGCAGCCTGTCTGGAAGCTGCGACACCGGCCGGCGAAGCACTTCCGGCCAAGAGTCCCCTGGCCGCGGAGTTCCATTACCGCCGCCTGCAACTCGCGCAAAAGACCGGGGACAAAACGGCCATGAATAAAGCCGCCGCCTGGATCGCCGCGAACAGCGCGGGCTCGCCGTACGAGATGCCGGCTCTCGTTCTTGTCGCTCGCCAGGCGGACGACTCCGTCGCCGCGGCCACGGATGGCAACCGCCAGGAGTTGCAGGAAGAAGCTGCCGATGTCTACTCGCGGCTGGCGGCGCTCGTTGGGGAAACGCCCGAAGCGATTAAGGGCGTGAAAAACGCGCTGGCTGTCAACTCCAAGCTGGCCCACTATGATGAAGCATTGGGGCGGTGGAAGGAGGCGGCGGCTCGGCTCGACAAAATCGTGGCCGCGATGCCGAGCGACAAAAAATACCTGCGGCGGGCGGGAATCGCCCACTTTCAGGCCAGCGAGTTCGCCCCCGCCCTGGAACAGTGGCGGAAGCTGCTCGGCGGCGTGGAAGGAGGGAGCGACGAATGGTTCGAGGCCAAGTACCACCAACTCGCCTGCCTCGCCAAAACCGACCGCCCCAGTGCCGTCAAAGTCTGGAAGCAGTTCAAGCTCCTCTTTCCGCAAGTGAAATCGGCGGCATGGAAGGATAGATTCGCGACACTCGAAGCGGAATTGGGGAAATAGAGACGCAAAAACTCGAAATCCGAAGTTCGAAATCCGAAACTGCAATTAGCAATTTGAAATCTAGCAATGTCATCTTCCTCCGCACTTAGCGATTCGCAACTAGCCGCGTTTCGCCAGAAGGCGGGGCCCATTCTGGCGGAGGCGCGGGGGCTGACGCCCGGCGCGCTGGCGAAGCTGGGAGACATTGCCCGCGACCTGGGGCTTGCTGATGACCAGGTGCAGGACGCCATCCGCGCCCTGCACGGGGGCGCTGCAAAGGCCAAAGACCCAGCGGTGGAAAAATTCCGCAGTCGGTTGCTGAAGGACTTGTCGGCGAGAAAGACGATTATCGGGCCGGAAATTGAAGCCCGCATCGTGGCCGGGGGAGTGCAGAAATACGCGCTGGCCGAGTCGATCATTCTAGAGGTTCTGTCCGAAGTGGCGGCGGAACTGGGCCTGCGGCGGATCACCGGCAACGAAGCCGTCGCCCACTTCGTGGAGATGGTGGACTCGGCCATCGGCGAAAAAACCTGGCTCAATCGGCAGTCCTGGGACCGGCTGCGGATGGCGTCCGAAAAATGGGGGCTGACGTTTGAGGATGCGGACCAGCTCATCGAGCAAAAGCTGGACGCGAATCGCCGGGCCTCTTTCCGGGGGAAGCTGTTTGGCTGGGTGGTGACATACGGCTCGATTGGGGTCGTGGCGTGCGTGCTGCTGACTGTCGGTATTCTCGTGGCGCGGCGGAAAAATGAGCCGGAGACAAGCGGAACCGAAGGGACGACTATAACTACGCCCGAAGGGGGCGAGACAAAGCCCGCGGTGGCCAAGGGGCCGCCGGAGTGGTGGGGATACGAGTTGGCGATTGCGGCGACCGAGGCGCGGCGAGAAGTGCCGGGGTTTGCGGAGGTCTACAAGCATTTGATTAGCAAAGCGCCGGCCAAGCGTGGAGTTGCTTACACCCAGCTGGTGAACCTGGGAGCGAAGCAGGCTCCTGCGTCGAAACCACGCACGACGCTGGAAGAGATCATCGTCAGTTGCCACGCGCGGGAGCCGGATGACAATGCCGCCCAGGAACTCCGCAATGCGTTGCTCGCACTCGTTCCGGCCCACTCCACGCCCACTGCCGTGGACGCTTATTTTTTCGAGCGGGCGTTTTGGGGAGTCAGCGTGTGTCGGCAATTAATGCAGACGACCGCAGTGATTCCCAAGCGGCCGGCTGCCGCGGCTGCGGCGTTGTCGACCGCACTGGGCGTGACCGTGATGGCGGATGGGAAGGAAGGAGAGCAGGCCGCCAAGACCGAGACGGCCCTTTCGGCAACACTTTTTCAACAATTGATTGCCCTTGCGCCGCACCATCCCGCCACGGCTCCCGCTTTGCATGATTATTTGATCGCGAACGGCCGGCTGCCGACGGCTCCGGAGGAGCGGGAACCGCTGGAGGCGGCGTATCTGGCGGTCCTGTTGCCGGCGTCGGAGGCGAACTGGCGGGACCATCAAGACCTGCTGACCAAGCTCGTCCGGTCGAAAAATCCGCTCGTCACGCTGCGGATGGCCGACCTGATGGTGAAGGTGAGCGACCGCGGCCTGCAGTCGCTGCTCGCAGAGGAACTGGTGCGGCAGACCGGGGCCAAGCCGCGAACCAGCGACCCCAAGGACGTGGCCCGGGCGGTTCGTTCGGCTCTGGGGGCCGCGGGGGTTTCGTCGGCCCAGTCTCAGGAGGATCGCTGGGAACTCTTGCGTTTCGAGGTAGGCTCGTCCCTCACCGCCAAACCCCCCGCAGCCGCGAGTCATGCCGAGCTGCTGCAAGAGACTTTGCATCTCGCCCGCCTCGCCACGCTTGCTGCCGCACTCTCTCAAGGAGAGTCGGGCTATCCCGTCTTCGATGAGCTGATGGCGCCGAAGAAGCCGATGGAACCGGAGGAGAAGGATGCGTTCGCCGAAGGAGAAAAGCCCGCGCCTCCAAAGCCGCGCGTGCTTTCCAACAAAGAAAAGCAGCAACTGGAGCTGATGATTGCGACGCTCAGGGCCTATCGGGAGCATCAGCCGATCCAGCGGACGGGGAGCGTGCGGGCGCTCGCCCAAATCGCTCCCCTCGTCCCCGATCTGACCTATGAGCAGGCATCGGCTGTCTGCCGTTACCTCCTGGTCGAGAAATCCAATGACGAACAGCAGGCCATTCAATCGCAGATGCCGCACTTCAAGGGCTGGAAGCAACTGCGGCTGGCCTTGGCGGACCATGTGGAAGAGACAAAGCTTCCTGCCGCGCAGATTCAGGAACTCGTGAACGGCTTATGCGGCGATGGCGAGTCTTCCAGCAGCGATTCGTTCCGCCGGACGCTGCTCCTCAGCGTGAAGCACGATTTGGGGACCGTCAAGAGCAGCGGCGGAAATGAATCGTCGGTCCCACAAGCGGCGGAGCAGCTCGCGGAGTATTATCGGACCCGTGCTCGGCTGGCGGGTGTTTCGTCTGCGGAACTGAGTGCGGCGGAATCTCCGGGGCAGCTACTGGAACTGATTGCGCAGGTTATGGCGAAAGGGAGCGGCGAGAAGAAGCCGGCTGCCGGCGAGGCGGGGATGACGGAGCAATTGGAAGCGGCCCGGTTCCTCGGAAACAGCGACCTGCGCAGGACGGTGCTGCTGCAGCGGCTGGTGATTCGGGCCGCCGTGCAGCGGATCACGGCGACTCGTCCCCGCCAGGCTGAATCCGCGGCCCTCGTTCTTGCCAGCTTGGAAACAGCCGACGCCAAAGCGGAAAACATCCTCGTCCAGCTTTACCACGGGGAAGCAGCCACTCTGAAACTGGGGACGCTGTATGGGGCGAATTAGATGCTTACCTTGTAACAAGAAACTGTGGCATGGTTTTTCAGCCGCGGTAGCGGCGTCAGAACGTAGCCCACAGCGCGAGCTGTGGGTAAACGGAAGTAAGAACCGCAACAGCCCCGGTAGGGGCGCTAGAAGGTTAGAACCGAGGGCGAATCCGGCTATCGCTAGAGCTTCCCTCCGCGGACGACCGGATCGCAACGATTCTTTCGCCGCTGCCGCGGCTTGGGTTTTGATTTATCTCGCGCTCCCACAGCTTGCGCTGTGGGCTATGTTCTTTCGCCGCTGCCGCGGCTGCATATTCGAGCGTATCGTGAATGGTCGTGATCGCTCGAAGTCTTTTTGGTGGCCGCTTTGTCGCCCTGGTGAGTGCGGCATTTATCTGACCTGCTTCTTTTTGCTCGTGCAACCTGCTCAAGCCGTTGTCATTTACAAGAAAGGTTCGAGCAAGCCGGTCGCTGGGCATCTGGTCCGCCAGAATGGCAACGAAGTCGTCGTCCGCGAGGAAACCTCGACCGGGAACAGAGACATCATTGTCCCCCGTAGCGAAATCGAGGACCTGATTGAAACGGTCTCCGTCGAAAGGCTCACGGCGCTCGACCCCAGCCGGCCGCAGGAGTATCGGGAGTATGCCGAGGAGTTAGCGGAAAAGAAGCTCGACCCCGAGGCCCGCCTCATGGCGGTTCGCCTCTTTCAAATTGCGGCCTGGCTCGATCCGGCGAAGACGGGCCGCGGAGCGCTGCTGGGACTCGTTTCCGTGGCCCGTCCGGGAGAGGAAGAAGCTCGTTTCCGAACGGCTGCGTACCTCTTTGATCCGCGGCACGACAAGGCGCTCCTCGGACAAACATCAATTCCGACCAGCAAGGCCACCAAGGAAGCCGATCCCGTGCAGGCCCTGCTGGAAGCGGTTCGGCAGCTTCGACGAGGGCATGGCCAGCAAGCCCGTGGGGCGCTCACCCCTCCGGCAGTAAGCGACGAACTGGCCGCGTATCAAGGAATCCTCACCCGTGACGAGTTTCTGGCCGCGTGCGCCGGCAAAGAGCTTTCCGACGAGCAGCTTCGCAAGGTGCTGGAACTGGAACTGACTCTCGACAGCCGAATGAGCGGCGGCGGGGGGAAGCCGGCGGAAACGACGTTGGCCTCCTGGAACGACGCGGTCCGGGCGGGAAACCTGGGCCCGATTCCGTCCGTAGAGTTCGACAAGCTCACCCCGTTCGACCCGCGCGAGAGTCTGTTTCGCCAGGGGAAGTGGCAGCGTCCCGCGGGGAGCAAGTAGAATACCGGCATGAAAACCCTGCAACTCGATCACGTTGCCCTGCACGTCGCCGACCTCGAGCGGAGCACGAAGTTCTACACCGAAGTTCTGAAGCTCGAGCCGATGCCCCGCCCGGCCTTCGCCTTTCCCGGAGCCTGGTTCCGGCTGGGGGCCAGCCAGGAGCTGCATCTGATTGGAGAACGGACGGCCCCCGTGATTTCTCACAACCGGGGTAACCACTGGGCCCTGATGATCGACGACATGGACGCCTGGGAGCAGTATTTTCAAAAGAACGAGATTCCGTATCTCCCCCGTCGCCGCCGGCCGGATGGGGCGTTTCAGATTTATCTCATCGACCCGGATGGGCACTATATCGAGCTATGCACGGCAGTGCCGGCGTAGGACGGAGCCATTGCTCCGTCCTACGAGAAACTGTTCGGCGCGGGTCTCTGACCCCGCCGCAATTCTATCGCGGTTTTTCTAATCACTTGCCGTTGTATTTCGAAAGGCACTCCCGGATTCTGTCGTTCGGGTCAGGGCCAGACCATCTTACTCCACTGACATTCCTAACAATGATCGAGTCTTGCTCCGTCCCCTTTGTCCATTCTGATAGACTCTCGAAATCTATGACGACACGATTCTGAATCTCGTCAAATGTCCAACTCTTGTCCGATTTGGAAAGAGTATCAAATTCTGCCTTAAGGTCGTTCCAATCTTTTGGCACGCGGCCTTCGTGATGGTCGATAAATGAAATGACTGAAGCCGATGCCCAATCCAATGCATAGGCATCACGAACTCCACCAAGATGGTCACGTATGATCCAACCACCGGCAATAACAATTGAAACCAACACAAGTACGACAACAATAACTATCAGTCGTTGCACTGTCACTCCTATTGTTGTCAATAATTGTACAGTTCCAGATCCTCGGACAGATCACCACCACTGCAAAGGCTCTTGCGTCGTGGCCCTAGGAGAACCGATCTTGAGAAAAGCGCCGGTATGAAGCACCCCCAACCAGGTTCAAGACAGCAAGCATGTGCGGTATCATAAGTATCTGTCTGGCAATTGTCAGTGAAATTGCTAAAAGGTTTAGGCGATGGTTTTCTGGTCTTGATGCAATCAATTATCATATCCAAAGTAGCTTCGTTGCATCTGGTTCCCCTTCCCGAGCCGGCTTCCAATTTGCCGGTTGTCTTCTCATACAGTCGGCAATGTTTGTCCTTAGATTCCTTGCAAGTGTTATAGATGCCACCTTTACCGTGTCGAATGAGTTCAATATCGTTGCGTGGACCAACTTCCATTCCAATATCGCAGTGTTTTGCGCCGCTGCCTTGTCCGCATCGGTCTACACATGTTGGGTTTTGTGGAAGGTGGACAACATTTCGACAAATCACAAAAATGGACTCTTGATGCGGCCAGAGTCCCATTAAATCTCCTAGGCCACTTGGATCACTTCTATTCGTTGGATTGTTCTCCACATAGGCATAGAGATTCATCCTCGCAACGATGTTCCTGTTCACCCATTCGTCGCCGTAGAGTACATCCGGCTCCCCTTCCAACGGCTCTGGGTCTCTGGACGTGAATCGGTTTAGAATTGGCGAGTACATGGCACTACCTCCAAAATGGGTTTGTCGGGCGGCATTGGGCACAAATGCAGCCCGGTGGATGACCGGGAATAGATTGTTTGGGCTGACGCGCTTGCCTACAACTAAGACATTGGCATCCCGCACCGTGGCCTGGAAATCCAGTCGGCTTGGCTTCGCGGGCTTCACGGGCTTTACTGCAAGGAAGGCACTGGCAGTCGCTCCCGTGGCCGGGGTAGCCCGTAGGGGGCATGGCCTTGCGAGCTTCGACACATGCAAAACACTGACAAACATCACCGTGCGGCGGGGCTACGGGCTCTTTTGATTTCGGGGATATAAGCTCGCGCTGCCGCTTCTTAATGTCTTCTAGCCGCCGTCTGTCTTGCGCGTCGTCACCAATTCTGTACGTTAGCTTGCCCAATTGCGACCGATAGCGAATGTCGTTGGGAGCCAGGCTGATTGCCCACACATACGCTTGAACGGCTTCCGTCGTGCGTCCGCAGTCGGTGAGGCATTCCGCGCGAGTCGCCAGAAACCCCGCCAACTCTTGCTGCGGTGACAACGATTTCAGGTAACAATCGGCGGCCTTGTCTTTGTCTGACCACGGCTTAGGCCACGTTCGGTAATAGTCATCGGGATGGGTCGAGATTCCGTAACCCGCCCCTTCGATATTGATTACTTCGGGAGTGCCGAACTTTGATCCATCCGGGTCGTTCCAGCGGTTAAAGAGGTGGCCGGGCGCTTCAACCGTGTCCAAGGGGTAGCCGAGTCGCCGCCCCACCGCAGCGTACAAGATCGGCATGGAGCAGCACGTACCGCCTTCGCCGTCAATGATTCCGTGTATGAAGAGGTCACGTGAATCCCGAAAGTCGGGAGTCATGCACGCCGCATTTTGAAAATCAGAATCGACAGCCCGCTTGGGGTTGTATTTGACTCCGAAGTCCTCTTGCAGGACTTGCAGCATGTAGTAGCAACGAAAGTAGGCAGGCGAGTTGTGGTAAAACTCCGGCGATTTCAGGAACCGATACCAGTGGCGGGCTGTCACCAGCTCAACTTGCCGTGCCGCTTTATCCAACCACTCCTCAATACGATCCAGATCAATGTCTTCGGAGTGGGGCAAGCCTTGGGCACACAGAAGATTGAGAACGGCCACGTCCAGTTGCCCAAGATGGGCGGCTGGGGTCTTGCAGACTTCGGCAAGCGTCAGAACCCCGATGGCGGACATGAGAATGTCCCTCCGTGTTCCCCGCATTGTCACGCGCGATTCGGGAAAAGCAAGAGTCTGGTTCGAAATTTTATTTTCGCGATGCTAGCGGGCAGAATCTGGCGGCGACAAAACGCTAACCCTACAAGCGTCACTTCGCCAATGACGCGCAAACGATTTCCTTGTCGTTGCGGACGAAGATGCATTTTTCCGCGAAGGCGGGATGGCTCCAGACGACGAGGCGGCCGAAGGCGTCGCCGGTTGGTTCCAGCAGGTGGGTGCGGCTCTGTTCTTCGTAGCCCTTGGGGCTGAGGTGGGCGATGATGACGTCCCCCGTTTCGCTGAAGAGGAAGTGGCGGTCGCCATTTTTCACCAGGAAGGCGGTGCCGGAGCTGAGGGGGCGCTCGCCGGTTGTCGGCTTGAGCGTTTCCCAGAGCCGTTTGCCGGTGGCGAATTCAATGCCGCGAAGCTGGCCGCGCTGGCAGACGCCGTACATGGTGCCGTCGTCATCGACGAGCGGCGTGGAGCAGACGCTGTAGACCGACGATTGATTGTCCCCCCGCCAGACAACTTCCGCCGCCGGCTTGTCCTTGGCCAGCCTCAGCAGCACGGAGACTTCGCCGATGCCGCCGGCATAGAGCAAGTCGCCGAATTTCCGCGGGGCCATGATCGACATGCCGTACATCGGCTTGAGGGGGACTGACCAGTATTCCTTGCCGGATTCCGGGTCGAGGCTGCTGAGGGCTTCGGGGTGCCAGATGAGGAGTTGCCGCTGGCCGCCGGCTTCGATGATGCTGGGGCTGGAGTAGCCGGGGTCCTTCGCGGAGATGGCTTTCCAGATCTCTTTCCCCGTATTCTTATCAAAGGCCACCACCCCGCTCCCCTCGCCGCCGACAAGGCAAATCAGCTTATCGCCGTCGACCAGCGGATGCCCGGTGAAGCCCCAGGCGGGAGTTGCCGTTTTGTAGTCCGCCTTGAAATCGTGCGACCAGACGACCTTTCCCTTCTCGGCATCCAGGCAAAGCAAGTTCCCTTCGGCTCCGAGGGTGTAGACTTTTCCGCCGCTGACCGTCGGTGTGCAGCGGGGGCCGTAGGCATAGGCAATGTTGTAGGTGCAGTCGTATTCGTGCTTCCAAATCTCTTTCCCATCGGCGGCATTGAGGCAGAGAACCCGCTCTTTGCCTTTGACCAGGCTCCGGACGTTCGGGTTGGGCTTGGGGACTTCGCCAGGAGTAACAAAGTCGGTGACGAAGACCCTTCCACCTGCCACCGCCGGCC
The DNA here is from genome assembly GCA_046153945.1 of Pirellulaceae bacterium. Lineage (GTDB taxonomy): Bacteria > Planctomycetota > Planctomycetia > Pirellulales > Pirellulaceae > SXOA01. The sequence continues at coordinate 56,066 of JBJXFF010000039.1, forward strand.
CTGCATAGCCGCCGTGAATAGGAACTCGCCATTTGATGATGGGGCCGGCATCGGGGAATTTTTCCAGGATTCCGTCTTCCCGCCAGATCCCGTCCCGCTTCTCTCCCATCCACTGCGGCCAGTCGGCAGCCAGGGAGGTGACCGATTGCATAGCAAGCAGAAGCAACGCGAACAGTTTGATTCGAGTCATAAAATGGTTGCCAAGAAAATGAAGAAGGAAGGCGTTCCTGTTATCAGGATAGCCTTCCTTGGATTGTTTCGCAGCCGGGAGTGAAGGGCCGAGGGATCCACGCCCACGCAAAGCCGTGGGCGTGCCACCGGAGCTTTATGCCACTTCTTCCGGCGACATTGCCCAGCGGCTGGTCGAATTGCCGCGCGGGCTGTCACCATCCTGTTCGCGGCGTTCGGCGACCCGGGCACAGTCGATGCACTCGGCGGCATGCGGCACGGCTTGCAGGCGAGCAGCTTTAATGTTGCCACCGCAAGAGTCGCACTTGCCGTAGCGCCCTTGGCGAATCCGCTCGAGCGCTTCGTTGATTTTGGTGAGTTCGCGGCTCTCCACCTCGGCGAGCTGGCCCCCCAGTTCCATCTGCTCGGCGGCGAGCGAGGCATCGAGTTCATCCCCCACGCCGGATTCATGCAGATTCTTGAGAGAGCCTATTTCTCCGTTGAGCGACCGCGTGAGCGTCTCGCGACGGCGAATGAGTTGCTGCTTCACTTTGCGAATTTGTTCGGTGCGTACCATGGCGATTTCTCCTTGGGCGGCCCGGTCGGTGTCCCGATTCAAGCCAAGCCGTCTCATTTTGAGCCGCGGTATTCCGCGCGGCAGCGGAGCAAAATGCCGCCCGGCTGCATTGTTTGTGGCAGCCCGTGCGGCGCGAGGGGCGAATAATGCACTTGGTGTGCCAAGATGCTGCCCGCGATGGCTCCAACGAGGGGGTTTCGCCAGGGGGGCGATTTGGAGCGAGAAAGACAGAAATTCCTTACGACGTATGCAGCCCGCACTCGGTCTTGGCAAAGCCGCTCCACCGGCCGGCTCGCTCGTCTTCTCCGGCGTTCACCGCGCGGGTGCAAGGCCAGCAGCCGATGCTGGTGTAGCCCTGATCGTGCAGTGGATTGTACGGCACGTTGTGATCGGTGATGAATTTCCAGACCATCTTCTTCGTCCAGTTGGCGAGCGGACTCACCTTCACCAGGCCGAACTTTTTGTCCCAGCCGACAATGGGGGCGTTCGCACGATCAGAGCTTTGATCGCGGCGAATCGCGCTGGCCCAAGCGTGATAACCGATGACTGCTTTCTCCAGCACTTGCACCTTGCGATGGAAGCAGCATTGATCGGGATTTGTGCGATAAACCGGCCCGCCGTTCTGTTTTTCGTACTCTTCCACGGTGAGGTCCGCCCGCTTTAGTTCTACGGTCATTCCATAGCGGCGGATCACTTCTTCCCGCAATTCCAGCGTCTCCTTGAATTGATAGCCGGTGTCGAGATTGAAGACCGGCGTGGCTGTATCAATTTCGCTCAGCATGTGCAGAATAATCATCCCCTCGGGTCCGAAGGCGGTAGCCATCGTGAACTTGGGGGCGAAGCGGCTGAGGCTCCAGCGGAGAATCTCCTGCGGAGTCGCCGTTTCCAGCTCGGCGTTTTTCTGGGCAATTTCCGCCTGCAATTCGGCCGTGAGTTGCAGCTTGCCTTCCGGCGTTTCCTGAGGGGGCATCGGGGACTCGTCGGGACGGATGACGCGCAGAACGGGAGCTTCCCGCGAGACAGGTGATTGAGGCTGCACCACCGCAGCTTGCCGAGCCATGGGAACCTCCAGCCGCCCGTTGAAAAAGGGGTCAGGCACGTCGCCGCCAGTCATTGATGTCGGCAATACGTGAGCGTGGCTCCGAGCCAGACCCCTTTTTCAACCAACCCTAGCGTGGACGCTTCAGAGAACGGGGAATCATACCAATGTTAGTCAACTAAGTCAACAATCGGCGATTTGCGCGGCTTAGCATCATTAGCGAGAGCGACTTTTGTAATGAAAACCGTCAAAAGTCGTTGCTAGCACGCAACTTAGAAACGATTCTTGTTTCGCAACGCCTATTTAGGCGGAGCTGCCTGACCAAATTGACTGAAGTCGGGCTGGCTGAAAGACGGTTTGCCGTGGGAAGGCTGCAGCGGAAGCTGGCCTGACATCATGAGGTAAGCGGTCCCCCAGAGCAGAGTCACGAGCGGAGCCGCGAACAGCAAACCGATGCAGAGAGCCAGACAACCCAGCAGAATGATGCCGATGCTCAGGAGCCACAGCAGAAACGAGGTTCCCCAATTCCCCTGGCTGATTTTCGCCGCGAGCGAAAAGGATTCAAAAACGCCCGTCTTCTTTTCCACGAGCAGGTAATACGAGGGCCACCACATCAGCGCCAGAATGACCCCGGGCACGATCAGTAGCAAGAGCCCAAAGCCCACGGCGAGTCCCATAAGGATCGCTCCTCCCAGGACCGGCAGAAAGACCAGCCCTCCACCAAAAAGATCCGTAAACTGCGCGGGCTGGCGACGGGCCAATTTCAGCACAATGTGAGCTTCGCCAATTCCCAGGAAGATTTGCACGAGGTTGGAAACGATGTTTCCCAGGATGCTAACAATCTGCGCCATCTCGCGCTCGTTGTTCTGTTCCAGCGCGAATTGAGGAATTACAAACGAATAAGTGACGACGTTGACTATGATGCCGGCCACCAACGTCATCCCCACAAGCAGCCCTAGATTCTCCTGCCAGACTTGCCAGGCGTGGTTGAATATTGGCTCCACGCCGACAACCGTCGGATTGATGGGGCCACTCTGGTCGATCGGAGGAATATACGGCGCCTGCGACGAGGCGTAAGGGTTAGCGCTGGGAGACGCGCCGAAGCCCGCAGGAGTGCCGTAGGGATTTGGGGCGGCACTTCCGTCGGAAAAGGGATTCTTGACGGGCGCCGATTCGCCGAAGGGACTGGTTGCTGGCGGACCAAAACTGCTCGGCAGTGGCGCGCCGAGGGAGGAGCCTCCCGCTGGACTTGGAAACGCAGCGGGGTCCGCCGGGATTTTGGCCAGTCCTTCGCACTTGGGACATTTGGCAGTCTTCCCCGCGCTGTCGTCACTAACACGCAGAAGCTGAGAGCAATGTGGGCAGGGAAATTCGATGGCCATATAGGGGCAATGGAAATAAAAGCGGACTCGATTCGCGAAACACCGGGGCAGCCGCTACGATACCTGAGGCGACACCAAATTCCCACTACGACGGCCGGTTTTTCGCCAAGATTCCCTGGAGCAGCCCGGCATGCGGATCTTCACCTGGCTGACGCGACGGATAACGGCGGACCGTGTCGCCTGGACGGTGGCGATCCTTTCTGGCATTTGGTGCTTCGGCGTGCTATCGGCAGCGGCGTTCTTTCCCGCACCGGGACGGGAGCCGTGGCTGCATGAGTGGTTCACGTTTTTTCTTTCGCCTGATCAGGGATATACCGATCTCCCATTTCGCCGAGAAATTCCTCAATCACCACGCCTCATCTTGCTTTTGGCGCTGGCGACGATCCAAGTCATGTGGTTGTGGTTGCCCGGCATCCGTCCAGCCGCATTGCGAAGAGGAATGACGCGCTTTGCGGCGCTACAGTCGCTGATGTTGCTGCTGCTGGGAATGGAATTCGCCGGACACCTCTTTGAATTGGGCTTGGTTTGCACGGGGCACTATCGCTGGTCGCTGAATCTACTATGCGAGCAGTTCCATCCAACAAAATGGCTGCTCTTGTGGTACTTCTTGAACACCACGCTGCTGGCCAGTCGCTTGCGTGAGGGACTGCGTATCGGCCGATGGTTCACTGCGATTGGGCTGGCTGGGTTCTTTCAAGGAATTGGGCTGCTATTAGCACTTAGTTACTTGTATTACCGTGCAGGTCAGTGACAGGCCCCTTCCCGGTTGTGCCCCCGCCACCCATCAAGCAAAATAAACGGCTTGCTCCTGACCGGCTAAATCCCTCTCTTTGAAGAATCGCCATGTCCTTCCGCTCGCTGTCTCTCCTCGCCCTGCTTGTCGTCGCGCCCGCACTCGCTCAAGAGCTTCCCCTGAAGCTGGAAAAGGGTGACCATGTCGTCCTGGTCGGCAATACGCTGGCGGAGCGGATGCAGTATTTCGGCCACTGGGAGGCGCTCCTTTATAGCCGCTTTCCGCAGCACGAACTGGTGGTGCGGAACCTCGGGTGGTCGGCGGATGATATCGGCCTGCGGCCACGGAGCAAGGATTTCAAGGACCATAAACACACGCTGGCGGACCATAAGCCGAACGTGTTGCTGGCGTTTTTTGGGTTCAATGAGTCGTTCGCCGGACCGGCTGGGGTCGCGAAGTTCGAGAAGGACCTCGAAGGCTTTCTGAAAGCCCCGCAGAACATCGACAACTACAGCACCGTTCGGAGCAACTGGGATAAGACGACCGACACGACGGTAGAGCTCCCCCCGCTCCCGATGTTGCGGCAGATTGTCCTCGTCTCGCCGATTGTCCACGAGAACCTCAAACGCCACGGCTTGCCCGACGGCAGCAAGAACAACGCCAACCTGAAGCTCTACACCGAGGCGATGGCTCGCGTCGCCGCGAAGAACAAAGTCCCCTTCATCGACCTCTACACGCCGACCATGCAAGCCATGGCGGAGTCCAAGCAGCCACTGACTATCAACGGTGTTCATCTCAACGAGCATGGCGACAAAGTCGTCGGTGAGGTTTTGGACCGGTCCCTCTTCGGTCCGCGGCCGACGGTCGAGAAAGGCCCGCAGGTCGATTTCGCCCGGCTCAAAGCGGAAGTCAACGAAAAGAACCTCCAATTCTTCTACGACCACCGCTCCGTCAACGGCTTCTATATCTATGGCGGGCGGAAGGAGCCGTACGGCGTGGTCAATTTCCCCGCGGAGTTCGCCAAGCTGCGAAAGATGACCGCCGTCCGCGACCAGCGGATTTGGGAAGTTGCTCAAGGGAAAAAGATTCCGAGCGTCATCGACGACAGCAACACCGGCGAGTTCACCAAGATCGAAACGAACTTCAAAGCGCCGGTCTTGCTCACCTCGCCGGAAGAGTCCCGCAAGAAGATGAAGCTGCAAGAAGGGTATGAAGTCAACCTCTTCGCTTCCGAAGAGGAATTCCCGGATCTGAAGAACCCCGTGCAATTCGTCTTCGACGCCAAGGGCCGGCTGTGGGTTACCACGATGCCGAGCTACCCTCAGTATCTCCCCGGTACGCCGGTCAACGACAAGATTCTCATCCTGGAAGACACCAACGGCGACGGCAAAGCCGATAAGCAGACCGTCTTTGCCGACAAGCTCCACGTCCCCACCGGCATCGAACTCGGCGACGGCGGCTGTTACGTCGCCCAGCAGCCGAATCTGGTGTTTCTCAAGGACACGAACGGCGACGACGTTGCCGATGAGCGGACCATCGTTCTGCACGGCTTCGATTCGGCCGACTCGCATCACAGCATCAGCGCGTTCACCTGGGATCAGGGGGGAGCACTCTTCTTTGAGGAAGGGACGTTCCATCACAGCCAGGTGGAAACGCCCTACGGCCCGACCCGCTGCGTCAACGCCGGCGTCTTCCGCTTCGAGCCCAAGACGCACCGCTTCAGCACGTTTGTCTCCTACCAGTTCGCCAATCCCTGGGGGCACATCGTCGACGGCTGGGGGCAGAATTTCATTGCCGATGCCAGCGGCGGAGACAACTACTACGGCACCGCGTTCAGCGGCGACCTCGATTATCCCGACAAACATGCGAACATGAAAAAGTTCCTGGTCAAGCAGTGGCGGCCCACTGCCGGCTGTGAGCTGGTCAGCAGCCGCAACTTTCCGGCGGAGGCCCAGGGGAACTTCCTGCTCAACAACTGCATCGGCTTCCAGGGGGTGCTGCAATACAAGATGAAGGACGAAGGCTCCGGCTTCGCGGCTGACCCCCTTGAGCCGCTCCTCTCCTCCACCGACCCGAACTTCCGCCCGGTCGATATCGAATTCGCCCCGGACGGCTCGCTGTTCCTCTGCGACTGGTTCAACCCGCTGGTCGGCCACATGCAGCACAACCTCCGCGACCCCAACCGCGACCACACCCACGGCCGCATCTGGCGGGTCCACTACGCCAAGCAACCCCTCGTCACGCCGAGCAAAATCGCCGGCGAAACCGTCGCGTCTCTGCTCGAAACGCTGAAAACCATTCCCGAAGAGCGAACCCGCTACCGCATCCGGACCGAACTCCGCGGCCGGCCGACGGAGGAAGTCATGGCCGAAGTGAAGAAATGGACCAGCAGCCTCGATCCGAAAAAGGTGGACGATCAACATCAGTACCTCGAAGCCCTCTGGATCCACCAGCAGCACGACATGGTGAACGAACCCTTCCTCAAGCAGATGCTCCGCTCCCCCGAGCGCAAAGCCCGCGCCGCCGCCACCCGCGTCCTCTGCTACTGGCGCGACCGCGTCGCCAAGCCGCTGGAGCTGCTCAAGGCCCAAGTCAACGACGTAAATCCGCGCGTCCGTCTCGAAGCGATCCGCGCCCTCAGCTTCTTCGACAACCAGGAAGCCATCGACATCGCCACCGAGTCCCTCATCTACGACCAGGACGACTACCTGAAGTACACATTGCAAGAAACGATGAACACGCTCGAAAAGCGAGTCAAAAAGGCGAGCGGGGGGCGTTAGCCCCCTGATACTATCTACCACCTCTCGTCACCATCAAACCTATTCTCCCACAGAGGCACGAAGGCACAGAGGAAGGCAAAAAAGAATCGGCAAAATCATGGCTGGCAAAATGATAAGAATCCCATGATTCTGCCATCCATAATTCTGCCATCTCCCGCCTTTCCTCTGTGCCTTAGTGCCTCTGTGCGAGCCTCTCTTCCCATGTTCCGAATCGCATTCATTTCCACTTTTCTTATCGTTTTGTCGACGGCCACATTCGCCGAAGACCCCAGTCCCGCCGCCCCCCTCATGAAGCTCCTGCAAAGCGGCCGGCTGCCGGCGGAAAGGGTGGGGACCGTCGTGGAGATGGTCTGTCAGAAGGGAAACGCCAAGGACTTGGCCTATGTCTTTGAGCAGTTGCAAAAGCCCGCCGCACTCAAGCCCGCGGTGCGGCTGAAGGTGGTGGAGCTGCTGATCGATGCGGCCGTGGTTCGCAAAGTAAAGCCCGAGGGGGACCTGGCGGCGCTAAAGTCGCTCCTCGCGGAAGGGGCCGAGCCTCGGCTCAAGGTGGCGGCGATCAAGTTGGCCTCGGTCTGGAAGGTGAAGGAGATCAACGCCGAACTGCTGGCCCTCGCCGCCAGCGATAAGACCGATAAGTCGCTCCGCGCTGCCGCCATCGATGGTCTGGCCAACATTGGCGACGTCTCTTCCACCAAGGCACTGCTGCAACTCGCTACGAAGGACCCCGCCATCCCCGTTCGGATGCTGGCCGTCGCCGGCCTCGCCCGCCTCGATTTGGATGCTGCTGCCGAGCAGGCCGCTGCCGTACTTTCCGCGGCGACTGGCCAGGACGACCCCGCTCCCCTCGTCGACGCCATCCTGAGCCGCAAGGGAGGGGCGGAAAAGCTGGCCGCTGCGCTGGAAAAAGCAAAACTCCCCAAGGAAGTCGCCAAGATCACGCTCCGCTACATGTACTCCATCGGTCGGAGCGACGAGGGGCTCTCGAATCTCCTCAGCAAGGCAGCCGACATCGCCGTCGACGCTCCGCCGCCCAGCCAGCCCGAGGTGCTGAAAATCGCCGCCGAGGTCATGGCCAAGGGGGACGCGGCCCGCGGCGAGCAGGTCTTCCGCCGGGCGGATGTGAACTGCCTCAAGTGCCACGCCCTCGCCCGGGCCGGGGGGCAGGTCGGGCCGGAGCTCACGTCGCTCGGCTCCATCTCGCCGCCGGAGTACATCGTCAATTCCATTCTCAACCCCAGCCTCAACATCAAGGAGCAGTACGTCACCAAGGTCATCCTGACGGCGGACGGGGAAGTCGTCACCGGCATCGTCATCGACCGCAACGACGAACGAGTGCGGCTCAAGGACGCCAGCGGCAAGGTGATCACGCTCGCCAGCGGCGACATCGAAAGCGAGAAGGACGGCCCGTCGCTGATGCCGCAGGGGCTGACGAAATTCCTCACGGCTGGCGAATTCCTCGACCTCGCCCGCTTCATCACCGAGCTGGGCCGCCCCGGTCCCTACAACATCCGCACCGCCCCCACCCTCCAGCGCTGGCGGCTCCTCAAATCGCCCGCTCCGGAAATCAGCGGCGAAGTCCCCAACGTCGAGCACTTCCGCCAGCACGTCCTCGAACAGCCCGCCGACTCCTGGCTCCCCCTCTACGGCACCGCCCGCGGCCCCCTCCCGCTCGCGGATGTCCTAGCCAGCCTCAAATCGGCATCCCCGGACAAAGGGGCTGCTAACAACGTAACAGCCGAGAAGCAGATCGCCATCCTGCAAGGAGAAATCGAAGTCGTCACCGCCGGCGACTTGCAAATCGAAATCCAGTCCCCCCTCCCCGTCCACCTCTGGGCAGGCGCCGAACCCTTCGAAAAACCCACCAAACTAACCCACCCCTTCACCCCCGGCCGCCACAAACTAACCCTCCGGCTGGAACTCCCCAGCGACCTGCCCGTGGACGCCAGTTTGAACGTGGAACTAAAACGCCCTGCTGACTCGGCGATTCAGTTTGATGTGGTGGGAGGGCAGTAGCCAAAGGCCTACGGGAGGATGAAGCCTCATTTCCACTCCGTCATTCCTTAGAATTCGCCATTTTTGTTGTTGCGTACGCCAATCGTCTTTGTTCAACCTCGGAAAGCTCGGTTGCTATCCTGTTATAAAGTTCAATCACTGCGTCATACCTGCGATCACGCCACGCATCTTCCACTTGCGATCGTACCAAGCGAGAAGTCTCTTCCAACATGTTTTTCTCTCTTTGTACATTTCTGCGTTCTATCATTGCCTTAAATGCCCCTTCATCCCCCCTTAATATTCCTTCGCCGCAGTCCCGCAGCAGACGTGATAGCTGCACGACTCGGCCAGAAAACGGTTGGTCATCGTTCTGTTGCCATTTCCAATCACGACAACAGTTCAAATTGGCCACATCGACCCAGTCAAAAGCTGGCGTGTTCATTGCCCCAGCGGTATCCATTCGACGAATTATGAAATGCGGCTCAAAATCTGGCGGCGCTTTTAGGATTCGAACGTAGATGTGATCATTGCAATACTCTACGCAAGAGCTGTCTGCTATGGATTCTTGCCTCGATATCCGATACCCGTATTCCGTGACCAAAAAGTCAAAATGCAGCCTTACGTGTCTCTCAAATGATACTTGATCTTTCATGATTTCTTGGCTGCTGTCGTTACGGGTGGGTCCCGAAGAAGGAGATTGCTTCGGGGATATTTTTGTCACTTTGGTAAAGAGTACGCCTTCAGGAGCCGCTTTTCATTAACGCGGCCAATCGCAGGATCTCGGCTCGCATCTCGTTCGCGGGGAGATGTACTTTCTGGCCGTGGCCGGGCAAGACCCATTCGAAGCGGTGGTCCGCCAGCCGCCGCATCGACTCGGCCTGCTGGGGCCAGGAATACCAGCAGTAAGCCTCGGAGGCCGAAAGGCGTTGCTCGTCTCGGTCCCAGTCCAGATGGTCGCCGGTGAAGAGAAAGCGATCCTGAAAGAGCAGGACGCAGTGCCCCAGGGTGTGGCCGGATGTGAGTATGGTGAGAAAGCCCGGAGCTAATTCCCAAGGTCCTTCGCCGCTGAGGACATCCTCCGCAGCGGGCTGCGACGACAACTCATCACGATGGATGATGCGGCGGCTCTGGAAGTGCTCGGCGAAACGGTCCGCATCGGCCACGTCGTCCCGGTGCGTCAGGAAGATGTGACTGACACCACCCAGAGATTCCAACTGGCGGATGAGCGGAGCAGTGAACTTCGGGGAATCGATGAGCCAGTTCCCCGCGGCATGGCGGATGAAGTAGCTGTTGCCCCCATAGGATTTTGGCGAGTTGTAACCGCAGTAGTAAACCGGATCTTCAACCACGAGCGGGAAGTCCGACATCACTTCCTTGGTGTCATCATCACCGAGGCATCCAATGGAGCCGGTGGGGCAGGCGAGCAGCGCTTGCAATGCTCGTCGCCGGTCCGGGGGTGACAGCGGCTGGGACTTTACAAACGAAGTTACCGCGGCTTCACCGAATGTCGCCGGGGCAATCTGCCGGCAAGCATCGCAGTCGATGCAGGTCGAATCCACGAAGAAGTCGCCAGCGATGTTTTCCGCGACCCGTTTTGCCGGATTTGCCATAACCAAGCCTTCCTAGTGGCATTTTACCGAAACCATTGCCGAACTTCAAAAAGGCATTGCCGTTTCTGCTCCCCAGCGATGCGAGGCGCCAACGAGACAACCGCTGTCACTCGTCAGCCATGGTTTCCTTCGCTCGCGCGTCAGGCTGGTGTGGGAAGCAGATGAGCAGGATACTCGATCCACCTGCGAAAGTCGCGAAATTCCAGCGTTCCATTCGTCGTCTGGGTGGGAAGTAGAGCACCGCCACTCTGCAGGGGCTACCCAAATCGAAGCGCCGGAACGATCTCCGCCCGAGAGGCTTGGAATGCGGGAATGACGCCGGCTAACAGGCCCACAACCATCGCCACGATTAAGCCTGTCAAACCGAGCGAAATCGAAGGCAAGAAGGTGATCAGAATCCCCTCTGTCCCGAGGGCAAAATTGCTGGTGCTTAAAATGATCAAGGCAGACCCAATGCCGATAGCACCCCCGGCGATGCTAACCAAAAGGCTCTCGGTGATCACAAAGGCAAAAATGTGCCAGCCAGTGAAGCCCATGGTTTGCAGAACAGCATGTTCCTTGATTCGGTCCTGGACACCCATAACGGTCGTCGTAGCCACCAAACCAAGCACGAGACCGACGCAGGCGAAACCCAAGTACTGTGTGAATCCGACCAACTCGACCAGGTCCCCAACGGCACTGGCTTGAAATACGCCTTTGGTGCGTGTGTTGGTGGCAATGGGACCCGACCGGAAAAGGTCGTCGATTGCCTGGCTGGTCGCTCGCGGGTCCGCACTATCATTGAGTTGCACTTCGAGCTGCGTAACGGTCCCCACCGAATTCAAGCCTTTGGTGCGCTGCAAGAAATCGAGGTGGGTGAAGATCATGTTCTCCGTGGATTGATCGGGCGAGCGAAAGATGCCAGTGACAGTCACCGTGAGCATCCCGATGGAGAATTTTTGTCCGACTGCCAGTCGCCGTCGATTGGCAACGGACTGGCCGACGACGGCTGCATCGTGCTGCCGCTCGAACGTGGCCCAGTCTCCCGCAACGAGCTCCAGGGAGCGCACTTGCCGCAGCTTATCGGGTGGCAACCCGTTGAACACGACCACGTCCAAGCTGGCCCGGCAGTTATTCATGTAGACCTTGATCGGCACGGCGCTTTTCACGCCGGGGAGGCGCTCGACGCGGCGGGCATAGTCTTCCGGCAGCTTGCTGGTGCTGGGGCAAAAGCGGTTGGCTTGGAAAGCAATCAGGGTGCGGTCGTGCTGACGGTCGCTAAGCAAGCGCACCAGCCCCTCTTGGACCGCGGTGACAAACGAGAACACGAGGAGCGCCACTGCCGTGCCGCTGACGGTAAGCAGGGTGCGAGTGCGATGCCGCCAGAGGGTTTTCAGGACATACGGCAGAAAACGGATCATGGTCAGGCCTTAGGAAGCGATTGCGATGGAACTGGCTGAGGAGCTTTCCAGAAGCCTGCCGTGATCCAATCGGAACAGTCGGGAAGCGATGGCGGCAGCATCCGGATCATGCGTGACCATCAACAGGGTCATCCCGAGCTCGCGATTCAAGCGCTGCAGCAGGACGAGAATCTGCTCGGACGTTTCCGCATCCAAATCGCCCGTAGGTTCGTCGGCGACCACGAGCGTCGGGCTAGCCACAATCGCCCGCGCGATGCCGACTCGTTGCTCTTGCCCACCGGAAAGCTGACGGGGGTAATGTTCCGCGCGATCCGTCAATCCCACTGCTTCCAGCGCGACTGTCACGCGCCGCTGCCGCTCGCTTCGGGAAAGCGGCAGCAGCAGCAGCGGCATCTCAATATTCTCATAGGCGGTGAGCACGGGAATCAGATTGTGCGTTTGAAAGATGTAGCCGACGTTTTGGGCGCGCCAGCGGGCAAGGCGAGTACGCGACAACTGGGAAATATCGACGCCATCCACCACGATGCTTCCGGAAGTTGGCCGATCAATGCCGGCGATCAGATTGAGGAGCGTGCTTTTGCCCGAACCGCTCGCCCCCATCAGGGAAACAAAGTCGCCCCGTTCGACAACGAGCGATGCGCTTTCCAGAGGCGTGATGGTCTGGTCCCCTTTCACAAAGCGTTTCGTTACGGATTCCACATGCAGGAGAGCCATTGCTTCGCCTCTTTCATTTGCCGCCGTGACGGGGAACTGTGGATGTTTCATTGCCGGGAGCGGCGGCACCATGGGGCGCATCGTCTTTGCCAAGCGAAATGTCTTCTCGGACAATGCGAATGCGCTCGCCATCCTGGAGTGTTTCCCGGCCGTCAACGATCAGTCGGTCGCCAATCGACAGCCCGCTTAAAACTTCGATGAGCTCGCGGGAAATCGGCCGGCCGAGCTTTACTTTTTGCCGGCGAGCCGTCCCCTTGGCCAGATCAGCAACCCAGAAGCTCGACTCCTCGCCAGCACCCTCGATGAGCGCCGAAGGCGCGGCGATCCGCAGGGCCGCGCCACCTTCACCTTTGGGCTTCGCCGCCTCTGGCGGCGCGAGAAAGGTCACCTGGACCAACATGTCCGGTTTGATGACCGAGGGAGGCTTGTCAATCGCCACCTTGATCTGAAGTGTATTCTTCTGGATATCGGCGATGGACGTTGCCGTGATGACCTTGCCCGCGATGGGGGTCTTCACCGCCGGGGTTTCAATCTGGACCGTCTGCCCGACGATCACCTGCGGCAAATCCTCCAATCGCACGTCGGCGCGCACTTGCAGCGACTGAGGGTCGTACATCGTGACGACCGTACTCGCGTCGGCCATTCCAGCGGGTGTGAGCCCCATCACCTTGGCGCCCGGCCTGGAAGTTAGGGCTAGGATTTTGCCGTCCATGGGCGCGCGAATCACCGCGCGTTCTAATCGCAATTTGGCTATGTCCAGCGCCGCTTCGGCCTGCGCGACTTGAGCCTTGGCACCCGCGATATTTGCCACGGCCTCGGCAGCGGCGCGCTGTTCGTCAACCTTCAGTTCCAATTGTCGCTGGAGCACGTCGCGCCGCTTGGTCAACGCCGTTTGCTCCCGCTTGAGTGCTTCCGTCTGGCGGCTGAATTCGTCGAGCTGGGCGACTGCGATTCTCAAGTCGCTCTGGGCACGCTGCACAGTAATAGCCGGCACGGAATCTTTCGCGGCCGTTTTCGTTTCCAATTCCTTCTCGGCGAGTGCCTTGCGTGATTTTCCCGCCTCGATTTGTGCCGGCAGACGGGCCAGGTCGGTTTCAACCTTCGAAAGCTGTGCGTCCGCGTCGGCTAGTTCGGCCAACCGCCCAATGGGATCGGCGAGGAGTTTTTGAGCCGCCTCCGCGGTTGCTTCTGCTGCTCCCAGTTGGGCCTGCCGCAACGCCAGGTCAGCGTCGGCCTGCCGAATTGCCAGCTTGGCATCCTGGTCGATGAGATAAGCAACGGGCTGGCCCGCCTCAACTGACTGTCCCTCAATCACAGTCAGCCGCGCCACAATTCCCTCCGTGAGCGCACTGACGGTAATGGGGGTGGGTCGTGGCTCGACCCAGCCGGCAGCCTGAAAGAGCGGAGTATCCGCGGCTTGAGATTCTGAACGGGTCGCAATGACGGGTACAACGGTCACGGGCGTAGCCGGCAACAGCCGATCGCGCAGGGACCAACCCAGGAGGGCGGCTACGCCGACCAAGAGCGTGGCCGGCACCACATAGCGAATCAATAGATTTCGCGGCCGTTTGACGTTCGCCATCGTACGCGGCGAACGGTCGACAGCGAGCTCTTGCAAATTGACTTGAGTGGACATGGCAATCTCTTAGCGTTTTACGTAAATGCCACGGGCGAGAACGGTCAGGTTGCCCGCTTCATCCCGTTTGGCCTTGCCGCGGATGGTGACCCGCTGCAACTCCTTCACACCGAGCAACTGGCGAGCATCCGTGGCCAGAGTCTGCCCCGACTGATCCACGAATTTGATCGTCGCTTTGCATTCAGCCAGGCGGTCGGTATCGCAGCAGTAGTCCCAAGGTGTTTTGCAGGTGTCCCCTTCAATCTCGCTACAGGGGACCAGGGACGGATCAACGATCAGGAAGGCGGCCCGGCCCTTGACCCACGGGTCAATATCGCCGCCGATCCGGCCCGTGATGGTCACATCGTCACCGTCCTTGGCGTCCTTGCGTGCTTCGATCACGGTTTTGGCTTCGGCTGGCTCCTCCGAAAGTACATACCGCGCATCGGGGACAGCGGGCGCGGAGTTCGCGCCCGGTTTCGACAAATCGCCAGATGTGCCGCAACCCGCCAATCCGGCAGCAACGGCGATTAACGACAACAGCATGTAACGCATGAATGACTCCTTTGAAAATAGATTGACAAACATATTCAGATAGCTTTCAAGGCATCGACGACCGGCATTCGCAAGGCGCGCCACGCGGGGGGCAACGACCCGACGACGCCAATCGTCACTCCCGTAATCAAACCAACGATCAGGGCGGTGCTGTCCATCCGCAAGGTGAACGCTCCCATCGTGAACCGAACCGCGACGCCCTGCAACAAAACCAATCCAATCGCGGCTGCGACCAGCGACCCGGCCGAAGCCAGCAGCGTCCCCTCTTGCACGATGCTGAGGGCAATGGCCCGCCGCGAGAAGCCGAGCGTCTGCAGCATGGCCAGTTCTCGAACGCGCCCGACCACAGCTCCGTACATCGTGTTCAGGCCCGCAAATACGCCGGCTCCCGCCACGAGCACCACGATCAGCCAGGCCACGGTTCTGACCGGCCCATAGTGCCGCTGAAGCGAGGCATAATAGGCGGTTTCGGGGGTCGCTTGCCATTCCAAATCGAGCCGCTCCTTGCAGAATTCGGACAGGTCGGCCAGGCCGGCGGGATCGGTGACGGAAACGGCCACGAGGCTGAGGTCCTGCCGCTTCATGGCTTGCTGGAGATCCTCGAGAGGGCACCACAGCTCGGATTCCAGAGCCGAACCACCCGAGGCAAATTCTCCACAAACCGTCCACTCGCGGCTCTCAAAACGCAATTTCTGGCCTACCGCGAGGTCGGCAGAAGCGCGGCCCATCTTCGCCGCCGCCAGCCGGCCGACGAGCACCTCTCCTGCGCGAGGCCAGTGTCCCGAAATTAGCTGGAATCTTCGTCGCACGAGCGGTGCGGAAGGAGTAACGCCGCGGGCCAGCCCCAGGGCAGCTGCGGACTGACCCGGTGTATGGACTTCAGTCCCCAGGTATAGCTCCGGGGAGACGTAACGTTCGCCGAATCGCGCCTCAATGCGTCTTAAGCTTGCCGACAGCAAGGCCGGGCTTCGCCCCGGCATTGTCGAGTTTTCGATGTTCTCGGCAGCGCCGAGCGAATGCACAAGTACGACGAGCGGATCGCCGCTGATGACGAGCGACGCTTCGAGTCCACGAACAAAGGAAACAACGACCAGCACGAGAAGTACGACCGTCCCCAGGCCGATCATCGTCAAAAAGCTCCGCCCAGGTCGTCGCAACAAATTGCGGACCCCATAATCCCAAGGTAGCGGGCGGAAGAACATGGTCGTGTACCGAAAGGCGCGGGCAACCGGAAATGTTCGCGCGCTAGAACGCCGCAAACAGGGTGAGCAAGAACGCGAGCCAACAGAACGGAGGCTCGCGAGGAGCGACCTACAAGCGCAGAACTTGAGCGCGAGAGACTGGATCGTCAGGAGGTAAACGATCCCGCAGGGCGAAATCATGCGACGCCGGTGCCAGATGCAGACCACTGGAAGACGCCTCACCAGAAATCCAATTCACTACCGAAGCGTTGCCAACGAGGACGCAGCGAGAGGGATGGGAGAGTACCAACAGCTGCACGAATTTCTGGCAGTTGCACCGGTCGGAACCCGCCACATGATCTCCCGCACTTGGGGATGCTGCATCCGTTTGGGGGGCGCAACAGCAACACGCGGTGGAAGGCTGAGTTCCAGCAGCGCCAATGAGTGCAACGAGCGGCAGATGATCGGGGCAGTCAACACAGTAGTCGCCGTTGGGACATATACATCCCACCCGCGGCAGACCGCCGACGACACCCACCAGGCCACATAGGACCAGTGCTAGCGGGCAACTGAGGCAACGGGCATATTTCAAGGGAATCCTCATGTCTAGATCATTCTATCGCATACCTTTTGCTGGGAACAGCGCAAAACTCAGTCAAGATTGGCCGGTTAGGAAGGCTTTCTCGTGTATTCCGAATATTCCGACTTAAACGGTTATGACGGCCGATACCGAAGTTGGAGGACTGTCCGTGTCAATTCGGCCCCGAAGTGCACTTTTGATCGCTCTGGAGCACGCAACTCCCTACCTCCTATCGTGGGGGTTTTTGGTGTTCGCGGTGGCGTCTGCGCAGTGTTTTTGTCCGCGGGCTGCGCACGGGCAACCAGCACCGCGGGGTGTGACGTTGCCCCAATCCAGAAGCAAGCCGGAGGCGCGCCAGCTAGAGCTATTACCGCCGCCCGTGGCATTGGCGAATCGGGAGCTTGATCCCCTCTCCTTGGCCGATTTGCTGGCAATCGCCGAACAACACAGCCCGACTCTGTCCCAAGCTGCCGCCGAAATTGAAATGGCCCAAGGGCATACTCGCCAGGCGGGACTCTATCCAAATCCTGTTGTGCAAGGGGGCGCGATGCAGTTAGGCGGGAGCGAGAGTCAATACTACGCCCAGTTGAGCCAGGAAATCGTGACTCACCATAAACTGAAACTCAGCCAGGCTGCCGCCGGCCAGCAGACGACCCAGGCCGAACTGCGCTTCGTGAGAGCCCGTTTCGAATTGCTGACCAGAGTACGCAAGGGCTATGCCGCGGTCGTGGCTGCCGACAAGCGGTCGCTGGCCTTAACGCAACTCGTGGAACTGGCCAGGAAATCACAGCAGGCCGCCGACCGCTTGTTTCAGGCAGGCGAGGGAGCGCGACCGGACGCAATTATGTTTGACATTGAACTCGAAAAAGCGGAAGTGGCCCTGGAGAATGCCGAAGTGGCCGCCGTGGGAGCGCGGCGGCAATTATCGGCCATCATGGGAGTTCGCGATTTGCAACTTCATCAATTGACGGGTGAAATCGCGACGTCCTTTCAGCGACTGACGGAAGAAATCGTCGTTGACGACTACGTTCCGCAAAATGCGGACGTGCTGCTGGCGGAAGTGGAAGTGGAGAGGACTCGGCTGGTTGCTCGCCGAGCGGAAGTTGAGCCTCGTCCGAATGTGACGGTAACGGCCGGATACATGCAGCAAGTGACGGGAGTTCAGAATATGGCGATTCTGAATTTCTCGATGCCGATACCTGCCTGGAATAAAAACCAGGGGAATATACGAGCCGCTCGGGCGGATATTGGGCGGGCGATGGAGAACGTGAGGCAGTCGCAAAACGAGGTGGCCCGCCAAATGGCCGATGCGACTTCCCGGTTTCGGGCGGCCCAGCAACAAGTCGCTCGCTTCGAAAAACGGATACTTCCCAAGGCTCGCGACGGAGTGCGGCTCATTCAGCAGGGCTTTGACACAGGCGAATTCGACTTTCAGCGCCTCCTCCAGGCCCAGCGGACATTGGTCGAGGCAGACTTGGGGTACATCGGCGCACTCACCGAACAGTGGAACGCCGCCGCGGACCTCGCTGGTCTTGCCCAGCTCGAGTTTTTTCCGTGAGATCTTGGTGCGTATTGTCTAATACGTCGCAATCGGGTTCAGGGGAGAGCCCGTGCCGCCAGGTATGGCCAGCGGGGATGCAGTCAGCAGGAATTCCCATTGCTGCAGCTTTTCGGCGGTTTGGCTGAGGGCTTGCAGGTCGCAATTGTCGAAAATATGGACCCCCATGGCATGTAAAGTCAGCACATGAACCGGGAACTCGATCCCCTCAATGCCCGAGGGGATGACATCGCTGGCCCCATCGCTACCCAGCATGGCAATGTCGCGATCCTTGAGCCACTTGGCACACGAGACGTGCAGCCCCGCGGCTCCCTCTTTGTCGACACTCCAGGGGCCCTCCATTTCACGCCGTGCCCAGCGACCGGTATTGATAAAGATAACATCGCCACTGGTGACTTTGATTTTGGCGTGCTTTTCCCAGGCATCCAAATCTTCGGGGTAGATGGGTGTCCCCGGCTTCAGGTAACGAACGCCACGGAGCAACGGAATGTCAAACAGGATACCGCGGGTGAAGATCCCTTGCTTGACGTTGCGGATCGATAGAACCTCAGCCCCCTTCGGCCCGATCTTCTCTTTGGAGAAGCCGTTGTAGACTTTTCCTTTGTAAAACAGGTGACACAAAGAATCCATGTGCGTATGTGCGAAGCCGTGATAGTCCACGCTGAGCTTGTCGGTGGCCCATGCACCCGTGGTTCCGCGTCCGAACAGAACCATTTCATGCTGGAACGGCGAGCCATTATCGGGAGCGGCCTCCTTTTCCACATCGCGGGCGAGCGAGACCGAAATCCCTTTCTTCACCAGTTGCGCTGCCTGAACCCGCTTTTCCGGCGTGATCAGATTGAGGGCCCCGAGCTGATCGTCCTTCCCCCAGCGCCCCCAGTTGGAGAGTTCTTCCACCTGGCGCTCGACGTCAGCCTTGGTCATTTTGTGCTTGTCCTGCGCGACCAACGTTCCCGCAGTCCCGGCCGCGGCAATCATAAGTGCCAATAGCGGAATTCTGATCATGACAAGTTGCTCCTGGGAGAGAGAGTAGTGGAAAGGGGGGCTCAACTTGTCCCGACTATAACACAATCGTTTTGTTGCGCTTCACCGAAGGGACTTCCCAGCCGAGGTATCCGCCAGGATCACACCAGCCTGACCCGCAAGCGAAGGACAGCGCCGCCAGCAGAGCAATGGCAGTTCTTCCCCTGCTCCTCATCGCGAAGAGATATTGACGAGACAACCGACGTCACCCATCAACCGTGCTTTCCTTCGCTAGCGCGCCCGGCTGGTGTCGTTTGTGGACACTTAGTATTTCAGTGGCCTTTTGTATAATAGCAGATAGTCCGGAGCGGAGCTTCGGGCGTGGGCCAGGGAGGGTGTGATCTTTGAAAATCCGGTTGTGGCGAAGAGAGACTTGAGGGACTTACGTCGACGTGAATTGACGTAAGTCGCTCAGGCAGATTCTCTTGCTGCTAGTGAGGAAACGTGAATCAAGAATCGGGGGTTCGGAGGCGGACGTGAATCAAACCGCTTTGCGTAAGTGTATAAATATCAATTGCTTACAAATACTGATTCTTGCCGCGCACCGTGAAAACGAAAGGGTGTGAATCACTGAATCGAGTACGTGTTTAGCCTGCTTGCTTTTTGGGGATGATAGCACGAATGATTGGCGTATGACGTTAGAAGAGGCTGTGGCGCGGATCGGGGAACTGGAGGGGCAGCTGAAGGCTGCGCTGGATCGGATTG
>JBJXFF010000164.1:0-44998 GCA_046153945.1 Pirellulaceae bacterium
GACTCTCGCTCGTCCGGTTCATCGGGGAGTTCGGGATCCCGCTCCTGCAATTCCAAAATCGGATTCTCGGCCAGCTCCTGCTCGATCCGTTCCTGGAGTTCTTGCAACGGGAGTTGCAGAATCTCCATCGACTGGATCATCCGGGGTGCAAGCTTTTGCACCTGGACTTGTCGCTGTTCGAAACCGAATGAAAGTCGCATGGAGGATTCAGATTCCTATCTTTAGTCTCAAGGGAGTGCTTTAGTTAAAACTTCTGCCGGCCGGACATCGCGTCGGCCAGAATTTCTTTGTTCGTGTATTCTAAAATGCTGCCCGTTGTGATGCCGCGGGCCAGCCGGGTCACTTCCACTTGGAAAGGGGCCAGCAGGTTGGTGATATAGAGCGCCGTTCCGTCCCCTTCCACCGTCGGGTTCGTCGCCATAATCACTTCCCGGATGGTTCCCCCTCGAACCCGCTCCACGAGCGGCTCGATGGTGAGTTGATCCGGCCCCACTCCGTCCAGTGGAGCAATCCTTCCGAGCAATACGTGGTACAACCCGCGAAATGCGCCTGCTTGCTCCATGGCAATCAAGTCGCGCGGCTGCTCGACCACGCACAATTTTGTCTGGTCGCGGCGCGAGTCCGAGCAAATCAGGCACTGCTCTCCTTCGGAAAGGTTGAAGCAGGTCTTGCAGTAGCGGACATTTTCACGCACGCTCCGGATGGCATCCGCCAGGGCCAATGCCTCCGACTTATGCACCCGCAATATGTGGTATGCCAGCCGCTCGGCACTCTTGCGACCAATGCCGGGCAGCTTTGCGAACTCATCAATGACTTTGCCAACCGATTCCGTGATTTGAGCCATGGTGAGCCTCGTCCCATCAGGGTTGGGGAGGAGCGGCATCCGCCGGTCCCAAACCCTCCGCCTCATCCCCACGAATTGGCTCGACGACGTTCACAATCTCCCCATCGAACATTTCGATGGCTTGTCGGACGAGCAAATTCCGTTCCGCATTCTTAAATCGCCGCAAACGACTCTGAGCCGCCGACGGCACTGGTGCCGAAGTCGCCACTTGCGCTGCCGGAAGTTCCGGAAGCAACTCAAACTCGACCCGGATTTCAGCCCCCGCCACTTGGGAAAGAGCCTGCTCCAGTCGAGATTTTCGCTCGGGGCGTTCGCACTGTTCCTTATTATAGGCTTTTCTGTGCCGGACTACTACCCGGTTTGGCCCAGAAATTGCTATTGACTCGGCTTTGGAAGCAAACTCCCTCGTCATATCTTCAATCCCCGCAAGGGCTTCCTTCCAAATTGCGGGCAAGAATTCAGCCGTCAGAATTGGGGGTGGAGAAGCGGCAGAATCGCCGTTTTCCGCTAGTGGGACTGGCTCAAGATTTTTTTTTTCTGCGGGCTGTAATGGCGCGATAGATGCATATTGAGAGCCTGTTGAAACCGGTGCAATTGGCTTGCCGGAAGACAGACTGGCACGATGGGGGGCGGAATTTGAAACCGGCAACGTCCCATCGCGGACTTGACCCAGAAGTACAGGGAGTTCGTCGAGTTCGTCAAGTTTACAAATCCTGACGAGCGAGATTTCCAGAAGAGTTCGAGTATGCGTACTGTGCCGCATGCGGGTGACCGACTGGTCAAGTATTTGAACCATGGCCAGCAACGTTTGAATCCCAAGCTGCGAACCAAACTCAACAAGCTGGGGCCGCTCATTCGGTCCGGCATGGAGCAGCAAGTCTTCTCCGCAACCGACGTGGGCCGCCATCACGTCGCGGAAATAGCCGACTAGCTGCTCGGCGAATTGCCCCAGGTCCACACCCTCGCGTACGGCGGCATCCACTTCACCCAGTGCCGTCGCCGCATCACGGCGAATGATGCTCTGCGTAATGCCAGCCAGCCGGCTGCTCTTAGCCGTGCCGAGCATGGCGTGGACATCTTCGACGCCAATCTTTTTTCCACCAAAGGAGAGGAGTTGCTCTAGCAGCGACTGGCTGTCGCGCATCGAGCCGGCCGCGCGGCGCGCCAGAATTTGCAAGGCATCGGCGTCTGCCTCCACTCCTTCGCTATTGGCAATTTCCTCCAGCCGGGCCAAGATGGATTTGGTCTCAATCGGAGCGAAATCGAACCGCTGGCAGCGGGAGAGCACCGTGATCGGAATTTTGTCTGCTTCGGTCGTGCAGATGATGAATTTCACATGCTCCGGCGGCTCTTCCAGCGTTTTGAGGAGCGCATTGAAGGCGCTCTTCGAAAGCATGTGTACTTCGTCGATGATGTAAATCTTGTATCGCGCACGACTAGGTCGAACTCCCGCATTTTGCCGAAGTTCTCGAACGTGATCGACGCCATTATTGCTCGCACCGTCAATCTCAATGACATCGATATCGCCGCCCGCTGCGATGCTCTCGCAAATATCACATTTGCCGCAAGGTTTGTCGGTCGGCCCGTCGACGCAGTTCAGGCACTTGGCAAAAATGCGAGCGGAACTTGTTTTTCCCACTCCCCGGGCACCGGTAAAGAGGTAGGCGTGGCCAACTCGGTTGGTTGCGATAGCGTTTCCGAGGGCCTGCGAAACCTGGTTTTGCCCCACCAACTCGGCGAAGTTCTGCGGCCGATATCGGCGAGCAACGACGACGTAGTCGTGGCCGGAAGCGTCGTTTTCAGGGGTAGGCGTGGCCATTATGTCCACCGATTGTGGGGAAGACACCTCTCCCAGCCGTAAAAAAACCGCTGCCCGGGAGTGGCCCTCGCACAAGAGTACCCCGCTTATGGCTGCTCCGGTTAAGGCCTGACCAGGTTCACGGCTCCCCCTCGCGAGGGCCGCTCTCAGGCAGCGGCTGCTAGGAAAGCCAGTTGTATGCGATAGGGCTTCAGCCGTCAAACGGCCCGTTTGGTCACTAGTAATACCGCTGTTGAGGCATTTGCTGGGGGTGGACGGGTCGCGATGAATTTGAAGACGTCGCTTTCACAATCACGACGATGATTCCCACAAACAACGCGATGAACACAATGACACCGACGAGTACGGCGACAACGATGATGGCCGCGATGGATGTGACCTGGCCCCGACCAGCGGAAGTCATGGTCTTGTTGCCAAATTGGTCCTGCTTAAAACCCCAGGTCGCATTGCAACGAGGGCAGGAAGTTCCCAAAGATTCCTGTTTGGTCAACTTTGCTCCGCACTTGGAGCACTCGAAATACTCCTCAAGTTGAATACTCGGACTCGAGGTCAAGGAGGTCCGTTCCATGGGCGGAGAATCAGGGCTGGGACCAAACCCCGATCTTCCCATGCCACCCATCCCAGGCATCGATTCCATTCCTGGTCCTGCTCCACCAGGGGGCAGGCTCGCGACTGGCGGTGCAATTCCCGGCATGGACATGCCTCCCGCCCCAACTCCGCCATTGGGGCGCATTGGTGTTTCAGGCAAAGAACCTGGAAGATTACTGCTGGGAAATCCTGCTCCCATTGGTCCGCCAGGTGTGCCCGGCATGCCTTGAGGTGCAGAAACATTCGGAGGCCCAGGCATAGGCCCTCGCCCCGGCCCCGTGATGCCCCCGGCCCCAAGCGGAGGAGTTCCCGATGGCATGCCTGCTCGCCCATTCATACCGGGACCGCGAATGGGACCGATTCCTCCCAATCCCGTGGGCGGACCGACTCCCGGAGGCAAGCCCCCACCAACGGGGCCAATTCCCGGCGGTAAGGAAGGCATCCCCGGTCCTGCATTTATTCCGCCCCCAGCCGGAGGAACACCGCCATTAGCTCCGTCCCCCGCGCCGGCACTGCCCGTTGGAATTTCTGCTTCTTTGCCTTGCGAGATCAGGACTTCACGAACATATTCCTGGTCCGTATCGCTAAGATTTGCGAACGGCACAGTGATCACCCGAGCACCGCGATTCATGACAACATCGTCCCCGTCTATTCGCACAAACTTGCCGCTGGACTTCACACCAAAACGGTCGGTCCAAGTGCGGGTTTGAACAAGGAGAGGTCTTTTGGATTTTCGGGGAGCCTCACCCGGCCCTTCCGCCGGCATACTGCCGTCCTCCTTGGGCGTGCTAAAAGGGTCGTCCTGCGGTTCCTTTCCGTTTGACAAATCCTTCACGATTTGCTGGTCACGTTTGCTTAACTTTTCCAGCCGAATGACAATGAGCTTTCCATCTTTTAGAAACGTGACATCCCCGTCCAATTCGCGGACAAACTCCGCCTGCATCGTGCGACCGTCGGAACTGGACCATGTCCGCACTTTGCCGGCGGCAAATGTCACCGAAACCCATAGGGCAACGACGAAAAAAGCGGAAAAACGCCAATACATGGTTAGGCTCCTGCCGTCCAAATGGGACCAGAATCCCTGATCGGAAACTGTCAGCTCTTAGTGTGCCTTTGTCTTGGAAAAAAGTCAAACATGCATGGGCCAGGAAACTTGGTTATTAGATTAGGCTTTCAACCTCCCATGGCTTCTCGCTTTTGCTTGACTCCTCATGGGGTTAGCTGTAGCATCAAAGAATTCCTGGGGAAACTCCCCATTTGAGGCCCGACGGTGCGGTTTCCAGCCTTGCCGCCAGCTCTTTCGCTTTTAGGATTTCGTCCATGGACACTTTCTCATTCTCGTATTGGCAAAGAATGTCGATGGCGGTTTTGGTGTGGGTAGCAACGTTGGTCGCTGCCGAACCGGCTCATGCCGTCACGCCGGAAGATCCTGGTGTCAAAAAGCTTGTGGAAAGGGCGCTCAAGTATTTGGAGGATAAGTCAGACACTCGTCTGGGCGGCCAGTGTCTGATTGGCCTGTGCTTCAAGAAAGCCAACATTGAAGATCATCCGAAAATCAAAGAGGCCGTCGATGCTTGTTATAAGGCGAACATCAAGGAACGTAAGGAAGGAGGAGGAGGGTGCGACAACTATTCGCTTGGCATCGCGTTGATGTTTCTGTGTGAAGCCGAGGCTATTCAGCCCAACAAACAGCATAAACACCATGACCTCATCGTAAGGTACTTGGACGAGCTGCTCGCGCGCCAGATGGGTAATGGTGCATGGTCGTACGAGAATTTTCAAAACGGCGATGTATCCCAAACCCAGTATGGTGTTTTGGGAATGTGGATGGCCAAGAACCATGCCAAGGTCGACATTCCCGTCGACCGGATGGAAGCAGCTTGCGGCTGGCTCATGCGAACACAGGACGTAGGCGGCGGCTGGCCCTACCAACCTGTTGACCCGGGAACGTTTAACCGCATCCAGCAGGACGCCGGCTTCAACGGCATTACGAGATGTCGCTCAGCCGCAGCCGCTGGGTCGTTGTACATCATGGCCGACATGCTGCAGATCACGCCTCGAGAAGGAGAGCCGAATGTCGCCAAGGCAAAAGCGCTCCAAGACATCGAAGTGCCAGGACGAAAGAAAGAAATTCGGGGCCCGCTGACCAGGACACTCAAACCAGGCGATATCAAGAGTTCTCTAGCGCTGGCGGATCGGAATTTGGGCACTGGCTATACGACCGAACAACAATGGAACCACTATTACATGTATGCGCTGGAACGCTACCACAGCTTCCGCGAAATTGCCGGTGGGGGCAAGGAAAACAAGTGGTATGACCAGGGTTATGATCATCTTAGCAAGACTCAAAAGGGGGATGGCGGCTGGGAATCGAGCGAGTTTCCGCACATCTCCACTTGCTTTGCCGTGTTGTTTCTCCTGCGCAGTGCCAAGAAGTCGATTGACAAGAAGCTGAGCGAAGGAGTTGCCCTTGGTGGAAGCGGCCTGCCGAATGACGTCAGGGACTTGGTCGTGAACGAAAAGGGAAAGGTCATGAATGCCGGGATTGTCATTCCGACGGACACATTGCTGGAATTGATCCAAGCGGGACCAAGCGACGCAGTAACTCGCAAGGCCGAAGAAAAGGAAGCTCTCGACCTCAGCAAGAATCCGACCGACCGGAATCGCCAGATCGAAAAGCTGCGGAAAACTGTGAGTGACGGGAAATTTGAAGCCCGGATGGTTGCCGTGGTGACCCTCAGCAAGAACCGTGATCTCAAAAATGTGCCGCTCCTGTTGTATGCCTTGACCGACCCCGATCCCGAGATCGTACGTGAAGCGGACAAAGGCCTGCGCATTATCAGTCGCAAGGTGAATGGCGTTGGCTTGCCTGAGGGAGACTTGACCATGGCTCAAATCAAAGCGGCACAGGCCGCCTGGAAGGCATGGTATCTTTCGATTCGGCCCGATGCGGAATTACTTGACTAGCGAATGGCTTAGGCACCGCATAAGAGCCTGAATGTCTCGCTGAGTTCTCACCAAAGTTCAATTTATGGCCTCTGCTACACCCCGCCGGTTGACTCGCGTTAAGACAGACATCGCCCAGATTGGGACGTCCCGGTACGAGAAAGCATCGGCCATGCTTTCGTCGATGCTGCTTTTGCTCGGGATGATGACCATTATCATGTTTCTGGTCTGGCTCTCGGCTACCATCATTTGGGACAGGCCAGTCGCCAAAGTCACCCTGGAGGACGTGGGGGGGGGCGGCAGTGGCAACAATATGACGGGGGGAGATAAAGACCTGGAAGAACCCAATCCGGAAGAAGTGCCAGAGGTCGTCGAACAGAAAGTGGAACAGGCATTGGAATCCATCACGAGCCTGGTTTCGACCGAAGTGGTGGCTCTGGATGCGGTTGGCGGCGAGACATCCTTCGGCAGGGGTGAAGGGAACGGCACCGGCGATGGCCGCGGAAAAGGACCTGGCGGCCCCGGAACGTCCGACGGCATTCCCGCTTGGGAGCGGTGGGAAATCAGGTTTTCCGCCAAAGATATTAAGACTTATGCCCAGCAGCTCGACTTTTTCAAAGTGGAATTTGGAGTCGCGGGCGGCGGAATTGCCGAGGTGGATTACTGCTCCAATTTCTCCGCGGCAACGCCCACCCGCCGACAGGGGAAGCCAAAGGACGAGCGACGATTGAGGTTTATGAACAAGCCTGGTGATCTGCGAGATGCCGACCGCTCCCTGGCTGCCAAGGCAGGAATCCAAGTCACCGACCGCGTCGTGTTCCAGTTCTATCCGCCGGAAATGTACACAGCCTTGTTGACGCTGGAAAATCTAAAGATGGGGAAACGTCGCATTATCGAGGTCAAAAAGACAACCTTTGGCATCCAGGGCAATCCTAGCAAGTGGGAATTTTACGTGATCGATCAGACTTATCGGGCACCAACTCCCTACAAATCAGAATAAAGAAATGGGGCTTGTCGATGTCCAGTCATGTCTCGTCTCCGTGTCTCCATCTATCGCGCCAGGAAAAAACGATCGGTTTGCTCGCGGCATCGTTGCTGCTGCTAAGTTTGCTGACATTGTTGATGTTGGTCGTCTGGACTTCGCAGATCCCCCGACATCAGATGATCGTGACGCGATTGCGCTTGCCGTCAAATCAAGAACAGGAGGCGGGGGCCACTGGTGCATCCGATACTGCCAAGGCTGTTGAGGATCAGGGATTCGAGCAGGAACTTCCCGAACCGCCTCAAGCGGCCGACCAACTAAAGGCGGTTTCCGCGCTGGTCAATTCGGAGCTTGCCCTGCTGGAGGGAAATGGCTTGTCCGCACGGGGAGGAACCGGCATAAACGGGGACGACCGAGATGGCAGGCAAGTCGGGCCAAACGGTCCCGGTGGACCTGTGATTCCCGCCGGCCAGCGGTGGCAAATTCACTATGCCGCAGCAGACATTCAAGAATACGCCGCGATTCTTGATGCCTTCCGAGTAGAGTTGGGAGTGATGGGGGGTGGCGAGCCAACGATTTCTTACGCCCGCAATCTTGCGCAAGCACACGCTCAGACTCGCCCTGGTAATGGAAAGGAAGAACGGCGTCTCCACTTTGTGTTTACGCAAGGGGAACTTAAGGAAGCCGACCGGGCGCTGGCACTTCAAGCAGGGATTACCGTGGAAGGACGGATTGTCGCCCAATTCTACCCGGACGACGTCAAACAGCAGCTCGAATTGCTGGAAAGAGGAGCAATTGGAGCCAGGCCCCTCGCCAGCGTGAGGCGAACCGTGTTCGGTATTCGCAAGGCTACCAGCGGCTGGGAGTTCTTCGTGGAGCGCGTCGAGCCGGCCCAGGCCACTGTGGGGTTCACGCCGCTCTAGGTTCCTGCCGATTTTCTCATCTTCTGGCCCCCTCCCCGCTGCAATCCACTCCGAGCGTGGATTACAATCGTTGTTTCGTCAGAGGCTTGGCCTCGCGGACATTCGTCGCCCAGAATCTCCCTGTTCCCAGGGAAGTAGTACTTCTATGCAAATGCTTCTTGATTTTGTGAATAATAGCGTCTACGGCCTGCAAGCCATTGACGCGCTGTGGGGTACGTATTGCATCATCATGATTTACTGGCGGCTGTCGCAAAAGACATTTCGTAATGAGCGGAAGTTGGACGAGTTCCTGACGCAGCTTGAACCAGCGGTCGCTGCGGGAGATTTCGAATCCGCCACAGCGATGGTCGAGGGAGACAACCGAGCGGTGCCGCAGTTGGCATTGCTCGCCATGGCGAACAGCGATCTGGAATTGACTCGCGTGCAAGAATTGGTGGTGGAGAACTTTCAGCGCAACGTCATCACCGACATCGAGAATAAGATCAGTTGGATTAACAACGTCAACAAGACCGCGCCGATGCTTGGCCTCCTGGGAACGGTTCTAGGAATGATGGCCGCGTTCGGCAAACTCTACGCGGGAGGTGACGCTGGGGTCAGTCCAGGCGTGCTGGCGGGCGACATTTCCTTTGCTCTAATTACGACGGCGGTGGGGCTGGCGATTACGCTCCCGTGCACGATCATCGTGGGGGACATTAACATCCGTCTGCGCCGCATGGACGAATCGGTCATTAGCGGGCTCAACCGGTTTTTGGAAGCGTTCGCGGTCGGACAACAGGCGCGGGCCGCCAAGTCTCGGAGGTAAGCCATGGCGATGATTCCACCGCGGAAGCGGTCCATCGAAACCGGGGAAATGGACATCACCCCGATGATCGACTGCACATTTCTGCTCCTCATTTTCTTTCTGCTAACGTCGTCATCGAGCTCCAAGAGCGCGGTGCCGCTTCCTAGTGCGCATCATGGCGCCGAAGCCGCAGAGGCGGATGCGATTATTATCACCGTCGCACGCACTCCCAATGGCGATCCACAGATTTTTCTGGCCGACGACAGCAAACCAAACCACGAGGCGGTTGGTTCCCCCGAAGATCAGGATGCCGCCATCAAAAAGTATTTGACCGAAGAAAATGCCAAAGTGAACAAGGCGGGCAAGCAGAAAAACAATGTTCTTATCAAGGCAGCGGTGGGCCTTAAACAGCGAGACGTGGACCGAGTAGAAAAAGCCGTGGCCAAGGCCGAGATCGAAGTGCAGTACCTTTACCTGGGAGTTTCTGACAAGAAATGACCCACGAGTCACTTCAATTCGTTTGTCCCGCTTGCGGCCAGGAATATTCGGTCACGCCGCAGTCCGTGGGACATCGCATGCGCTGTCCCCATTGCGAGGAAGTTGTTGAAGTTCAGGTCTCTCCTCGCGGTCAGGAGACGGAAATTCAGCAAACAAGGGAAATGACTCCGGCCGAAGCGCAAGGTTTGGTCAGTGCTGGGATCCTTGAGCCGTCAACGCCAAATTCAGACGTTGTGCCTCCCCCAATCACGACGGCTGGGGTGGAAGCTCCCCCGGTGATGGCCGCTCCGCTCGCACGGCCGGCCGGTCCCCGTCCACCACCGCCAAACAATGACACGCCTTCCGAGGAAAACGATAAGCCGCAGGATGCCCGCGTCCCCAAGCGCAAGTTGGTGCCGCAGGAATCCGAGATGGATATGACGCCGATGGTGGACTGCGTCTTTCAGCTCTTGATTTTCTTCATGCTCACGGCTTCGTTCGCGGTGCAGAAATCCTTGCTGATTCCGAAGCCCACTGTGGATGAGGGCACTTCGACCCAAGATCCCAAGGACGAAAACCTGGAAGCATTGACGGTCCGGGTTGATCCGCAGGGGCACTTTTTCATCAGTGGTGGCAGCTTGGAGGACGAGTCCGAAGCTTCCGCCCGAGTCGAGTTGATCATGAAGTTAAAGCAGGCGCGGGCTGTGGCTTCGGGTCCGGTTCCCAATAAACTGATGGTGCTTGCCCATGGTGACGCATTGCACGAACGGGTGGTCGAGGCAATTGATGCGGCTAATGACGTGGGATTGGAAGAAGTGGGACTGAAAACGGTCGAGGACGAGGATCAATAGGCGGGCGGGCCTGGGTTGGTCTTACCGCGGACAGACGAAACAGAGGACTGAGGCATGTCGGCATCGAAGGTACTAGATCTGGCGGAGCGGCAGGGGCTCTTGGACGCGAAAGCGATTGGGGAGCTGCGCAAGCAGGTCGCCGAATCGAAATTCGTAGTCACTCCGGAGGCGGTCGCCAAGATTCTTGTCGACAAAGGGCATCTGACCGCTTTCCAGGCAAGACGATTGGTCGCGTCGGCGCTCGAGGAACCAGATGCTCCTGCGGCATCTCCGGAGCTTACACCTGCTCCGGCCCCACCATCCCCGGCAGTGGAAAAACCGGCTGCGAAGAAGCCCGTCGACGATGATGATTTGTTTTTGGCCGACGCCCCTCGCCCCCCTCCACCTGCTCCCGTGGCCGCACCGCCGCCGGCAGCAAGCCCTCCACCTCCGAAAGCTGCGCCGCCCAAACCTCCCGCCGCAAAACCGCCGGCGTCAAAACCGCCCGCAGTGCGGCCTCCCGCGGAAGAGGCTCCCAAGGCCGCCCCACCCAAACCCAAGCGAGACAAGTCGCGCCCTCCGTCCGCGCCGGCCCCTGTTGGGGAATTGACTCCTCTGGGTTCCCCGGACACCGGCAGTTTGACGCCGCTCGGTTCGGGCGCGGGACTGTCTCCCCTTGGTTCGCCGTACGGCGCGAGTGAGTCGCTCTCCACGCTTACTCCGCTGGGTGCTGCGGAAATGCTGGATCCGCTGGCGGAACGCAAGCCGGGTCCCCCCCTGCCGATTAAGAAGACGAAGAAGGGAACCAGCTATTCGCTCATCTTCATTCTGGTCACGATGCTCGGCTTTACCTTGCTGGTGTTCTTGCCTCTGGCCATTTGGTTTCTTTACGGTGACCGAGCCACGCTGTTCAAGAAGGCCCAAGAGGAATACGACAGTGGGCAGCTAGGCAGTGCGATGGAGAAATTCGACAAATTCCTGCAAGGCAATCCGACAGGACCAGAAGCGAGCACGGCCAAAGTCCGCAGGAACATGGCCGAGTTGCGTCAGGTTTCCAGCGAAGGAAAGAGCGCCAAAGCGGGGTTACCGAGGGCCAAGGAACTCTTGCCCCTCATGGAACAAGAAGAGGCGTTTGACATTATTCGTGTCGAACTCCGCACGGTCCTGGTGGAAATGGCTCACAGCTTTGCCACCCAGGCCGTGGGAACCAAGGAAACGGCGAAACGCGAGGAACTTGTCGGCTTGGCGGAAGAGTCGATGAAAATGGTCGACAATCCCGCCTACATTCCTGCAAACCTCAAAGCCGAGGTCCAACCCCAGATCACTGAAATCGCCGACCGTCTCAAGGCTGCCAGACGCAGCATCGATCAAGATAAGGAATTGGTGAAGGCTCTAGCCGCCATCAAGAAGGCTGTGGAGGGGGCAGATGCGACAACTGCGTATCGAGTTCGGCTGGATCTCATCAAGGCCTATCCTGCGGTGGAGGCGGACGCGGCATTGACTGAAGCTACTCTGGGTATCGGCCAGATGGAGCAAAAGCAGGTCAA
The DNA here is from genome assembly GCA_046153945.1 of Pirellulaceae bacterium. Taxonomy (GTDB): domain Bacteria; phylum Planctomycetota; class Planctomycetia; order Pirellulales; family Pirellulaceae; genus SXOA01. Next base: position 11,738 of record JBJXFF010000164.1, read on the forward strand.
AGTGCAACGGGCTTCCTTGGCTGCTTCTGCCGACGATCCTACACCGATCGACGCTCGGGTAATTCTCGCCACTCACGAAGGGGATTCCACGCTGGATGGTTCGGTGGTCATTTTCGCGCAAGGATCGTTGTTCGGCTTGAGCGCGAAGAACGGCAAGGTGAACTGGCGGCGGCCGCTCGGATTTGAAACCATGGTGCATCCTGTCTCGCTATCACGCGAGAAGAATGCCGATTTGATCGCCGTCGATAGCCGCAAGCACGAGATCTTCCGTTTGAATAGCGCCACCGGCAAGCTGGCCTGGAAGTTGCCAATCGGCAAGCCATTCACCGCGCCGGCGATTGGCGAAGACAAAGTCTATGTCACCACGAGTGACGGCAAAGTGTTGGAAATTGACGCCAAAACCGGCAACAGCGAGCAGCAAGCCCAGTTGCCGCAAAAGCCGGGGGTCGGGCTCGCGGCAGATGCGGCTCGCGGCAAGCTCTACCAGCCTGGGCAACATTCCACTCTTTTCGTGCTGAGAGCGGACGACCTGCAATGCACCCAGACCATTTATGTGGGTCACAAGCCGGGGGGCATCGCAGTTCCCCCGGTTGCCGTTCTGGATCATTTGCTGGTCATTGAAAATCCAGCGGACGATTATGCCTTGGTCCACATGTTTGCTCCCGAAGGGACGAGTAAGAATCTTAAACAGCTCCCCGAACCGCTCCGGCTAAAGGGGCGGGTAGTTGTTCCCATGGCCGTGGAAGGAAAGCGGGTGGTAATCGTCACAGACCTGGGGCAGGTGACCGTCCTTCAGGTCGATCCCAACAACAAGGCCCGGCCAATCCGCCAGGTGGGAGGGAGCGAAGCCATCGAAAAGAGTCCGGTCCACAGCTTCTATGCCGTGGATAAGGGGATGATCTACGTGGGCGGAAGAGGCCTGGCGGGCTATGAGATTCAGGGGTCGCAAGAGAAACTCGGCCGCAAATGGACCATCGACCCGGACGATGCCTTCATCGCTCCTCCCCAAGTCGTGGACAATGCAGTGATTCACGTTCGGCGGCGGAGGGGATCGCTCGCCACCACGGTGGAAGCCGCCAACTCCGCGGATGGCAAATCGTTTTGGAAGTTGGATCTGGCGGCTCCGCTCGCGGCGCTGTTTCCCAGCGAAGCGCGCAAGCAGATTGTGGCGGTTACCAGCCGCGGCCGCGTTTTTGAGCTGTCCGCCGAGGCGATTGCCGCTGGATATTCCGATGCGCCCTCCTTTGTGCCACTGGCCGGCACGGAAGCGATGACGTTGACCGATGGCATCCGGGTTGGAAATGACAAATGGGCCTGCCTGGGGATGGCGTTCAGCGGGCACTACCTGACCTACGATAACGCCGCACCATCGGCTCGCGCCAAGCATTTCGAGGCAAAGATTCCCGCCCGGGAAGCTGCGGCGGCAGCAGTGGCCTATCGCGGCGGTGCGGTCGTGCCGCTGAGTTCTGGTCAAGTCAAGCTCTTGAATGTCGATACTGCCGGCGATCTATTTCTGCCCTTTCAACCCCCCTTGCAAGCCGGCCAACGCTTGAACTGGAAGCAGCCCGTGGTCCTTTCCGCGGATGGCAGCGTGCTGGCAATCTCGGACGGCGCCAACACAATTTTTCGCTTAACGGTGAAGAGCGAACCGCAGCCTCATTTGGAATCCATCGGCGAGACGGTGATCGACCATGACGTTGTCTCTCCGTTGGCAATGGCCAGTGGCACTCTGTACGCGGTCAGTCGCAGCCCTTCAGTGGATACGTTGTATTCGTTTCAGGCTCCGGACTTGCAAGCGGGACCGAAAAAGGGACTGGAAGGCCGTATCCGTTTCGGCCCGGTTCAATCCGGAGAGGTCGTGTTCGTGGCGGACGATAAGAATCTCCTTTGCTGCGAAGGTGCCGGGAAGATTCGCTGGTCCATCCCGCTGGCCCACGGAATTCCTTCCGCTGCGCCGATTCCCCACGAACAGGATTTCGTCGTCGTTACGCAAACCGGTGCCGTGTACCGTGTCTCGCAAGAGAAGGGTCAGGAAACGGGACTCGTGGAAGTCGGCGAGCCGCTTAACGCGCCCGCCAGCCTGTTCAATGGTCGCTTGCTGGCTGCCGGTCCGGATGGCACGATTCACTTGATACCGCTTCCCAAAGGGCCCTAAGCAGACATGAACCCTCGCGTACTTTTCCCTCAGCTTTGGATTCTGGCAGCGCTTGCCTCCGGCTTGCTGCTGGCCGCAGCTCCCAGAACTGCCTTGGCCCAAGCCGATGAAGTGGTGGGAGGCAAACGGATCTTTGAGCGAGAGCCGTTCGACAAGATTACTTGTACGCAAGCGTTTGAGATGGAAGTGATTCTGGTAAGTCCAATCCAATTTCCCAATCGGCAAGTTCCCACCAAACATAAGGCGGGGGAAAAGCTCCGTGTTCAGCCGCTCGACATCGACGAACCCAAGGACATTCCTTGGACCGCGATTGAAAAAGTGGAACTCTTCGAGCAAATGGTGCTGGCAGAAGCCAACACACTCGTCGCCGCGGGCAGGCTGGACGATGCCTTCGACTTTTTCAGGTACCTGAAACGCAATTACGAAAAAATGGACGGCTTGCCGCAGGCACACCAGAACTACCTGTATCAATGCGTTGCCAGCGCCGCCAAGAGTATGAATTTTGACGAAGCTTTGGGCATTGTCGAAGAGTTGTATGCCCAAAACCCTAGATTCAAGCCGACCGAGTCCTCCCGCGAACCGCTCGCACTGATAGGTTTCCTGGCCGAGAAGATCATCAGTGGCTACATCGCCAAGGAAGACTTTCGTTCCGCCAAGACGCTGCTGAGGCGGCTGGAGACAAAGTACAACGCCGGTGATGAACCGTTCGTTAAAACCATGCGGGGCAAACTATCGGATGTGGCGGCAAAGCACCGGGACGATTCCAAAGCACAGCTTGCCGCGGGAAAATTCGTGGAAGCTTATGATGCCTGTGCCCGGATGATTGATATTTGGCCGTATGTCGACGGAGGTGCCGAGCTTGCCGCGGAGATAGCTCGCCGTTACCCACTGGTGATGGTGGGCGTTTCCCAACCCGCACTCTCATTCGATCCTCGAAGTCTCATCAATCCCGCCGCCCGTCGGACGGGCCGCTTGATGGAGCGAAGGCTGATGGAATTTGTTGGCCGGGGACCAGAAGGGGGAAAGTATACCTGTTCACTTGGAACCGTGAAACGCTCCGACGATGGTCTTCGATTGACGTTTACCATTGACGGCCAGGCCCTCGCTTCCAGCAACTCGCCTCTCTCCGGTTACGACGTATCACGGCATCTTTTGGATCTGGCCGATCCGGCCAGCCCGTTTTATCAGCCCCCTTGGGCGCGGCTGGCAGATACAATCCAGGTACGGAGCGTCAGTCGCGTGGAAGCCAACCTCCGAATGCCGCATATCTTGCCGGAAGCTTTTCTGCAAACCAGCTATTTGCGCGATGCCAACTTGGGACAGCCCGGCGTTAAGGGGAGCGGCCCCTACTTCCTGCTCTCCCGCCAAGACACCATCACGCGCTTCAGCAAGAACGAAAATTACCCGCTGGCACTTCCCGGCCAGCCCGCGGAGGTGATGGAGCGATTCTACAGCGACCCTCAGCGGGCCTTGTTGGCTCTGCAGCGGGGCGAGGTGGACGTGCTGGACCAGATCTTTCCCGCCGACATCCCCACGCTGGCCAGTGAGGAGATCGCTATCGGCCGCTACAGCGTTCCCACCACGCACTTACTGACGATTAGCCGCAAGCATCCCTATTTGCAGAACGCTGAATTTCGCCGCGCTTTGGTTTACGGTTGCAATCGTGAGGCCATCCTCAATAAAGGACTGATGAAAGATGCCAAGCTTCCGGGCTTCCGCACCGTCAGTGGGCCTTTTCCAGCACCAGTCGATGCGGCCGACGCGTTGTGTTACGGGTATGACAATTCCCTTGAGGCCATGCCCTATGAGCCTAGGCTGGCGATGATCCTCAAGGCCATGGCCACGCGACTACTCAAGTCACAGGCGGAGAAGCTCATGCAAAAGCCTCCCGAGCTAACGCCGTTAGTTCTGGGTCACCCCAATGACGAAGTCAGCCGTCTGGCCTGCCGAGCTTTAGGCCGCCAGTGGGACGCAATCGGGATTAAGAGCAAATTGATCGAATTTCCTCCTGGCGTGTTCGTCGACGAGAAGGGGGAGTGCGACTTGGTCTATGTGCAAGCGGCAACTTGGGAGCCGGCGACCGACGCTGCTCGCCTGTTCGCCTCCTGGGGACTTAATCCCGCGAACAATACCTATGTCAGCCTCGAGCTTAGAAATATTGAGAACGCCAAGGATTGGCGGGAGGCGAGGAACGCGCTGCTCAAGTTGCACCGCTTGGTGTATGACGACGTGACCGTGATCCCGCTCTATCAAACGTTTGACTACTACGCTTATCGCAAGAGCGTCAAGGGAATTGTGGAGGGGCCAGCGACTCTCTCCACGCTTTATCAAAATATCGAAAAGTGGCAAGCGGCCCCCCGGTTTACGGCCCCATAGAGTTCTGTGTGAGTATGCATTTGGCAGTTTATATTCGACTCTTTCCGGTGCCTCGCTCGCACCGAGTTTTTCGCTGCGCATTGCTTTCGCTGGGAATGTTCTGTTTGTCGCTAATCCTGGCGGCCTGGCCGCGCATGGCGGTCGCTCAGGCCGCCTGGGAGTTTTCGCCCTACGATGTGAAGATATGTCTCGCGTTTTCCGAAGAACCGGAATTCACTCCGGCCTTTGCCGCCTTGGTCCGGGAAGACCTAACCAATCGTGCGGACATCGTCTTTTTCGCCACTTGGAAGACAGCAGCTCTCCCCCCCAATTCCAACGTCGCCGGAAAGCTGCTCAGCCAATGGGAAAAACTCACTTTTGACGCAGTCAAAGCGGGAGATCCCAGCCTAGTGAAAGGGGACAAGTTATACCTGCTCGCGGTGACGCGCGATGACGGTGACTTTTTGATCCGCGGCCGTGAACTTGATCTGCGGACGCGGGTCCTGGGGCCGACGAACGAGCGCCGATGTGGAGCACTGCCGGGGGTTCCGCTGGCGTGTTGGGACGTCGTTGCGGCCAGCTTTGTCCCGCTCGCCAAAATCGAATCGATTTTGCCCAAAAATGTTACTGCACGTGTGCGGGCAGGAGGCCTCATAACGGACCCGGGATCTCCCGCGCTCATTCAGCCGGGGGATTCTTTACGGCCAATCATTCGCCGCAATGAAAGAACGGGTGAGCCCGCAAAAAATGGAATCCAGGCGGTGGCCTGGACCATTTTGAGCGTGCAGTCACGCACGGATGCGTTGCTGGATTGCACCATCGTATCCGGTTACCGGACCCCGATCCCAACACGCGCGAATGCAAGGATGGAGCGATTGGCGGTTGTTGCCAGGCCCCGCCTGCCGGCGACCCGAGTCGTGCTTCAATCACGGGGCAAGGACCCGCATCCGTTGACCGGCTATGAAGTTTTTGTAAAGGGGATCGAAGACAAACCGACGGAGTTGTTGGGAGTAACGGACTGGCGAGGTTCCATTGAAGTTCCTCGCGGGGACGTGCCGGTTCGCACACTCTACGTCAAAAACGGCAATCAACTCTTAGCCCGGCTGCCGCTAGTTCCTGGAGATGAGCGGGAAGCGGTGGCGAGCACGATTGAGGACGACTACCGATTGCAGACCGAGGGCTTTGTGCTGGCACTTCAAGGGCGGGTGACCGATCTCGTTGCTCGGCGGGAAATCCTGGCCGCCCGCATCCGCAAGCGGATTGCCGATGGAAAGGCGGGCGAAGCCGAGTTGCTGCTCGAAGACTACCGCCAACTCGAAAGCCGTGATGAATTGATCCGGGCCGTGGACGAACAACAAGGAAAGATTGCAGATAACGATGCGGCTCTTGACAAGCTCACCAAGGCCCGCATCAATAAACTGATGGGAGAGGCCCGAACGCTCCTCCAGAACAAGTACCTCGATCCCGAGACCAAGAATGTATTGGCCAAGGAAGTAGAACAGGCTAAGACAGGGACCGCGGCTGCATCGGCGGGTTCTTAGCGACGACTTTTCGCAGGTTGTTTGACTTGTCCCTTGGGAGTTGGAAATGCAGCTTCCAGACGCTTCATCAGTTGCGAGGCGGTGTGGATGTGCCCGGTGGGGAGTGCATAGTTCTTTCCCCGCGGATCGGCAGCCAGATGACGGGCAATTGCTTGCATGCCCGTGGGTTCCGTCATGGTCTTGAACAGCGCCGCGCCATCAGGTTTATCGATAAGTTCGCCGAGAAGCTCTTGCCCCGCGGGAACCCAGGAAAGCCGCTCCAGACGATCGTAAGCTCCCGGAAATCCGCTCACTTGCCGCATGAACTTTCGGCCGGCTTCCGTCCGAAGGGTGCGGATCAAAAAAGAATTGTCGGGAACGAAGTCGTCGTAGAAGTCCTCGGAAAAGTCGTCGACGGAGAGTCCCCGATTCAACAATTCATTGAAAATCGGCTCGACATCTCCGCGGGAGATCAAGTCTCCCGGCGCGTAATCCGGCAGCGTGCGCAGGTGCTGTGCGGCAATCGCCTTCGCTTCCGCAAAACTGGGGGGCTTGGCGGTACACGCAGTTGTGAACCAGCCAAAGAGCAGTGCCGCGGCAGTGACGACAAGTGCTCTCCTGACTAAGTGGTAAGAATTGAAACCAGGCATGGTTCGCTCTCCTGACGGCCTCATTGCTGAAGCGTCACAATCGGACTCTTTGTCATTTCTGACTTGCTCCGAGAAAATCTAGCTCAGAAAAGTGAGCAATACGTGCCGCCGCCGAAAGGAATTTGACATAGGGTTTCTGTGTACTAGCAGAGTTGCGGATTTCTCAGAAACAATCGTTTCGACGCAGCGGGTGCCACACAGTGGCGAGTTGACTACGGACGGATTTGCCTCGAAAGCAGGCGTTTCCGAAGGCTTTGCATCGATAAAAGGGGTCACCATGTCTCGTAATCGTGAAATTCCCAGTCCAGCCAATCGACCTCGCTCCCGCAAACGCAGGGGCAAAATCATCGTGCTAACGGCGCTCCTTCTCATGTTCATGATGGGGATGGTCGCGTTTGGAGTCGATGTCGGCTATATGGCCTTGACGAAGACGGAGATTCAAACGTCCACGGACGCCGCGGCTTTGGCCGGTGCCGGAGAATTGGTGAATGGCACTTCTGCCGCCGAGCAAGCGGCGTTGGCGTATCTCGCTTCGAACAAAGTCGGCGGGCGGACCATGACGTCGTCCAATGCGACCTTTGAATACGGCTCCTGGGACTCCAATACTCACACATTCACGGTTTCCGCCAACACTCCCAGCGCCTTGCGATTGACCACTTTCAATAACAACCAGCCGCTGTTTTTTGGGCGGGTGTTGGGACGGAACACGTTCAACACTGGCGCCCAGTCGGTCGCGACGTATCAGCCTCGGGAGATCAGCCTGGTGCTCGATTATTCGGGCTCCATGGCCTATGACAGCCAGTTCCGCAATATCAGCCTGCTCGGGCAGACGGCCGTGGAAACCAACCTGCAGCAAATCTATACGCAGTTGGGCTCTCCTGCATTTGGATCCTTGACGTACACGCCGGTAGCGTATGGCAATACCAGCACCTCGAATTCCAGCGTTAAGAGTCGATTTGGCCTGACGAGCGTAGCCTATCCCTATCCCGGTGGTTCCTGGGATGAATATATCGACTACGTGCAGTCCGACAGCTACGTCCGCTCGGCCGGCTATCGTTGCAAATATGGCTACCTGACCTGGGTAAACTACTTGCAAGCCATTCGCGGCAGCAGCGCCAACACTCCGCCGCTCAAGAATTGCAGCGAACAACCCGTTACGGCTCTTAAGGACGCGGTGGACTCGTTCCTCACCTTCCTGGGTGCCAACAGCGCCAGCGACAGGGTTGCTGTTTCGATTTACACCTACTCGGACGGGACCGCTAAACTGGAGCAAGGGCTGACGCACACGTATTCGACTATCTCCTCGATTTGCCGCGCTCGCCAGGCGGGACACTACGTCGGCGGCACTAATATCTCAGCAGGCATGACCAAAGGCCGCCTGGAGTTGCAGAATAACTCCCGCGTTGGCGCCGCCAAACTGCTGGTTGTGATGACGGACGGCGTAGTCAACCTGCCGAGTGGTAATACCAACAACGACAAGAACGCGGTTCGGGCCGAAGCTCAGTTGTGCGCGAACGCCAAGATCCCCGTGGTCACCATCTGCGTTGGCGCGCTGGCGGATACGAACCTCATGCAGGAAGTCGCGGACATGACGGGGGGCGTTGCCTTCGTTGTTCCCGGCGGCCAGCCCATTGCCAGTGTGCAGGCCCAACTCGAAGCCGTTTTTGTGCAAGTGGCCTCCTTCCGGCCGCTGCAACTGGTGCAATAGGCTGCGTCTTCAATATCGAAATACGAACGCAGGACAGGTCCTTGACCTGTCCTGTTCTTTTTTGGGCAGCGGATAATTGATTGACAGCGGAATAAGAACTCCGCAAACTGGAGGCATGACCAGCCCCGCAGTATTTCCGATTCAGGCTCGCCGTGCTTTCCTGGCCAGGTCCGGCTTGGGGATCGGCTCGCTGGCATTGGCGTCGCTCTTGCAAAAATCCGGTATTGGAGCCGGTGCGGCAGCGATTTCACAGACCCGGGGAACCGTGAGCCCGCTGCACTTCGCCCCCCAGGCCAAGCGGGTCATCTATCTCTACATGTCGGGCGGACCGTCGCACCTGGAGACCTTTGACTTCAAGCCGGAGCTTGCCAAGCGCGGCGGCGAGCCGATGCCAGAATCGGTGACTAAGGGACAACCCATCGCCCAGTTGCAGGGAAAGAGCCAGCTTAAAATCCTGCCGCCCCTCTTTGAGTTCAAAAAGCACGGCCAGTCGGGCCAGGAGATCAGCTCCGCTCTGCCGCACATCGCCGGCATAGCCGATGACATCTGCATCATTCGCTCAATGGTGACGGAGGCCATCAATCACGACCCGGCACATACGTTCATGAACACGGGGACGACCATCTCTGGCCGCCCCAGCATGGGCTCGTGGATTACCTACGGCCTCGGGAGCGAAGCTGACGATTTGCCAGGGTTTGTAGTGATGACAAGCTTCGCTGGGCGCATTCCACAGCCGATTTCGACTCGGATGTGGTCCGCTGGCTTCCTGCCGGGGCGCTACCAGGGGATCCTGTTCAACTCCAAGGGAGCCCCGGTGCATTACCTCGACGCGCCCGGAGGCGTCGATGGCCAGCGGCAGCGGGATGTGGTGGCGGCGGTTCGTGCGCTCGATGAAGAGCAGAATAGCTTGTCCGCCGACCCCGAAATTGACACCCGCATCAGCCAGTACGAGATGGCGTTCAAGATGCAGGCCAGCGTCCCGCAGCTCATGGACCTGAAAGACGAACCGCAGAGCATCCTGGATCTCTACGGCTGCAAGGGAGCAGCAGATGGCAGCTTCGCGGCAAACTGCTTGCTGGCCCGGCGGATGGCGGAACGGGGTGTCCGCTTCATTCAGCTCTATCACCGGGACTGGGACCATCACAACGACCTGAAAAAGTTCGTCGGCATTTGCGCGGGAGCCACCGACCGGGCAAGTGCCGCCTTGGTGCAAGATCTTAAGCAGCGGGACCTCCTCAAGGACACGCTCATCCTCTGGGGAGGTGAGTTCGGCCGCACCCCCATGGCCCAGGATGGCAAGGGAGAGCAACTCGGCCGCGACCACCACATGAAAGGCTTCTCCATGTGGCTCGCCGGCGGCGGCATCAAGCCCGGCATCACCCACGGAGCCACCGACGAGCTCGGCTACCACTCCACCGAAAAAATTGTCCCCGTCCACGACCTTCACGCCACCGTGCTACACCAGCTCGGCATCGACCATGAGCGGCTGACGATTCGCGCCCAGGGACGGGATTTCCGGCTGACGGATGTGTCGGGCAAAGTAGTGCAGCAAATCCTGAGCTGATTCGAGCGGAACTCGTCTCTCATGGGCATTTTCGATTGGCTCCGTTCGCCCCCCACCTGCCCCTGCAGTCCGCCGGCCAAAGCCTGGGTGGAAGAGCGGCTCGGCTGGCTCTGCCAGGAGTTTCCCAAAAACATTTTTACTGGCAAGCGACTCGTTTTGCCGACCCACGAGTTTTTTCCGGAAGCCTACAACGGTACGAAAGAGGATGTGGAGGTTCTGCTGCGGCGAGTCTGCAAGCATATGCAGGTTGAACGCTCCCGAATTGTCCTCGAATTCACGACCGGAGGAGACAAGGTGCTGCTCGTGAATGACGAGGGGCACGTCATTCCGGGATTCGCGGGGTTGTATCAGGAAGGGGAGGGGTACACGCTGGTCCACCTAGACGTCTCCGAGATGGCAGAACCCTTGTATGTCGTCGGCACTTTGGCCCACGAACTCGCTCATGCCCGCTTAATGGGTGAGCATCGCGTTACGGGCGATGAATTCGACAACGAGTTGTTGACGGACCTCACCACGGTGGCGCTGGGCATGGGGATTTTTCTGGCCAGTGCACCCCGCAACTGGCGGAGCGGATATTCCAAGTGGGCAGGAACAGATTTTAACCGGCCCGAGTACATGACCCCGCCGATGTTTGGGTACGCGTTTGCCCACTTGGCCTGGATGGACAATGATCGGAATCCAAATTGGATCAATCACCTCCCTTATGAAGCACGCCATGACGTCAATGAGTCGATCCGCTATCTTTTCGAAACAGGCGATTCGACGTTTACGCGCCAGTCCCTGGAATTCTGATCCGTACCGCTTCCCCTTAGGCTCCCTCGGCGTTCCCTCACCCCGATTCGCGTGATAAGCGGCGGATCACCCGCTCTGATACACCTGATTCATGATACATTTTTGACCAAAACTGAATCAAACGCCTGGCCGCAACCTCCTGACACCGCGTAACTTCCGCCCGTTTAGCGTGTGAATCGCACGCCGAATAACCGATTTTTTTGATACACCAAAACCCCCCGCTCTTCTGGGGGATGTATTTGTGATTTTATAAGCTGTTTTTCAGCGACAAATGCACAATCGCGCAGCACATTTGCGGAACATTTTCTTCCCTTAGTAGCCTGCACACTCCGTGTGCAGGCATTGTCCGCTCACGGAGTGAGCGGACTACTTTACGACCAAATTGTCAGAGAGCATGCCCTCCTTGGCCCATGTGCGCAGCTCCGCCGCTTAGTTTCGTGTTGTATACAAGTGTTCCCATAGCGTCAAGCAGTGGCGGCTATTTTTTCCGCAGGCCTTCCACGAGCTCGATTAGGGGGCCATCGATTTCCCGGCCCAGGAATTTGCCGTCCGGCGATTGGCCCAGGTTGAAGAGAACAGCCAGGCTGATGTTGTCCGGGAAATGGATCATCGAGGAAGCGGTGCAGGCGAGCGCTCCGCCGTGCCTGCTGGTCATGCGCCCTTTGCGGTCGGCCCGGAGCATCCAGCCGTAGCCGTAGTCCTGGCCCCCTTTGCCATCCAGTCCCGGTTTGTTCATCGCGGCGTGGGGAGCGAGCATATCCCTGACAGTTTCTGGCTTCAGCAGGCCGCCGAGCGTCTTGGCCTCTTTTCCTTCGCCGACCAGATCGAACGCCGCCGCGAACCTGGCCAGATCGATGCTGGAAGCAATCCAGCCGCCGTGCGAATCGAGCGTCTCCTGCCGCCAGACTCCGTAGCTGAGCGGAACCTTGTCTTTTCCAGCACCGGGACCTGTGACGGCAGTCTCTTTCTTCTCGTTCACGTCGTAATAGTGGACCTCCCCTTCGGCCAGCTCGCTTTCCAACGACTTCCCCATCCGCATGGCGGTGATGTCGATGGGCTTCAAGACCTGTTCCTTGACGTACTCCTCATACGGCTTGCCGCTGAGCTTCTCGATCACTCGTCCCAGGAGCGAGTAGCCGAAGTTGGAGTAGGCGTACCGCTCGCCGGGAGTGAAATCGAGTTTCTGCCCAAGTTGATAGCGAATGATGTGCTCCGGCAGGATTGGCAGGTCGATCTTCATCGACTTCGCCATCCGGTGGGCCTGAAACATCGGGTCATAGCTCACCCCCCGGTCCCAGCCGCCGGTGTGGGCCAGGCAGTGAGCGATGGTGACATCCTTCCAGCGTTCGTCGAATTTCGCATCTCCTTCAAAATGTGGCTCATACTTAAGGATGTCTAAAATCTTATCGCTGGTTTTCAGCTTCCCCTCTTCCATCAGCTTCAAAATCGCCACAGCCGTAATCGGCTTGCTGATGCTGGCAATCCGGAACAGCGACTCCGGCTGCACGGGGGTCTTCTTCTCTTTATCCGCCAGCCCAAACCCGCGGGCATAGACGACCTTGCCATCTCGCACCATCGCCAGCGACCCGCCGGGGACTTTGTGGTCCTGGAGGAACTTCTTCATCCAGTCGTCAAAGGGGGCAAAGGCTGGAGACGCTTCGCCGGAGAAAATGTCCTTCTCCTCAGCCAGAGAAATTGCCGGAACCATCATAAAAAGGGCAGTGTATAGGGTCACTCTCAACATGGAAGCTCCCAGGTCTTTAGCAAAGTACTCTCGCCCCCCGGGGGCAAGAAACGGTAGACTAGCAGCGGTTTCGCCAAGTAATTCTCTCCATCCTTACGCCGCTGAAGGCGAAAGACAATGCCCGGAAAGACAATTCGCATTTACCTCGTCGATGGTACGCCAAACGGAATTCTTACGGCAGAAATCATCAACTGGACGGGAAAGATTATCGTTTCGCCTCGCTCGGAGCTTGCAACTTTGGCGAGACGTCCAGAAGTTCGTAAAACGGGTGTTTATTTGCTGGTTGGCTCGAATCCCGACAACCCGTTACAAGACAAGGTTTATGTCGGCGAAGGAGACAATGTTCTCACTCGTCTCATGAGCCACGATCGCGACGAATCGAAAGACTTTTGGACCAAAGCCATCATTGTCACCAGCAAGGACGAGAACCTCACCAAAGCTCACGGTCGCTTCTTAGAAAGTCACCTGATTCAGCTCATTCGCCAGGCGGCAAGGGCATTGTTGGCAAATGGCACCGAGCCAGACGCGATTTCGCTCCCAGAGTCCGACGTATCGGACATGCAGTTCTTTTTGGAACAGCTGCAGTATGTTCTGCCGGTCTTGGGAATGAATTTTCTCCAGCCGCAGGCAACGGCCGAAACGATTACCCTTACGGAATCTCCAGGCACAACTCGTTTCTATATGCGGGAAGGAGAGGGCAAAGCTTTTGCGGTCGAAGTTGACGGAGAGTTTGTGGTGCTGGCGGGTTCACCGGCCCGAAAAGAGGGAAATGCCAACTGGACAAGTTATAGGAAACAAAGAGACTCGCTAGTAGTTGAAGGGAAACTTCAGCCAAGCCAGGATCCGCAGTACTACTCGTTTGCATCCAATGTCGCATTTGCAAGCCCAAGTGCGGCGGCAGCCATTGTTGCGGCGGGGAATCGAAACGGCCGTACGTATTGGCGCGTAGAAAGTACCAATCAGACTTATGGTGAGTGGCAGGACGCAAAGCTCTCAGTTGCAAATGAGCCGATCTAGTGACTTCAACATGTTAAGTGGAGAATCCAAGTGACGATCAAAGAACTTGAAAAACGCCTCGCCGCTGTGGAGCGCGAACTGGCCGAGCTCAAACAGGCGCAAGCGGTGAAAGCTGGAAACAGCGTATGGCTCAAGATGTTTGGCAAGTATGCGGATGATGCCGGGTACAAGGCGATGGCCAACGCGGGCAAAAAATGGCGCAAGGCAGAAAACCGTCGGAAAGCCTGATGTACGTCCTTGATACTGACCACATCGTCGAATTGCACCTTGGGACGCGCCTTGGCGAGTTGGTTCGCCAACGAATCGCCGAGTGCGACGACGAAGTCGTGACTACCATTATTTCGGCCGAAGAGGCAATGCGCGGTTGGCTCGCCGAAATCCATCGCGCTAGGAACTCCCCACGCCAGATTTCAGCATACCGCCGCCTCGGCCAACTCTTTGACGACTTCGCTGCGATGTCAGTACTTCCCTTCGACGACGAAGCTGCACGCGTCTTGGACGAATTGCGGCTAGCAAAACTGCGGGTGGGTGTTCTGGATTTAAGAATCGCGGCGATTACCCTTGCCAATGGTGCCAAGCTGGCGTCGAGCAATGGACGAGATTTCGAACAGGTGCCAGGATTGATTGTGGAGGACTGGCTGGGACGATAAGTCATTTGGCTCAATCGACTAAATCGCTTAAACTTGAATTACCTCCCAACACTCAAGAATCTTCAGTAATGTCCGCTTCCACTACCGTTTCCATATTCGACGCTGCTCTCTCCTTGCCTCCCCAGCAACGGGAAGAGCTACTGGTACTACTTCTCCGCAGCCTGGAACCATCGGACCAACTTGCGGGTGACAACACCCTGACCGAGATTCACCATCGCATAGCCGCCATTGAAAATGGTGAATCCACCACGATTCCCGCCGAGACAATATTTGCGAAGCACGGCATCACCGATCCTCTCTAACGCCCGCCCCGAATCACAACCATGTCCCAATACCCCCTCCTCTTCCGCGTCCGTCAAACCTTCGATTTCCAAACGGTCGACGACATCCCCGCCACCGTCGAAGCGGAGCTTTCGCGTCTGGACCTCAGCAAAAGCATCGAAAAAGGCCAATCCGTCGCCATCACCTGCGGAAGCCGCGGGGTGGCGAATATTGCGATCATCATTAAGGCCGCGGTGGAACATTTCAAACGGCTCGGGGCCAAGCCGTTCATTGTGCCGGCGATGGGGAGCCACGGCGGGGGGACGGCGGAAGGGCAGCGGGAATTGATTGAAGGCTACGGCGTGACCGAAGCGGCGATGGCCTGCCCCATCCGGGCCAGCATGGAGACAGTCGTCGTTTGCCAGGCGGCGGAGGGCTTTCCGGTCCATTTTGACAAGCACGCCTTCGGGGCCGACCACGTTCTGGTCGTCGGCCGCGTCAAGCCGCACACCGGATTTGTCGGGGACATCGAAAGCGGCCTGATGAAGATGATGCTGATTGGACTGGGCAAATTCGAGGGGGCCAAAATCTATCACCGGGCGATCATGAACTACAGCTTCGGGCAGATCATCCGCTCGGTCGCCCGCGAGGTCCTGTCCAAGTGCCGCATCGTCGCGGGCATCGGCGTCGTCGAAAACGCCTACGACCAGACGGCTCTCATCCGGGCCGTTGCCCCGCACGAGTTCGAGGAGCGGGAGAAAGAGCTGCTCGTTTTGGCCAAAGCCTGGATTCCCCGGCTGCCATTCAAGACGGCCGACATCCTGCTGATCGACGAAATGGGGAAAAACATCCGCGGCACGGGCATGGACACCAACGTCATCGGCCGCAAGTACAACGACCACGCCGCCGTGGAAGGGGAATGGCCCAAGGTCAAGCGGCTCATCGTCCGCGGGCTGACGGAGGCGACGCACGGCAACGCCACCGGCATCGGCATGGCCGAGTTCTGCCGCACCCGCCTGGTGGAGGAGATGGACAAAAAGATCACTCGGATCAACTGCCTGACCGGCGGCCACCCCGTCGCCGCCATGATCCCGCTCGACTACCCCACCGACCGCGAAATCCTCGACGTCGCCTTCCCCACCATCGGCCTCACCGAGCCCCCCGACGTTAAGCTGATGTGGATCCACAACACGCTGGAAGTCTCCGAAGTCGAATGCTCCGCCGCGTATTACAACGAAGCGAAAGAGCGGCCAGATTTGACGATCCTCAAAGAGCCGCGGCCGATGCCGTTCGATGCCCAGGGGAATCTGCCGGACCATGTGTAGGTGGGGTAGGCTTCTAGCCTGGCCCAAAAAGTCCTTCTCTTAACCAAGCCAGTACGGCCATCCGACCGTCGACAAGCAGCGATGTCCTGAAAGAGAGCTGGGCCGCTATCGGCTGATTGCCAGGGTCACAAGTGGGACAAACCATCCGGAAAAACAACTCTCGGCTGGCGTCTTGGATGGGGCAGGTGCGGGGATTGTGAGAGAGGCAGTAGAATAGGTACGTTGACGGTTCCTGAGCGGGCTGACCGGTGACTTATGAAATGGTCAAAATGGATACTCGCGCTGACTTTACTGGCTCCGCTGGCGGGCTGTGGTTCCGGCTCTCCGACAACACCTGTCGCCGGAGTGAAGCCGGCGGGGGCGGCGGAGAAGCCGAAGGCTCCGCCCGAAACGGAAAAGTCCGTAGAGCCGGCAAAAGAAGAGCCGGCTCAAGAGAAGTCTAAAGCTGGCGAAGTGAAACCAGCCGCGGCTACAAAGGAGAAGAAGGAAGAGAAAAAGGGACCAGTGGCCAAAGTGGAAGCTCCGAAGCCGAAGCCGCTCCCCGCCGAGCGGTTTCTGCTCTTCACGCCGTCCAATCCGCTGATTGTCGATGTCGAGCTGACGATTGACGGACAGCCGCATCTGTCGGCGATGGAAAAGCTGGTGGATGAAGTGCTGAAGCTCGGGGATACCGACAAGGATGGGCGGCCGACCTGGAAGGAAGTCGCCGAGAGTAAGCGGTTCAAATATGGGCAGTTCGGGAATCTGGCGATCAATGGCGACAACGGCGTGAAGCAGATTCTGGAGATGTATGACACGGATCGGGATGGGACTGTGGACCGGGCCGAGGTGCCGCGGTTTCTAACTCGCAATGCCGGTGGAGCGCGGCCATTTTCGATTCGAGGGACGTCGGATTTTCGTGAGACGAACCGGTATGAATCGCCCCTCTGGAATCTGCTGAACACCGACGGCGACCGGCATTCCATTTCCGTCGCCGAGATGGCCGCCGCCCCCAGTCGTCTCCGCAGCCGCGATACGGATGACGACGACGTGGTGGTTCCCGCCGACCTGGCCGCCAACACGGGGACGCAGCCCGGAGAGATGCCGACCCGCCGCCGAGATCGGGGGCCCACCGCGGCTCGGCTGATTGCCAGCGACGCAAAGTGGGACATGATTCGGGTGGATCTTGACGATCAATATGCACTCGGGGGCAATCTGACCCCGGAGAGCTTTCCTTGGACGCCGAAATTGTTTTCGCAGCTCGACGCCGACAAGAACGGCCGGTTGGTGAAAGCGGAATATCTGTTGCTCGATAAGGTCCCGGCTCATATCCGGCTGGCGGTGAATTTTGGGAGAGCGGCTGGAAGTGCGGAGAAGAAAAAAGAGGAAGGGAAAGAAGAGAAAGAGGGAGACAAGAAAGCCGACGAACCGGCGAAGATGGATAGCCCGGTGCAGATCAAGGTCGTTAAAATGTGCGGCGAACTCGAAGCCTTGCCCCACAGCGTGACGGAGCAAAACGGCCGGCTGACGCTGATCATGGGGGGGATGAGCCTGACGTTTTACACGAACGACACGGTGGCGGCCGTCGATTTTGAGGCTCAGGCCAAGCAGGCGCTCGACATGTACGACGCGGACAAAAACGGCTACCTGGAAACCAAGGAAATTCCCGCCGATGCCCAGGCGGCATTCGGTTCGTTCGAAGCGGTCGATTCGGACGAGAACGGCAAGGTCTATCCCGGCGAGGTCGTCGCCTATCTCTCCCAGCAGCAGGCGGCATTGCGGTCGCAGATTCACGCCAAAGCCGAGGACCGGGAGGATGCCTTCTTCCTGGCCATCGACGAAAACGGAGACGAGCGGCTGGACGGGCGGGAGATCGAAAACGCCCCGGCCCGGCTAAAGCTGTTTGATAAGAATGGGGACGGCGAAATCGTGGGGGACGAAATTCCCCCCGCCATGGTCATCGGCTTCGCCCGCGGCAGCCTGCAAAACGTCGATGCGCTGTTCGTCATCCCGTCGCTCATGGCCCGGGCACCCGCCAAGGAAGTCCCCCGCTGGTTCACCCTGATGGACACCAGCGGCGACGGCGTCATCAGCCGCCGGGAGTTTCTGGGTGAACAGGTACAGTTTGAGAAGTTGGATGCGAATAAGGATGGGTTTCTGGACGGGGCTGAAGTGAAAGTTGTGGACCCTACTCCTTCAACTTCGGCAGCGCCCCCCGCAGAGTCTTCAATCCCTCAGCCGTGACTTTGGTGCCGCTGGTTTCGAGCGATTCTAAAGCCGATAACGACTTAAGATGTGCCAGGCCGGCATCGGAGATGGGGCTGTTGGTGAAGTGGAGAATCTTGAGCTTCTTGAGCGGAGCGAGCCGGGCCAGGCCGTCGTCGGTAATGGGGACTGCGGAAAGATCGAGTTCCTCCAGGTTCCCGAGTTTGCCGATGAGGACGAGTGATTCGTCGCTGATTTTGGTTCCTTCCAGGAAGAGCTGCGTGATCGCGGAGCAATCCTTGAGCGACGCCAGGCCGCTGTCCGTCATTTTGGTTCCAGACAGATCGAGCCAATCCAGGTTCTTGCAAGCGGCGAGATGAATGAGGCCGGCGTCGGAGACTTTCGTCCGGCCGAGGGAGAGATTGCGGATCCGCTCAGAGCTGGGAAGCTGGGCCAGGTCTTTATCGGTGACTTGCAGATAGGCGAGGTAGTCTCGGTCGAGTTCCGCGTTGGACGCACCGAGCACCTTGGCGAAGGCACCCGTTGTGTCCCGCCCGTCGTACAGAGCCCGGAATATGGAAATGGCCGGCTCGCGATAGAGGCCGTCCTGGGCATCCATCAGGAAATGCGACAGGCCCGCCGCCTGGCTGTAGATTTTGCGAATGTCTTCGCTCGCTTGCAGGTCCTTTCGCCCCATCGCCGAGAGCTTATCCAGCGGCATGAGGAAATCGCCCGACAGCCCGCGATACCGGGCAAACTGCAGCCGATCACTCTCCCAGCCGCCGAGAGTCCAGTAGGAACTCCCTGGCGATCCAACCGCTCCGCTGATCTGGTGCCGTGTCAGCGACTCCATGTACAACGCGAGTCCCTCGACCATCCAGAAGTTGCCCTTGCTGCCCGGCTCCGGGGGAAAGTGGTCAATCTCCTGGAAGAGTTGATGGGTCGCTTCATGATACCAGGTGGCTGTCCGGGACTCGTCACCCGCGTAGAGAAAGACGGTCTGCTCTTTATCGAGATAGATGCCAGTCGTCAGTTCGATTTTCGGCTCGCCGGGTTTGAGGGCGGCGACGTATTCCTCACGGTCCTTGAATAGGACCACGTCCAGCTTCTTGGGCTCTTTGACGAGAGGTTCTTTGCCGCCGCCGAACCGGTGCTCGAGCGCCGGCTGGTTCGTCCAGTAGCTAAAGAACGCTTGCCGCCAGAGGGCGTGCAACTCTTCCATTTTCTGGCCAAGTTCAATTGCCTGCTTCAAGCTCGTGGAGGTGGCGATGCTGTAATGGGGCGTCTCGTGCCGCCAGTATTTCCCGGCTCCCCAGCCGTATTTCGGATGCGCCTTTCGGCCAAGTGTCGGCGGCGTGGATTTTCCGGCCAATACCCAGCCAGCTTTGCCGGACTTTTCATAGCTCAGTATCCGCCTCGCGTCGGCATGGTCCGGATTCTCGCGCAGCACTTCGTGCAGCAGTTGATAGGCCCGCGCGGCCCGGCTCTCCTTGGATTCATTCTTAGCGAGTTCAAAGAGCGATTCCGCCTGCGCGGCCCGATGCTCCTGGAACTTCGCAAACCACTTTTGCTCCAGGTCGGCCGCTCCCATCTTCGGCGCGAGCGAATCTTTTGCTTCCGGCAGAAAGAGATACTGCCGGTTGGGAAAACGGGGGATCATCCAACTCCGCGTGATCGCCGCCTGATTTTTGAGGCCGATTTCATCGCATTTTTTGGCGAGCGATTCCAGCTTTTCGGCGAATGGCTGATCAAGCTTCGCGCGTGCTGCCGCGAAGTCGTCGGCAGCGGAGGTGGGATCGGCCGCGAAAAACACGAAAAGGCACAAAAATGAAATCGCGAATGGCGACTTCTTAGTTTGTGCCTTGCTGTTTCGATGGATTGCCATTCCGATGGCTTTACTGCGCCCCTGGTTATCTGGGCAGGCTGGAAGCCTACTCCACCAGCTTAGTCCTTCTCAAACGCCGAATCAAACGCCCGGCCGCTGGGGGCGAAGTCCTTGCTCCGGACAAATTCAGCCGCTTCGCGGGCTCCGAATTCCCGCTCCATGCCGCTGTCTTCCCATTCGACCGAGAGGGGGCCGGAATATTTGGCCTCATTGAGAGCCCGGATGATCTCCTCGAAGTTCACGGTGCCGCGTCCCGGGCTGCGGAAATCCCAGCCGCGGCGGGAGTCGCCAAAGTTGATATGGCTGGCGAGGATGCCGCTGCGGCCGTTGAGGGTGACGATGGCGTCCTTGACGTGCATGTGATAAATGCGGTCGGGGAAGGCCCGGATGAACTCCACGGAGTCGACTCCCTGCCAGTGCAAGTGCGACGGATCGAAGTTAAAGCCGAACTCGGGGCGATGGTCGAGCGCTTCCAATGCCCGCTGGGCGGTGTAGATGTCGAAGGCGATTTCCGTCGGATGAACTTCCAGGGCGAACTTGACTCCGCACTCGGCGTAGACGTCGAGAATCGGATTGAAGCGGTCGGCAAAGAGCTTGAAGCCGTCGTCGATCATCTTCCCCGGCACTGGCGGGAAGGAATACAGCAAATGCCAGATGCTAGAGCCGGTGAAACCGTTCACGACGCCGACGCCGAATTTTTTGGCGGCCCGGGCGGTGTTTTTAAGTTCCTCGGCGGCCCGCTTGTTGACGCCGTCGGGTTTGCCGTCACCCCAAACATAGGGCGGCAGGATGGATTTGTGCCGTACGTCGATGATGTCGCAAACCGCCTGGCCGACGAGGTGGGCACTGATGGCATGGCATTGCAGATTGTTCTTCTCCAGCAGTTCTCGCTTGCGGGCACAGTAGCCATCGTCCTTGAGGGCCTTATCCACCTCGAAGTGATCCCCCCAGCAAGCCAGCTCGATGCCGTCGTAGCCGAACTCCTTGGTCTTGCGGGCCATTTGTTCCAGCGGCAGGTCGGCCCATTGGCCGGTGAAGAGAGTGACTGGGCGTGCCATCGAAAAGCTCCTTGGGTCGCGATGCGGAAGAGGTTAAATTGCGGGTGCGGCAAGGCCATTATTCTGGCGATCAAGCGGCTGCTTCGCCAGCGGGCTGGCGGGGGCCAGGAGTGAATTGCCGCTGTGCGTGCTACCGCCTCGCCGTCTTGGTCCCGAGTACACGACGGGGATTGAACATTGTGCTCTCACTACGCGACTGGTATTGGGCCATGAATTGGTCCACCAGAGGCTCACTCAGGGCCGGTTTCTTGGCGGATACGTCGTCCCGTCTCTCCAAATTGGTTCGGTCCACTGGGAATGACTGCAGAGCGGCTGTTTTGACCGCCTGGGCGATTGGCGCGGACCTGCGCGGGGATGACGGCAAATCTTCTTCGCCTGCCACGATGATGCCTCCCCCCTGGGAACCACCAGAAGGTGGCGGAGCCGGCGACAGAATCTGCAGCATTCGCCCCTCGGAGGGAACGCCGCGGCTATCAAGGACAAACAGCAGATAATGGCCGGGGGGTGCGGCGTTGGAATTGGACGGCAGGCTCACATTGATGGAGCCCGTGCCGCTTCTGGTCCAGGTAAGGGGCACGCGGCGGGCGTTCTCTTCCAGCGAATGGGTAATCGCGCCGAGCTTCATCAACACCACTTGCGAAAGCGTGTTCGTGCTGACCTTGACGTTCACAATTTGGCTGTAATTGCCGGTTGCGGGAGCGGAGGAAATGACTGGGCGCCCGGTTTGATAAATATACGTCGGCGAAAAAACTTCCGCGTTTCGCTGGTCCCAGGAGTCGGCGGCATGCGGTTGGCCGGAACCCGCGGTCAGCACCTTTCCGCTGGGCAGCAGCAGCGCCGTGGAATGGTACAGCCGTGGCGAAGCGGCTGAGTCCCAGGTCTCCCACTGAAGACCAGGTGCCGCAGTGGGCTTTAATCGCAAAGCCGTGCGAGCATCGCCGGCCGCAATGTTAAAGTCGCCGGAGCGCGTGCCGCCGGTCACCAGCAAGTCGCCGCCGGGAAGCACCGTTGTATTCAGATGCCTTCGTCCGCCGCCGGGGAGCGGGTCGAGCGCCCGCCACTGCGGACTGGCGACATTCAGGTCGATGATTTCCACGCTGGCCTGCGGAGCAAGCCCCTCATAAGCTCCTCCGCCGCCAATGAGCACGATTTTTCCTGGCTCGGTCATCGTGGCCGTGCCATAGTCGTTGCGAGTATACGTCCCAATGGTTGCCGGTCCCGGCGTCCAGACCGCATCGGTCCCTTCCGCCGCCAAGTTCAACCACCAACTTTGCGAACCGGCACCCAGCACGAATACTCTTCCGCTTGGTGCCAGATACATCCGCTCATAAAGATACCCGTCATGAGCCGCATCGTTTTCGGCCTGATCCTGGGAGACATCGAGATTCCGCCGGGTCCAAATGCCGGCTTCCTGACGGTAAATTTCGATTTGGCGGACGATGGTGTTGGTCCCCGATTCGTCAAAGCCTCCGACAACCAGGACGTCGCCACTAGGCAATACCAATACGGTGGGATACCAACGGCACTCTTCCAATTCCGGCAGGGTCTCCCAGGTGTTGTTCCACGGATTGTAAATGCTGACGGTGCAGATCCCACGGGGGTTGCCCGATTCGTCAAAGCCCTCGTGACCACCGGCGAAAAACACCCGGCCGTCGGCCAACAGGGTATGACCCGAACAAAACAGATTGCTCCCCTCCGGCGGCGGCGAAGTCTTGCGGCTTTGGCCCGTTTGCGGATTCCAGAGCCACGCGGTGTGGTGGCCAGTCTCTTGATCGACGGACAAGACTTCCCCCGTCGGCAGCAGGATGGCATGGATCATCTCGTTGGGTAGAGGCAGCACATCGCCGAAGTCACCCAGGACCCGTCCACGCTCGTCGTCCACGATGGTGACTACTCGCCGATCCGGACCGGCGATAATCGCGCCGTTTGAAGGCGAACTGAGAGTTACTACGAATTGTTCGTGCGGCTCGTTGTAAGGGTCGTTCACGATTGGGAATGAGATGGTCTTACTCTTCTCTCCGATGGCAAACGACACCGTGCCACTGAGAGCGACAAAATCCTGGTTCGCGAGCGCGGTTACGGCTTGCGGAGCATAGCGAACGAATACGCTCTTGGTCAGATCGCCGCTCCGTTCCACGATCAACTTGACCGTGCCTGCCGTTTCGTCGATTGTCGTGGTCACCGGCTTAAAAGACAGGATGGCTTTGCCGGTGGTTGCATATTGCACATTGACGTTGTCCACGTCAGCAGTTCCCCAAGCCGCGCCGCCGGACCACCCGCTGAAGACCACGCGGCTCTCGAAGGGAATAAAGTCGGGAAGCGTGAGGTCGCTAAGCACCGTCATGGTGCCGCCGGCCGCGGGTGTAAACTGCAGGGAGAGCTTGTCCCCGATGAGCGAGACGCGAGCGTGTATCCATTGGCCCCCGGCAAGGTCCAGGGTGGTCGATACGTCGACCTGCGTGATGAGCTGTGTGTTGTAATAAACCTTGACGCTGTCGCCGCTGGGATCGCCATCGTGCTTGAAGGTGTCAAAGGCAATTCCCAGCGACCCGTAGTACTGCGGAAATGAGCCGGCAGCCACGACAGTGCCGGATACCTCATAGTAGGCCGTGTTGACCAGGGAAAACGAAAGTCCATCGGGCCGCTCGTTCACCGGAGTCATCCGAAAGTCAAAGTCAGCGAGAACGCTTCCTGGGGCACCGACATCCGTGCGGGCGAAGGCAATGGAATTCAGGTTATTGGCAACACCGGAATAGACCCGGATAAACTCAGACTTAGCTCCCGGAATGACGCCCCCCGCAAGCTCCGCCGGCGGTGGGTCCGAAGCATCCTTGCCGGCAGCATAGGTAGCACTGACGCGGTCATTATCAAAGGAGGCAATCGTTGCCAACAATTGACGGCTTTCGAGGGTCTCGAAATGCAGGAGGCGGGAACGGATGGAGACGCGGCGGTGCTTTTTTGGCAGAAATGATCTCATGGCGGCGACGGTAGCAAAGTTGAAAGTCAAGGTGCGATTTGTATCGTAGTGTCTTGCCAAAGAAAATCAACGGTTCTGGAGTTTTCCCTCCCGCAGCCGTAGATTAGGGGATTGTCAGACTACTTCCCCTATCTCCCATTTCGGAGACTCTCCATGCCCGCCAAGACCTGGAAACTGTTTGAAAATAACGAAGGCCTGCGTGTCGACAAGATCATCGCGCCGAAGGATTTGGGAAGCGAGGGGAAGTGGTTTGTGCAGCAGGTCACGCTACGCGATGGATTGTCGGAGGGGGTGCAAAAAGTCGGCATCCAAAACGGCAAAATGTTCCTGGAAGTCCTGCCGACTCGCGGCATGGGAATTTGGAAAGCGTTCGCCGGAGGCGAGGCCATCGGCTGGCAGTCCCCCGTGCGCGGCCCGGTCCATCCCAAATTCGTGGACCTCGGCGAGCCGAGCGGCCTCGGCTGGCTCGATGGATTTGATGAATTGTTTTGCCGCTGTGGGCTGGTGAGCAACGGGGCTCCGGATTTCGATTTGCAAACGGGGCGATTGCTCCACCCCGTGCATGGGCGCATCGCCAATCGGCCGGCTCATGCAGTGGAAGTGACCGTGGACGAGGGGAAGGAGGAAATCTCGCTGCGGGGAATCGTTGAGGAAACCCGCTTTCACGTCACCAAGCTCCGGATGACCTCCACCATCACCACCAAATTCAATTCCACGACTTTCCGGGTCCACGACGAGATTCTTAATTTTTCGGCCAGCCCGGCCGAAATCCAAATGCTCTACCACATCAACTTCGGCCTGCCGCTGCTCGATGCCGGTTCGCGGGTGGTGTTGCCGGCCAAAACAGTCGTTCCCCGCACGTCTCGAGCCGCCAGCGGACTGAAGACTTGGGACAGCTACGCCGCACCAGAACCGGGGTGGGAAGAGATGGTTTATTTTCTGGACCTGCATGCCGACTCCGCCGGCTGGACCCGCACGCTTCTCAAAAACGCCCACGGCACTCGGGGCATCAGTCTCGTTTTCAACACGCAGCAACTCCCCTGGTTCACCCTCTGGAAAAACACCACCGCCGAAGCTGACGGCTATGTGACGGGCCTGGAGCCGGGAACGAACTTCCCCAATCCGCGGAGCTTCGAAGGAGAACAAGAGCGCCTCGTCAGGCTCCCCCCCGGCGGCAAACAAGTCTTCGACGTCACGATGGAAATCCACACCACCGCGGCCGAAGTCAAAGCCGCCGAGTCCGCCGTCGCCAGAATCCGCGGCGGCCGAAACCCCCAGATCTTTTCCGAACCGCAATCAGGTTGGTGTGCCTGACGGTATCATCGGGTCTTCGTAGAGCGCCGCCTCTCCTTTTCAGGAACTATGTATGCAAAGACTCGCTTTGGCCGCACACCCCTTCGAGACCGTTCCGGCGGGCGAGACGGAGCAGATTCAAAAGATCGCCAATTTGATGGTTCAGTTGCTGGACCAGCGTTATCAGGGCCAGCCCCGGATCCTTCGCGGCGTGCATCCCAAAGCGCACGGCTGTGCTCATGCCTCGTTTCAAGTGGACGCCGACCTGCCCGCGGAGTTTCGGGTAGGACTCTTTTCGGCACCTGGCGCGGCATACTCCGCGGAGGTGCGATTTTCCAATGCGGCGGCGCTGGTTGGACCGGATGTGGATGACTCCCAAGGAGTCGCCAATCGCAAGCACGGCAGCCGCGGCATGGCGATCAAGGTGCGTGGAGTGTCGGCACCGGTCTTCGAAGCGGACGAACCGAATACGCAAGACTTCTTGATGGTCAATCTGCCGGTCTTCCCCTTTGCCAATGTCGCCGACTATCTGGAGCTGACCATCGCGCAGCTCGCCGGCAAGGACGTGCCCGCGGCATTTCTGCCGGCATTCGGGCAAGCACTGGTCAAACTGCCTGGCGGACCCGCCCGCCTCGGCAAGGTCCAGCAGATCAGCGCCGCCATCGCGAAAACACCCGTGTCCAGCCCTTTGGAGAGTTCCTACTTTAGCGCGTCTCCTTTTCTGTTCGGACCCGAGCGCGTGATGAAGTTCTCGGTCGTGCCGGTGGACAACAAGACGACTCCACTCGCGGATCCACTCGACAAGGACTATCTCCGCAAAGTGCTCGTGGAACAATTGAAGGCCAAGGCCTGCCAGTTTGACTTCCTGGTGCAGGTGCAAACGCCCCGCGACGAGTTGCTAATTGAGGACGTCACCTTCAACTGGGACCCGGCCAAATATCCGTTCAAGAAAGTCGCCCGCCTGACAATCCCGCAGCAAGACCTTGACTGCGCCAGCAGCATCGAAGCCTGCGAACAGCTCTTCTTTACCCCCTGGCATTCGTTGCTGGACCATCGACCCTTGGGGGGCATCAATCGGCTTCGCCGAGAAGTTTATCTGGCCTCGGCAAATCATCGCCGATATCTGCCGGAAACTAGCGGTGGAGGCGTAACCCGCCGTCGTCGCCGCCGGCGATGGTAGGGATATTCCAACGAATAACAACGAGACAATTCGTGGTAACCATCGTCAAAATCGGGGACGTACAAGAATTGCCATTAGGACAAAAAAAAACCGCTGTAAGGTGTTGGCCTTACAGCGGTTGAGAATGGGCGGCACAGGGCTCGAACCTGTGACCTCCACGGTGTGAGCATGGCGCTCTAACCAACTGAGCTAGCCGCCCGGTTTGGGTAGTCTACTTCATGGAAGAGACGGCGCGGAGGAGGGAGGTTCGGGGATGAAAGCGGAGGTCGGAAAGCGGAAAGCCGGTGGCCGTGACAATCTTTCCGACCGCCGCTTTTGCCTCTCTCCCCCTCCCCGTTGACCATCGAAAGGGCCGCCGATAGGATTTTCACTGGTTATTCAGAGGACTCGGCCCAGTGCCGGGTTTTCTTTTGGCCCCTATTTGTGAGAATATTCACAAAGTCGCCGGTTTGACCTCCAAGTTATTGTCCGGCAGGCGTTTATGGCCGACTCCCTCCTCCCCATTTTGCTGTTTGCAGCCTGTGCCACGGGATTGGCGCTGGGGATGCTCGGCATCGCTTCGCTGTTTGGCCCGAAGCGCCAAACGGCGGTCAAACAAATGGCTTATGAGAGCGGCATGGACCCGATCCATGACGCTCACCGCAAGTTTGATGTCCGCTTTCATTTGGTCGCGATTGCCTTTCTGCTCTTCGACGTGGAACTGCTGTTCCTTTATCCCTGGGCCGTGGCTGCGAATGCTCACGCGGCCGACCTCAAGCCGGTCGGAATTAACGCGGCAGTGGCGCAGGCCGCGGAGCAAGGTCTCAGTGGCTATTCCCGCGGCCTGGTCTTCACTGAGGTTATGGTTTTCATTGGGCTGCTTGCGGTGGGTCTGGTTTATGCCTGGAAGAAGGGGGTGTTTAAGTGGCGGTAGAACTCCCGGATAACGTGGTGGTGACGAAGCTCGACGAGCTTGCCAGTTGGTGCCGCAAGAACAGCCTCTGGCCGATGCCCTTCGCCACCGCCTGCTGCGGCATTGAACTCATGGCGACCGGTGCCAGCCGGCATGACCTGGCCCGCTTTGGCGCGGAAGTCTTTCGCTTCAGCCCCCGGCAGTGCGACCTGATGATTGTCGCCGGCCGCGTGGTCATGAAAATGCTCCCCGTGCTGCAACGAATCTGGCAGCAGATGCACGAGCCGAAGTGGTGTATCTCGATGGGAGCCTGTGCGAGCACCGGCGGCGTTTTTGACACCTACTGTGTCGTTCAGGGAATCGACCGTTTTATCCCCGTCGATATGTACGTCCCCGGCTGCCCGCCGCGCCCCGAACAATTGATCCAAGCCATTATGGACCTGCAAGACAAAATCCAGCGAGAAGGAACCATCAGTGGCGCTGAGTTCGAAACAGCGGAACGGCAGATGACGAAACGGGCGCTGCAGGAATTGCCGATGTACGGGCGGTCGTGAGGCAGAAGTTCAAGGTTCCAAGTTCACAGTTCCAAGTTGATACATGCCGGCCAAGCCCGATACGATCGCCGCCCTCACTGCCAAATTCGCCGGCCTTGCCGCCAGTGAGTTCCGCGGGGACTCGCGCGTGGTGGTGCCGAAGGATTCGCTGCTCGCTGTGATGCAGCATTTGAAGAACGAGGGGAAGTTCGATCTGCTGGTGGACGTCACTTGCGTCGACTATCTGAACTACCGCGATGCCCGCGACCGTTTTGGCTTGGTCTATCTGCTGGCAAATACGATCACCAACGAACGACTCACCGTCCGCTGCTTCGTGAATGAGCCAGATTTGACAGTGCCGTCGATGGTTCCGCTGTGGGGCGGTGCCAACTGGCTGGAACGCGAAACTTACGACATGTTCGGCATCATTTTCGACGGCCACCCTGACCTCCGCCGCATCCTGATGCCCGACGAATTCGCCGCCTACCCGCTCCGCAAAGACTACCCTCTCCAAGGCCGCGGCGAACGTCACAATTTCCCAGTCCTCAAGCGTAACCAAGCCTAGCCATTCAAATCATTAGACATTTAGTCATTAGGATCTAGTCATTCCCGTGTCCCTCGCCGAAGCTACTCTCGAACAGCGTCCCCAAGACCAGGACTACCTCTGGACGCTCAACTTCGGCCCGCAGCATCCGGCCACGCACACGACGCTGCGACTGGTGCTCAAGCTGGACGGCGAGCGAGTGGTGGATGCTGTTCCGGACATCGGCTACTTGCACAGCGGCTTTGAAAAAATCGGCGAGCACCTCGATTACAACCAGTACGTCACCGTCACCGACCGGATGAATTACATCTCGCCGCTGGCCAACAACGTGGCCTGGCATGGGGCGGTGGAAAAGCTGCTCGGCATTGAACTCACACCGCGGTGCAAGTACATCCGCACGATCATTGCCGAATTAGCCCGCATCAGCGACCACTTGCTATCCACCGGCGCGATGGGTCTGGATACCGGGGCGTTCACCTTTTTCCTCTACGCCTTCTACCAGCGAGAACGGCTGTACGACATTTTTGAAGCGCTCTGCGGGGCTCGGTTCACCAATAGCTACACGCGTGTTGGCGGAGTGATGCATGACATCACCCCCCTAGTCGTCCAGAAAATCCGTGCCTTCGTCAAGTCGTTTCCCGAAACGCTCGCCGACATGGAGAAGCTGGTCAACCGCAATCGCATCTTTGTGGATCGGATGAAGGGGGTCGGCCTCCTGACCAAGGAAGAGGCGACCAACATGAGCGCCACCGGCCCCGTCGCCCGGGCCAGCGGCGTCACTCGCGATTTGCGGAAAGATGAACCGTACCTCGCCTATGCCGACTTCGATTTCAACATTTGTTGTGCCAAAGCCGGCGACTGTTTTGCCCGCTACTACGTCCGGATGGCCGAGATGCGGGAGAGCCTGAAGATCGTCGCCGCGGCGATTGAAAACATCCCGTCCGGCCCGGCTAACATCGGCATTGATGAACGGACTTCCCTGCCGACCAAGCAGCAGGTGTATCAGACGATTGAAGGAACCATCACGCATTTTGAACTGGTGATGAAAAACCGGGGCTTTACCGTCCCGAACGAAGAAACGTATTCCGCAATTGAGGCCCCCAACGGGGAACTTGGCTTTTACCTAGCCGGCGACGGGAGCAATGTAGCTTATCGCGCCCGCTGCCGCCCGCCGAGTTACATCCACTTCGCCATTTTCCCGCAACTGATCCGCGGGCACACGTTGAGCGATGTGGTGGCGGTGCTGGGGAGCCTCAATATTATTGCCGCGGAGTTGGATCGCTAAGTGAAATTCAGATGAACTACCAAAACACACAAATATGCCTACGGGTCGGATCGAAGTATCCCTCCCGTAGCTCAGTGGTGAGAGCAGCCGCCTTATAAGCGGCAGGTCGCTGGTTCAATTCCAGTCGGGAGGACTGGACGCACGAAACATGGCAGATAAACCCCGCATCCTGACCGACGAAATGATCGCCGAAATCAAGGCGTTCCTTCCGCGCTATCCGTCCAAACAGGCGGTCACGCTGCCGGCGCTGCATATAGTCAACGAAAAACTTCGCTACGTTCCGCTGCGGGCCGTGGTGGAGATTGCTCAGCTTTTGGAACTGCATCCTTCCCAGGTGCAAGACACGCTCACGTTTTACGGCTATTTCAAGCAGGACGCCCCCGCTGGCCGCTGCCGCTTGTGGGTCTGCCGCAGTATTAGCTGTGCGCTCCGCGGCGGCGATGAATTGCTCGACCACCTCTCGCATTCCCTTGGTGTAAAACCCGGCGAGACGACGGCGGATGGGCGCATCACGCTCGAATATGCCGAGTGCCTCGGTGCCTGCGAACATGCCCCCTGCGTCCTGGCGAATGAACAACTAATCCCCAGTGTCAGCCATCAGCAGGCAGATGAGTTTGTGCAAACGGTGAAATAGAAATGCCCGAATTCAAGCCAGTCCTGTTAGCCAACGTCGGCAAGCCCGAAAGCTATACACGCAGAGTGTATGAGCAGACGGGCGGCTATCAGGCGCTGCGCAAGGTGCTGAAGACGCTCAGTCCGAAGGATGTGCAGGAGCAGACAAAAGCGAGCGGACTCCGCGGGCGCGGCGGAGCCGGTTTTCCCACGGGTTTGAAATGGACGTTCCTCCCCAAGGACCATCCGGGGCCGATTTACTTCTGCCTGAATGCCGACGAGAGCGAGCCGGGGACGTTTAATAATCGCATCCTGATGGAGGATGACCCGCACCAGGTGCTCGAAGGGCTCATTATTAGTTGCTTCGCCACCAACTCCGCCGCGGCTTACTTTTACATGCGATGCGAATATCCGCTCGCGTACAAGCGGATTTGCCAGGCGGTGGCGGAATGCTATGAAGCTGGCTATCTCGGCAAGAACATTCTCGGCAGTCCCTATTCGCTCGATATTCACGTCCATCGCGGAGCGGGGGCCTATATCTGCGGCGAAGAGACCGGCCTGATCGAAAGCCTGGAAGGCAAGCGAGCCTGGCCCCGCATCAAGCCGCCGTTTCCCGCCGTCGAAGGAGCCTTCCGCAAACCGACGGTCGTGAACAATGTCGAGACCGTCGCCTGCGTCAAGCATATTTTCGACCGAGGTGTCGACTGGTTCAAATCCATCGGCATTCCCCCCGACCCGAACAACCCGCGCGACGCCGGCAGCTATGGGCCGAAGCTTTACTGCCTCTCGGGACATATCAACAAGCCGGGCTGCTACGAAGCGCCGCTGGGCATCACGGTCACGGAACTGATCGAAGAATTCGGCGGCGGCATTTGGAAAGGCCGCAAAGCGAAGGCGGCCATCCCCGGCGGCATCAGCATGGGACTGCTGAAGGAAAGCGAGTTCCACTGCAAGCTCGATTTCAACGGCCCGGGCAAGTTCGGCTGTCTCGGCCTCGGCACAGCCGCTGTCGTGGTGATGGACGAAAGGGTCCGCATGGTCGATTTTCTCCTCAACAGTTGCCGCTTCTTCTCCCACGAAAGCTGCGGCCAGTGCACCCCCTGCCGTGAAGGGACGAGTTGGGCCACGAAAATGATGACCCGCATCAAGCACGGCAAGGGGCGGCTCAAGGATCTGGACCTGCTGCTGGAAATCGCCGAGAACATCGGCATCATGCCCGGCACCACCATCTGCGGCCTGGCGGACGGGGCGGCCTGGCCGATGAAGAACTGCATCAAAAAATTCCGCGACGAACTCGAAGTCTACATCAAAAGCACCAACCCCAGCGGCTGGATGGAAACTGCTGCCGTCCCCGCTTTGAAACTGCTCGACATTCACTAACTTTGAACTTTGAACCACGAACTTTGAACTAACTCGCCCCATGCCCACGGTCTTCGTCAACGGCCAGGAAATCACGATCGGCGATAAAGAGCGCCTGAATGGCATTCAGGTTGCCGAGCGGGCCGGCGTGGACATTCCGCGGTACTGCTGGCATCCGGGGCTCACCGTCGTCGCCAGTTGCCGCATGTGCCTGGTCGAAGCAGGCAAAAAGGACTCGGCCACCGGCAAGATCGTCATGCAGCCCAAGGTCGTCCCCGCCTGCCAGACGCCGGCGACCGATGGGACCGTCTTCGTCACCAACAGCCCCAAGGTGATCGAAGCCCGGGCCATGGTCGAAGAGGATTTGCTCCTCCGCCACCCCGTCGATTGCCCCATCTGCGACAAGGCCGGCGAATGCTCGCTGCAGGACTACCACTTCGAGCACGGTCGCGAAGAGCGGCGGGCCGACATCCAGCCCTTCACCAGCCGCCGTCGGGAACTGGGCGATACGATCACGCTGTTCGTCGACCGCTGCGTGATGTGCACCCGCTGCGTCCGCTTCACGCGGGAAATCTCCGGCACCAGCGAGCTGATGGTCATCAACCGTGGTGCCCACGAAGAAATCGACGTCTTCCGGGACGAAAACGGCCAGCTTGAATTCCCGCTCGACAACAAGCTTTCCGGCAATGTGGCCGACATATGTCCCGTCGGCGCTCTAGGAGACAAAGACTTCCTCTACCAGCAGCGAGTCTGGTTCATGAAGTCGCACGAAAATGTCTGTGCCGGCTGTTCCACGGGTTGCTCGATCAAGGTGGAAGAGAACCAGGATCACGTTTATCGCCTCAAGCCCCGCGAGAATCCCCACGTCAATCAATGGTGGATGTGCGACGAAGGGCGTTACGGCTTTCACCACGTTCACGACGCCAATCGCGTCAACGAGCCCCGTCGGCTGGAGAAGACGGGGTACGTCAACATCGAGTGGTCTGCTCTTCCCCAGGAATTGCACGCCAAGCTGAAGAGAGCCGGCCACCTGGCCGTCGTCCTCTCACCCCATTTGACGACCGAAGAGGCGTATCTGCTGGCCAAATACGCGAAGAGCCTCGACCCCAATGCCGTTCTCGCTCTTGGTCCGATCCCCATGGAAGGAGCCGACGAGAAATTCCGCAACGGCTTTGTGATTCACGCCGAGAAGTGCCCGAATCGCCGCGGCGTGGAGAAAGTGGTTTCTTCGCTCGGAGGAGAACTCCAGAGCTGGGGCGATTTCCTGGCGCAAGCAGAGACCGAAGCCTTCGGCGCGGTCTGGGTCACCGGCGGCTACAAGACGAAATGGAACGATGACAACGCCGTCGGCAGGTTGGCGAATTCCAAGCTGCTGATCGTGCAGGATTGTTTCGCTTCGCCGCTGTGGGAGCGAGCCGACTATCAGCTTCCCTCGGCCACGTTTGCGGAGCGGGAAGGATCGTATGTCAACTATCAGGACCGGCTGCAGTCGTTTAAGTGGGCCATCCGCCCGCCGCAGGGCGTCAAAGCGGATGGACAGCTTTACTGGCAACTCCTCGGTCGTACCGGCCTTTACAATGCGGCGGCTGTGCTGGAAGAAATAGGGCGAGAAATTCCGTACTTCGCTCCGGCGATTGGCGGAGTCCCCGAAGTCGGTGTCGATTTGAAAGTGAATCAGATTGCTTGAGTCCGTGGGGTAGGCTTCCAGCCTGCCCAGA
>JBJXFF010000082.1:0-7367 GCA_046153945.1 Pirellulaceae bacterium
GCCGGGACTCTAACTCTATTTCCAGTGGTCCTCAAGCGAGATGACGGTGCTGGAAGTGTAGGGATGCGACTGATTGGTAGCCGAGAAGAACTTAAAGCTGTCTCCTCTTCCCTTCCTTCCTCTGCGATCTCCGCGCCTCTGCGTGATGCCACTCTTCAAGACTTGAGCATCACGCAGAGGCGCAGAGACCGCGGAGGGGGAGGAGCCGAGCAATGCCGCTTGGAGCAATTCTGCCCAGGATTGCCTGCGAGTGTCGCGTTCCTCTGCGGACCTGCGGGAAATGTTGCTCTTCAGCCCTGTGAACAGAAATTGAATCCAACTTCATTTGAGTATTTGGGTGGCAGCACGCCACTTTTTTCCCAAGAACAGGCGAAACGGGCCAAATCGCTCGCCGTTGCCGCAATCGACGCCATGCCGCCGACCATCGGCTATGTCGGCGTGGACCTGGTATTAGGAGACAGGAACGACGGCAGTCAGGATGTCGTGATTGAAATCAATCCGCGGCTCACTACGTCGTATGTCGGCCTCCGGCGGGCCTGCCGGCAGAACCTGGCTCAGGCGATGCTGGATGTTGCGTGCGGCCAGCCGGTGGATTTGTGCTTCGGCGAGGAAAGAGTAGAATTTCGGGCGGATGGGAGTAGCATAAAGGATGGAATTGAGGTCGGGAGGAAGGCACTTCTATGAACTGGCTCGCCCTCGATATCGGTGGCGCAAATTTGAAAGTGGCGGACGGTCGCGGCTTTGCGGAGTCCTATTCCTTTGCGCTGTGGCGAGACCCGAATGGGCTTTCCCAGCAAGTCCGCACGATCATCTCCGAGGCTCCCAAGGCGGACCATCTGGCGATCACGATGACCGGCGAGCTGGCCGATTGCTTTGAGAACAAAGCGGCCGGCGTGCGGCACATCCTGCGGATGGTCAGCGATGGATGCGACAATCGGCATACCCGCGTTTATCTCGTCGATGGCCGAATGGTATCGCCGCAAGTGGCGGTAACTCTGCCGCAACTGGTGGCGGCATCCAACTGGCATGCCCTGGCTCGCTTTGCCGGGCGGTTTGCCAAAACGGGGGGGGCACTGATGATTGACGTCGGTTCCACGACGACGGATATCATTCCGCTGATGGATGGAATGCCCATCGCCAAAGGGAAGAGCGACACCGAGCGGATGCTGGCTGGGGAATTGTTCTATACCGGCGTGGAGCGGAGCCCGGCCTGTGCCGTTGCCCATACAGTCCTCTATCGCGGCCAGCAGTGCCCGGTGGCTCAGGAAGTCTTTGCCACGATGCGGGATGCTTACCTGCTGCTGGCTGGATTGCAGGAAGACCCGGCGGACCACAACACGGCGGATGGCCGCCCGGCGACGAAGGCGGCGGCCAAGATTCGAATCGGCCGCGTCATTGCCGCCGACAGTGATGAGGTAAATCACCGCGACGCGGCAGCCATCGCTCAGTGCCTGGCCGATGCTCAGGCGGATCAACTCGCCACGGCCATTCGCAAGGTGGTGAGCGCCATGCCGGCCCGCCCGGAGAAAATTATCCTTTCGGGCCACGGCGAATTTCTGGCGACGAATGCCTTGCGAGTCGCCAACATCCAAACCAAAACGATGTCGCTCCGGGAGGAGCTTGGGGCAACGCTTTCCCGCGTCGGCCCGGCCCACGCCCTGGCGGTGCTGGCCCGCGAGGCGACCAGCGTATGACCCCGCAGCCGTTGCGGGTGATCAAGGTCGGCGGCAGTTTGCTCAGACACCAGCCTGACGCGCAAGCGAAGGACACCATTGCAGCCCTGAAGACATGGCTTGGTCTGCAAACTCCCGCAGCCAATGTTCTCATTGCCGGAGGGGGTGAGTTCGGGGATGTCATTCGCCGGGCGGATGCGGCCCATAATTTGGGAGAGGAAGCAGCTCACTGGCTCTGCGTCGACGCACTCTCTGTCACGGCTCAGTTGCTCGGGGCGGTGGTGGGCCTTCCCGTGGTGACGCGGCCCGAGGAACTGCCACAGGACATTCCGACGAGTTGTGTTTTCGATCCTGCCCCCTTCTTTCACGATTGTGAATTCCGCCTCTTTGCCGCACCGCTGCCGCATACCTGGGCGGTCACCAGCGATTCCATCGCCGCCCGAGTTGCCGAGTATCTGTCAGCCCGCGAACTGGTGCTCCTCAAGTCGTGTCTGCCTGGGGCCGCGAGGACTGGCTACGTCGATGATTATTTCCCTGTCGCGGCAGCGAACCTCTCTACTGTCCGCTGCGTCAACCTTCGCAGCGCGAGCTTCGAGCAGGTCTCCTGGGAAAGTCGGTCATGAGCCAGCAGCCGAACATCATCGTCGTCGGTGCATCGGCCCGAGCCGCGGCATTTTCGGCCCTGCGGGCTGGGATGCGGCCTTACGCCATTGATCTGTTTGCGGACTGCGACCTCGCCGACGTTTGCCCAGCCGTGAAGATCAAGCGGTATCCCCAGGACTTTGAGGATGCACTCGCCGCAGCGCCGCAGGCTCCTTGGATTTACACCGGCGGGCTGGAAAACCATCCGGATTTAGTGGATCGCATGGCCACGATTCGGCCGCTGTATGGCAACGGAGGCGAAGTGCTTCGGAAGATTCGCGACCCCAAACTGCTGGCCGATTGTCTCGCCCTTGCCGATGTGAAATTTGGCGTGCCGGAAATCCGCGACTCCATTTCGCCCCGGGACCCGAACAAGCAGTGGCTGCGAAAGCCGCGGCGATCGTCGGGAGGACTCGGAATTCGTCGAGTC
The DNA here is from genome assembly GCA_046153945.1 of Pirellulaceae bacterium. GTDB lineage: Bacteria > Planctomycetota > Planctomycetia > Pirellulales > Pirellulaceae > SXOA01. The sequence continues at coordinate 2,746 of JBJXFF010000082.1, forward strand.
CAGTTGAATGTGGAACATGAAAACAACGCGAACCATTACTTTCAGGAGCAAGTGCAAGGAGATGCCTGGAGTGCGGTTTTTATCGCCGACTCCAGCGGCTGCCGGCACATGGGAATTACCGAGCAGCAAAGCGGCGTCGCCGATCTTACCGACGAGCCGTTCCTTTATGCCGGTTCGGCGACCAGCAACTTGCCGCGGAATATCGACGGGGAATATCGTGAAGGGCTGGAAGACTTGGGAAGGCTGCTCGCCGGCGAGTTTGGGCTTCAAGGCATTTTCAACGTGGATATGGTCGGCGACCACTGGCTGCTCGAAGTGAATCCGCGTTACTCGGCATCGGTGGAAGTTCTCGAGCACTTGCGAGGCGAGAACTTTCTGGCGATGCACATGGCGGTCTTTGATCCGAATTTCCAAGTCGAGAAACGGTGCGGGATTTCCAAGTCTCCTTCGCACGTCGCGAAGCAAGTTGTCTATGCTGGCATCGATTGCCTCGTGACGCCGGAACTACATCGGCTTCGGAAGGTCTGGAATGTTGAAAGGCTCCTTCCCGGTCTGGCCGACATTCCTCGCCCCGGCGACCGCATCCTTCGCGGCCAGCCGATTGTGACAGTGATTGCGGAGGGATGTAATGACGACGAAGTGCAGCGTCTGCTGAACGAGCGAGTGACTGCAGTGAGGCGGACCCTGATGCCAGAAGAAGACAGGAATCTCACACAGAGGCACCAAGGCACAGAGGAGAATGCCCAATGAACATTCCTTTCCTCTGTGCCTTAGTGCCTCTGTGCGAGTCCTTCTTCATTCGACTCTTCCGCCGGCGATTCCGCCGTTGGAATCCATCTTCTGCCGGCAAGTTGCGGCTGAAAATCGGGACGGCCGGCGAGTTCGGCGATGGCTCGCAGAGCGCGAAGCGTAATTTCAGCGGCGAGGCCCTCTTCGTCGGCACGGGCCGCGTACTCGGAGGTTTCGATTGGCTGACCGAAGTAAATGCGGGTCTGGGCCGTCATCAAGAATGGGCTGATGACGGTGCCGCCGTAAGGAGAGCCCTCAATATAACAGGGAACAATCGGGACGCCGGCTTTCAGAGCAACCAGCGCCGCTCCCGGGCGTGCGGGGAGCAGGAATTCTTCCGTGCGGTTGATCCGCCCTTCCGGCAACATGCCGACCAACTCTCCCTGAGAGGCGAGTCGAATGGCCAGCTTGGTCGAAGCCGTGTCGATGCCGCCGCGATTGGCGGGAATGCATTCGCAGATTCCCTTGAGGAACCAGCCGAGAGCGGGATGCTCGACGAATTCCTTGGCCACCATCCAGTGGGCTTTGCGATAGAGTGAGGTCTGCACGAAAAACGGATCGACGCTGCTGCGGTGGTTACAGACAATGATGGCCCCCCCTTCGACCATCGGAAACTGTCCCACCGTTTGAGCCCGCCACAGCAGCCGCGTCAGCAGCCGAGCCACACACCAGCCGACATACTGCACCGGATTGTAACGGCTGCGGGCCATGTCCACCGCGAATGCAACCATGGGCGTGACGCAGACTGCGGCGAGGAACAATCGGGAAAGAATGTCGTTGGGCATCGAGTTCAGCCGGTTCATATGGAAGTAGCTGAAATCTCGTCACCTTTGCGCCCCCTGTCAAGCAGCGAACGAACCGCGCATGAAAAACCCCGCGAGCCGCGCCCTGCGGCGCTGCTCTCGGGGGTGTTTTCCGCGGACGGTATCAGATGTCTTCACCCTGGTACAGGTGAAGGACCTGGCGAAGTGCGGTGGCACTACCGCTGCCGCCGGTCGAAGACCGTTGGCAACTTCGCAGCGTCTTGGCGGAGCTTGGTACGGGGAAAAGGTTTGTAAGCGGTCGAACGAATCGTTACTGATCCAGGCTGTAACCGGGAAGGTCTCCGCCATCTTGAGCATCGGCCGGAGCGGGCGTCCCAGGCATCGGGCCATCGGCGGGGACCTTCGGCTCCGGCAGTCGGCGGGTGGAGATCTGCGACGGTGTGTCAATGAAGATGGACCCGGCCGCCGTCGAACCGGAATAGCCCATCACGCTGCCACCCTGAGTGGAGGCCCGCGTGGTTCCGCCACGATAGTTGTAAACGTGGTAGGAACCGCCATTGCCCGAGCCAAAATCCGGCGTATGCACACTGATGACCAGTGGCCCTTGCACGCGGTAGGACTGATCGAGCGAGGTCATCGCCCGAGTCAGGTCCCCCATTTCGTCAATCATGCCATCGCGCAGGCTGGAGACGCCGGCGACCACGCCAACGGTCAGCAGCGAGGCCAGCATTGTCCATTCAAAACTCAGCACGCCATCCTGTTCGTGCCACATGCGGGAAAGAAACTTTCTCATGGTGTGTTCTCCAAAGGTGCCAAGGCCCCGCGGCTGGCCCAATCAGGGCGCGGACGCTCGCAGGACTGTGAATCTCAAAGTCAGCAAATCCCAATGTCAATCAAAGTGAGCATTGTGTCAGGCCGCCTGAACGGCATATTCACTATCCTTGGCATAAACCATACCAAATGCACGCGCAATGTGCAAAATACTGAGCAGAATGTTCAGAAGCCGAAGCGCTGTAAAGGGTTAGAAACAGCTATGGACGCTCGTCGGTGTAAACCTCGGCGAGCGCACTGTTAAGAGAAGTTAGCGCGGCGAAGCGCAAAGCTGAACATCCTGTCAAGAAACCTGAACATTCCCCACAAGGCAGCCTGTTTTTGGGCTACTTTTCCGCAATGAGCATTGCAGAGAGGACTTGGGCGTAGACGCGGTGGCCGAAGTCGTTGGGGTGGTTTACCCCATTCCCCGTGAGGTCCCAGTCCTGTTTGTGCCGCAACATTTCGGTCCAGACTGAGGTCATATCGGCCAAGGCAATCCCCGGCTCGCAGAGGCTGGCTAGGGCGTCGCGGTACTGAGGGAAGAGTTCCTGCTTAAGGGCTACCCAGTCTTTGTTGCCGAGCATCGTGGCGACAAGGATGATTTCCGCCTCCGGCAGGGCCTTTTTCACGGCGGCAATCATCGTCTGCGTTTTTGCCTGGTAATCTTTGGCAGGCCGGCCGGAAGAGTCGTTCATACCTAAGGCCAGGATGACCAGATCAGGCTTGGCATCGATGACTTTGCCGATGTTGGCCACTCCCCAGTCGGTGTTGGTTCCTCCGACGGCGACGTTTTCGAGCGTAACCTTCGCGCCATAGGCATGCTCCAGTTGAAGCACCAGCAAATCCTGAAACGGCGGCTGGTACGGAGCGACCTTGGCCCAGCCGGAAGCATTGCAGCCTGTCGAAATGCTGTCGCCAAGCAAGGCGATCTTCAGCGTCTTCTTCTCCGCGAGCAGTTTGATGGTCTTGGGCAGTTCTTTGCTCGGAGAGGCGAACGTCGGCTTCTTCCAGTCGGCTTTCTGATGCTCGTAGGTTACGAGCGTCTGCATGTCGTGATACTCGTGCGTCGCGCCGAAAAAGACTTCGCCGTTTCCATCCCGATGGGTCAGGTTGTACTTCTGGCTTTTCGCCGGCCGGCGCAAATCCTGTGGCGTCTTCCAAATGATCCTCGACCCAGCGGGCAGCACGATCTCTTTCGACCCTGGCTGCCAGACGTAGTCCTTGCCGGATTCATACACGGTCTCTTCCGAGGAACTGGTCACCTTCAAAATCTTCGTTGGCGTAAGCAGGAGTTTTGCTTTCGCCCCTCCTTCACCTTCCCTGATGAACAGCACGCTCTCGCCATGCATCGTCGTACCGCGCCAAAACGGCTCGAGCGCTGCCGCCTTGAATTTCCAGGGCTTTTCCGGCTCCGCTGCGGATGAAGCACCAACCAGTAACAGAATCGCGAGAGAGAACGTGAATTGGCGATGCATGGAAATGAACTCCTTGGACGACGCAGATGAAATTCGCATCTCAAAGATTCTACCGCAGATCATTTCTTGTTGGGTCGTCGTTCATGGACGAAGCACGATCGCATCTATTCTTCCACCCGAGAGCGCGTTAGCATCTGCGAAAGAGTTTTCTCGCGCGCTCCACGCAACTTTTTGCTCATCGAGGGGCCAAAAACTTTTTCTACAAAAATTGCGCGCGGAGGCGCATTTCCTCTTGACGATTTGCGCGAAAGTCGCAAGATTAATGTCAATGCGTGGTGCAAGAACAACTTTGCGACCCGCAGGTTAATGAAAAGGAGTTTCAAGCCGCGCGTGTGAGGAGGGGGCGACATACGGGATGTTGCCTTGGCCCACACTCCCGAATTTCGGGAAAGTGGCATAAGCAGTGGCGAGGATCTGTTGAAGAGTTCGACTCAAGACTCTCGGTAGATTTCGCCCAATCTTTTAGGAGGACGTACTGTGGCCAAGAAGAAAGCAGCGAAGAAGGCTCCCAAGAAAGCCGCCAAGAAGGCCAAGAAGAAGTAGCTTCAGCCGATTCGCTTAGACACAACGAGAAAGAGCCGCCGGGGCGATTCATCGCCTCGGCGGCTCTAATCATTTCTTGGCAGCGATTCCAGTAAGAAGCCCACACGCGGGCCGCGTGTGGCTACGGCTTTGCCTTGGTTGCTACATCCGCCGCCGCTTCGGCGGTTTCCCCTTGGATCGTGCCGCGGGCAAGGCAGGTGGTCTTGCCGCCGATTGCGAGGTCGGTTTCGATCTCGAT
>JBJXFF010000085.1:0-3563 GCA_046153945.1 Pirellulaceae bacterium
GGGGCGTCAGCCCCCTGATATTAACAATCTCAGGCAGCGAAAAATCAGGGGGCTGACGCCCCCCGCTCGCCGAGGAGCAGCCACGCCAGCAGCCCCTTTTGCACATGCATCCGATTGCCGGCCTGGGGGATGACGGCGGACTGGTCACCATCGATGACTTCGTCGGTCACTTCCTCGCCGCGGCGGGCGGGAAGGCAGTGGAGAAAAATTGCGCTCGCGGAGGCCTGGTTCATCAGCACGGCATTGACCTGGTAAGGGGCGAACTCCTTCTTCCTTTCCACCTCTTCCGCCTCCTGCCCCATGCTGACCCAAACATCGGTATAGACGCCGATGGCCCCCTTCACGGCATCCGCGGGGCGGGTGGTCTGGGTAATCTTCGCCTGGGGGACTTCCCGTTTGAGTTGAGCCAGGAAAGCCTCGTCGAATTGATATTTGGCCGGCGCGGCGATTGCGAACTCCACCCCCAGCTTTCCGCAGCAGACGGCGAGGCTTTTGGCGACGTTGTTGGCGTCTCCAACGTACGCGAGACGCTTACCGGCGAGCTTGCCGTGGGTTTCCTCGAGCGTGAACAGGTCAGTAAGTGCCTGGCAGGGATGCGCAGAGTCGGTCAGTCCGTTGATGACCGGAACATTCGCGTACTTCGCCAGATCTTCGATCTTGGAGTGAGCGTTAGTACGGCAGACGATGACGTCCACGTACTGGCTCAAAACCTGCGAAAAGTCCGCCGCCGATTCGCGCTTGCCAAAACCGACATCCTGTCCGAGAAACAGGCTGGAGCCGCCGAGATGGGCCATTCCCGTTTCAAAGCTGACCCGCGTCCGGAGCGACTGCTTTTCAAAAATCATCGCCATCACACGGCCAGGGAGCAGCGGCTCGCGAATCCCACGGGCAAGTTTCGCCTTGAGATCTTTCGAGATGGCGAAAATTCGCTCGATGTCGGCGGTGGAGAGTTCGAAAAGTGTGAGGATGTGTTTCATGGAAAGAACCCAAATCGGAAATCTCAAATCTCAAACAATCGTGAAATCGGAATAGAGGAAATTCAAAACTCAATCCATTTAGAATTTGGAGCCATTTCCAAATTCACATTTGTTTGAGGTTTGAGATTTCCAATTTCCTATTGCCGCGGCAGACTCTTGATCACTTCCGCCAGGATGTCGCACCCTTCTTCCGCTTGTTCCTCCGGCAGATTCATCGCCGGCAGCAGGCGGATGACGGTGCCGTGGGTGCAATTGATGAGCAGCTTGCGGTCGAGGCAGCCCTTTACGACCGGAGTGCCGTCCACTGCGAGTTCCAGGCCGACCATGGTGCCGACGACGCGAACGTCGGTGACGAGATCGCATTCCTTCTGCAGTTTGCGGAAGCGACGTTCAAAGAGTTGGCCGAGCTGCTTGGCGGAATCGAGCAGGCCTTCCTGCTCAATCATCTCAATCGCGGCAATGCCGGCCCGGGCGGCGATGGGATTGCCGCCAAAGGTGGCGGCGTGTGTTCCAGGCTTGAGGCTGGGGGCAATTTGCGGCGTGGTAAGCATGGCTCCTCCGGCGATGCCGCCGCAGAGGGCCTTGGCGAGGGTCATGATGTCCGGCGTCACGCCATAATGTTGGTAGCCGAACCATTCGCCCGTCCGTCCGCAGCCGGTTTGGACTTCGTCGAAGATGAGGAGCAGTTTGTGATCATCCGCCAGCTTGCGGAGCCCTTGTAGAAAGCCTTCCGGCGGCAGGCGGATGCCGCCTTCCCCTTGAATGGGCTCCACCATGATGGCGCAGGTCTCTTCGTCAATCAACTTCGCCGCCGCGGCCAGATCGCCGTGCGGGGCATAGCTGAAACCGGCAACCAGCGGGCCAAGTCCTTCGTGGTATTTCGGCTGAGCGGTGGCGGTGAGCGAGCCGAGCGTCCGGCCGTGGAATCCGCCGGTGAAGGTGATGATTTTGTACTGTCCCTTGCCGTACAGCCGGGCCAATTTAAGAGCCGCTTCGTTGGCCTCGGTGCCGCTGTTGCAAAAGAAGGCCTGTCCTCCGAAGCTCCGCTCCGAAAGGAGCCGGGCCCATTCCCCTTGCACGTCCATGTGCCATGTATTCGGCACATGAATCAGCGTGGCCACCTGCTCCTGCACCGCCCGCACCACATGCGGCGGGCAATGCCCCAGCAAATTACACCCCCAACCGGGAAAGAGGTCGAGATAGCGGTTCCCCTCGCTGTCCCAGACGTGCGAGCCCTCGCCGCGGACTAGATTGACCGGATAGCGGTTGTAATTGCCGATGACATAGCGTTTGAAAAGCTCCACGGTTTCCGCGGAACTCAGGCCGGCTGTCTGGGGCATGGGGTTCTCCTTGGTCAGTCAGGCTTAAAAGCAATAACGCCCCGCGGCAGGCGGGGCGAAGGGAAGGTATTAGGACGGTTTTGGGTGGTAATTGGTTCGCAGTATAGATAACGATCAAAATGGGACAGGCTGGAAGCCTATCTTACGAGGCGGCTTTCACAATTTCGGTGCCGACGCCGGTAGTGGTATAGATTTCGAGGAGTAGCGAGTGCCGGACGCGGCCGTCGATAATGTGGACTTTACGGACACCCCGGTCGAGCGTTTCCAAGCAAGCTTCCACCTTGGGAATCATGCCGGCATCGACAACGCCGATGCGGATTAACTCGCGAGCTTCAGCATCGGTGAGAGAATGGATGATGGAACCGGGGTCCTTCTTGTCGCGGCGGACGCCGTTCACGTCGCTCATGTAAATCAATTTCTCCGCTCCCAGCGATTGGGCAACTGCCGTCGCGGCCGTGTCGGCATTCACGTTGAGCTTGCCCCCTTCTTTCGTAATCGCCATCGAAGGAATCACGGGGACCTGGCCGGCATAGCAGAGCTTTTCAATGACACCCCGGTCTACACGTGTCACCTTGCCGACGTGCCCGAGGTCAATCTGCTCGCCGTTATCGCCGGGCAACGTGATTCGTTCGCCGAAGAGCACATTGGTCGAGCGAAAGTTCAGCGGCATGGCCCGCCCGCCGAGTTCTTCGATCTGTTTGGCAATTCGCTCGTTCGTCTCGTAAGCCAGCACCCGCTCCACAATTTCCAATGTCACGTCGTCCGTATAGCGGCGACCCTTGATCTTTTTGGGAACGAGTCCAGCCGCATCCATCGCCCGATCGATGGCCGCTCCGCCGCCGTGGACAACAACCGGCCGCATGCCGACTGTTTCCATGAAGACGATGTCCAGCAGCGTGTGCCGCAGCGCATTCTCATCCTCCATCACGCTGCCGCCGAGCTTGATGACCGTAACCTTGTCCCGGAAGCGGCGAATCCAGCCCATCGCCTCGATCAGCACATCGGCCTTCTGAACGGCTTGCAGCAAAGCAGGAATTCCCGATTGAGAAAAGTCTGATGGATTTGTTCAAAACTCGGCAGGTCCGAAAACGCAATCGGACAAGCACCGGGGCTTGTCCTACAGGCCGGCCTTTCGCCCGCCAAGCCATGCATTTTGATTTTCCCCCCGCCCCCTGTCAACGCGGCTAGCGGTGGTGGTGCAGTTTGTCGCCTTTCGCTCCGCGAAAGGACGTGCTTTCGCGGAGCG
>JBJXFF010000170.1:0-20994 GCA_046153945.1 Pirellulaceae bacterium
CGAGCCATGCCTCAGAAAATCCAACCGCCGCACCGCCAACCGGCTGGAAACCGCCCACAGACTCTGCTGAAGACCCTGAACTCGCTTATTAGACTCATTGCGTATTAATCACTAATTCGTGTATCACAAAACACCTGTTATGAATCATTTTATGCCAAATGTGTTTGCCGAAAACGACTGTCAGGCAAGGAGTTGCGTTGACGCGATTCACCGCAAGTTCTTAAACAAGGGAGCTGCCAAACCTGTATCAGAAACGCCCCAACCGGGGGAAAACAACTGCTTGAAAAACAGCTCATATTTTTGGCGATTCCATTCCCGTTTGCCGGAGTCCCGCTCATGGCTGCCGCAATTTTTCTTGGCGCGAACCTCGCGGACAAGCTGCCGGTGGCGGGATTGGTGAAGGAGATGAAGAGGAGACTGGCGGATGTTTTCGCAATGGCAAAATGAGAAGGGCGGACATGCGAGCCGCATGTCGCTACGTTGGATACGGCCGCGTGGAGATGACTCCTTCCTCCGGGCTGCTGGCGGTGGCGTAGAGGCGGCGGGGGATGCGGCCGGAGAGCCAGGCGAGGCGGCCGGCGGAGCAGGCGGCGTTCATGGCGCGGGCCATGGTGAGAGGGTCGCGGGCGTGGGCGATGGCCGTGTTGAGGAGGACGCCGTCCACGCCAAGCTCCATCGCAAAAGCGACGTCGCTGGCGGTCCCGACGCCGGCATCGACGATGACGGGATAGTCCGCGTCGCCGTCCTTGAGGTATTCCAGGATGATCCGGATGTTGTTGGGATTCAGCACCCCTTGCCCCGAGCCGATGGGGCTGCCGGCGGGCATGACGGCCGCGGCTCCGGCTTTCTTCAGGCGGCGGGCCATGATGGGGTCGTCGCTGGTGTAGCAGAGAACCGCGAAGCCGTCGGCGACGAGAGTTTCGGTCGCCTTGAGCAACTCGATGGGATCGGGAAGGAGCGTCTTGCTGTCGCCGAGGACTTCCAGCTTCACCCAGTCGGCCCCGGGGTTCTCCAAGCTGGTGAGAATCTCCCGCCCCATCCGGGCCACTCGCACCGCATCGACCGCGTTGTAGCAGCCGGCGGTGTTGGGAAGGATCGTGTAGCGGCTTAGGTCGAGATAGTCGAGGATGTTCTGACCCCGGCCGTCATAAAGTCGTTCGCGGCGGACGGCGACGGTGATGCAGTCCGCGCCGGAGAGGTCCAGCGACTTCTGCATCGCGTCGAACGTGTCGTACTTTCCCGTGCCGACGATGAGGCGGCTCTGGAGGAGATGCGAGCCGATGCGGAGGGGTTGGTCGGTTGTCTCAGGTTGCGGCGTAGTCGGCGAAAGCACGGTCATTATCCTCCACCGACGAACGAAACGATCTCAATCCGGTCCCCGTCGTGCAGCTTTTGCTCGGCGTGGCAACTGCGGGGGACGATCTGCTGGTTGACTTCCACCGCAATGCCGCGGGAAGGGAGTTCCAGCCGCGAGAGCAATTGGGCGACCGTCAGTTCCGCGGGCTCTTCGCGCGGATTGCCGTTAAGGAGGATGTTCACAAAGGGTCTTTGCTTCTCGATGTTGCGTCGGCATCATCCCAAGGGACCGCGGGGGGAACAGCGTGTTCTCCCTCGCTGGCGCTTCGGGTTAGTGTCGATTTTACCGCCTCTGGACCTTCATCTCCAGCGGCTGAGCAGGCTTGAGCGTGATAGCGGGGAGGAGTTTGATAGGGGGCAGCGTGACGGTGGAGAGTTGCAGCTGCTGCGCCATCGTGGCGATGACGAGGACGCCTTCCTGCATGGCGAAGTTGTTGCCGATGCAGGCTCGGGGTCCACCGCCGAAGGGGAAGTAGGCGTATTTGGGAATCCGCGTCAGCAAGCCATCCGCCCAGCGATCGGGGAGGAATTCATCGGGCCGGTCGTACCACCGCGGGTCGCGATGGACCACCCAGCTACTCATCAGGACGTTGGTTCCCTTGCGGATGGAGTATTTGCCAATGGTGCAGTCTTCCAGCGCGCGCCGACCGACGACATAGGCCGGCGGATAGAGCCGCAGCGACTCGCGAAGGACGTTTTCGCAGAGGGGGAGGCGGGGGACATCGGCTGGAGTTGCTTCGCGGCCGGAAAGAGCGGCATCGACTTCCTGGCGAAGCCGCTGCTGCACGTCCGGATTTTGTCCCAGCAGCCACCAGGTCCAGGAGAGGGCGTTGGCAGTGGTGTCGTGCCCGGCCAGGAACATCGTCATCACTTCGTCCCGGAGCTGCTTGTCGGAAAGACCGCTGCCGTCCCCTTCGTCGCGGGCTCGAATGAGGAGCGAGAGGAAGTCTCCGCCGACCGAGCTGCTGGCCCGCCGCTGTTCGATCAAGTTCTGCAAGATTCCATTCAGCCGGGCGATGTGCCGCTTGAGGCGCAGATTGCCTGGCGTGGGAAGCCACAGTGGAATTGGAACCGCTCGGCGGAAGCGGGCGAGGAAGTCCTGCATCACTCCTTCCAGGCTTTCGCGGACGCCGCCGAACTGGCCGGTGGCATCGACGCCAAGGAGTGTCCGCCCGGCGATGTCCATCGTGAGCTGCATCATCTCGGAATGGATGTTCCGAACGTCGCCACTCTGCCAGCCGGCGATGAAGCTGCGCGTGGCCCCCACCATCGCCGGGGCGTAGCTCTCAATCTGCTGCTTCGAGAACGCCGGCTGGATCAGCCGCCGTTGGCGGAGCCAGGCGTCCCCCTCCGCCAGGATCAACCCATTCCCCAGCAGCGGCCGGAGCAGGCGGAGGGCGAAGTTCTTGCCGAACCGGCGGTTCTCCGTCACCAGCACTCGCTCGATGTCGTCCGGGTGGCTGAGCAGAATGCCGCGGCGGCTGGCCATGCGGAACGAGGCGGCGTCTCCGTAGTCGTCAAAACAGCGGCGAAAGAACGCCAGCCGGTCCGCACTCACTTCGCGCAGCGATCCCACGAGCCAATGTCCGCGCGGTCCGGGGGGCGATTTGAGGGAAGTCATGGAAAGGCTATTCTCTACATGTCCAACCAATCAAGCAACCGCGCATAGCCCCATGATCGAATACGACCCGCACGACTGGCGTTCCCACCTCTTGGACATCAAGGGGTCCATGCTGCGGCAAATTAGCAGCCGCATCCTGGCGGCAGTCGTGTGGTCGGCGCTGGTGACGGCCGGATATGAGTATTGGCATTACAGCATCAAGTTTGCGGACCGTCTCCCTCTCTTGCCGCTGACGGTGCATACCCTGGTCGGAACTTCCATCGGCCTGCTCCTCGTGTTCCGCACCAACTCCTCCTACGACCGCTTCTGGGAAGGCCGGCGGATGTGGGGAAACATCATCAACGAAAGCCGCAATCTGGCCCGGCTGGGGAGCATCTCGCTGGCCGGAGAGCCCGAACTGCGGCTGCGGATGTTTGCCTGGCTGACGGTTTTTCCCGTGGCTGCCATGCATCAGCTTCGTGGAACAGTGAAAGAGCTGGGAGCCGCCTGCGACCAGGTTCCGCCGGCGGAATTGAGCCGCGCTCTCGGCCAGCAGAACGTGGCCCTGGCCATCGCGCGGCAAATCACCGGCTGCTTGGACGAGGCCCGGCAGCGGGGGGCTATTTCAGAATACCTGTTCGTCGCCCTCGACCAGAACGTGCAGCTCCTGGTGGATTATTTGGGAGCGTGCGAGCGGATCCACCGCACTCCCATGCCCTTCTCGTACATGGTCCATGTTCGCCGCGTACTGCTCATCTACTGCTATTCACTGCCGCTGGCCCTAGTGCGGGACTACGACTGGTGGACGATCCCAGCGACGTTGTTCGTGGCCTTCGTGATGCTGGGCATTGAGGAAATTGGCGTGGAAATCGAAAACCCGTTCGGCACCGACGACAATGACTTGCCGCTCGAAGGCTTCTGCGAGACGATTCGGAGGAACGTGGAGGAAATGGGAGGAGAGTTAACTGATTCCTTGGATAAGCCTCAGTAAAGGGAGGATGATGCCCAGGGCAATAACTAGCACTGTCCCGCCGACGAGAAAGAGCATGCCACGGCACCAAAGGGACCGAAACCAGCGCGGCATTCCGTTGACCAGGAACAGCAGGCATAACATGCCGGCATCAAGAATCAGCCCCACGGGGACGATCAAGATTCCGAATCCCCCTAGGGATTGCGACAAGTTAATGACCACCACACTCGCCAAAGGGAGCTTTAGACCGAATTCCTGAAACATCTGGTCAAATCGAGGCACCACCACCAGCAGCACACCAACCAGGATCAACAGAGCCAAGCCGTGCAAGAAGAGCCAGCGAATCAACAAGCCAACTTTCGATTCTGGATGGGGACTCGCTTCTTGGATGCTGGATGTCATGCGAGCCTCAAGGAAAGAGCACTCGCTGATGATACGGCGGCTGCGCGCGTCCGGGAATCCCGCCTACCGCGCTGCCGGGAAGTGGTTTGAAAGAAGCAAGGCCGCGGCGATTGCGGCGGGTGTCGATCGTTGGGGGTATCGCCGCGGCCTTGCGCGAAAAGTGGGCTTCGAGTGCCGGTCACTTATTGGAAGCTATGCTCTCCGTTAAGGAGCAGGTCGGCTCCATTGCCGCCGAAGAGCCAGTCTTCATCGTCGCCGCCATCCAGCAGGTCGGCACCATTGCCACCGAACAGCCAGTCCATGCCAAGTCCGCCGAACAGAGCGTCAGCGCCGTTGCCACCGAACAGGAAGTCGTTACCGGCGTCTCCGAAGAGCAAGTCAGCTCCGTTGCCTCCATAGATCACGTCATTCCCCTCGTCTCCATGCAGTTCGTTACTGCCATTGGACCCAAAGATGACGTCGTTCCCCCGGCCGCCATAGACAATTGAGTAAGTCGAGATGTTATTGGAAAGATCGATCAGATCGCCGCCGTAGTAGCCGTTGATCTGGATCGAATCTACGTCCCGGCGGCGGAATTCACCGATTAGATCGCAGTTGACGAACACGGCAAAGTTGCTGCCGTGCTTTTCGACGAAGATCTTGTCGTCGTTAATCGTCCCTTCGACCACCAGGACGCCGTCATCGATTTGAGCGGACGCGGCATTGGTGTTGATGATCAAAAGTTGGCCCCCTTGGACCAGCTCGCCAGTGGGGTCGGTTGTGGAAGTGAAGTTGTAGTGGGCCTGGACATCGGCCAGGTAATAACCTTCGCCGAGAATGTGCGACAATTCAACGATGCCTGACGATTCCTCATCGATCGTCCCTTGAACTCCGGGGATACTGGGGTAGAGATCAATACCAGCGGCACCAAACAGGGCAGGATTGTGCTGGGCCACCTGGATCATGTCTCCGGTCGAGGCATCCCATTGCCAGATCTTGGCCAGATAAGGATTTCCCCCCGGATCTTCCTGCAACAGCACGTCGCCGTTGACATTAACGGTGATGTTATCAAACATTTCGCCGTCGACACCCGCCGGCGAGTCCACGGCAATCTCGATGACGCCGCCCGCCTCCGGGTTGGTGATATCATCGAACGTCAGCTTCCAGAGTCGGGTGCTGCCGCCAAAGGTGTCGGTCGTCACCCAGTAGAAGACGTTAGGGTTCGTGGGATCGAAATTGCCGTCTTCGACGCGGCGGAACTGCGTGATGGTCTTCGCGATCGATTCCGTTTCCAGAGCGGCGAACGTCGGGTTGTTCGTCTGGTCGCTGAGCGGCACGAGCTCGAATCGCTCGCCCGACGTGACGGTGCTCTCGTTGGCGTCATAGTTTCCCGGCGTACCCACGCGCATGCCGTGCAGGATGCCGTTCACCAAGCCGGCTCGTTCGATGTCGTTGCCGGTGCTCTGCTTGTTGCCGACCCACACGTAGACTTCGGACGGCTCGGCGGAGCCTTCGCTGGAGAACTCGCGACGAGAGTCGTCGAGCCCCATCACGACGGTCTTGTCCTGAGCGTAGGGGCTGGCGACATGGTTTTCCCAGGCATATTTGCCGGTCCAGGGGAGCTCCCAACTCTGGCCGGCACTCGGGCCGGAGGCGATGTGTGCGAACGCGCGGCCATTGCTGGTTTCTTCGCCGTTCATGAAGATTCGCGCGGTTGTTCCTTTGCCACTGGCCGAGTTGTAGAACGCGGTCACATCGGGCAGATCGGCCCCGCAGAGCCGGTTGATTGCCGTGGTGGCCGCTTCAAATCCTCCGGCTCCGCCGTTGAGAGTTGAATTCCAGATGTACGTCTGCTTGATCAGGTCGTCCCCTTCGAGGACTTCCAGTGTGGACTTGTCGATCACCCAGCGGGAAACAAAGGCCCCTTTGCTGCCGTGATCGCGGACAATGCCGGCAGTATTGCCGAGCTCGTGGTTCATCAGGACGGTGAAGGTGCCGTTGCCGTTGTCGAAGGCTCCCAGGCCGTCCGGGATGCCGACCATCCGGTAAGGGGCGCTGACTCCGGCGCCGTTATTGGCGGCGTAGTTGTCACTCACGGTGTCTCCCACGGAGAGCAACGGCGTGATTTCGACGCTAGGCGCGGTCGCGACCAGATAGGCCGGTTCCAGGGTTTGGAAGCCGCTGAGCACCTCGCGGCGCTCAAGGGTTTCCAGCATCGGTCGGCAGTTTAGGAACTGCCGGCGAGAAGGCAAATTCTTCTGGCTTGATTTTTTGCGGCGAAACATCATGGGCGAAAACTCCGTTAGACAAGAGGAACTAAATCCGGCTGACCAGTTCAGGTCGTACCGGCAATGCTCAATACGGGGGCGAATCTATGGCCCCCGCATAAGCGCCGCTGAAAGACGCGGCGAAGAGCCGCCGAAGATTGTGCAAAAGAGGCGGGAGCGGGAGGTGAAGATTTGGCGCGCGGGAATCGTACCCGCGCGGTTGTCCCGCGCGGGCAAAGGCCTAAACTGAAAGCATCCCGTGAATCTCTCTCATTCCGGAGGCTTAGCCATGTCTGCTCGAAACACTTCCACTCGCCCGTCCGTTTCTCGTCGCTCGTTCCTCTCCGCCACGTCGTCCGCTGCTGCCGCGGCGGGGATGGCGCAAATGGGCCTGCTATCTGGATTGCCGCGAGTGAGCGCGGAGGAGGCACAGCCGGATCCAAAAATGGTCCGCTTCAACGACGAAATTGAGCCGCTGGTCCGGCTGGTGGAGGATGCGCCGCGAGAGAAATTGCTGGAGGAAGTCGCCGCCAAGATCAAAAAGGGGACCAGTTATCGCGAGGTGGTGGCGGCATTACTCTTGGCCGGCATTCGCAATGTGCGGCCGCGTCCGCAGCTGGGATTCAAGTTTCACGCGGTGCTGGTAGTGAACTCGGCTCATCTGGCGAGCATGGCGAGTCCCGATGACCAGCGATGGCTCCCCATTTTCTGGGCTCTCGATCATTTCAAGGAAGCACAGGCCCAGGATGTCCGTGAGGGGAACTGGACGATGGCTGCCGTGGACGAAGCGGCCGTTCCCCCCGCGCACCTCGCCCGGCAGATGTTTATTGACGCGATGGACCAGTGGGACGAAGCGAAGGCGGACGTCGCCGTCGCCGCGCTCGCCCGCACTGCCGGAGCCAACGATCTGTTTGAACTCTTTTGCCGCTATGGAGCCCGAGATTTCCGAGCGATCGGACATAAAGCGATCTACGTCGCCAATGCCTGGCGGACGCTCCATTGCATCGGCTGGCAACATGCGGAGCCGTTGCTTCGCTCGCTGGCGTATGGGCTGCTTAATCACAACGGCGAACCGAATCCGGCCCAGAGCGACCTCGGCCCCGATAAGCCGTTCCGCGAGAACCAATCGCTCGTCAAAAAGATCCGTCCCGAATGGCAGGAAGGAAAGGTAGACGCTAAGGCGACCGAGGAATTGCTCGGCACGCTGCACACTGGCGAGAGCGGTGATGTGACAGGACAAGTAGTGGACATGCTCAATCGGGGCGTCTCGCCGCAGTCCATCTGGGATGCCCTCTTCCTCGGCTCCGGCGAATGCCTCATGCGTCAGCCGGGGATTGTCGGTTTGCATACGCTCACCACTTCCAACGCGCTGCGATATGCCTATGACACGAGCGCCAGCGACGAAACGCGGCGGCTGCTTCTGCTCCAGAACGCGGCGTTCCTGCCGCTGTTCCGCAAGTCCATGGAATCGCGGGGCAAAATCGCCGAGATCAAGATCAACGATCTGCAGCCGCTCGACGTGGCCGCCAAAGGAGAACTGCTCGACAACGTCTTCGCCGAAATCAGCAAGGACAAGATGAATGCCGCTCGACTGACTCTGTCGTACGCGAACTTCCACGAGGACGCCCAGGATTTCATCCAGCGGGCCCGCGTGCTGGTCTTCCTAAAAGGTCGCGACGCCCACGACTACAAATTCAGCTCCGCCGTGCTGGAAGATTTTCGCAACATCAGCCCCGCCTGGCGCGGCAAGTTCCTCGCCAGCAGCGTCTACAATCTCCGCGGCAGCGGCGGCAACGATAACCCGGTTGCCCAGCGGACCAAGCAGGCGTTGGCGTAAGGAATTTCGCTGATTACGACGCGAAAATCAGGCATTCTTCCGGAACACAAAATTGTTGTAGTAATCCTTGGCGTCCCAAAACTTATCGCCTGCTTGCTTCTGATGAACTGACGCGTCAAATTCCGCGAGCGGACGAAGGCGTCTTCCGCAGACGAACTCGCCGGAATATCCAAGATTTTCGAGGAAGCGAAAGACATCGTGGACGCTTCCCGTCTCCAAGTGTCGGTTCTCACATTCGAACACGAGCAGCGGGGACTGCTCGGTGAGAATCCGAGTCGCTCCTTGGAACACATCTTTCTCCACACCTTCGACATCGATCTTCATAACGCCGATACGAGTCCCCGGATCGAAGTACTCATCCAGCGTCACCACGGGAACCGAAACCGTGCGACCGTCAGTCCGCTCTGAAGCCTTTGAGCTGAGAGTTGCGCCAGGTGAATCCCCGGCACCGGGTATGAACAGATCGAGTGTGCCGGCCTTGGAGAAAACGGCTTCGGCTTCCACGGTCACATTGCGCATTCCCAGCGAAGTGCAAGCCCGCAGCAGATAAGCCGCCAATTCCTCCTGGGGCTCGAACGCGACCACGCGTCCGCGGGGCACCCAGCGCGAAAGCCAATAGAGGTAACTTCCCTTATTGGCGCCGAGGTCGCAAACTGTATCGTCCGGGCGAATCGCCCGCTTGATCGCCTTGAGCTCGGCGACCTGATCGCGATATCGGGCCTTGAACGCCCGCCACAAAAATCGTGCTTTCACGGATGGGGCTTTCGCAAGGGGAACGGCTACTGGATCAGGTCCTTCACCGCTTCGCTGAGGGCAAAGATGGTGTCAACGTCCAGTTGTTCGGCCCGGACGTCTTCCGGGAAATGAAATGCGGCCAGCAGCTCGTCGATGATTTTTTTGTCGAGCTTCTCCTTGAGCATAACGATGAGGACGCCGCGGAGGAACTTGCGGCGATGCAGAAAGAGAGAGCGGACGAAGTCGTGGAAGAAGGTCAGATCGGGAATCCGCTCCCGCTTCTCGGGGCTGGGGACGATGTGAACGATGGCCGAATGCACCTTCGGCTTCGGCCAGAAGACCTGCGGCGGCAGCACGCGGACAATCTGAATGTCGCAGAGGGCCTGCATCCAGATCGAGAGGGCACTGTAGTCCTTGGTCGACGGAACGGCGACCATTCTCTCGGCCAGCTCCTTCTGGATCGTGGCAGTCATCGAGACCGGCACCACGTCGCACGTGAGCAGGTTGGAGAGAATCGGCGTCGCGATGTTGTAGGGAAGATTGGCGACCAATTTGAAGCGGCGGGCCGGGTCGATTTGCAGTTGCTCCTTGACAACGGCGATGACCTCGGGCTCCAGATGGTTCTTCGATTTGAGCGCGTCGACTTGCAGCATCAAGACGTTGGAGAACTCTGCCAGCTCCTCGGAGGCCAGCGAGTAAAGCCGTTCGTCAATCTCCACCGTCACCACCGCTGCCGCCTTCTCCCCCATGCGCGACGTGAGTGAGCCCATGCCGGTGCCGATTTCCAGAATCACGTCCGTCGGCTGGATGTCGGCAGCATCGAGCAGCAGATCGAGCAAGTTCAGGTCGATGAGGAAGTTCTGCCCATGCCGAATGTCGGGACGAATTCCCGCCTCGCGGAAACGAGCGGTGAGGTAGGAGACGGTTTGGCGAGGAGAAGATGGAATGACTAAATCCTAATGAATAATGAATGACGAAAGTCGAATGGCGAATTAGAAAGGCAGTTCTTGGAACTTCAGCTGCTGCTCGACGTACTTGGCGAGGATGTCGGTCTCAATGTTTACGGCATCGCCGGGGATGAGTTTGCCGAGCGTGGTGACTTCGAGCGTATGGGGAATTAGGGCGACACTGAAGAGGCCGGGCTCGACATCGACAAGCGTGAGACTGACTCCATCGACGGCGATGGAACCTTTGCTCGCCATTTGCCGCGACAAGTCCGGCGGGACGCGAAACCAGTAGAAGGCCCAGGCCCCTTCCTGCTTTGTTTGCTCCAGCGTGCCGACGGCGTCGATATGGCCGCTGACATAGTGCCCCCCCAGCCGGTCGCCGACCTTCAGCGACCGCTCCAGGTTCACGCGGCTGCCGGGGAGAAGTTTACCGAGGTTCGTGCGGCTCAGCGTTTCGCTGCCGGCGTCAAAGCCGAGGATTTCGCCCGTCCTTTCGACCACAGTCAAACAACAGCCGTTGATGGCGATGCTGTCGCCAAGGCTCGCATCCACCGCCACATCCCCGGCCCGAACCGACAGGCGCACCCCCGGTCCTTCCGGGCGGACGGAGTCGATGATGCCGAGGGCTTCCACAAGGCCGGTGAACATACAGGCCATGTTACCATCCGCCTGACTTTTGGTCGCGGCGTGCACCGCCTCTGTAGTATTCAAGCGACCGACACTCTCATCACCCGTGTTTGCACGCTTCCATCGTCCGCCAATTCCAAAATGCGATAGCCAGGTAATACGTCATCCACGACAAGAACATCGGACTCGGGCCGAAACTGCACCGCCGTCGAGGGAGTTGTGAGCACGAGCATCGAGCCATGGGAAGTCGCCGACTCCTGGTGAACGTGCCCCGTACAGATCACGCGAACTTGCGGGAACCGCGCGAGAAGTTGCCACAAATCAGATGCATCCTTGAGGCCGATTTTCTCCAGCCACAAGCTGTTGACGGGGACGGGGGGATGATGCAGAAACAGGGCCGTGGGCAACGACGAGGCGGTCAATTGCTCCTCCAGCCAGGCGAGTTGTTCGCCGCCGAGTTCTCCGGAGAGGGAATCGGTGATTTGCGTATCTAGCCCCACCAAAAGCCAGTTGCCGACGGATTCCGCAAAGACATTGCGCTCACCGGCGGCTTGAACAACGTCTCCAAAAATCTGCCGCATCAAGGTTCGGTCATCGTGATTCCCCGGCAGCAGTCGAACCCGCGGCAACCAGTCCGCCAGCAACTCGCGGAACGCCTCGTAGGTCTCCCGCTTGTCGTCGTGGGCCAAATCCCCCGTCACAATCAGCCGCTCCGCCCGGGGCAGTTCGGCTTGAAGTGCCTGGAGCACTCTCCCCAGCCGCTCGCGCGTGCAAATACCCTTGAGTTGGGTCGCCGCATCGGCAAAGAGATGGCAGTCGGTAATCTGGATGACGCGCAGAGGCATGGAACCACTATATTAACGCATGCTTCCGGGGGCTGTCCTCTCGGCTGGCGGCGTGTTCTGATTGGGCATTTGGCAGGAGACCCCCTTGCTCCGCTGGCGACTATTAAGCTCCGCAATCGTCCTTACAATTCTGCTCTCGCTGGTCTATCTGGATTTCCAGCGGGCCATCGTCGGCGTGGCGGGGACCTGGCTGCTTCCGGTATATCTGCTTGTCAGTGTGCTTGCGGTGCGGGAGCTGCTCAACCTGGTCTCGCAGCGGGAGTTCCGTCCCATCCAGTGGCCAGTCTATCTTGGCACCTTCGTCATCGCTCTCGCCCCATGCTTGCCGATTCTAGTCGGATGGCTGCATTGGGCCGAGCGTTCGCCGAACCAGATCGCCGCTTTCACGGATGTCGATACGGGCGGTTGGAAAGATTACACGATTCAGCTTGGACTCTCCGTCGCCGCACTGACGTTTTCTTCGCTCCTGGTTTTTCTGGCCGAAATGCGCCGCTATCGCCAACCGGGAACGGCAAGCGTGAACATCTCGCTTTCCATGCTCTGCCTCGTCTACATTGGAGTCCTATGGGGCTTTGTCCCGCTGCTCCGCCGATTTCACGACAACGGCTGGGGGATGATGGCATTGTTCAGCGCGATTCTGATTGTGAAGACGTCCGATGCCGGCGCATACTTCACCGGCCGCTTTTTTGGGCGGCATAAAATGAGCCCCATCCTCAGCCCGAAAAAGACCATCGAAGGAGCGATCGGCGGGCTCGTCGTCGCCTCGCTTTCCTGCGGGGCATTTTTCTACTTCGCCGGCCCCGTGTTCGTCGGAACCAACTTCCAAATGCCGCCGCTGCATCGCTGGATCTGCTACGCCTTGGTGGTCGCTGTAGCCGGCATTCTCGGCGACCTGGCAGAATCGCTTCTCAAGCGGGATATGGGAACCAAAGACGCCGGCAATCAACTCCCCGGCCTCGGCGGCGTGCTGGACGTCATCGACAGCGTCCTCTTCGCGGCCCCCGTGGCCTACGCCTGCTGGATGTGGGGGCTGGTCGGGCCGTAACTACTAGCGGCCTCCATTCCCACTCCTCCTCTCCGCGTCATCGCGCCTTCGCATCTTTGCGTTAATAAGAATCCCATTGCCGTTGTACCAGCGGCGAACCACCCCTGCCTCAAGAAATCCAGGTACAATAGGTCTCCCACCGAAACACTTACACCTTGAGCCGCAGAATCCCTCTTCTAAACCGACAGGTATCGCTATGAAGCCGCTTTGGGCCGCGCTGACTATTCTCGTTTTGTCAATCTTCGTCACCACAACGGCTCCCGCCCAGTCACTGGAGTTTAAGCAGGGAGACCACATCTGCATCATCGGCAACGCTCTCGGCGACCGGATGCAACATCACGGCTGGTTGGAGGCGCGTTTGGTCAGCCGGTTTGGGGACAAGGATCTGACGTTTCGCAACTTGGCGGTTTCCGGCGACGAAATAACCTTTCGGCATCGGTCGGAAAGCTTCGGCACTCCCGACGAATGGTTGACGCGGTGCAAGGCGGACGTGATTTTCGCCATGTTTGGGTACAACGAATCGTTCGCGGGAGAAGCGGGCCTGCCGAAATTCAAGACGGACTTGGAGACGTTTGTGAAAGGAACCCTGGCGACTCGCTATGGCGGAAAGGACCTGACGCGGCTGGTCATCTTTTCGCCGCTGGCTGTGGAGAAGCTCGCCGATCCCAATTTGCCAGATGCCGCAAAGACGAATGCAAACTTGAAGCTCTATTCCGCGGCTATGGGGGAAGTGGCTAAAGCTAACAAAGTGCCGTTTGTGGACCTGTTCACGATTTCCGAAAAGGCCTACAGCGGCACGACCAGGCCCTACACCTTCAACGGGATTCATCTGACCGAGTTTGGCGACGAGATGCTTGCCTCTTCCATCGAACGAGCGCTCCTCCCAGATGCACCACTGATTAAACGGGACGGGAAACTTCTGGAGAAAATCCGGCTCGCCATTTTAGAAAAGAATGCCCAATGGCACGCCCGTTACCGTACGGTCGACGGCTACAACGTCTACGGCGGCCGCTCGAAGGAGAGTTATCAGTCCGGCCCCGGCGGCCCAAAGATCAGCAACTTCCAGATCATGCAGGAGGAGATGAAGCAGCGGGACGTGCTGACTGAAAACCGAGACAAACATATCTGGTCCATCGCTAAAGGGAGCGAGCAACCAATTGACGACTCGAACCTGCCGCCGATTACTGAACTCCTCTCCAATCGCCAGAATCTGCCGCCGTATCTCGGCGCGGAAGAAGCGATCAAGCACATGACGGTGCCGAAGAATTGCAAAGTCAATCTCTTCGCCAGTGAGGAACAGTTCCCCGAACTCGTTAGTCCGGTGCAAATGGGCTGGGACACCAAGGGGCGATTGTGGGTGGCGGCTTGGAAAAGTTATCCGGAGCGAACGCCGACCAGCAAAGTGGGAGATGCGATTCTGATTTTCGAAGACACTGACGGCGATGGCCGGGCGGACAAGTGCAAACACTTCATCGACAATCTCAACTGTCCGACCGGATTCACGTTCTTCAACGACGGCGTGCTGCTGATGCAGGCCCCCGATTTGTGGTTCGTCCGCGACACTGACGGGGACGACAAAGCGGACTGGAAAGAGCGGGTGCTGATGGGAATTGACTCCGCCGACAGTCACCATACGACCAACGCCATGGTGCTCGATCCCGGCGGTGCGACGTATCTCTCCGACGGCGTCTTCCACCGGACGCAAGTGGAAACGCGGCAGGGGGTCGTCCGCTCAAATGACGGCTGCATCTTCCGCTATGAGCCGCTGACCGGCAAGTTCGAGCAGTATGTCAGCTACGGCTTTGCCAATCCGCACGGCCGGGTCTTCGACCGCTGGGGGAACGACATCATCACCGACGCGACCGGCAACGAAAACTTCTTCGGCCCCGCCTTCAGCGGTTACCTCCCCTATCCACAGAAGCACTCGGGAATGCCGCAGTTCTGGGCCCGCCCCAACCGCCCCTGCCCCGGCACGGGCATGGTCACCAGCCGGCATTTTCCGGAGGACTGGCAGGGGAATTTCCTCAACTGCAATGTCATCGGCTATCAGGGAATTTGGCGGGTAAAGGTGACGGAGGAAGGAAGCGGCCTGAAGGGGGAGACGTTGAGTGAAGACCTGGTTAAATCGGACGACCCGAATTTCCGCCCCTCGGCAGTCAGTTGCGCGCCGGACGGTTCCATCTACTTCCTCGACTGGAGCAAACAGCTCATCGGCCATTTGCAGCATCATATTCGCGACCCCAATCGCGACCATCAGCACGGTCGCGTCTACCGCATCACCTACGAAGGCCGCCCACTGCTGACGCCGCCGAAGGTGTTTGGCGAATCGGTGGACGGCTTGCTGGCACTGCTTCAGTCGCCGGAAGACGATGTCCGGACCCGGGCCAAGGTCGAGCTTGGCAAGCACAATTCCATCGACGTCATCCCCGCGTTGCACAAGTGGGCGGCTGGTCTGGATAAGAAGGCCCCAAATTATGAGCACCACCTGAGCGAAGCTCTCTGGGTCCACCAGTGGCACAATGTCGTCGATCAAGAATTGCTCGAGGAGCGGCTCAAGTCTCCCGACCATCGTTCCCGTGCAGCGGCCACGCGAGTCCTTTGCTATTGGCGGGACCGCGTCCCCAATGTTCTAGACCTGTTGCGAAAGATGGCGGCGGATCAGCATCCCCGCGTTCGTCTCGAAGCAATTCGGGCCGCCAGCTTCTTCACCCTCCCCGAAGCGGCGGAGATTCCGATCATTGCCGCCGAGTTTCCCGGCGATGTCTACCTCGATTACATTCAGAAGGAAACCATGCGGGCTCTTCAGCCTTACGTGGACCAGGCGAACGCTTCCGGCCAAAAGATCGCCTTCACCACCGATGCCGGCGCGAGATACTTTCTGAAAAGCATGAGCACCGACGACTTGCTCAAGGAAAAACGGACGAGGGCGGTATATACCGAAATGCTCTATCGCCCCGGCCTCCGGGACGAGCAGCGGCGGGAAGCGGTCACAGGACTGGCCGGCCTCGACAAGAAACCCGAACTGCGTGTCGTGATGGACATGATCAAGGCGCTCGATGAAAGCCCATCGTTGACTGACGTCTCCGTCGTTTTCGATCTCGTTCGCCAGCTCACCGGCCGCAGCGCCGCCGAGTTGACTTCGGCCCGTGCCGAGCTGGAAAAACTCGCCACTTCCGCCCGTCAGCCAATCCTGCGGCAGATTGGCTTTGTCTCGCTGATAAATGTAGATGGCAACGCGGACAAAGCCTGGGCGCTGGCCCAAACCAATGCGAAGGCATTGCAAGACTTCGTCGCCGCCACGCCGCTCGTCTCCGATCCGGGCCTCCGCGCGAGTCTTTATCCTCGCATTGAGCTTCTGCTGACCGGGCTGCCTGAAAAACTGGCGACTGGCAAAAAGGGGAACGGCACTAGCGGCCGGTATGTTCGCGTCGAGCTCGTCGGCAACCAAACGTTGACGCTGGCCGAAGTCGAAGTCTACAGCGACGGAGCAAGTGTCGCCCGCGGCAAGAAGGCGACTCAGAAAAACACGTCCCACGGCGGGGAAGCGGCCCGCGGCGTCGATGGCAATACGAATGATTCCTATGGTGGCGGGGGACAAACCCATTCCGAGGAAAACACGGCCAATCCTTGGTGGGAAGTGGACCTGGGGGAAGAGACGCCGATCGACTCGATTGTCATCTTCAACCGAAATGACGGCGGCCTCAGCCAGCGGCTCAACAACTTCACGCTCAAAGTGCTTGACTCCGCTCGCAGCGAAGTTTGGAAGCAGGAAAAACTTCCCGCTCCCAAAGTCCGCTCGCAATTCGCGCTCGAAGGAGGGGGCTCGGAATCGCTCGTCCGCCGGGCGGCGATGAATGCCCTCGTCAGTGTTCGTGGACAGGAAGTCAAGACCTTCAAGTCGCTGTCCAAGTTTGTAACCGACGACGTGGATCGGCTGGCGGCGATTCGGGCCATTCAGCGAATTCCCCAGTCAGCCTGGGACAAAGAGCAGGCCCCGGCACTCCTGGCCGTCGTCATCGGCCACGTTAAGAAGATTCCAGTCGCCGACCGGACTTCGCCGGCTGCGCTGGACGCGCTCGAATTTGCCGATACCCTCACGACTTTGCTTTCCGCGGATGCGGCGAAGCAGGCCCGCGGAGAACTCGCCGAACTCGGCGTCAAAGTCGTCCGCATCGGCACGCTGCCGGAGAAAATGGCCTATGACAAGGAGATCATCGCGGTCAAAGCGGGCAAGGCGGTCGAAATCGTCTTCGAGAACATCGACCTGATGCCGCACAACCTCGTCATCACTCAGCCAGGCGCGATGGAAGAAATCGGCCTCGCCGCGGAAGCTTCAGCTCTACAGCCCGGCGCAGCAGCGCGGCAATACGTTCCCCAGTCGGGAAAAATCCTCCTCGCCAGCCGGCTTCTCCAGCCGCGGGAGACGCAGAAGCTTAGCTTTGTTGCGCCGACCGAGCCGGGCGTCTATCCCTATGTCTGCACGTATCCCGGCCACTGGCGGCGGATGTATGGGGCGCTGTACGTCGTCGCCGATCTCGACGCGTATCTCGCCGGGCCGGAGGCCTATCTGAGCACGCATCCGCTCCCAATCAAGGACGCGCTGCTCAAGGACAACCGTCCCCGAACCGAATGGAAGCTTGTGGACCTGGCTCCGGCAGCCGAGGGCCTCAAGAGTGGCCGCTCCTATGCCGCGGGGAAGCAGATGTTTACGGTCGGCACTTGCATCGCCTGTCACAAGCTCGACGGCGTCGGCAATGAATTCGGCCCGGACCTCGCCAAGCTCGACCTCAAGCTCAAGCCGGCGGACATTCTCAAGGAACTGCTCGAGCCTTCGGCCAAGATCAACGAGAAATACCAAACGACAGTGATCCTCACCGAAGGGGGCCAAACGCTTACGGGCATCGTCCTCTCCGAAAGCGGTACGGAGGTGAAGCTGATCGAGAATCCACTCGTCAAAGCAGAGCCGATCATCATCAAAAAGGACGAGATTCAAAGCCGCAAGCTTTCGCCGACTTCGGTGATGCCCAAGGGATTGCTCGACAAACTTTCCAAGGAAGAAATTTTGGACCTGGTGGCGTACCTGGCGGCACGCGGGGACAAGAAGAGCCCGATGTTTGGGAAGGCGGAAGGGCACGAGCACCACGGACACTAAGGACCGTTAGCAGAACAGTATGCCCTACGACGTTTCCGTTTCCCGTTCGCTGCCGCCTAAATTCCCGGATCGCTGCGTCCTTTGCGGGGCGGACAATCCGGAAGGGAGAGTTCGTTTTTCCGCAGGTGCGAGTTACGGCGCGTTCTTCTTTCTCTCCTGGCTGGGCAAAGGCAAGAAGAGCATCGAAGCGCCCGCCTGCGGCAGTTGCGCGGTGAGCGCCACCAGCCGCAATTTGATGCGATTCGGCCTTTCGGCAGCATGTGCGATTCTGGCCGGATGGTTTCTGTTCTGGGCAATGGGAAAGGGAGTGCGGGGCCTCATCAAGATCAAGGCGCTCGGCGTCTTTTTCGCCGCGGTAATCCCGGCCGTCGTTTGGGACTGGCTCTTCCCGGCCAAATTCTCGGTGACGTTCGATGACGAGAGTCATCGGACCGTCTGCCATTTCTCCGATGCTACTTACGCCGCCCAGTTTGACGCCCTGAATCACCCCCCTATTCCGGATGGCCTGGAATTGCCCGGTGGGTTGAATCTGGGTGACAAGACAGCACCGCAGCCGCTCGTGCTCCCTGCGAATTTCAATCCTACCACTAACAATTCCAGCTCGTCCCCCAGCAGCTTCAACGTTGCCGAGTCGTACGAGGATAAGTCCAATCCCTTCCGGAATTTGGAGGACCCCCGTTTCAAGAAATGAACGGAAGCGACGAAAATCTGCGCAATGCTTGGAAGCGGTTTCGCCGGTTTGTACAATGGCCGGAGTGCGTCCTGTAAGTTTGTGATTCGTTCGTAAGGACAGTTCGGATGAGCGACCCGAGCAAAAATCCCCCTGGCACTTCGGGAACTGGTAAAAAGATCCCGGCTGCTAACCCGAGTTCGGCCTACGGGGCCAAGGCGAAACAGCCGGCTGCGCCCGCTGTGCCCCCAATTGCTCTGCCTCCGGCTAAAGCCAAGCCGCCGGTTGTAGGAGCATCCGCTGCACCGGCGGGTCAGGCTCCCATGCTTGGGCAGGCCCCGTTTCCCGCGGTTGTGCCGGCGTTTCCGTCTCCTAATTTCGCAGGCCCCGGAAACTTCCCTCCGAAACCGGCTCCCCCGATACCGACACCGCGAAACACGAAGGGGCTGGGGCTGATTATCGGCTTAGTGGTGGCGATTCCAGTCTGCCTGGTGCTCGTCTGCGGCGTGGGAGGATACTTCATTTTTGCGAGAGCGAAGAAGTCGGTGACGACGGCGGTGAACAACGCCAAAAATCAGAATAGCCAAACCAAAAATGACCCGAACGACCCCTTTGCTGCCTTGAACGATCCGAATATCCAAAAGCAAATGGAGCAAGGGTTCGAAAAAGCGTTCGACAAGCTCGACGAGGAGATGAAAAAGCAGCAAAGCGCCGATGCCGCCAGGCAGAAGCGCGGCAAAACGCGGTCCGGCAGCAACTCCGGCAATGGCCCGATCCCTTCCGGCTTTCCCAACTCTCAGGCCAATCCCGCCAACTCCGCCTCGCCCCGCCCCGGAGAACCCGCGGAAAAGGACGATCTCCCCACCAACCTCAAGCGGTTGCAAACGGGGAACGACGACGCCAGGCGGCGGGCGGCGGATTGGTTCAGCCGGGCCCCGCTTGAGACCGACAAGCAGGACGAGGTTTCCCAGGCTCTGAACAACATGCATACCGACTCCCTTCGCAAGCACGCCTTGGGGGCCCTCAAGGTTTGGGGAACCAAGGAGAACGTCCCGATCATCGCCAAGATCATGCAGCAAGAGGCGTTCGTCAAAATCGACTGCATGGACATGCTGGAGAAATTCAAGGACGAGCGGGCCATCGAGCCGCTGATTTCCACCCTCAACGAGGCCTTTCGCGAAGGGGAGCGGGCCGAAGAATTGCTGGCCGACTGGTGGCCGCAAGCAGAGCAGCCGCTGGTCAAGCATCTGCACGACAAAGAGGGCCGCATCCGCGAGCGGTCGCAGCGAATTCTGGAACTCCGCAAAACAGACCAGAGCCTGCTCATCACTCAAACGCTGGAAGACCTCAAGTCGTCCAATCGCGAAGTTCGCCACAGCGCCGTGACCTGGCTCGCCAAGCTCGACGTCAAGCCCGATCTCCAGCCGCAAGTCGCCGCGGCTGCCCAGTCCCTGCTCAGTGACTCGAATAACGACTCCCGCCGCCAAGCGCTGGAGATGTTCGGCAAATACGCCCAGAAGGAACAGGCGGACGAACTCGTCAAGCTGATCGAAGACAAGGACCGCGATAAATGGATGGCGGGACTAACGGGTCTGATCCGCCTGGGTGACGTCCGGGCCGCGGAGCCAATCGGCCGCCGCAAAGAGCTGCGCGGCGACGCCTTCCGCCTCTTCCGCGAAGCGGGAGCCCCCGCCCAGGACATTGTTTCCAAGACTCTGACGCACATCGAAGTGAAAGACTGGGGAGCCGGCAAAGATCTCTGCGAAATCCTAGGCGAAATCGGCACCACGAAATCCGTCGGCTTCCTGCAGCAAGTGAAGAAGAAAGCGACGCTCGCCAAGACGCCGTTTGTCCCCGAAGCAGCGGACAAAGCGGTTGAGGATATTCGGCGGCGCAACGCCGGGTAACGCCGCAATGCGATGAATTAACCCACTTTCACAGCGATTCTCCCAGCTTGGCCGTCCACTTCGCAAGCCCTTTGTCTTCAATAAGTTGCTGACTTTCCCAGAACCAAAAACAGGCCCTTGATTCACGATTCACGCCATTTTTGCGCCAAAAACTTGCGTCAGCGGTGATTTTCCGAAGTCGTTGCAGAAAAACAACTTAGGAAAAACACGTTTGCCGTAAGTCTCTGAATCAAGCCCTGAATCAACCCGTTCTTGATTCACTTGCAACTCACAAGTCATTACGCCGCAAGGGTTTGTCCCCTGAATCAATCTCCAGCCAGGGGTCATGGAGATTCAGTCACCCGCTCGCGGAACGGCAACCGCCACCTCGCTTGAACAGCGCGCAGAATCTTCCTCTCTGCCACTGGGCAATTTTTCAAACAACCAAGATGCCAAAGATCACGCCCTGCCCGCCAGGGACACCAGCCCGGCGCGCCAGCGAGGGAAAAGCGTGTTGCACCGGCGCACCGTCCAATTCCCTCGTTGACGCGTCAGTCTAGTACATGTACAAAATATTATACACTAGATACGTCACAATCAAGTGAATGTTAACAAGAATTCGTCAAGTTTTTTTCCGCCTCCCCAGTTCCCCGCGGCAGGGCAAAATTGCCGGCCG
>JBJXFF010000119.1:0-23773 GCA_046153945.1 Pirellulaceae bacterium
ATCGACCCGTCGCTATCGTCGATGGGGGCAGACCGCGGACGGAGTTGTTTGGATAGCTTAGCCGCCGCGCCCACGCGGCGTTTCCCCGCGTGGACGCGGCGGCTAAGCCTTGAATTAGGCTACAATAGGACGCAACCATGCTCACATTCCACGATACCAACTCTTCCCGCCGCTCCTTCCTGCAAGTCGGCGGTCTCGCCCTCGGCGGACTAACGCTCCCCGGCCTCCTCGCCAATCGTGCTCAGGCTGCAGCGAACATGCGACCGGTGAAGGACAAATCGTGCATCTTCTTGTTCCTCCACGGCGGCCCGAGCCAGTTTGAAACATTCGATCCTAAGATGGATGCTGCCGCGGAGATTCGGAGCACCACGGGCGAAATCCCGACCAAGCTCAGCGGTATCACTTTTGGCAGCACCTTCCCCAAGCTGGCGGCTCTCAACGACAAGTTTTCGATAGTCCGCTCCTTCCGGACCGGCGATGCCAACCACGACATTAAGCCAATCGTCAGCAAAGGGACGCTCGGGGCGAACATTGGCTCCCTCTACGCCCGCGTCGCCGGCAGCAATCATCCCGCGACCGGAATGCCGCTGAATGCTTGCCTGTTTCCGCGAGCCATCGAGCCCAAATCGCTTCCTGCCGTCGATAATTTTGGCCGCTTCGATTCCGCCGGCCAGCTCGGAGCCGCCTACGCTCCCTTCGTTCCCGGCGGCGGCGGCACATTTCAGAAGAACCTGGAACTCCACCTCGACAAGACTCGCGTTGACGATCGCCGCAATCTGCTCGCTGGCCTCGACAAGCTCAAACGGGAAGCCGACGCCGGCAAACTTGATGGACAAGACAAATTCCAGCAGCAGGCGTTTCAAACCATCCTCGGCGGCGTCGCCAAAGCGTTTGACCTCTCGCAGGAAGACGCCAAGACCGTTGCCCGCTACGACACGGCTCCGCTCGTCACTCCCGACCAGATCAGCCGCAAGTGGAATAACTACAACAACTACGTCGACCACTCCCGGACCCTCGGCAAGCTCCTCCTTCTCGCCCGCCGCCTCTGCGAGGCCGGCTGCGGGTTTGTGACGGTCACGACCAGCTTCGTCTGGGACATGCACGCCGACGTGAACAACGCCCCCTGCGAGGAAGGGATGGCCTACATGGGTCACCCTCTCGACCACGCCGTCTCGGCGTTCATCGAAGACACCAAGGCCCGCGGCCTCGACGAAAAAATCCTCCTCGTCGGCTGCGGCGAAATGGGGCGCACCCCCCGCGTCAACAAAGGGGGTGGCCGCGACCATTGGGGTGGCCTTGCTCCGCTGCTCCTCTACGGGGGCGGACTGAAAATGGGCCAGGTCATCGGCCAATCCACCCGCGACGGCGGCGAGCCGCAGTCCGAGGCGATTGGCAACGAGAACCTCGTCGCCACCATTTTCGACACCATGCTGGACTTGCCGCAAGTTCGACTTCTTCCCGGCTTGCCCAACGATGTTCTCCGCCTGATGACTGGCGGCAGCCCGATTCCTGGTATGGCCTAAGTCGCTACGGGTGCGAACACGCGTCTATCGTGAATAGTACCTGGTCGATAGACTTTGAAAGCCTCCAGCGATTATTCTTTCCGTCAGCCATGCGGCACTCGGTCAGGGAGTATTACCGCCTTGAGCAGCTCATCGGATCCCGATCTCATCAAAGTTACCGAAATCTTCCTGGTCCCGAGCAGCTTTCTCGTGGCTGCCTTGGGAACAGCGGACACCAACTTTCATCGGGCGGCAGTGTCGGTGGTGGGGCTGACGATCAGCATCCTATGGTGGGTTTGCAGTCGCGAAGCGTCGTCCGAAATCAAACGGTCTCCTTCCCCTAACGGAGTGACCACGCATCCGCGGCGGACTTGGATACTATCCTGGCTCGCGTTGATCTTCGTAGCGGGCTGGCTTGTGTCCACCATCGCGCACGCCTGGTACTGGAATCGGCCGCTGGGGACTTAGCCGGTTTTGACGAGCTTCCGTTCAAAGCCCTCCACCACCCACCGCTTCCCTTTCGGCACCACGCGGTGCCCTTCGGTTTCAAGCATCTTCTTTAGCCCTTCCACTCCTCCAGGATATTTGGCATTGAGTTCGCCGCCTGATTTGAGCGTTCGCCAGTAAGCGGTCACTCGCTTCTTACCGGCTGCGGCGGCTTCTTCGGCGGCGTGGGCGGCGATCCAGGCGAAGATGCCGGTCGTGATGGGGCAGCCGACGGTGGCGGAGTGTTTTTTCGCCAGCAGACCCCGAATTTCGTTAATGGTAATGAGCTTGCCGCGGGGGACGCCACGCATCACGGCATCCACTTCCCGCGGAGCGGGAATCACCATCGTCCCGGCACCCCATTTGGTCTTTGCTTTGCCGGTCAGCCGAAAGACCTTGGGGAGGTCTTTATCGTCCGCCAGTTTTTCCTGCCACGATTTGCGAGGTTTTCTGGTCATTGCAATTTCTTCCTCAAAGTTGCCCGGTGAATCCCCAGTATCTCCGCTGCCGCGGCCCGGTTTTGCAGCGTGCTTTCCAAGACCCGGTCGAAGAGTGCCGGCTCGGTTTCTTGCAGGAACTGCTCGTAGAGATGGCCGCTGATTCCTTCTTCGGCGAGTTTGGTTGTGGCCCAATTGCGGACCGCGGTACGCAGTTCGCTGATGATGTCCGACGGCGGCCGAGCATCCAGATCGCGGCTTTCGGGGAGATGCTCGGGGCCGATGGCCAGCCCGCGAGCCATAATGGCTGCGTGTTCGACCGCGTTGCGTAGTTCCCGGACATTTCCCGGCCACGGCCGCTTCTGCATTTCTTCCATCGCTGCCTTCGTGAACGCAGCCGTTCCCTGCGGCAGCTTGGCGGTTTGCAGGAACCTCGCGGTCAGCAGCGGAATGTCCTCCGGCCTTCCACGGAGGGGGGGAAGCGAGATTTCATAGCTCGCCAGACGAAAATACAAGTCGCGGCGAAAGGTCCCTTCATGCAGGCATTGCACCAGGTCCCGATTCGTGGCCGCAATCATTCGAAAGTTGCATGGCCGCGGCCGGGTATCGCCGACCGGAGTCACTTCATGCTGCTCCAGAACCCGCAAGAGCTTTACTTGCACACTCGGCGGAATGTCCCCCATCTCGTCGAAAAAGACCGTCGCTCCGTCGGCCAGTTCCAACAATCCCACGCGACTGGTGTCCGCGCCGGTGTAAGCTCCGCGGACGTGGCCAAAAAGTTCACTTTCGACGAGCAGGGGGCTGAGCGACGCCAGGTTGACCGGAATGAACGCCTTGCTGCTCCGTGACGAATGCCTGTGAATGGCACGAGCCACCAGTTCCTTGCCAGTGCCGCTTTCGCCAGTGACGAGCACGGAAACATCGGTCGGAGCGACGAGAGCAATTCGTTTGAAGACCTCCTGCATCACCTGGCTCTGCCCCAACAGCTCTTCCTCGGAGCGATTCAACTTGGAATGGGCAGCCAACTCGCTTGCGGTTTCGCCCCGCCCGCTTCGGCCCAAAGCCCTCCGAATCACCGCCGCAGCCTGCTCCAAATCAAACGGTTTGGGGAGATAGTCGATCGCTCCCGCTTTCATCGCGCCGACGGCGGTTTCCAAATTGCCAAAGGCGGTGATAACGACGATCGGGACCTCATTTCCTTGCGACCGCAGTTGCCGCATGGCTGCCAGGCCGTCCATCCCCGGCAGCCGGACGTCCATGACGATCAAGTCAGGGGACGACTCGGCGATGCAAACCATCGCTTCCTCCGCAGAAGACGCGATGCTCGCAATGTGCCCCTCGCTTTGCAGCAGGCGCGAGAGCCCCCAGCAGATGGATTCTTCGTCGTCGACAATCAGGACGTTGGCAGGCATGGTTCTATGATAATCTCGGCGCCTCGTAGCCACACGCGGCCTCGCGTGTAGGCTTCGGAATTATCGCCGCATCTCGACAGATGCCAGCACGCGAGGCCGCGCGCGGCTACGCCAGCGGCAACTGCAGCTCAAAGCAGGTCGCCCCTTGGCTTTCAGAATTTCGGAAAAATACCAGCTCGCCACCATGGGCTCGAGCAATTTGTCTCGCCACCGCGAGCCCCAGGCCGACTCCTTCTGGCTTGCTGGTGGCAAATGGCTCAAAAAGTTTGTCGGCGATTTCGGCCGGCACACCCGGACCGCTGTCGAGCATTCGGACAAACGCTTGCCGACCCTCTTTACGAACTCCCGTCTCAATCCGCACCCAGCCACCCGGCCCCGCCGCCTCAATGCCATTGAGCAACAGATTCAAGAGAAGTTGACTAAGTTGCTTGGCGTCGGCGCTCAGCGGGATGCTCCGCTCTCCCAACTCGGCCTGCAACTGGACTTTGCGATGATGAAACGTCGGCCCGTGAAGCTCTACCAGGTCGGCGGCTATTGCCTTCAGGTCACAGGCCTTTCGCTCCGGATCTCGCGGCTGGCCGATGGCGAGGAGCCGCTGCAAATACTCTTCCGATAGCGTCAATTGCCGCAGCGCCACTTCCAAGCTCTCTCGGTCATCCGCCCGGCAGTTTCGCTGATGAAGCTGAATCGCCAGTCGCACGCCGGTGATGTCGTTTCGCAAATGATGAGCCAATCCGCCGCTGAGCTGGCCGAGCAGCGTCAGCCGTTCCGACCGCTTCATCACCTGCGTGAGCGTCGTCAACTGTTGGGCGAGCGAGTTGACGCTCACTGCCAGATCCCTCAGTTCATCATCCCGCTCCGGCAATGGCAGCGGCTGAAAATCTCCTTCTGCGATCCGGCCCACTTGCTGCTGCAACTGGGCAATCGGCCGGCTGAGGCGAGCGGACAACGAGCCGGCAATCAGCACCACCACGATCAAGGCAATTCCACCCACCACCAGCGGCGAGACCATCGCCTGCCGCAGACTTTCGCGATAGTTCTTCTCGGGATAAAGAATGTGCAGCGTGAGCGACTCTTTGCCGTCCCCGCCAAACGATTCCACCGCCCGGTGAAAATACGCCACTCCTTGAATTTCAAGCGGGGTCCCCAAGCCTCTCTCTTCAATTGCGCCAGGTGGAGCCTTTATTATCTGGCCCGGCTCCACGGCAGAGGCACTCGATGCGACAACCTTGCCGCCGGCGTCCGTGACAACCAATTCAGCCCCGGATAAACTCCGGGCCTGCCGCAACACCGACTCGGTCAGCGGAAACGGCGGCCGCTTCAGCGTCTCGCCAATATTTGAGAGCTGCGTCTGAATCTGCTCCTCGGCCCGCCGAGTCGCCAGCCAGGCATTCACGCCGCTGACAATGACCAGCGTCACCGCCATCACTCCCGCAAAGGGCCACAGGAGTTGATTGCGAATAGGCCAGCGCACGTCTGCCCCCTCTCCCTGTGGGAGAGGGCCGGGGGTGGGGGTTTGGAATCCTACCCAGGGCTGCGAAGACTTCGCCCTGGGCTGACCTAGTCTGCCCCGTTGGGGCAAGGCAATCAATGCCCAGCAAGGTCATGAGAAATCCGCACTAGGGCTGGTAGGGCGGGGATTGCATTGCCCCCACAATTTGTGTTTATGAACTCTTGACCAGTATTAGTGGACAGAGTATCATTGGCGCATTGGAGGAGGCCGCTGCGCGATCCTCCAAAAACAATTGCTCTTTCTCAATCTGGTTGTGGCCAAAAAAAGTCGTGGGGGGATGTCTACGCAGTAGATCGCCCCCGGAAAGAGTGGATTTCTTCCCGGCCGATTGGCTCCAAGCAAGAGAGGGGGGCGTTGGTTTACTCGGGGGGGTCGATTGTCGCAACTGATGATGGGGGAAGCATCTAGGAAAAATAGGTCGCGAGGTTAATCAACACTTCTTTAGTGGTGTTGGAAATGTCTTGTTTTGGAGAATCCCCCAGGCGTATGGTTTTGGCAAGCAAGGGATAGTCCGCAGGCTCATGACGATTCAACTCAGCTCCTTCTTCCACCCCTCATACTCCTTGATCACTTCCTCACGGCTGCAGCGCGGACGATAGGCGAGGCGGCAGCGGAAGGAGTAGTCGGTGAGGATGTCGTAGCGGGGGATGATGTACTGGAAGTCCCAGGCGGGGAGGGTTGTTTGCTGCTCCTTATTGAAGCCGCCGCCGCTGGGGGAGTGGGCGATGCGAATGCCGCTGGTGCGGTCGAACATGGTGATGTAGGTCTGGTTCTTGAACAGGCCGTAGAAGAGCGGCAGGTCGTATTTGAGCGGCGAGATGTTTTTGTAGAGGCAATCCCGGTGGCCGGGGGCGAACCGGAGTTCGTAGCGGTCCTCCTCGTGCAAGACCGTGCTCTGGTTGTTGTGAGCCGGTGAGCAGTGCTGCAGCCAGCCTTGTTTGCCGCGGAGGTACATGCTCTTGTCTTCCGGGGCGTTGATGTAGCTCGCCCAGAAGAGGCCGATGTAGCCGTTCTCGAAGACATGCTGCGTCGCCTGGCAGCGGAAGGTGATGTCGATGTAGTGCGGCGCGACGAGCTTGAACTTCGTCCAGCTTTCCAGATGAAACGTCGGCGTCGGCGGCTGATGGAGCTCGGCTTCGTGGTCGCCGAGTTTTTTGAACTCCATCGGAGCTTTGCGGGGCTCGAAGAAGATGGTCCCATCGTCGCCGATGTCCAGCGTCGCCCCGTCGAAGATGTGCTCCAGGTTGAAGCCCGTGACCTCCGGCACAAACAGATTTGCCGGCTCGGCTTTGTGTGTCAGGCTCCAAAGCCCGTTGTAGCCGGCCTTGTGTTTTTCGTGCGCGGAGTTATCGCCGATGACGGCGGTGATATCGCCGAGAGAAAACGTGTCGTGAGCCATAAGAGTAGGCAGTAGTCGGAAAGCAGTAGGCAGTAGGAAGAGGTCCTACGCCACGCAATCAATCTACTACTGCCTTCTGCCTACTGCCACCTGCCTACTGTTCCTACCGTACCCGGCACTGGAAACGAATAATGCCCCCTTCGTTCACCTTCAGCGGCTCGGCGAGGGTCCATCGCAGGACGAGAGATTCCCCTTCATTCTCCTGCGAGTCGAACTTCGCCTCGCGGCTGGAGGACTGGCTGCCGTCCACGTATTCGAGGCGAGTGGTGAGGCTGTCGATGATGGTCACGCTCGAGACCGGCTGCTCGCCGATGTTGTCAAACCGGAGAGTGAACTCCACGGTCTCGCCGACTTTCGCGTCGCTCTTGCTGGCGACCTTGCAAATCCGCAGCCGTGGCTTCCCTTCCAGTTCATACATCCGCGTTTCCTGCGAGCCGGAAGTGCCGGCGGCTTCGACCGCCATTTTGCCGTCGACGACCACTTGCACGGCCTTCTTATCGAGCCAGACTTCCGCGGCAAGGGCACTGATCGCCAGCCGCGGCTTGTCACCCTGTTCGTAGATGCCCTTGCGGATGAGGGCGAAATCCTCGAACGGCAGGAACTCGCCCCGGGTCATGTACGGCAGGTTGGTGCGAGCCAATTCGTTGCCGGCCTTGCGCTCGCGGAAGATGTTCGCCAGGTCGATCGCCTGCTCCCCTCGCACCGCCTCCGGCTGGATGGCGGTGGTCGGCACAAAGGTTTTGTCGTGCAGGTTCAGCTTGTCGGACTTCTCAATTCCGGCCATCCGCTCATGCACTTCGGTCGTGATCGGCACCGTCACATGCCGCACAGCTGCGAAGCGAGGAGCATAGATGCAAACCTTGTTGCTCTTGGTAATTTCTTTGTGGCCGTCGAGCGTTTTGTAATGGGCAATCGTATCTTCCTGGTCCACGCCGACGACGGACTGATCCTTCTTGATGTTGGCGTCATCGCCATAGTCGCCGCCGTCGCAAATGTACTCGTCACTCGGCCAAGGCAGTGCGATTCCATCGGGAGCCCACTGGAGTTCCTCTGCGCATTCGCTGAAGTGAAACGGCTCACTGCTTCCAGGCGAGCAATGGGGGCAATGATGACCCGGCGCGCCGTGATAGGCAGATGCTGGATCCCCGGTGTAAGCACCCAAGGGCAGGGCAGGGGCGGTGTGCTGAGCCAGGACAACCGGATTACCGGTCGGATTGCCGCGAGAGACCACCGGTGCCGCCGATTCCGCGGGCTGCTTGCCACTGGAAGGGACGCGCTGCGGCATCGCTTTGCAGGAGCAGAAGCCGAGGGAACTAATCATCACCAGTACGAGAAACTTTCCGTAAGTCGACTTCATGATTCCCTTCCTCGTGGCCGGCATTTCAACTTGTCCGCTCGCGGAGCGAGCGGACCACATCTAGCGCCGCTTGATCTGGCTTTCCGGCAATCGCTTGAAGGTCGCGCTCTGCCGTCCTTCGACCTTCGGGGGCATCTGGGCCTCTTCGAGTCCAGCATTCCGTTTCACTTCCGTCGGTGTGGTCGTGAATTTGAGCAGCGGCGGCGAGTGATACAGGAATTTTCCGTCAGGAGTCAGGCCATCGGGAACACGGGAACCCATCCGGAGGATGGCGATGGGGCGGCCCAACTGGTCCGCCACCTTGAGCGGATCCTGGCCCGCGCCGATTTCAAAGTACCGCTGCTCTTTCGGTTTATCCTGCACGGGCAGGGCGGTTTTCGGTTGTTCGAGATAGATCACGCGGGTGACGAAACGGCCTTCGAGAGCCAGGGCAATTTCTTCCGCGGTCAGTTCGACGGGAACGGGAAAGCGAGCGGCCTGGCCCGGCGGCGGATAGAGACGGTCCACCAGTTCAATCGTGGGAAAGACCTCTTCCCCTTCGTGATCCGGAATATTTGCCACCCGCAGCCGATAGACATAGCCAATCTGCATGCCGGCCAGAACAGACTCTTTGTCTCCCTTGTCGAACTCGCCTTCGACCGCCAGCGAGACTATCGCACCCTTGGGCGCGAGCACTTCCACCGGCTGGAAATAGCCGGCCAGCGGGCCACCCCGCATCAATTGCCGCTGTCCGATTTCGCCGGGTGGCATGTCGGCGCGGTGCAAGTAATGGATCGGTGGCTGAGCGAGAGCAGTTCCGGCAATGGTCGCGAGAGCGGCGGTCAAAGCGAACTTTTTCAGGCGATGGAGCATGATGTTGTCCGCGTTCAGAGATCTCACAGGATTAGTAATCAATCTATGCAGTTGGCCCACCGCAATTCGGTGGGCCAACCTGATTCCTTCATGGACTGGCGTTTTGCCGGTCCTGACTTTACTGCTGCTGTCCGGGCGGGCAATACTCGCCACCCATCACACCACCCTGCACGTTGGGCGTGCCAATCCGCTCGTGCCGGTCATAGTGCGGCTGTCCGAAGGGAATGCTGGGGTGAATGCTCTGTTCGCGGATGCGAACGCGGTTAACAGGCTTGGGATAGCTGAACCCGGGCTGTTCGCGAACCTTGATCTTGAAGTTCGAGACCGGCTGGGGCATGTGGACGTGGGTCCGGTTGACCATCGTGTGCTGCTTGAGGCCAGCCGGGCCACCCAGTGGAATGTGCGGCGGGCCAGGCAAGCCAATCGGCGTTCCCGACATCGGCATCCCATAGAGCGGAGCGGTCACACCAGCGACATAGTTCGGCGGGAGGCCGTAGCCACCTTCGCCAGCACAGGGAAGGACCCCGTCGCCACCGTAACCCATCGCGCCCATTCCGCCAGCTCCGTCGGCAGAGCCGGGGAGTTCCACGTCTTTGTTGCCGAGGCGAATGATCGCCAGGATTGCTCCACGGCGGTCGGCTTCGGTGATTGGATCCACACCCGGATCAAGCCGTGTGCTGACAAGAGTGTCAACGCCAGCCAGAGCGAGTTCCTGGAACTCCGGGTCAGGCAGGTAGATGACCTTGGTCACAAAGTTGCCGGCCAGGACCTGGTCGAGGTCTTCGTCGGTGAACTGCACGGGAATCGCGTTGTGAGCCAGGAAGGCTTCGCTCCGCGGCGTGGTCGGGCCGACTTCCAGCGTGGGATAAAGTTCCACGCCGGGGCTCTTTTCCAAATTCGTGATTTTCAGCCGGTACAGCCCGTTCTGCGGGAAGTTCTGGCGGCCGGGAACGATGATGGGGGGGGAGTCAAAGGCTCCCGCTTGTCCCACGTCATAGCGAACCTGCATTCCGTCCGGTTTGTTGAACAGAATTTGCACGGTCGGCATCGAGACCGGAATCATCATCGGCGGCATGGCAGGGGGGAGCACCCCCGGCCCGGGTCCGCCAACACCTGGTCCCGGCTCTAAGAGTTGTTGGGCTGGGGGCAAATTGTGCGCTTTGGGAAACGCACACCCCAGCGCCGTGAAGGCCACGGCCGCCGTCATAATCCAAAGCGACAAACGGATCTTCATGATGTCCCCCCTGACACTTAGCCGCAGCTCTTTCCGGAAACGGGCCGGAAAAGCCTGGGCTGCGCTTCATTGCTTGGTTTGCTAGCGGCTGCTCAAAAAAGGGGTCTGGCTCCGAGCCGTTCAATTGCGCTTCGGAAATAATGGTCGCGGCGAGGTGCCTGACCCCTTTTTTGAGCAGCCTGCTATCTGGCGTGGACCCCGCTGGGGATTTCCCCCTATCATGCCCGGCTCGACACTGCGAACACCTTACAAAGTGCGCGCTGGCGGACGGGCTGTGGTGTCCTGTGAGTTATTGTTCGGTTCGGCATCTCGGGATTCTTTGGCAAAATCAGCACAACCGGGTTATGAAGTACAAATTGCCCAGATTTTCAACCACTAACCCGAAGCGCCAGCGAGGGAGAGAATCAGGATTTCCTCATAAATCCCTCGTTCCCACGGTCCTCCGTGGGAACGCATTTCTCCGACGCTCCGCGTCCTTCGGCACACTCCTGGTTCTCGGAATCTTGTGGATGTCGGGGAATATCACCGCTCAGCAGCCCCCCAAACGCTCCGGCTACGGGCCCAGTCGGGTCGCCGCTCGACCAGAGAATGAGGAATCCGCACCTATGCCACGAGGCAGGGGAGGGGAGGGGGGGGAGCAACTCCCGTCGCCCCTTACCGCTGAGGAGAAAGATGGGAACAAGCTCGTCGCACTTGCCGCCAAGGACGTCTTCCGGCAGAAGGCGATCCAGGCCAAGGTGCGGCAACAGGTGTTTGCGTTTGGGCAGGAAATCGTCGGGGCAGGGGAGTACTACCAGTCCGGCCAGGGTCAGCCGAAACTCTTGCGGCTGGACATGAAAATGCAAGTCGGCCCACAGGCCGCGACCTTGCTCGAAGTCTGCGGCCGGCAAGACTATTGGCTGCGCCGTCACCTGCCACCAGCCGGTCCCAAGCTCGAACACGTCAACCTCACCCGTCTGGCCAGCGCCCTCTCACGCATCGACGATGATGGCCAGCATGTCACTAGCGACCACTGGATTCTTCTCGGCGGGCTATCCCGCCTCGTCGAATCCCTCAGCCGCAACTTCGACTTTGCTCCGTCTCAAACGGCCCAAATCGACGATGTTCCGGTTCTCGTCGTTAAAGGGCGGCTGAAGGCGGAGCGATTCAAAGCCCTACAGGGGGGAGGAAAAAATGAAAATCCCGCCGCCATTTCCCAGCTTCCCACCGCGGTCATCCTCACGCTGGGCCGGGGCGACCAATACTTGCCTCACTTCCCTTATCGCATCGAATACCTGCGTCAACTCACCTCCAAAGAACTCAAGGCCACCGCCGCTGCCGAGAAAAATGCTCAGCCCGCGACGGAAACAACTCTGAGCATCCTCGAATTCTACGAGGTGGATACCCCGGAACTCGACCCTCGAATATTCGAGTTCAATCCGGGAGACGAGGAGTCGGAGGATAAGACGCAATTGTGGGTGAAGAGGCTGGGGGGCTGAAAGGTCTGAAATCCGAATGATTAAATCCGAAATTCGAAACCGAAAAACTTCTTTGTTTAGGATTTCGATATTCGGATTTCGGATTTTTTCCATGTTTACCAAACCAATCTCTCCCTTACCCCTACCAGCAGCGCCGCTACTCGCACCGCTTCCACCATGCTGCTCGTCTCTGCTTTCCCTTTCCATGCAAGGTCAAACGCAGTGCCGTGGGCGACACTGGTGCGGATAATGGGAAGACCGAGCGTGATATTCACCGCCCGGTGCATCCCCAAGAGCTTGAGAGCGATGTGACCCTGGTCGTGGTACATGGCCACAACAGCATCAAAGTTTCCCGCTGCGGCTCGGACCATCAGCGTGTCGCAGGGTAGGGGACCTTCAAGGTTCAGTCCTTCTAATTTTCCGGCATGAACTGCAGGCGAGATGATCGTTTCTTCCTCGTCGCCAAACAAACCTTGTTCGCCGGCATGTGGATTCAGAGCCGCGATCCCAATCCGCGGCTGGGCGATGGCCAGTTCCCCCGGCGAGAGAAATGCCCGCGTCACGGCGTCTGCCAATCGGGCACTGGCGAGAATGCGTTCCTGCGTCAGATGCTCAAAGACATTCCGCAGCGCCATGTGAAGCGTGACATGGGCAACGCCCAAACCAGCTCGGCCGCGAACAGGACCTCCAGGAGCGAGGTAAAGCATCATCGCAACCTCGTCCCAGGGAATTCCACATCTCTCCGCCAGCAGCTCCGTGTGCCCAGGAAAGTGATGTCCGGCCGCCGCCAGTGCCGCCTTGTTGAGCGGCGCGGTGGTAATCGCATCCACATGCCCCGCCACGGCCAAGTCCGCCGCCAGGATCAACGCGTCATACGCGGCCTGTCCGCCGAGAGCCGAAACCTGTGCCAGCGGCGTCTGCAACTGCTCGTCATCGCCCGATTTGAGGCACGGCAGCAGGGCAGGGGAGTGGGCCGCCTCTTCAACCGACTTGATTTCCTGCACTACGATCTTCAGCCCGAGCAGTTTCACCGCTCGTCGGAGAAACTCCGGATGCCCCACGGCAATTGGCCGGCAGACTTCGTGCAGCGCAGGGGAGGGCCACGCCCCAGCCACCGTTTCCGGACCGACCCCTGCGGGATCTCCAAGCGTAATCGCAACGAGCGGTTTCATCCTGGCATTGTACCAAAGTAGTCCGCTCACTCCGTGAGCGGACATGCCGGCATTCCCGCACACGGACTGTGCGGGATACTATGTAAGCCTCCAATCTACCGTACCTCCATCCCAAAACGCTTCCTTGTCTCGCATTTTCTCCGTACTCGCGCTCGTCGCCCTACTCACCCTCTCGGCCAACTTTCTGCTCGGCCTGGGAATTGGGGACTTCAATGCCACCGCCCGGCGCTATGTCTCCGCGGCGCGGGAGCATAATGGCCTGCCGATGAAGGACGTTTCGCCCGAACGGCGCCAGAAAACCGTGCAAGAATTCACGGACGCCGGAAAAGCCTTCGCCGCACCTCGCCGCAATTTGACACTGCATTTCTATCTCGGAGTCGCTTCATCGCTTCTCGCCATCCTGGTGTGCAGCATCAGCGTCACTTACTTCATCGGCACCAGCCGCTGGTGCCGGGAAGTGGCGGAAACGTACCGCCTCCCCCCGGTCTTCGTTCAGCGGAGCGATTCGCTCAAGCGGCGGACGTTTCCGTACGCGCTGCTGGGCATTTTCACCGTCATTGTCATCGTCGCACTTGGGGGACTCTCCGACCCGTCCATTCCTTGGCGCCGCGCGTTTGAAATTGAGAAAGACTGGTTCAACGCCACATTCCCGCCGGCGAGCATGGTCAACATTCACTACCTCGCCGCCATGATTGGCCTATTGGTCCTGGCTTTCTCTTTTTGGGTCCAGGCGAGCCGGATTGCGGCTAACTACGGGATCATTGACGAAATACTGGCCGAGGTGCGCCGGATTCGCGGTGAGTGAAAACTCAACGCGGAGGAACAGACAGTGGTAGCCGAGTCCCAATTATGAAAGCCGTCCTGCAGCGCGTCACCCGGGCCAGCGTTACCGTCTCCGGCGAAGTCGTCGGTCAGATTGCCAGCGGCATTTTGGTGCTGCTCGGGGTCGAGCCGGACGACACGGAAGTCGATGCCCGTCAATTGGCCGACAAGACCATTGCGCTTCGCATCTTTGATGACGCCGAAGGCAAGATGAATCTGTCCCTGAAAGAAATCGGCGGCGCGCTGCTCGTCGTCAGCCAGTTCACGCTGCTGGGGGACTGCCGCAAGGGTCGCCGTCCAAGCTTTATCGGCGCGGCTCCGCCGGAACTGGCCGAGCAGCTCTACAACACCTTCATCGGTGCGGCCGGCAGCAAAGGCATTCCCGTCGCGACCGGCCGCTTTCGGGCCATGATGGAAGTAGAACTCGTCAACGATGGTCCGGTGACATTGTTACTGGAAAGTCGAAAAGGTCAGAAATCTCAAATCTCAAACAAATC
The DNA here is from genome assembly GCA_046153945.1 of Pirellulaceae bacterium. GTDB lineage: Bacteria > Planctomycetota > Planctomycetia > Pirellulales > Pirellulaceae > SXOA01. The sequence goes on from JBJXFF010000119.1 coordinate 14,141, forward strand.
GGAAACAGAAAACAGTGAATGAGAGAAATGGGAGTTGCCGCATTTCCAGATTTGATATTTCCTGATTCTGTATCGTTTGAGATTTGAGATTTCCCAATTCTGTTCCAACTATCTCTCAAACGTCCTTTCCTCTTGCTCCTTGGGTGCCTCAATTCCCGCGAAGCGGAGAGCGCCGTCGATGACCTGCTGAGCCGTATGGGTTCCAAACTTCGACTCGTAGCCATAATGCTGCATGAGCATCGGATCGCCAACGGCGAGTACGGCGCAGACAGCGAGTTTTCCGTACACCGAAAAATTAGCCCAGCTATCTTTGCCCCAGAATTTGAGCGCAGTTCCCATCGAGCGTTTGATATTCAGCCGTCCGCTGCGGAGGCTTACGCTCCAAATTTCATCGAGCACGAGGTGCGAGAGAAAGCCCATCATCACCGCGCCGGCCTTGAACATCCGCAGCCCCAAATCCTGGTGAGAAACAATCAGGAATGTGAGCAGTCCGCAAGTGAGGCAGGCCGGAATGCTGTGCCACATCCCGCGGTGGACCGTATAGCGTTTGAAAATCTCCGTCACGCCAAAGCGGATCGTCACATACATCAGAGCTGCCGCCATGACGACAGTTTCATTGGACCAATGCCAGGTTGTAAACCTGTCGAGCATCAGCATGGGAATGCACGCCGCGGCGAAGGAGGTCATTTCCTGCACCGGCCGCCCAGTGTCGCTGTCGAGATCCGGCAGCATTCCGGAGACGCTGCAGAGTCCCCCTGCTAGCAGACAGCTTTCCACCGGCAGTTGCCCGTAGAAATAGCCGGCTGCTCCGTACCCGACGCCGAGGACCGTGCTGGTGGTGATGTGTGTCTTGAAATCGGCCATAGTCGAGATGCTCCAGGTGCTTAGCCGCCGCGTCCACGCGGCGCATTGAGCCAAACAAAAGCAACGCCGCGTGGTCGCGGTGGCTAAGCTTGGGCCGCGGACTTTATCGCCTCCCCTGCTCTCTCTCAAGAGCAAATCGCTATTCGCGGCAGACAATCGGCTGGCTATACTTTGCAACTTGCTTAGCCGCCGCGTCCACGCGGCGTGATGCGGTTTGGCAAGCGGTCGTCGCGTGGACGCGGCGGCTAAGCTGGCTGGCAATGAAGGAGACGCACGGATGCAAGGCTACGACCTGTTCATGATCATCATCCTGGCTGCCGCCGTGATTTGGGGGGCCTGGAAGGGGCTCGCCTGGCAAGTTGCTTCGCTCGCTTCGGTCGTTCTTAGCTACATCGCGGCAATGATGTTCCGCCAGCCGCTCGCTCAGATCCTTAGCCAGCAAGTGGAGCTAGTGCCGCCGCTCGACACGGGCCTCGCGATGCTGATTCTGTTTCTCGGGACATCGCTCGTCGTCTGGGTCGGTTTCAACCTGGTTTCGGAGACCATCGAGAAGGTCAAACTCAAGGAATTCGACCGGCAAGTAGGGGCTCTCCTTGGCCTTGCAAAAGGGGTGCTGCTCTGCACCGTCATCACCCTGCTGGCCGTCACTATCGTCAGCGACCAGCAGCGCCAGCAAATCTATAACTCCCGCTCCGGCTATTACATCTCGGTGCTGCTGCAAAAGGTCCAGCCAATATTGCCACCCGAGGTCCAAAGTCGCTTGCAGCCGTACGAAGAGAACCTCCACAAAAACGTCGTCCCCAGGCCGAGCGAATTCTCCGGCAAGCTCTTGGAAAACATCGAGGAATCAGCCGGCCAATTTCTGAACAATCAGGACCAACCAATGGGCACGCGAGCGAATTGGAACACCGAAATCGAAGAGCGCCGCAGCATCCGTCGCAGCAGCTTTGAGCAGGGTGATTACGATCCCAACCGCTGAGAATCGCGGAAAGAGCCGATTTGCGTATTTCCCGGCGAAAACCGCAGGCGCAACCGAACATAAGAAACATTATCGGACGTTGGGCACAGGCTTCAGCGGAGCCGTCCAGCGATGCACGTAGTGGCTGCTGGAATCGTTCTCCACCCGAATCCGGACTGTCTTCTCGGGCTGCAGCTGCGATTCTTCACCCAGGTTGAATTGGTGTGAGACAATCCGCGAGCCCGGCTGCATTTGGCGAAGTTGCGGAATCAGTTTCCGCGTCATCCAGGGCAGCACGTACATCAGGACGGCGTCGGCGTCGCTGAGATCCGCGGTGAAAATGTCCTGCTGGCGAAATTCCACCAGATGGTCCACGCCGTGCAGCTTGGCGTTTCGGCGAGCTTCGGCAATCCGCTGGGGATCGATGTCGTAGCCGACTCCGTGGCAACCGGTCTTCAGGGCCGCCGTGATGATGATCCGCCCGTCCCCGCATCCCAGGTCATAAGCAATGTCCCCCTCCTTGAGGTCCGCCATTTCGACCATCTGGTCGACGACGGCGTCCGGGCTGGTGATGAAGGGGGCATTCAGACCGACACGATCCGGCACCTTGCCAAGCGAGTCCGCCTGACGGATTAAGCGGTTGCCGATCAGCCAAGCTGCCGCAGTAGCTCCCGACGCGAGAATCACAATCGCCAAGACAAACAGCAGCCGCCGTGATGGGAGTTGAGCTGATGGGGTGGTCATAGGGCCCTCTAGGTGCCCTGTGACGAGCGGGCTACTCAATTTCAAACGCCACTTCGATGCTCACCTTAACCTCAATTGCCCCCGGTGCAAACGTCCCTGGAGCCTGGTCGGGTTCGGCGGCGCGGGGGGCGGAAGAAGTGAAGTTGCTGTTGCCAAGATAGGACGACCCTCCCCAGTGCTCTTGCGGCTCGGCGATCCGGAGGACACGGCCCAGTTTCCCACCCAGCAGTTCTGTCATCTCGTTCGCCTTCTTGCGGGCCGCCTTCACCGCTTCGAGCCGGGTCTTAGTCCGCAGCGCAAGATACTCCGACGATTCCAGCGAATAGCTCACTTCCACATCGGCTGTTCCGATGAGTCCGGCCAAGACCGTGTCGAACCGAGTGGTATCGTGCTGACGGAGCGTGACCGCACGGTCGATTTGGAAGTGCCGAAAGGAGGTCTGATTGCCGGCGGCGTCTCGGTCGTAGATTTTCTGAACCGACATGTACCCAGTCTGGGCATCCTCCGGCTTGATCTTCAGTTCCTTCCTCAGCTCCAGGATTTTCTTCACCGTCTCGTCGCATTCCCCTTGCGCCTTCGCCAATTCCTTGTTCGCGCGGCGAATGTTGACGTGCCAGACGACAATATCCGGCTGCACCTTCGCCACGGAGGTTCCGGTGACGGAGACGTGGCGAGGGGAAAGTTTGACTTCCTCTGCCGCGGCGGAAGTGCAGATGAGGACAATGAGAAAAATAAGCAGGCGCGGCATGATTCGCTCCAGGGAAGAGGAAGACAAAAGAGAAGCATAGCAGCGTAGTCTACGCGGTTATGCGGCGCCGGTTCGTAACGAGGACGTAACAGGCGGATGTCCGTGTTTGCTTTCAACCACTGGAGAATTCCTAAAGCTCGAACAAATTTAGTTCGTTCGAGGGACATACCTCTTGTTGAGTACAGCAAATACGCCCGAACTATTGGCAACTTCCATCACCTGGCTGACGCGCTGCCTCGAAATGTTCAAATCTCGCGCGACTTCCGTTTGGCTCTTACCGCTCAGTATGCCAGCCAGAATCTTCATGCTGTTCATGTTGGCCAGGGGGAGGCTTACTCCCTGTTCGTGGCAGGCTGTTCTCACGACTCTCGCGGGTTGCCCGGTCTCCTGAGCAACGTCGGCGACAGATTTGCCGCTACGAACTGCCTCTGCCAAGTGCTTTCGTTCCTCAATTTTCGAAGGAGCGCCTCGTGTTTTGCGCGGATAAGCAACCCTGTGGAGTTTGCATGCCAAAATCACGGTGGCTTCCGATTTGCCGAAGTCTGCCGCCACTTCAGTGATCGACTTACCACGGCGGACTGCGTCCGCCATCCCCTTCGCGTTTTTGGCGCGAAGAATCTGGCCCGGCGTACGTGTGGGAGCAAGCTTCTTTTTCATCAAATTGGCATCTCGATGGCAGGAAAACACTACCCTCGCCCATCACCATTCATCCCGATGCTTACCTCCCCTGCCCCGCCGTTCGGGTCCACGAGCGCTGCCGCGTCCTCTAAAAACATCCCCATCCGCCGGAACTTCTCATACCGCGTCTGCGGCAGTGTTTCGCGCGATTGATTGAGCAACTCGCGGAGGGAGCGAAGCAAATATTGCTTGACGCGGGAGGCGGTTTGGTGGTGGTCGCGGTGAGCGCCGCCGAGGGGTTCTTCGATGATGTGGTCCACAACTCCCAGCCGCAGCAGGTCGGCGGAAGTGAATTTCAGGGCGGTGGCGGCTCGTTCGGCATGCTGAGCGCTCTTCCAGAGAATCCCCGCGCACCCTTCGGGGCTGATGACGGAGTAATAGGAGTACTGCAGCACCGCCACGCGGTCGCCGACCCCGATACCGAGGGCCCCGCCGGACCCCCCTTCCCCGATCACGATGCAGATGACCGGCGTTTTCAGTCGGGACATCTCGTACATGTTCTCGGCGATGGCCTGCGACTGTCCCCGCTCCTCGGCTCCGATGCCGGGATAGGCTCCGGGTGTGTCGATAAGGCAGATGACCGGCAGGCCGTATTTTTCCGCCAACTTCATCTTGAGAATGGCTTTGCGATAACCTTCAGGGTGGGCACAGCCGAAGTAGCAAGCCTGGCGTTCCTTATAGGTCCGCCCCTTCTGATGCCCGACGACCATCACTTTGTACTCGTCCAGCTTGGCAAAGCCGGCGAGCATTGCCCGGTCGTCCCCAAAGCGTCGGTCGCCATGCAACTCAGAAAAATCCTCGAAGACCAGGGAGAGATAGTCCGAGGTGTAAGGGCGATCCTTGTGGCGTGCGACCTGCACTGTTTGCCACGGCGTGAGGCTCGAGTAAATCTGCCGCGTCGTGTCGGCCAGTTCCCGTTTGAGCAGGCGTAATTCTTCTTCCTGGGCCGGAGTCCGCTCCGCAATCTGCTCTAGCACGCGGCGGCGGCTTTCCAATTCGAGAATTGGGTGTTCAAAATCGAGCCCGGGTGCAGCAGTGGCAGAGGACATAATAATCGGGGTCAAACTCCCTTGGGGCCCCCTCTCTTCAGATCGTCGACGGAAGTTGCAGTTTCTCTTGGCAGCACAATCTTCCCTTCGGGTGGCTTGGGCATGATCTTGTAAACGCGAAGGGTGCGGAACTCTTTGACGACATCCCACATGGTATCGGGACGGTCTTCCTTGCGCTTCTGCATCATTTTCTTGACCAGGTTCGCAAACTCCGGCGAAGTGTTTTCGTTGAACACTCCCAGCGGAGGAATCGGTGCGCTTAGGTGCTTGGTGAGCAGTTCATCCGCCGTCGTGCCGGTGAACGGCAACTTGCCGGCGACCAGTTCAAACAGCATGCAGCCGAAGCTGTAAATGTCGGCGCGAGGATCGAGCGTTTTGCCGCGAATTTGTTCCGGCGACATGTAGCTTCTTGTCCCTTGCACCTTCGATCCAAAACTGAACAGTGCCCCAATTCCCTTCTTGTATCTCTCGGAAATCGCAAAGTCGATCAGCTTCACAAGCCCATCGTCGTTGACCAGGAAATTGTCCGGCTTCACGTCGCGATGGATCCAGCCTTGCTCATGCAGATAAAACAGCGCCTCGGCTGATTGCTCGATAATGCGGGGAACAAGATAGGCGAGTTCCGCAACCCCTTGCCGCAACAGCAACTTGAGGTTGGGACACTCGAACAGCTCCATCACCAGATACGGAATGCTTCCTTCCGTATTGAACTCGAAAATATGGATGATGTTTTTGTGCTTGAGCTTTTGGCCGACCTCCAACTCGTGCTTCAGAGCGGCAATTTCGACTCGATCCTTTCGCAAATCCTCGCGGACAATCTTGAGGGCGTACCGTGTGGGATCGCCGGTCTTGATGGCTTCCCAGACGGCCGTCGTATTCCCCACCCGAATCAGCCGGGCAAGGCGATAGGAACCGAGAAAGTCACGGGCGCGGGTCACGGAGGGGAGAGTCTCAGGGTTGGAGGAGTACTATGGATGTCAGTGTAAACAGAAGGAGAGAGGGAGAGAAGGCGAGACGTAGTCCCACTTCACCCTCCTACTCTTAATCTTACTCTTAATCTTAATCCTCTTCTGCTTGCATGGGCTGGGGCGAGGAAAAGGGGAGGAGTAAGAGTAAGAGTAAGAGTAAGAGTAAGAGTAAGAGTAAGAGTAAGAGTAAGAGTAAGAGTAAGAGTAAGAGTAAGAGTAAGAGTAAGAGTAAGAGTAAGAGTAAGAGTAAAGGTAAGAAGAGGAACAGGCGGCTCGCTATTTATAGTCAGTTTCTCGCTCCCAGCACCCGCTCATAAATTTCCCGCACCCTCCGCGTCATCGTCTCGTGCCGGAACTGGTCGGCGAAACGGCTGCGGCCGGTGTTGCCGAATTGTTCGCGGAGGGACGCGTTGCCAGCGAGTTGGGTAAGTGCCGCCGCGAGAGCTTTGACGTCGCGTGGCGGAATCAGGCAACCGGTTTGATCGTTGATGCAGACTTCCCGCGCGCCGTCGACGTCGTAACTGACCACCGGCTTGTCGGCGATGAGCGACTGGGGAAGCGCGCGGGCTAGACCCTCCCGAAGGCTGGCATGAACCAGGAGATCCACCGCGCCCAGGAGTTCGGGAATCTTAGTCGGCGGCACCAGTCCGGTGAACTGGAAATGATCGTGCAAGCCGGCTGCATCAATCTGCTGCTGCAAGGAGTCTCGCAGGATGCCGTCGCCGACGAAGAGAAAGCGGACGTCTTGATTCCGCGAGATCACTTCCTTGGCCGCTGCAATCACGTCGCCATGCCCCTTGAGGTGAAAGAGACGGGCGATTTTGCCGATGACTACATGTTCTGGCTTGTAGCCAAGCTCTTGCCGGACTCGCTGCCGCGAATCGTTGGCATGCAAGAACGGCTCTACGTCCATGCCGCTGTAGATCGTCGTAAACTTCTCCCGCGGAGCAACGCCAGCCTCCACCATCAAATCGGTCATCGCATCGGCCACGCTGATGATGGCGTGGCAGCGGCGGGCGGCATACCACTCGCACCAGCGGAAGAGAGTTCGCGGCACCACGTTTTGAAACGGATGAAACGGCGCTCCATGCACGGTATGCACAATCGCGGGCACGCGCAGCGACCACGCCGCCAGCCGCCCGAGAAAACCCCCTTTCGCGCTGTGCGTATGCACGACGTCCGGCTGGAACTCTCGCAGTACTTTCTTGATCCCCCGGTAGCTAGCCGCGTCCCGCCAGGGATGAATCGACCGTCGCAGCTCCGACACATAAGCCAGAGGAACCTCCCCTTCCCTCCCCTGCTGCAACAGATCTCCTTCTGGCCCCAGAGCCGGACCGGTGATCAGCAGCACCTCGTCGCCGTGAATCTGAATTAAGTCGAGGCAATTCAGCAGCGTGTTCTCCTGGGCTCCGCCAACAATCATGCGGGTAATGATGTGGGCGATGCGCATGAGGCAATGACTGGGAATTGGGATTTCTGAGCGGGAATCTCAGGAATAAGTCTCGAATTCTACAAATTCGGTTGCCGAGTAGTTTCGCACGATCGGGTCGTTTGGGCCAGATAAGCTGGCACTGGGCGACTTGAACTGTTACCTTGGGGTGATGGTTATTGGCTGCCCTGGCGGCGGCTCCCCCACCCCCCTGCCCTACCCATCGAGGCCTTCCATGCGAAGTCTGGCCCCCCTTTCGCTGGCGTTGATTGCCGGATTACTTCCTTCCCTTTCCGCGCTGGGACAGAACCTGGAACGCGAGCAACTCAACGTGGCGGGAACCCTCAAGGGGGTCGCTCCGGGAGCGATTCAAGTCGAGGTGAGTGAAAAGGAAGTCTGGATTCTCAAGGTCGAGGCCAAGCCGGAGGATGTGACATTTTCCGGTACGGCGGAAAAATCGTTTCTCCAACCGGGAATGTTTCTGGAATTCCGCTCGCCAGTGAATAAGCGGGGGATGGTCCTGGAGCCCGTGGCCAATCTGATCGTCTTCACCCCCAGCGAGGCCCGGCTGCCGGGGGTTCAAGCCGATGGTGATCTCGGTGGTGGTGCGCCGGTGTTTAAGGAGGAAAAAGGCGAAAAGAAGCCTGACCCGAAAGAGAAGAAAGCAGCCAAGCCAAAGGCGGATGACACGGTTTACCTGGTACGAGGGGCCATCACCAAAGTTGGCAGGGGTGGAGATATCACCGTCAGCGCTGACGGGGCTCAGGTCAAATTCAACCTGGCTGAGGATTGCAAGATTAGCGTCGAAGTGAACGAACTCTCGTTTGTCGCTCCTGGCGATAAAGTCACCGTGCAGGGCTGGTATATCAAGGACCAACCTGGCGAAGGGGCCGCCAGCAAGATCGAAGTCTCCGCGGCCAAGCCACTGACGAGCGGCGTCAAGAAGAAGCCGACCAAACCGGTGAAGGAAACCAAGACCCCGGCGAAGGGGGCCAAAGGGGTAAAGGGCGAGAAGGGGGACAAGGAAGAAAAACCTGCTGAAGAGAACAAGGACGAACCCAAGAAGGGGGATAAGAAGGGGACCGAGAAGCCTGAGCCGAAAAAGGACGAGTAATCCTGCTAGCAGATTTTGTGCTTGTCGCAGGGCCGCTGCCGCGATACATTTGCGGCGGAAATGGCTTTTACTTCTCTGCTTGAGTTCACCCACCATGACTCCCCGCAACTGGTTCGCCGCAGCCGCTTTGCTTGTCGCCATGTTTGCCACGGGCTGCGGCAGCCCAACCGCCAAGATGCTGGGAAAGTGGCAGATGAGCGCCAGCGTGGGGGGCGGAAACCCTTTGCTATCCATGATGGCGTCTTCCATGAAGGGCGAATTGGATTTCAAAGGGGATGGCAGTTTTTCCATGGCTATCAAGACGCCCTTGGGGGATAAGTCCACCGCGGGAACCTGGAAGTTCGTCAAGGCCGATGGCAAAGCGCTGGTTCTGACGGTGAAAACGGCGGACACCCCGGAGAGAGAAACTCGATTGGAGTTTACGGATAACGATCACTTTAGTATGGTTCCCCTGGAAGTTTCCGAAGCGACGAAGGACTTGAAGCTCGATTTTGCCCGGGTGAAATAGCTTCGCCTCGCGGCCGACAATTCGATCACGGAGGATCGCCATGTATCACATTCCACGGATGGTTTTTCTTGCCCTCGTCTTAGTCCCCCTCGCCCTTGCCGGTTGCGGCAGTGGTACGGCGGAAAAGCCAGCGGCGCGAACGGAAAAGACGATCACGCCCGAGCAGCTCTTACAGGGACAGTGGCAAGGTCAGATGGTTCTCGACGAAGAGATCGAAAAGCAGCTTCCGCCGGCTCAGGTCGCCAAGCTCAAAGCGATGACGATGGGAATGGAGTTTCAGGAAGGGGGCAAGCTGATTCTGGCCGGCGTGAAAGACGACGGCAAACCCTATGAAAGCGAGGCCGCCTGGGAAGTTGTCGACTCCAAGGACGACCAGATCACCATCAAATCCATCGAAACCAACGGCAAGTCGACCGATGCCGTCTTGATGTTCGAGAGCGACGACTCCTTCCTCATGCCGCTCAAGACCGAGGTCGCCAATCTCGGCGCGATGCGGTTTGAACGGCTGCGATAGGAATGTGGGGTAGGCATCCTGCCTGCCCGGTCGTTCTTTTGGGAAGGCTGGAAGCCTAC
>JBJXFF010000136.1:0-93956 GCA_046153945.1 Pirellulaceae bacterium
GGTCACCTCGGACGAAAACACGACGGCGAACCCGGCTGGATGACCCTCTGGCAAGGATTCAACAAACTCCACCTCCTCCTCCGCGGTGCCGCAGCATTGCTCACGAAATGTGGGTAATACTGAGGGCGGAGCTTGGGACCACCTTGGGACTGGATTCTCGCAGGCGGCTGCGATAGTTTATTCCTAATCTTAGGGCAGGAAGTGCAATAACCTCCAACTATCTCCGACGAAAGGAAATTCACCATGCGACTGATTGCCTTGGCGCTAACTTTCTTCATGACGGCGAGTCTTTCTGGGGCATTGCATGCGGACGAACCCCAGCGATCGACAGAATTGCAAGTCCTCGAGCGATACCTCGGCGAGTGGGAGACGGAGGTCACCGTGAAGGGGACGGGAGAGAAATCCATCAGCCACCAGAGCCGCAAGTGGTCGCGGCAGGGGAAGTTCGTCATCTCCGAGGAATTGGACCTTGCCACGAAGAAGGAATCCCATTTCCTGGTCACCTACGACCCGAAGACGAAGCAATACCGCTCGTGCTTCATCAACGAAGACGTCGCCGTTCCCCTGATGGGAACCTGGGATGAGAAATCGCAGACGATGCGTTGGAGAAACGCCGAGGGTGACTACAAGCACGATTCGATCCATCGCCATGTCAATAAAGATCGAATCGACTGGACGATGACCGTGACCAGCCCCGAGGGGAAGGTTGTGCTGGAAATCGACGCGAAGCAGACCCGGCGCAAGCTGTAGGGAGCAGTCATGTCACGCAAGTTTGATTCCTTGGCCGAAAAAATTCGCTCCATAGGCGAAGTGTACTGCGAGAATCAGATGTATGTCTGGCCCGGCTTTGATCCGAAAGATCCCAATCCAAGAAGGTTCTTCAAGAAACTTGGTATCGAGTTCGACGGAGACCTTTTCATTCGCTACCCCGTCAAGAAGACATTCAGTCCAATTCCCGGCGATCAGCTAGATCAACAGGAACGCTCTTCGGGTCTAAAGATCCCCGATGACTACAGACAATTACTGCAACAGTTCGGGCCGGTACACCTCCCCGGGAAAGCAAATATTGCCATAAACTCTCTACAGGAGGCGATCAAAACAACTCGCCTCTTTTGGTGTTACGAAGGCACCGCGCTCTCCGCACTCGCGATTTCTTCCTTCAATCAGACTTCCGACGGAAACAGCATCGGATTCATCCGAATCGGCGATTCGCTCCAGTCCGAAGTCTATGAATTCGATCACGAACTGGTCTACCAAGGAAAAGATCCTCGATTGTGGACAAGAAAGGTTGGCGATTCCCTCGCTGATTTCTTGCTTAAATACCTGAACGAACAGTCGTTGCGATAAATAGCGCACGTACTAAAGCTGCGCCTTGGTGGCACAGTGGTCTCCGCCCATTAAGCGAGCGTCTCCATGCACCCCGATACGACCAAATACAACAAAGCCCTCACTCCCGCCGAACGCAAGATTGCGAATCTCCTGGCCAAGGAGATCGATAAGCATCTGCCGGAGGCGGAAAATAAGATCTGGCACGCGCATCCCGTCTGGTTTCTGGAGGGGAACCCCGTCGTCGGCTATGGCAAGCTGAAGGATTGCGTCCGCCTCCTCTTTTGGAGCGGCCAGTCCTTTGATGAGGAAGATCTGCAGGACGAGGGGAGCTTCAAAGCCGCCGAAGCCCGTTACACCGCCGCCAAAGAGGTCAACGTCGAGAACCTCGCGCGCTGGCTGGCCAATGCTCGCGACATCCAGTGGGACTATAAGAACATCGTCCGCCGCAAGGGGAAGCTGGTACGGCTGAAGTAACGCCTCCGGCGACTTAACTGAGCCAACAGGCGTACCTAACGAGCGAGACGCTTTGGGTCTATAATACGTGGAGACTCTTCGTCGATCCTTTTTTCGCTGCTTACTCTGCCATCCTCATGCCCTTCTCCCAAGTCCAAGACGCTGTCGATGCCATTGCCCGGGGCGAGGTGATTATTGTCGTGGACGCGGAGGACCGGGAGAACGAAGGGGATTTTATTTGTTCGGCGGAAAAGGCGACGCCGGAGACGATTAACTTCATCCTTTCGGGGCGAGGGGAATTCTGCGTGCCGTTGCTGCCGGATGTGGCCCGGCGGCTGAATTTGCTGCCGATTGTCGATACGAACACGGCTCCGCTCGGGACTGGATTCTTGACGCCGATTGACCATCGCAGCGGCAAGACGGGGATCACCGTCGATGAACGTTGCTGCACCGTTCGGGAGATGGCGAATCCCAAGAGCACCGCTGCCGACTTCGTCCGTCCCGGCCACGTTCATCCACTCTTGGCGAAAGAAGGAGGCGTTCTCCGCCGAGCCGGCCATACCGAAGCGGCTGTGGACCTCTGCCGTATGGCGGGGCTCGCTCCCGTCGGCGTCCTGTGCGAGATTCTCGACGATGCCGGCAACCGGGCGACCCGCGACCAGCTTTCCGTTATCGCCAAAAAGCACAAGCTGCACATCATCTCCATTGAGCAGCTCATTTCGCACCGCCGCGTCAGCGAAAAACTGGTCAGCCGTCTGGCGACAGCCAACTTGCCGACGGCGAAGTACGGCGACTTCACGGTCATCGTCTACGAGGTCAAGTTCGAGTCGCAGAACCCGCTCGCCCTCGTCAAAGGGGATCTCAGCAGCGTCGACGCCCCGCTCGTTCGCCTCCACTCCTCCTGCTTCACCGGCGACCTCCTCGACTCCCTCCGCTGCGACTGCGGCAGCCAACTGCACATGGCGATGGAGCTGGTGAGCCAGGCCGGAGCCGGGGCGATCATCTATCTGCCGCAGGAAGGGCGGGGCATCGGCCTCGTTGCCAAAATCAAAGCCTACGAGCTGCAAGAGCAGGGGATGGACACCGTCGAAGCCAACCACGCCCTCGGCTTCAAGGCGGACGTGCGGGATTACGGCGTCGGCATCCAGATTCTCAAAGACCTCGGCCTCTCCAAAGTGCGGCTGCTGACGAACAACCCCAAAAAGACCAGCGCCTTCATCTACGACGGGTTCAACCTCGAAGTCGTCGACCAGGTGCCCATCGTTGCCCCGTCAAATCCGCACAATGAGCGGTATCTGGCGACCAAGCGGGACAAGATGGGGCATAATTTGCCGGAGTGAAATTCGCAAAGGCGAACGGCCGCAAAAAGCCACGAAGAACACAAAAAGCGAATCGCAGACCCATTTCCTTTTTGTGCATTTTCACGTTTTTTGTGGCCGTTCCTTTCCGGCACTACCGCGAGACCTTCACCTTCTCCTCTAGCCCGCCGGCCTGGTGCAGCATGTTGAGGAGTTTTTCGATCTGTTCGTGGACCTCCTGCGTCTGGCTGATGGTGAGTAAGCCTTTAAAGTCGGCGAGGCTGCCGGGGCCGCCGACTTCGTCCCAAGAGTCGGGGACCACGGTCACCGTAATGGTCTTCATCAAGTCAGCAATCTCATAACCACCGTCCGGTCCCACTTCCTCCTTCTTCTCGGGAGCCTTGGCTGGGAGGCCCGAAGTGCCGATGTTCGACGGTTGCTGTTCCGGATGCGTCTTCAGTCCCCTCCGCACCGGCGAGGGCAGCTTCATCAAATCCCGGCAATCGTAGACGCGTGTCGAAAGTTGTGAGCCGGCATCTTCCGGCGTTGTGATCATGATCACGTCGTCATGCGTAACGTACGTCAGCCCCAATTGGTCCAGGATGAGCCGCAGCGCCGTTTGGACCTTCACGTTTTTCAGCTTGTAGACGACCGGGGTTTCCGTGTTGATCGCTGCTTCTTCCATCTTCTTGACCGCGAGTACAACGGACGTATCCAGGGCGGCTCCCAAGGCTTCCACAAACTCCTTGAGCGGAGCCTCATTGGCTTCGAATGTCCCTTTTGCTTGCAGCCTTTGTTCCAGAGTTGCCTCGGCACCGAGCGGCTGGGCGAGCTTGATGATATGGCCAGCGGAACGCTCCACTCGCTTTTCTGAGTTTGCGCCTCCGTCAAAGGGATCCGCCACCTTCGCGGGATCATCCTGAGCGGTAGCCAAACGCCCGAGTCCCAAAACGCCGAACAGGACAAAACCAAGCACGAGATTCCGACGCATAACCGCCTCCTTTGTTCCAGTGAGTGCCCCCGGCGTCCCTTATTGTAGACTCCCCCACGCCGCGGCGTACAATCGGCGGACGGAGTTTTTGGCCCCGCCGCAGTTTTGATGGACGCGAAACCATGCCTCTTCCCCTCGTAATCGCCGATACCCCCCTCGACGACACTGTCACCGGCCTCATGGCGGGCAAGGTCGAAGTCCTCCCCTGGTCAGCGGCCGGGGAAGCCATCGCACCGCAGGTGCAGGGCCTTTACACCTACGGCCATCCGCTTGTGGATGCGGCGCTCCTCGACCGGCTGCCGGGGCTGAAGGTGGTCAGCAACTATGGCGTCGGGGTGGACCACATTCGGCTGCCGGCGGCGAAGGAGCGGGGGATTCCCGTGGGGAATACGCCGGGGATTCTGGACGGGGCGACGGCGGATATGGGAATGACGCTGCTGCTGGCGGCAGGACGCCGGCTGGCGGAAGGGGATCGTTATGCCCGCAGTCCCGCCTTCACCCGCTACGACCCCGGCTACATGCTCGGCCGCGAGATCCATTCCAGCACCCTCGGCATCTTCGGCCTGGGTCGCATCGGCCAGCAAGTCGCGCGGCGCGCGCGGGCCTTCGACATGCAGGTCCTCTATCACAATCGGCGGCGGAATGCAGCGGCCGAAGCAGCCACCTTCGCGAACTATGCTTCGTTCGACGATCTGCTCGCCCAGTCGGACTATATCATGCTCTGCTGCCCGCTGACCGACGAGACCCGCGGCCTCATCGGGGCCGCCGCCTTCGCCAAGATGAAGCCGACCGCCATCCTCATCAACATCGCCCGCGGCCCGGTCGTCGATACCGCCGCCCTCACCGAGGCTCTGCAAACCCGCCGCATCTACGCCGCCGGCCTCGACGTCACCGACCCCGAGCCTTTGCCGCGAAACCATCCGCTGCTCTCGCTCGACAACGTCACCATTGCCCCCCACCTCGGCAGCGCCACCGAGCAGACTCGCCAGAAGATGGCGGAGATTTCGGTGGAGAATCTGCTGCGAGGACTGCGAGGCAACGAACTGTTGCACCGAGTCGTGTAGTGGCTCGGCCGTTATCGGCGTTCAACGTCGGTGCACGTGGCGTTACTTTCCTCCTCCGGTTTTTCGATCCCCCGCCGTCACAATCACCAGCCGCTTCGGATCAATGTGCTTTTTCAAAGCGGCGGAGACGGCTTCGGGGGTGAGGGCGGCGATTTTCTTTTCCAGCTCGTCTTCGCGGGCCATGGTGCGCCCTTCGAAGAGTTGGCTGCTGAGCATGGAGGCGAGGGCCTGGTCGTTGGAACGGGCGACTTGCTGTTGTTGCAGGAGACCCTTTTTGGCGTTTTCGACTTCAGCGGCTGTCACTCCCTTCGCCAGTAATTTGTCGAGCTCTTCTTTCATCACGGTTTCGAGCTTGCCGACGTTCTGCGGCTGGCAGCTTGCGCCGAGCATCAGGTTGGCACGGTCGTCCTGGGCCGTGGCGACGAAGTTGGAGCCAACGCCGTAGGAAAGCCCTTCTTTCTGCCGCACTCGGTCACCGAGACGCGAAGAGAGGGAGCCCGCACCGAGAATGAAGTTGCCCAGAACCAAAGCCGGGTAGTCCGGATGCTCATCGGAAATGGGGAGCAACATCCCCGCCGAATAGACAGCGTTCGCCTTGTCCGGCGTGTTGATTTCCTGCTTCGTTCCTTCCACCAATTTCACGACTGGCCGAGCGATCCGCTCGAACGGCTGTTTTGGTTTCCAGCCGGCGAGAGTTTCTTTCAGCAGGGCCAGGCAGGGCTCCTTGTCGAAATCACCGACCAGGGAAATCTCCGCCGTGGCGACGCCGAGGAAGTCTTTATAAAGAGCCAAGAGCTGCTCGTGCTTGACGTTCTGCATCCGCTCGATCTGTTCTTCAATCGTCGCGTTGTAACGGACATCGTCAGCCGGATACGGGGCCAGCGTCCGAACCAGCGCCCGCTGAGCCAGCACCTGCGGCTCGGTGCGGCTCGATTCCAGCGATGCCAGCCGTTCACGCCGCATCACTTCAAACTCGTCCGCCGGCAGCAAGGGCTCGCGGAGGACTTGCCGCAAAATATTCAGGACCGCAGGGAGGCTTTCCCGCTTGGTGTGAACCGTGAATGAGATCGAGCCAAGCCCCCCCGTCGGCCCGCCGCGACCGCCTCCGATTCCCGGCGAAAGGGTCGCCTTTAGTCGGTCGAGCTCGTCCTTCATTTCCTGCTGCGAAAGGTGCTTGGTCCCCTTGAGCATCATGGGGGCCAGGAACCCGGCAGCCGTGTCGAGTCCCTTCAGGTTCTGGTCGTTGCCGTAATGCAGCGTGACCGTCAGATAGACTTCTTCGCCGCGGGTCTTCTTCGGCAGCAAGGCGATTTTCGCACCGGGGACAAGCTCCGTCCGCTGTACGCGGGCTTCGATGGCCTTGGGATTGAAGTCAAACGCTTCGCCGGCCGACACTGCCGCCCGTCCCTTGTAATCCTTGACGAGCTGGTCCACGTCCGGCGTGCTCGGCACCGGCACACGTTCCGGCTGAGCGGTCGGAATATAGAGCCCGACCGTCCGGTTGGCCCGTTTGAAGTACTTCGCCGCCGCCGACTTCACCTGCTCCGCGGTCACTTTCTCCAGGGCATCCCGATTGATGAAATAAAGCCGCCAGTCCCCCTGGGCGGCCCATTCGCTCAGTTGAATGGCAAGCTGCTGCGTGTTGGTGGCCGCCATTTCCCGCATCTTCAAAATCTGCCCCTTGGAACGATTGACCTCTTCGTCGGTGACCCCCTTCTCGCCGACTTCTTCCACGATGGAGATCAGCTTGTCCTTGACCTCATCGAGCGGCTGGTCCTTCGGCACTTCGGCATCGGCAAAGAAGAGGCCGGGGTCGTGCTGGCCGCGGGCGAACGTGGAAACGGAGCTGGCCTTTTTGGTTTGCACCAGTTCCTTGTAAGCCTTGCCCGACGGCTCGTTGTCCAAAATGTTCGCCAGCACTTGCAGCGGCGGAAAATCCGGGTGCGGGCCGGCGGGAATGTGCCAGGCAATGCCGACCAGCGCCACGTCCCCCACGCGCCGCAGCGTCACCAGCCGCTCGCCGTCCTGCTCCGGCTCTTCGGTGTAGGTCGCGTCGAGCTTGCGGTCCGGCTTGGGAATCGCGCCAAAGTGCTTTTGAATCAGGGCCAGCGTTTTCTTCTCGTCGAGCTTCCCCGCCACCACCACCATCGCGTTGTCCGGCTGATAATGCTTGCGATAGAACGCCTGCAAGTTCTCAATCGGCACTCGCTCGATATCGCTCCGGTTGCCGATCGTCGTCTTGCCGTAGTTGTGCCATTCATAGGCAGCCGCCACGATCCGTTTCCCCAGCACGCTGTCGGGCGAATTCTCCCCTCGCTCAAACTCGTTGCGAACGACCGTCATCTCCGAAAACAAATCCTCCCGCAGCACGCGGCTGTTCACCAGCCGGTCCGCTTCCAGGGCGATGGCGAATTCCAGGTTCTCATCCGTCGCCGTCAGCGTCTCAAAGTAATTGGTCCGGTCGGAATTGGTGGTCCCGTTGAACTGGGCCCCGTGGTCCTGCAGCGCCTTGGGAATCAGCGGATTCTTCGGCGTCCCCTTAAAGACCATGTGCTCCAGCAGATGGGCCATCCCCGTCTCCCCATACCCCTCATGCCGCGAGCCGACGAACACCGTCATGCTCACCGTCACCTTCGGCCGCGAATCATCGGGAAAAATGAGCACCCGCAGGCCGTTATCGAGGCGATACTCGGTGATCCCTTCGACCGAGGTGATTTTCTTGGGATCGGCACCCGCAGCGGGAAGAGCAGAATTGAGGACGAGCATAAACGACGCAATGGCAAGCAAAGAGAAACCGCGCACGGCATCCTCCTATTAAAGTTCGGGACCAGTGTGCGAAAGGGAAAGCTTTACTATAGGGAACTGGCGAGTGTCGCGAAACCAAGCAGAGCTGTTGCGAGCGTCCTAATCTGAATCTTTTGTGCGGCTGGAGCGTTCACGGATGATCCACCAAACAGTATGTTGACGCCAGACAAAAATTGCGATTCCGAACCAGCCGATCCCGATTCCCGTTCGGTGAAATCCGAGCGCCCAAACGACGAGGCCGACCACGAGGCAACCAGCCGTAAATACCCAGTAGCTAAGCTCGCCAGTGCGAGGACCCATTTGTCACGCCGCCTCGTTATCCGCGATTTGCTGGGAAATTTCGTCCTGGTGGGCCTCGGCATAGGTCCAAGCGTTGGCCAGATCGTCGGCGCATAGAGAAGGATAATTCCCGAGCAGATCAGCGTCGCTGGTCCCCAGCCGCCGGGCTTGCACGAGAAGCCAAACCGGAATGCGCGTTTTAGCAATGCAGGCTTCGCCGCTGCACACGCCAGGGGTGGTATCGATGCCAGGGCTCATGGATGTTCCAGTCTGCTATTCAGGCAACTCCATTATACCTGACGCCGCTGTGTAGAATGTCTCCTATGGAATCTCCAGCCCTTTCCCTCGACATCCTGGTCATCGCCCCGCATCCCGACGACGCCGAGCTCGGCATGGCGGGGGCCATTTTGAAGTTCAAGGAAGAGGGGCGGAAGGTCGGCGTGCTCGACCTGACCAGCGGAGAGCCGACGCCGCATGGAACGCTGGAAATTCGGGCCAAGGAAACCGCGGCGGCGACGGAGATACTCGGGCTGGACTGGCGGGAGAATCTGGGGCTCCCCAACCGGAGCCTGGAGCCGACGCTGGAAGCCCGGCACAAGCTGGCGGCAGTCTTTCGGCGGGTCCGGCCGCTTTGGCTCTTCGCCCCGTACTGGGTCGATGCCCATCCCGACCACGTCGCCGCCACGCAGCTCATCGAGGCCGCCCGGTTCTGGTCGAAGCTGACCAAAAGCGACATCCCCGGCGAGCCGTGGCACCCGCGGCGAATCTTCAACTACTACTGCGTCCATCTCAAGCAAGCCGCCCAGCCCGCCTTCATCCTGGACATCACCCCCTTCTGGGACCGCAAACTGGCCGCCATCTCCTGCTACCAAAGCCAATTCGTCGCCGGGAAGCCGCCCACCCCGCCCACCTTCCTCGACCAACTCCGCGACGAAGCCGCCTACTGGGGCAAATGCATCGGCACCCCGTACGGCGAGCCCTTCGCCTGCCGCGAGCCAATCGGGATGACGAGCCTGGGGGGATTGGTGTAGGCCGCGACGAGATTGCGCAGATTCAAATCTTGCCGCGCCCATGCTCGACTTTAAGCCGTCCGGCCAAACGTAGAGCGGCCATTCCTTTGTGGCGATTAGACTTACGTCGCCGAAGGATTCTCAACTTTTCCTCTTGAATTCTAAAAATGCCATATTCATAATGGCACATTGCAGTCTACGCATGTTTCCCAAATTAACTATGCGGGCAGCATGAAAAGACAGGAATGAATTGCATTTCCCTGCGTTGTCACAGTGATTGAGGATCTGCACGCTAAAAACTCCCAGGGAGTCTTGATGCGGTAACTTTCCGCCATTTTCTACACAACTTGCTCAAGGCGACTCCCCATGCGGGCCAATGCCGATTTACTGCGTTTTCCGTCGGCGGACCTCGCCGAACCATCGAGTAACGGGACGAACGGACATAGTCATGGTTGCATGGACGAGCTCTGCAATCGCATGCGCAATGACAAGTTCATTCGCTTGGGGCTCGAGTTTCTGGAGCGCATCGGCTACGCGGACATGAAGGACCTGACGCTAACAAGCGTGATTAATCAGCGGCACTGCGTGATTGAAGAAAGAGAAGTCGTCAACTTTGGCTCGGCAGGTTTTCTGGGGCTCGATTTTCACTCTCGACTCCGCGACGCCATCACTGACAGCATCAATGAGTGGGGAACCCATCAGTCCTGTTCGCGGATTTTTTACAGCACAGGGATCTATCAACGGATCGAAAGCCGGCTGGCAAGCTGGTTGGATGTCGAAGACACCTTGGTATTTCCCAGTGTTTCGCTGTGTCACTCGGGGGTCATTCCAGCCTTGGCCGGCCGTGGCGATGTCCTGGTCGTGGACCGAACTTCCCACAACAGCATTTGGATGGCGTGCAAAATTGCGTCGGCCAACGGTGCGGAGTTGAGGTCGTTTGACGCGTCCAACCCGAAATCGCTCGACGGTCTGTGCCAGCGCGACAAGCGCAATGGCTGCCTGGTCTTGGTCGACGGAGTCTACAGCATGTCGGGCGAGATTCCCCAGCTGGCCGAACTCTACGAGGCGGCCAAGCGGAACGGCGCTGTCCTCTATGTCGACGATGCACACGGCACGGGAGTCGTTGGACCCGGCGGCCGCGGTTCGACGATGCAAGCCCTGGGCACTTTGCGCGATGTTCTGCATGTCGGCTCTCTGTCCAAAGGCTTCTCGACCATGGGTGCCTACATAACCTGCCCGTCCGCTCTGAAAATGATGGTGAAAATGAAAGCAGGGACGTACATCTTCAGCGGACCGATTCCGGCACCCTATTTGGCAGCCATCGATGCAGTGCTCGACCTCATCGAAACCGACGAGTTTGAAGAAATACGGCGGCGTTTGCACCAACGAATTCGCCAAATGACAGATGGGCTCGACCAACTCGACTTGTCCTATCGTGGAGGTGTCGGACCAATCATTTCGATTCTCGTCGGCGAAATTGAACAAACCCTGAAGACAGGGGTACGGCTCTTTGAGAAGGGCTATTACGTGCAATCGGTTACTTACCCCGCGGTCCCCATCAACGGCGGTATTTTGCGGGTTCAGATCAACGCCAACCATACGCCGGAAGCCATCGACGGGCTGCTGCGGGCAATCGGCGAAGTCAGAGACGAGTTGACGTTCGCGAAGGCGTAGTCCGTTGAAAAAGGGGTCAGGCACGTCGCCACGCCTTCTTTTCGTTGGCGGAATCGCATCAAGGCTCCGAGCCAGACCCCTTTTTCAACAGGCTTAGTCCAGATGATTGCGCTGATCTCATTCTGGTCCGCCTCGCTGCTTGTCTCCGCCTGGGTCTTGCTGCTGAGCGTGCGGTATGCAAGGCTCATTCGCCACCGCCGCGACAACGACAACGCCCCCCTGTATCAACCGCGCGCACGAATCGTGCTGTGCGTGCGCGGCGCTGATCCCTTCTTAGCGCGTTGCATTGCGTGTCTGCTCGATCAGGACTATCCGAACTTCGATGTGCGGGTGGTGGTGGACCGGGCCGAAGACCCCGCCTGGCCAGTCGTCGCCGAGGCGCTGCGCAATGCTCCCGTGCCGGCCCGCATGGAGGCTTTGTCCACGCGGTCCAAGCACCGTTCGCTCAAGGTGACCTCCCTGTTGCAAGGCATCGCCGATCTCGATGAATCCTACGAAGTGGTGGCCATTGCCGACGCGGACGTGATTGCCAATCGCCATTGGCTGCGCGATCTCGTGCAGCCGTTGCAAATTCAGGATGTCGGCGTGACCACCGGCGTTCGTTGGTACATTCCGGAAAGTTCCGAGTGGGGGACGCTGATCCGCTATATGTGGAACTGCGGCGCGGAGATGCGCCGATCCTGGTTTGGACTGGCCTGGGGAGGTTCAATGGCCATTCGCCGAGACGTCTTTGAAGCAGCTCGCCAGGGCCGATTTTGGGAGCAATCGTTCGGCGAAGATGTCCCGCTGGCAATTCTGCTGCGCGAACGCGGGCATCGGATGGAAATCGTACCGGAAGTGATTGCCGATTCCCGTGAGTCCATCGGGTTAATGTCTTGCATCGGCTTCATCTCGCGACAGCTTAAAGTCGTGTGGCTATATCATCCCTATCGCTATGCCATCGCGCTCGAAACGTATGGGATGGCAGCCGTGAGTGCGTGGGGTGCGGCCTACCTGGCGAGCGCGGCATGGCAGGGGGACAAAGCCACATTCTGGTCCGTTTTCGGGGCACTCGTCACGCTGGGAGTGAGTTTCCTCGTGGCTCACTTCTGGGCGGAGATTCATGTCTTTCAAATTGTGACCAGTCGCGGGGGGAGTGTCTGGTCCCCCGTGGGAGCGTGGATCGGCTGCTTCCTTGCAGCGCCCGTCGTGCCGCTGGTAAATGCCTATGCGCTCTTGCAAGCCCAACTGGGACGGCGAGTGACATGGCGGGGGATCGTTTACCGCATCCACAATCGCTGGTCGATCGAAATCGAGACCGACACGCCGTATGTCACGAACGTGCAGGGGAATGGCAAACTCTCGGCTTAAGTATCGCCATCAAGAATCGGCACTCTCGAAGGTTCCAGTCTGCGCCATTGCCAGGTTATTGAGGGCGAAGTCACGCAAATGCGCAGGCAGGCCATCAAAAACGAAAGCCGATACAGCTTTACGTGACGATTGCGGGCGCATCAGATGGTGCAGGCCGAGCGCGCGGCCCGTTCAGGAATCGTCCCACCCAGGTGTAGCGCACCAGGGTTTGGTAGGTCCACAACAGGAAAGAGGTCACCACCGTGACGATGAGCAAGAACTTGACAAGAGCCGGGATCGGCCAGTCCTTCACCACGAGCTGGGCCGCGATGATCAGCGGCAGATGGGCGAGGTAGAGCCAATAGGCGGAGTCGGAGAGGTATCGCATGGTGGCGTTTTCGGCGGGGCAAAAGCGCTGGAAGAGGCCCATCAGGCCGAAGGTGATGAACCAGGGGTAGGCGGCCTGCACGAAGACCATGAGCACTCGGCGCGCGAGAGGCGAAATCGTGAAGCCCGCGGGGCCGGACCATCCGCCGAGGAGGGCCAGGGCGAGAGGCAGGATCACGAGGAGCCCGATCGCGAGCGGCAGCCACCAGCGCCAGCCGATCCGAGCGGATCCGTCGTCGAACTTGAAGGAGAGCGTGCCGAAGCCGAAGAAGATCGCGTAGTACGCGAACACGTGCGGGATGGGGAGGAGACCGGTCGAGGTGTCGGGCCCGAAGATCGGCGTGGCGCCGCCGTCCCCCATGAACCACTGGGGGATCATCGTCAGCGGGATCAGCCAGAGGTAGTGGGCCGGCGAGAGGACCAGCCAGGTGGGGAGGCGCAGCCCGCTGACAAAAACACCGCGCAGAGAGGGGAGGCGTGAGCCAATCGCCGAGACGGCCGCGTATCCCAGGACCAGCCACCAGAGGAACCACAGGAACCAGAGGTGGCTGAAGAGGGGCAACTGCATGAGGATGTCCGCCAGGCCGGGCTGCCTCCTCGCGGTCGCTCCGTGGTGGCGCAGGGATTCGGCGATCGCGGCCTTGCGGCGGCCCAGGTCGTTCTCGTCGAGGTCGAGCTGGAGCAAGGATGCGAAGTAGCGTGTCGTCCCCTCGTCGAGGATCGCCGTATCGAGGGGCTTGCTGCCGTCCTTGTTCGCCACGTTGAGATTCGCGCCGCTTTGGATGAGCACCTCGACAGCTTTCTCATGGCCCAGGAAAGCCGCCGCATGGAGGGCCGTCCCGCCGTCCCGGCCCACGGCGTTCACATCAGCGCCTCGTCGGATGAGCAACTCGATGGCCTCTGCCTGACCGGTGACCGCTGCCCACTGCAACGGCGAGCCGCCGCGCTCGGGGTCGATGGCGTCCACCGCCACACCGCTATTCAAGTGCCGCTCCATGGCGTCCAGATCACCGGCTTGCGCGGCCGCCCAGATCGTCGACGCTTTTGACGCCTTCGGTGCCGGCGCAGCGCCGCTGGCTTTCTGGGGGGTGGAGGTTATGGCGAGGGTGGAGATCACCATCATGAGCGGGACGATCGTGAACAGCCCCACGATCAGCGGGAGGAACACCCGGAGGAATCGGTGCTTGATGAGCGCGCCGCGGCCTCGCCGGTGGAGCAGCATCGCGCTGAAATAGCCGCTGATCACGAAGAACAACGGCATCCGAAAACCGTGGATGGCCGAGAAGACGATCCCGAAAATGTCATTCTGCCGAGTATCCGTGACCATCCAGTAGGACGGGAAGAACGAGAGGGAAGCGTGCAAGACGATCCCCAGCAGCATGGCACCGGCCCGCAGGGCGTCCAGGTCGGATCGTCGGGCCAAGGCAGGGTTTTCGGTGCTCATGGAAGACATTCGTCCGACTGCGCTCGATATTGGCCCGGACCTTAAACGGTGCGGCGGGGCCGGTACGGGTACGATGTCACGCAAATGCACAGGCAGGCCATCAAAAACGAAAGCCGATCAGGTTCCAGTAGAACATGAACGGAACAAACAGGACCAGGCACAGAACATCGAGTGAGAAGAGGATTCTGCTCGCTCCCGCTCGGTCATGGTCGCGGCGAGTCCTGGTCAGCACGATCAGCAGAGCGACAGTTGCGAGCGCGGAAACGGTCCCCAGTAGCGGAAGGAACAGCAAGATAGTAGGGCAACTCGGGTGCATTTGGTCGAGCACCAACAGCGCTGAAAATCGCATCTATTCGGTCAGGACGCCGAATCGGGTCCAGGTCGCGGCTGGCCAGTACCTGTACTGCACGTCGCCGAGTACGTCGCCAAGGGCCACGAAGCCCATCGTGCGACTGTCTCGCGAGTTGTTCCGGTTGTCGCCCAGCACGAAGCACGCCCCGCTGGGCACCTTTACCTGGGGATAGTCCGGTAACGGCTTCGTGTCGGCGGCGAAGAGAATTCGATAGCGGCGGCTGGAGTTGGTCTCCACGAAAACTTCGCCCTTGACCTCTTGCGCTGCGGCCCCGAGGCTCGCCCGCGGCACCGGCTCGCGCGGGAACTTCTGCCCGTTGACGAACACCTCGTTGTCCTTCACCTCGACGGTATCGCCGGGCAGCGCGATGACACGCTTGACCCAGTTCACCCCCTCCGACGGCACGCGAAACACCACCTCGTCGCCACGGCGCACAAATCGCCTCTGGTAAGTCGTCTTGTTAACCAGAATCCGATCACCGGGGAGCAACGTCGGCACCTCGCTGGACGTCGGAATCGCAAAGGCCTCGAAGACGTTGCTGCGGATGAAGTACAGTCCGCCCGATGAGTACGTCAGTCCTACCAGGATGAACAGAGCGTAGACCAGCGGATGGTTGTAGTCCATTGACTGGAAGAGATCACTGTCGCGGCGGGCAAGGCGGAAGGCGTCCACGACCGCAAAGACATAGACCCCCAGCACCGTCAGCAGCGCGAGGATCAGGCCGACCAGAACAATGGTCGCCGGTGGCAATAAGGCGGCCACCACGATCGCCGGCGCGAACAGTAGCGAGCCGAGGAACATCACCAAGCCGCGGACGATACGGCCGCAGTAAATCTGGCCGAGTCCGGTGGCGGCGAGCGATAGAATCACGGCGATCAGCGGACTGCGGGGGGAAGAGTTAGGGGTGCTCAATTGAAATCCTTACATTACGGAGTTCACTGGACGAAAAAGACGGCAACAACGGCCGCCATGCGATACAGGCAAGCGAGGCTCGCCAGTACGCAGGCGGCGACGCGCACGGCGGGTGACGACAGCAGCCGGACCCCGACGCCCTTCGAGGAGGGCAGCGGTTCGCGGCGGACAGCGTCCATGACGCGGTCGGCGAAGTCAGCGGGCGCCTCGGCATTAGCCCGTTGGATCCACAGATCGTAAAGTTCGTCGTTCATGAGTGCGGCTCTGCTAAGTGGCGGAGGAGACAGCGAAGTTTCTCACGGGCCCTGGCGATTCGCGACTTCACGGTGCCCACGCCGACCCCCTCGATCCGACCGACCTCCTCGTAGGAAAGGCCTTGCAGCTGCGAGAGAACGAAGGCAGAACGCTGCTCGAACGGCAGGGCATCCAGGGCCGCGTCGAGCTGGCGAAATAATTCCGCTTCCGAAGCCTCCCGCTCTGGCGAGCGTAGATCGACGGACTCGGGCAGTTCGACGCCCGCGACCGGCTGCCGGCGGGCGAGCTCGTTGCGACAGCGGTTGCGGGCGATGGTGAACAGCCATGTCGAGAACGCCGACCGCTTTGGGTCAAACGATGCGAGGCAGCGGAACGCGGCCAGGAACACCTCCTGCGCGACTCCCTCGTGGTCGGTGTGGGGCGGCGTCAGGTTGCGGACCAGTGTCAAAATCGGGCGCTGGTAGCGCTCCAAGAGGCTTCGGAACGACTCGACGTCGTCCGCCAGTACCCGTCGGATCGCATCGAGGTCATCGTTCATGGCGCCCTGTCTTGCTGCACTGAACCCGCTGAGAGGTTATACAGCCGGGCCCGAAAAAAGTTCCCCGGGCTTCGACGGCCCGCAAAACCTCCACCAATGCTTAACCACACGGTCGTAGGGGGTTACATCGCGCGCCGGCATTGAAAACCATGACCGATTGGGCCTGGATTATTGATCGATCACCCCTCGGAGATCGGCAAAAGGAAACAGGTTCCGCGCTTGTCGTAGATCAATGCGGCAATACCCTATCGCGCGAAATACTCCCCTGCCTCACGGTAGGGCACCCGAGTCTGCGGGCCAGCGCCATGGACAAAGACAACGGCCGGAACAGACACCTCGCTCTTTGGCAAAAGCAGACTTCCGGCCAGCTTGACGTCCTGGTTGTGAAACTCGACGGAGTGTTCCTCGAAACTGAATTTCACCCCGGTTTCCTCAGCCTGGGCCGATTGCCCGCTCATGCCAATTAGAAACGCGACGACAGATATCGCGGCGGGCAGCATCGTTAGGGGATAGAGCCTTGGCATGCAAAAACAGTTCGGCGGAGCGGCCTGCTTATTGGACAGAAAGTGTTTTAGAGGGTTGAAGCGTCATCCATGGTCGCTTAATATCGCCATAGCCCGTTAGATCATCACAAGTTGGGCGGAGCTGAAGCGGAACTGCTAAAAACGATGGGAGTGTGCGGTGCCAGTGAAACCCGATATCACGAAACTTACGCCGGAGGCCCAGCTCCGGTCCTTCATCGACAGGCTTGATCCGCAGGATCAGAAGCTCATTCGAGCGGTCCGGACTGCTGTACGTAAGCGATTACCGACCGCCAACGAGCTGGCGTACGACTACGGCCACGCCATCGTCATCAGCTATTCGCCGACGGACCACGGGATCGATGGCATCGTGGCGATCTCCGCCCGCGCCACCGGTCTGGCTCTGTACTTCAATCAGGGACCAAAGCTCTCCGACTCGAAGAAGCTTTTGCAGGGATCGGGAAAGCAGGCCCGCTTCATCCGGGTGGAAGCGGCCAAACAATTGGCGGATCCAGACGTGGCGGCGATGATTGCCGCGGCGATTGATCAGGCGAGGATTCCATTGCCATCCACCGGGAAGGGCAAACTCATGATTCGAGGGGCTGCGGCGAAGCCGCGGCCACGCCGGAAGCCGACGAAATGAGCACGTCATGCGACCCCTTCGGTATGCCATCAACGTCACGCTGGACGGCTGCGTCGATCATCGTGCGGGTTCCACGGACGAAGAACTGCATCGATTCTGGGCCGAGAAACTCGCCCAGGCCGATGCCCTGCTATTTGGCCGGGTCACTTTCGAAATGATGCAGGCCGCGTGGCGGTGGCCGGCAAATGGGCTGCGGCCTCAGTGGATGGCCGAGTGGATGGAACCCTTCGCCCGCACGATCGACGCGGCCAAGAAGTACGTCGTGTCGAGCACCTTGAGCCAGCTCGATTGGAACGCGGAACTCGTGCGCGGGGATCTGGGGACGGCCGTTCAGCAGCTCAAGCTGGGAGCAGGCAAGGGACTGTTCGTGGGCGGCGTGAAGCTCCCGCTGGCGCTCGCGGAGCTGGAATTGATCGATGAGTACGAACTCGTCGTGCACCCAAGACTGGCGGGCCACGGGCCGACGTTGTTCGCGGGGCTATCGAAGTATGTCGACTTAAAGCTCGTGAGCCGACGGGAGTTCGGCTCCGGAGCGGTGGCGTTGCGGTATGAGCCGAGAAGGTAGCCGGCGGTTATCACATGGGGGAAACGGGTAGAATGTTATGGCAGGCAGCAGTATCGAAGCTGGGAGATTATCGCTCAAGATCAACTCCAACAATGCCGTGAGTCCACCCATGAAATATATCCTCACCCTCCTCGCCGCCACGCTTGCACTTGGTTGCGCGGGGCAAGCCTGGGCCCAAACGGAGAACTGGCCACAGTATCGCGGGGCGAAGTCGGACGGAATTGGCGAGGGTGCCACGCTGCCGGAAAAGTGGAGCGATACCGAGAATGTTGTGTGGAAGACCCGCGTTCCCGGTTGGGGTTGGTCGTCGCCGATCATCTGGGGGAATCGCGTTTTCGTGACGTCGGCGGTCGGGGAAAAGGAACTCCCCACGCCGCATGTCGGCGGTTACCCGGGGGGCCATCTGCGGCAAGAAGACTCGCATCGCTGGATGCTGTACTGCCTCGATTTCAACACTGGAAAGATTGTCTGGGAATTCGAAGCCCACAAAGGCATCCCGCCGATGGAGCGTCACCCTCGCAACTCCTATGCGTCCGAGACGCCAGTGACCGATGGTGAGCGCGTCTATGCTTACTTTGCCAATATTGGTCTATTCTGCTGCGACCTGGATGGGAAAAAACTTTGGGAGCGTCGCTACGAGGCCTACCCGATGCGCGACGGCTGGAACACCGGAACCTCGCCCGTGGTTCACGGCGACCGCATCTTCATTCAAAACGACAATGACAAAGCGTCCTTCCTCGACGCAATCGACAAGCGGACCGGCAAGCTCCTCTGGCACGTCGCGCGCGAGGAACGCAGTGCCTGGTCCACCCCCTATATGTGGGACACCGGCGCGCGAGACGAGTTGGTAACGATCGGCGCCAACAAGATTCGCTCCTACAATCCCGCGGACGGCGCCGTTCTCTGGGAATTGCGCGGCACCGCGGGCCTTGTCAGCATCACGCCCGTCGCCAAGGAGGGCTTGCTCTACGTCGGCGCCGGATACCATTACGGTCCGCTGTACGCCATTCGCCCCGGCGCTTCGGGGGACATTACTTTGAAAGACGATGAGAACAGCAACGAGTGGATCGTCTGGCACCAACCACGCGGCTCCAGTATTCATCCTTGCTATCTCATCAGCGGCGGGCGGCTTTCCGTCCTTTACGATGCGGGGCTGTTCGCCTCTTACGACGCGAAGACCGGCGCGGAGATCATTCCTCGTCAACGATTAAACACTCGCGGCGGCCGCTTCTACGCCTCCCCTTGGGCCTACAACGGCCGGATCTTTCTGCTGAACGAAAACGGCGAGACCTGGGTGCTCGAAGACGGTCGCGAGTTCAAGATGCTGGGTAAAAACAGCCTTGGCGACGTCGCTTGGGCTACTCCCGCCATTGCCCGCGGCAGTCTTTTCATTCGCACCTACGCGAACCTGTTTCGGCTGCAGAACAAGGACAAGAACAAGTAGCGCCGTTTCTCAGCCTGCCGCTCGTTGACAAACCTCGATCATCCCATGAAAACCCTCCACGTCGTCGCCGCCGTTCTGTGTCATGCGATTGTCGCTACCGCTCTAGTTGCCGACGATGGCGACACTTGGAGCAAGTCCGTGAAGTCCCCAGCCGAGCGCGGCAGCCTGGAAGTGCGCGCCGAAAGCGTCCGCGGGGACACCGGCAAATGGCGCGACGACGCCCTGCTCCAGGCCGCATCGGCACTGCCGGAAATCCCCGCCAAATTTTCACTCGACGACTGGGCCGATAAGCAGTTGGAGGCCAAAACGACACTCACCGCCGGCGGCGACACCTGGCTGGTCTTCCGTACCCGGCAGTTCGATGACAACGACCGCGCTTGGGTCGAAAAGATCGAACGCAAGGGGAACCGTTTCAACGTCGTGATGCACCAGGCCATCTGGAAGGGGCGCTATGGGAAGTCCTTCACTTACTACCGCGTCATCGTCGTGAACCTCGGCAAACTCCCAGCCGGTGATTACGCGACGACTTGGACCGTCCAGCCGCTCAGCTTCACCACCTTCGAGGATCCCAAGAACTTCCAGACTTCCACTTCGAAAGGGGAACAGCCCGCTAAAGAGCAGAAAGGGGAAAAGCTCAAGTTCGATATTTCCTTCAAGGTCGAGAATATTGGTGCGCAAAAATGACGAATCGCCTTTTTCGCCGCCGCTCTTGAGGAGGCAACGGCGTATTCCTTGGTCGAGATTCGCCCTATTCTCTCTTGCTCGCCCGAGGAAGTTAGCAAAATCGTATCCCAGGCCAAATAATGATGTCGTGTTGAACACCAAAAAAAATCTGCCGACCCCCTTGGCTTTCGGCCCTCTATAGTGTACAATAGAACCAAGTCGAGCCGGCGGGAAACCGGTGAGTTCCTTGACAAGTTGGTAGCAGAGGTGCGTGAAGGGCGGGGAGTCGGTGCGCGCGGAGGGAAGGACCGGTGGATTTGAGATCTGAAACTTGAGATTTGAGACATGGGGGACCGCCTGAAGGCGGGACTCCAGCGGCCGTGAATCATGAAAACGGGTTTTGAATCAATGGGTGAATCAAGGGATTCGCCGTAAAGTACATTTGTTCAAAGACTTGCGGTGATTCATTATCGCTAAAACCCGCGCGCAGAATGACCTTGAATCCAATGAATCCGCTTGCCTCCTCCGGGGGGGTGATGTGAATCTGAATAGGCGCGCCCGAAAACAGACTTACGTCAACGCGATTTGACGTAAGTCGCGCAGGTAAGTGGCACTTTCGGAAGCCAGGCTGATCCAAAACGGCTGGCGATTCTGGCACTAACCCGACACCGTGAGCCGCAGGCGGTCAAGCTCAATGTTGATGCGGAGCGTGGTGAGGGCTGCCCTCGGCAAGCGGGCACCGAGGTCTTCCCCTTCGGGGGGCAGGACCCAGGCGGTGAGGTTTTTGGCGACGTGCTGGCCGAGTCGCAAAGTGGGAATGGTGAGTTCGCGGGCAGTCAAAGTGCGGTCGGCGAGCTTGATGGTTTGCCGCGGCGCGTTTTCGAGGTGGGTCAGGCCGCAGGATTCCAAAAGGCTGGCGGGGAGGAGGAGCTTGCCGTCGCTCTCTTCGCTCCAGGTGAAGGTGACCGGGGCCTGCTCGTTGACGATGGCGGAGAAGCGGGTCTGCCCCGTCTGCTGATAGACCGGCAGCCAACTGTTGAAGACCAGCTTGTCGTACTCGGCCAGCCGCTTCACTTCCGGAGCATAGTTTTTCAGCGGCCCCAGTTTTTCGCCACCCAGTTGCTTGAGAGCGGCAGCGACGTCGTTGAGCTTTGCCAGCCGGGCGTATTCCTCCGCCAGACGCGGCGCTTGGGCTCGAATCCAAAGCAGGGCCAGTTGCAGCAGCGAGCGGTCGCGGCTGAAGGCGACGAGACGGTTGCGAACTTCACCGCGGCAAGAGAGGCGAGAGGGTTCGCTGACGTTGCCTTCCAAGGAGGAGAGTTGCTGTGCGAGCGCGGCTCGTTGCGGGTCGGTCGGCGACAGTCGGCCAATGGCCTGCTTCAGCGTCTCCATCACCGGAGCCGCTTCCGTCCAGGCCCGCCGATTCGCAGCCGCGCGTTCCTCAAGCTCCTTCTCGCCAGTGACCACGCTTTCTCGCAGGACCGGAAGTTGCGACAGTCTTTCCTTCAGCTCCGCTTCGAGCGGCAAGCCCCAGACTCCGCCCGTTAAACGGACCAGGCCAAACTGCTTTTGCAGGCGCTCTTCGGGTGATGGAGCGTCCTTGGCAAAAGCGACTTGTAACGCGGACAAAGTAAAGACGGGAAAAGTCGCTCCCGCGGCCAGCGCGGACAACTTCACCAGCGCCCGGCGACGCGAAACCGCCGGCTGCGGCAGGGAGTTGCCAAGTGGTTCTCGGGAAACCGCCATGCCCAGTCCGCCCGTTTGAAAAAAGGACGATGAGAAGAGGACGCGGAAGAGAAGCTGGACCGATAGTGCTCATCATAACGACCCGGCTTCGTCTGCCGCAAGCGCGCCGGCCCAAAGACCCTCGATTTGGCGTGAACTTCCAGCCGATAACCCCAGAGAAGGAGCGCAGTGACCTTACAGCGGGCTGCGCGTCGGGCGAAGGACTGCCGCATCGTTGTCGAGCTGCGGAGAGTGTCATGCTAAGAGCCTTATTTCTGGCGATGGGAATTTCCACCTGCATTTATGGGGCGGAATGCCTGGTGGTGGACCGATTTGTGATGGCTGCCGAAGCCAAGCCGTCCGCAACCCAGCCGGGAACTTACGCCGCTCCCGCCAAGCCTCCGCGAGAGATTAAGCCGCCGGAATGGGCTCCTTGGAGTCTGCTCGCCACGGGTGCGCTCGTGGTCCTCTATTCGATGGCCATGCGACGCGAGTGAGCAAAGTGGTCCGCTCACTCCGTGAGCGGACATTCTGGCGCACGAAGTGTGCCGGCTATTGGTTTCGTCAGGCAAAGAGTCGCAGCGCCGCCGGCACCATCTCCACGCGGATGGGCAGGTGACGTTTCAGCTCGCCGTCGATATTGAGGGGTTCGCGGCCGGGGGAAGAGAGTTCCAGTGTGTTCACTTGCCGATACTCCACGCAGGGCATTTCCACATGCGAACCATCGAAGACGCGGCTGAAGAGTTGCAGCATTTGCATGCGGGTGGCGCGGCGGACGACGATGACATCGAGCAGCCGGTCGTCGAGCTTCGCACGGGGGGCGAGTTGCATTGCGTTGCCAGTGAAGCGCGTGTTGCAGGCCAGCACCATCTGGAACTTATCCTCGATCACTTCGCCATCGAGCGTCAGCCTTAGCGGCCGGCGGCGGGAGCGGAGAATTTCCCAGAGCGCCGCAAGCGAGTAGCGAACCGAGCCAAGCCACCGCAGCCGCTCCGCCGTCCGGTTAATGTCCACGGCCGCCCCCCAGCCGACGATGTTGATGGAGTGCTCTACCCCTTCTTCCGAAGTAATGCCGGCGACATCGAGGGGAACGATGTTTCCCGCGACAATCCTCTTCGCGGCAGTTACCGGATCGAGGCAGTCCAAGTGCTGAGCCAGCGAGTTGCCCGTTCCACCCGGAATGATCCCCAGCGGCACCTCGTTCGGATGAGCCCGCTTCATCAGCCCACAGACCACTTCATGATTGGTCCCGTCACCACCGATGGAACAGAGCCCGGCAAAGCCGGATAAGTCCAACTCTGCCGCGAGTTGACTGGCATGACCTGGATGCGTCGTCTCATACACCTCCAGTTGCAACCCGGCTGCCCAGAACACCGGCCGCACTTGTTCCAAAATCGCAGCCCCACGCCCGGAGCCTCCTTTCGGATTGACGATGACGGCCAGCCTTTGTTCCATGATCGCCCATCTTAGCTTTCATCGAACTGCTGATCTGCCTTCCTGTGCCATTTCATTTCCATATCTTCCTCCCGTCTGTCGGGTACAATTTTAGCCAGCCCGTTTGAGTCAAGGGTCTGGAATCTCTAATGTCACAAGGCCAAAGCCGCTGGTTTCAGTTCAGCCTGGGGAGGATGCTCCTCGTGGTGACGATTCTGTGCATCGGGCCGGGGGGTTATGTCGCCTACGAACAGCAGGAGGCTCAGCGGCAGGATGCGGCGGTAGCCAGTTTGAACAAGCTGCGGGGAACTCAGGCCTATATCCGGGCTCACTGGCTGAGGAAGTGGATTGACGGGCCAGAAGCAGGCTACGTGGTCGGTTTAGCCATCCTTTCTCCGCAAGCAACCGACAGCGAGCTGGCTCCCATGGCGGCATTGTCGGAACTGGTGTGGATCGACATCGACGGCACCGAGGCTGGTGATGCGAGCCTGGCTTATCTGGCCGGACTTAAGAAGCTCCAGCGGATGCGGATTGAAGATACGAACGTCACCGATGCGGGAATGGTTTACCTGGCCGGGCTGTCCGAGCTTCATACGCTCAATCTCTCGCGGACAAAAATTACTGACGTCGGGATGGCACACCTTGCCGGGCTGACCAAGATGGCAACGCTGGATCTTTCGCGAACAGGGATCACCGATGAGAGTATTGCAGTACTCTCCGGAATGAAAAACCTGGAAATGCTCGATGTTCGAAAGACTCAGATAACGACCGAAGGAGTCATCAAACTCCAAAAGGCGCTGCCAAACTGCATGATCGCCGGGTGAGTCTGTTTTCTTCTCGCATCGCTTGCGTTGACCCTTTTCACCCGCATTTGCTATACTTCTCACCACTCCACTTTGCGACTTGAACTCGCCCAATCCCACTCCATGAGAGGATGATCATGACCACAGCCACCGGAATCAAGGACAATATTACCCAGTGCATCGGCAACACCCCGCTGGTCAAGCTGCGGAAAGTGACCGAAGGATGCGTGGCGACGGTGGTGGTGAAGATGGAGAATCTCAACCCGCTCTGGAGCGTGAAGGACCGGATTGGCCGGGCGATGATCGACGCGGCCGAGCGGGATGGCAAGATCAAGCCGGGAACAATTGTCATCGAGCCGACGAGCGGCAATACGGGCATCGGCCTGGCTTATGTCTGTGCGTCTCGGGGCTATAAGCTCGCGGTGACGATGCCTGAAAGCATGACCATCGAGCGGCGGCGGTTGCTCCGGGCGCTGGGGGCAGAAGTCATCCTCACGCCGGCGGCGGACGGGATGAAAGGGGCCATCGCGAAGGCGGAGCAGCTCGTCGCCGAGAAGCCCGATGTCTATTTCATGCCGCAGCAGTTCAAGAACCCGGCCAATCCAGAAGTACATCGCAAGACCACCGCCGAGGAAATCTGGCGCGACACCGAAGGAAAGATTGACTTTCTCATCTCCGGCGTCGGCACCGGCGGCACCATCACTGGCGTCTCCGAAGTCATCAAGTCCCGCAAACCAACGTTCAAAGCCATCGCTGTCGAGCCGGCGAACAGCCCGGTCATCACGCAAAAGCGCGAAGGAAAGCCCTTGCAGCCCGGGCGGCATACGATTCAAGGAATCGGTGCCGGCTTTATCCCGGACATTCTCAATGTCAGCATCATTGACGAAGTGATCCAGGTGAAGGATGAGGACGCGGCCGCCACGGCCCGCGTGATGTCCACCAAGGAGGGGATCTTCTGCGGCATCAGCTCCGGAGCCGCGGCCTGGGCCGGTTTGCAAGTCGCCAAACGGCCGGAAAACGCCGGGAAGTTGATCGTGGTGGTGCTCCCCGACCTGGGCGAACGGTATCTTTCGACACAGCTTTATCCGGAATAGGGGCAGATTTGCGCCCTGCGTGGACAACATTCCCCGTTCTTCGTGCGTAGAACGAGGGCTGACATTCGCCGAGGCGTGAAACCTTCCTCGTGGGTGGATAAGATGACAGGAGCGGGAAATCCATGTCCTCGCGAATGGTGCCTTCGCTCACGAGTCCGTTTATGAGTTCGCAGTTTTACCTAGCACTCGCGCTTCTGGGCGCTGTCCTCGCCGCCAGTGGTTGCGGGTCAGAATCGCCCGACGTTTCGACCCAGCCCAAGCCGACCGAGCCGAAGGTCAATCCGGGAGCCGTTTCCGCCAACGCTCCCAGCCCCTCAGCAGCGACAATCAAATTCACCGATGTCACTGCGTCGGCGGGCGTGGAATTCACGTATAAGAACGGCAGCAAGGCTTTGAACCGGGTGATTGTGGAATCGCTCGGTGGCGGGCAGGGAATGATTGACTTCGACCGGGACGGCCTGCTGGATCTGTTTCACGTCGGCGGCGGACTTTACCGAGGTCCCGATAAGAAGGAGATGGGGGGATACCCCAGCGTCCTCTACCGCAACCGGGGCGACTGGAAGTTCGAGAACATCTCCGAGCCAGCCGCCGGCTTCGCTGGTGATCACTTCAAGCATGGCTGCACCGCGGCGGACTATGACAACGACGGATTCCAGGATCTGATTGTGTCCGGTTACGGAGGGCTTCAGTTCTGGCGCAACATGGGGGATGGCACTTTTGTGGAAGCCCGCGAAGGCGCGCTGTTAAACGACAAACTATGGAGCAGTTCCGCGGCCTTCGGCGATTTCAACAAGGATGGATTCTTGGACCTGTACGTCGCTCACTACGTCAATTGGACTTGGGAAACCGACCGGCGCTGCCCGGCTCCTCAAGACCAAAAGTTGAGAGAATCTTGCCCCCCAAAAACATTTCAGGATCTTCCCGATACCCTCTACATGAGCAACGGTGACGGCACCTTTCGCGATGTTTCCCAGCCAGCAGGGCTGAAGCCGGATGGCAAGGGGCTGGCGGCGATCACCGGGGATTTTGATCTGGATGGCGACCAGGACATTTACGTTAGCAACGACACCACGGATAACTTCCTCTACCTCAATGATGGCACGGGGAAGTTCGTGGAGGATGCGACCGTTCGGGGCTGCGCCGTCGACCAGAATGGCGTGGCAAATGGCAGCATGGGGGTTGATTTTGGGGATTACAACCACGATGGCCTGCCGGACATTTGGGTCGCCAACTTTGAGGGCGAGTCCTTTGCACTCTATGAGAACGAGGGGAGTGGTCTTTTCCGCCACGCCAGCGAGCCCCTGGGCATTACGGCGCTGGGAGGACTGTTTGTTGGTTTTGGGACGATGTTTGTGGATATCAACAGAGATGGGTTTGAGGATTTGATCGTCAACAATGGGCATGTGATCTACCATCCCTTGGAGACTCCCGTTCGGCAATTGCCCCTGATTCTTCTGAATCGTCAAGGTGCTTACTTCGATCGTGTTCGAACCGGCGACGGGTCGTATCTCGACTCGCCCCACCTGGGGCGCGGATTTGCCATCGGCGATTTAGACAATGACGGCGACTATGACTTTGGATTCACAAATAATGACGAGCCCTCGGCACTCCTGCGAAATGATTGCACTGACGGCAACTCGTGGCTCCGCATTCGTTTGATGGGAACTCAGTCCAATCGCGATGGATTGGGAGCGCGCCTCATTTTGTCGACCGATCGCGGGGAGTTACTGCGTTTTGCCAAGAGCGGCGCGAGTTACGTTTCCCAATCTGACAATCGGCCATTATGGGGGTTTCCCAAGGGGAGCGCCTTGAACAGGCTGAAGGTAATTTGGCCTTCCGGAATTGAGCAAACCGTGGAACTTCCGCGGGCGGAAAGCGAGATCTTCTGCCGGGAACCGGCAAATTGAGCGATTGGTTGGCGAGAAAACGACTTTAAGCAGGAAGTGCATTACCCTGCAATAAGTACAAACACCACCCGTTTTTAGGGTATTCAGATTTTTCCGATTTTTCTTGCGAAAACCATCCGGAATTTGCTTGTAGTCCAGGTCGATAACCGGTAAGTTAGCCCATGAGCGCGAAGAGCGCATCGTCATATTTCATTTATCCGTCTGGAGGTCTTATGGTTCGATCCTTTGCAAAACGACGGGGTTTTACCCTGGTCGAGCTTCTGGTGGTCATTGCGATCATCGGGGTGCTGGTGGCTCTCTTGTTGCCTGCCGTGCAACAAGCCCGCGAAGCTGCCCGGCGCATGCAATGCGCTAATAATCTCAAGCAGTTTGGACTGGCAATCCAAACGTACCATGACGTTTGGAACAAGATTCCCAACAACCCCACTAATCAGTGGAATACGTGGTATCCCTCTTGGCAAGCGACCATCTTACCGCAAATGGAGCAACAGCCCCTCTACGACAAAATCACTTGGAGCAACCCTTCGGGCGGCTATTATGGCTGGCTCTCATCCGTCAACACCCCGACGAACCCGGCAGCCTTAGCAGCTCAAGTGCAAGTTCCCTATGCTCGTTGTCCATCGGATTCCAGCCCGGAGCAGTACTACGCAATAACAAGCTATTCGGGAAGCCTCGGTTCCAATCCCCTTTTTGGCAATTGCACGACGAGTTCTACATTAGCTGGCTACCCGTCCTACCCGCCTCCGCCATGGTCGAACCAGAGCCTGCCGCAAAATCAGGTGGGAAACTACTATGAGATGCTGACAGGGACTGCCCCGTACTCGTACACTGCCGATAACTGGCTTTTTGACAATCGCCAGATTTCGGGCGTCTTTAGTTATTCCGGACTCACCTCGCCAATGAATTTCGGTGCGGTTCGTGACGGCTTGTCCAATACCATTTTCGTGGGCGAAGTTCTCCCGGAGTGCAACAACTGGTCGACCAATGTCGGCTGGTGGTATTTTGATTCCAATGTCACTTCCAGCACGGCAATTCCGATCAACACCTTCGCGGCGTGCGCCCAATCCACGCAGGAGGCAGCTCAAAAGGGCTATCCCTACTACGCCTGCAATGGAGGGAGCTTTGCTTGGTCGCGGAATACGATGATGGGATTCTCGTCTCGCCATCCTCAGATTTGCCAGTTCGTGTTTGGTGACGGCAGCGTTCATGCAATTAGCCAAAACGTTAACAACACCACGTATGTTCGGCTTGGTGGACGTCGAGATGGCTTGCCTTTGGGCGAGTACTAATTAGATGTGCGGCCGTCGGTCGCTGTTTTGATTGACAATCCTCATGCGGGCATGGTCCTTGGACCATGCCCGTTTTTTTGTGCCGAGTTGAATAACCAGGCAAGATTCCGTATCTTATTCTCGTGGCCTTATGCGGATTGGGATCGACAACGAACTCACTTCACGCGGCCATTCCTGTCGTCTCTATTTGTTAATTCTTAAGGTGAAACCATGTGCAACTCGGTATGGAAGTTTGTGGGACTTTTGGTTGTAGCTTTCCTGGCAGTCGGCTGCGGTTCCGGTGGTCCTCCGACCTATAAAGCCGTGGGGACGGTCACTTACAAGGGGCAGCCCGTGGCCGGTGCGACGCTCATTTTCACCTATGAAAACAGCACTACCGCAACGGGGTTCACCGATACGGCAGGGAAATTTCAACTGATTGCTCTGGGGAGTAACAAAGGAGCGACCGCGGGTAAAGGCGTCTTAACGGTTACAAAGTTTCCGGAGGCAGCGGCCGCCCCTGCGGCAATGGGGCCGAAGTTGGACAAGGTTGATCCTAAGACGATGGATCCGAAGAAAATGGCTGAGGAGATGCAAGCCAAGAGGTCACAAATGGATCCTTCCAAGAATCCAAGTACAACTTCGGCGCCAAAAAATGAGCTGCCCGCCAAATACGCTGACCCCGCGACAAGTGGTTTGAATTTTGAAATTCTTCCTAAGAACGACAATAACTTTACTGTCGATCTGAAAGATTAGTCGGCTCCGAAAGCACCAGTTTCATCCCTTGTCCCCTTCGTCGGGGCAAGGTCTTGGAACTGGGCCGGTGAGCAGCCAAGGCCAGGGGCCTTCTTCCTGAAGGTGAAATCAGGGAAGCTGGGATCTTCTAGTTGCCCTTTTCCGGCAACCCGGCCGAAGTCCCCTCCCAAGACCAGGTAGCCTGCCGCTTCCATCGCGCGTCCGTTCGCCACCAGTTCGCAGCGGTATGAAGTTCGGCAGATGTCTCTTCCGTTCCACAAACAAGCGATCTCAAACAGGTCAAAATCGTTGGCTCTGGGGTGATGCACCCGTATAATTGCAAGCTGACGTAATCCCGCGGGTAGGACGTCCCAAAAAATGGCAATTCTGGCCAGGCCGCGAAACATCTGGCCCCGCGTGACTCTTCGAGAGGTGGTTGATGTCTCGGTCTTCCAAATCAAAGGCACTCCCTTCTCGCGCGCAAGCTGCCACGAAGCCCCGCCGGACTAAATGGTGGGCCTATGTCCTCCTGATTCTGGCTCTCGCTCTGGCGTGGCCTGCCTACTGGCACAACCTCTCGTACCGGCGGCTGACGAGTGCGCAGAATGACATGGCACGAGGAAACCTGGATGGCGCGATTGGCAAGCTGGAAGCCGAAGTCCAGTCGCAGCCACAGAGTGGGGAGGCGACCTATTGGCTGGCAGTCGCCCACCGCCGCGCCGGTCGCATCAAAATATTTAATGAATTCATTGAGCGGGCCAAAAGTCTGAAGTATCCTGCCGATGAAATTGAGCGCCAGATTCTCTTGTCCTTCATTCAAACCGGGTTAATGAACGACGGAATCGAACAGCAGGCGGACGCACTGATCGCGGGGGCTGGAAATTACCGCGGAGCGCGGTTCGATCTATTCCTCGACGAATTCTACGAGGCTCGAGTGCGGGGCTACATGGCGAATTACCATCTCCAAGACGCGGACGTCGCCCTGAGTCATTGGATTGAGGCTCGTCCCGATTCGATTCAAGCCAGGATGTTTCGGGCGCTGGTGAAGGAAAGGGAGGAACGTCGTTTTCAGGCTGCGGAAGACGAATACCGAAAAATTCTGGAATTGGAACCGGAGCACTTCGAAGCCCGTTTCCAATACGCTCGGCTCCTTCTGCAAAATCAACAAGTAACCGAGGCAGCCGTGCAGTATGAAGCGTGCCTGAAAGCCGCCCCCAACGATACTCGGGTGCAACTCGCGCTTGCCGAGTGCGAATATCGGGGTGGGAAAGAAATGGAGTCCGCACGTCACCGGTTGGAAGCGCTTCTCGGGCAAGACCAGAGCGAGGAGGATCGGGCGGCGACCCTGATTCTGCTGGGAGAAATCGCGCGCTTCCAAAAGAAGCCCGATTTGGTAGTTAAATATCTCACGGAGGCCATTGAGCTCCCTCATGAGATCAGTGCCGCTCCCTATCGCTCCCTCAGCGCTGCCTACGCTAGTCTTCAGCAGAGCGATCAGTCTAAGAAGTACCTGGCAATCGCCCAGCGCAAGACGGACCAGCGGCTTCGTTTGAACCATATTTTGGATTTGGTAATTCAGGATCCCACGAACGCCGAACTGCGCTACGAACAAGGGATTGTGTTTGACGAGGAAGGACGGCCAGATCAAGCGAAAATTTGGTGGACTATGGCCGTGCGATTTGACCCGGATCACCTTCCGGCGCATGTCAGATTGGCGGCCTATTACTCAAAAACAAAGAACCAGGAAAAGGCCGAGTACCATCTCGCCATGGCCGCGCGGGCCGCGCCAAAGATGGTAGGTCGCCTTTGGAAGGACCTCGTGTGGGACGATCTTGAAAAGGTGCGAAAGGGAATTCCTTGGCTTGGCGAATATCCAGATCTTCGCGAGGATGCCGAATTGCTTACCATGGGCCTTGCCGTGGCCGAGGGTAAAGAACCTCGTTCAGCAACTGAACGCCTTCAGCAACTGACCGGCAACCCTCGCCTGGCAATTGCCGCCGTCACCCTGCTGGGCGAAATTCATCGCCGGTCCGGCAATTATGCGGCAGCTCGCGGGGAATTTGAGCAAGTTTTAGCGACGAATCCGCAAGTACCGGCAGCGCTGTGGGGGTTACAAAAAGTCTGCCGGGACACAGGCGCTTTTGCGGACATGGAAAAACATGCCTTGACGTTGGCTGAGCTGGATGTGCTCGATTACCGGCCGCACCGGGTGATTGGCGAACAACGCATGCGCAACAAAAAATGGACCTCGGCAATTCTGGAATTTCGAGAGTCCTTGCGCCTTCAACCCGAGCAGCCGGAGGTGGATCAGTGTCGCCTCAATCTGGCTGAATGTCTGATTGAGGTCGGAAAACTCTCCGACGCTCTGCAAATTCTCAAGGAAACCAAGTCTGCTCCCCGGAAGTCCTACTTGGAAGCGCGCTGCCACTATGCGTCCAAGGAAATCAACAAAGCCAGCAAGCTGCTCGATACCGCGACCAGGCCACCCGCGGATTACCTTCCTTCGCTCATCCTGCGCGCCGACATTGCCTTGGCCCATCGCGAGCCGGAGGTCGCCGACAGAATGCTGTCCCGAGCCTTAAAGCTTGCTCCACAAAGCAGCGAGCCGCATCGCAAAATGGCGGTGCTCTTGCGCCAAAAGGGTGAATTGGATTCTGCCATCGCCGAGGAAAAAGCAGCCGATGAACTGGCGGCGCTCGAAGCTCGATTGGCTGCGTTGACCGAGAAAGCTTCACGGAGCCCGCTGGACATCAGTTCGCGAAAGGGACTGGCGGTGGTTTTGAGAGAGCTGGGGCGGGAAGTGGAAGCTGAGCATTGGGAAACCGTCGTTCACGGCATGTCGCAGAAACTCGAGAAGCCGTCAGTGGTTGTCAAGCCGCCGGCCGCGGAACCAGGTCCGCAAAAGCGCATGGTCGCACCCGCGGAAAAGCCGCGTACCGCGGGGCCGGCAAGACCTTGAGGTGACGGGTCGGGATCATTGGAATAGGTTTCGCTAATGCCGCTCGTGTTTATCCCCGCG
Source organism: Pirellulaceae bacterium (assembly GCA_046153945.1). GTDB lineage: Bacteria > Planctomycetota > Planctomycetia > Pirellulales > Pirellulaceae > SXOA01. Next base: position 31,942 of record JBJXFF010000136.1, read on the forward strand.
CAACTTCGTGGCTTGACCGGAGGCGCAGCTCAAATCGAGCTCTTGGCAACAAATGTTCGGGAGGTGGTTGAGTTGCTTGAGGCCCGCTTTCCTGGCATCAAGGAACGGCTTTGCCAGGGTGGCGAACTGGCACCCGGACTGCAACTTTCCATCGACCATGTCATGTCCAGCCGCGGCTTACGGACGAAACTGAAGCCGAGCAGCGAAGTCCATTTTCTTCCCGCCTTTGGCGGCGGGTGAACTTCCAGGCTCGGCTTTGCTTATCACTAAGTCGGTTTCGGCTATCGATTCTCGCCGGCCCGCGGCGTGGCGATGGGTGTGAAGACAAACTCGTCGTCTACAAAATCGATCTTCACGCCGCTTCCGGCGGGGATGTTTCCCTTGAGGATTTCGGTCGCCAGCGGATTCTGAATCCGCTGCTGGATGACTCGCTTGAGCGGGCGAGCGCCGTAGAGCGGGTCGTACCCTTCGTCAGCGACCGCCTTCTCGGCGGAGGCGGTGACGACAAGGCCAATCTCCTGCTGCTCGAGCTGCTTTCGCAATCGCTGTAATTGCAGGTCCACGATCCGGACAATCTGCTCCTTGGCCAGCGGCTGGAAGACGATGGTTTCGTCGATACGGTTGAGGAACTCCGGCAGGAATTTTTCCCGCAAGGCCTCCTTCACCGCTTCCTTGATCTCTTCCGTGGTCCCACGCTCGCGCGTGATCTCCTGAATCATCTGGCTGCCGATGTTGCTGGTCATCACCACGATGGTGTTCGTGAAATTCACGGTGTGCCCGTGATTGTCCGTCAGCCGGCCATCATCGAGGACTTGCAACAGCACGTTGAAGACGTCCCGGTGCGCCTTCTCGATTTCGTCGAGCAGCACCACGGAATAAGGCCGGCGGCGGACCGCTTCCGTCAGCTTGCCCCCTTCTTCGTAGCCGACGTAGCCTGGCGGAGCTCCGATCAGGCGGCTGACAGTGTGCTTTTCCATGAACTCGCTCATGTCGATCCGGACCATGGCGTTCTCGTCGTCGAACATGATCTCAGCGAGGGCCTTGCACAACTCCGTTTTCCCCACGCCCGTCGGGCCGAGGAAAATGAACGAGCCGATCGGCCGGTTGGGATCCTGCAATCCGCTGCGGCTGCGGCGGACGGCGTTGGAAACGGCAATGACCGCCTCGTCCTGCCCCACCACCCGCTGATGCAGCCGCTCTTCCATGACGAGCAGCTTGGCCCGCTCGGTTTCCAGCATCCGCGACACCGGCACGCCGGTCCAAGCCGAAACTACCTCGGCAATTTCGTCCTCGGTCACTTCCTTGCGCAGCAGCCGCCGCTCGGGCTTCTTCGGGGCCGGCTTCTCAGCTTCCTTCTCGTCCTCCTCGTCCTGCACCTCAAGCTGCTTCTGCAAAGCCTCCTTCTTTTTCAAGAGCTGCAACAACGTGTTGTAATCGTCCTCACTGGGGAGTTGGCCGCGAGATTGCTTGTCCTTGATCGTCGTCTCCAGCTGCTGGTACTCGAGCTCGGCCTTTTCCAGCTCAGTTCGGACTCCCTTGATGTCGCCCACGCCTAGTTTTTCCGTCTCCCACTGCTCCCGAAGCGAAGCCAGGTTCCGCTTCACTTCGGCCATTTCCGCTTCGACTTCCGCTCTTTGCTCCTGGGTGGAAGCGTCGGTCTCCTCGGCCAGTTGCCGGTGGGCCAATTCGAGCTGCCGCAGGCGGCGCTGCACTTCGTCGATTTCGGTCGGCACACTTTCCAGTTCCATCGCCAGCTTGCTGGCCGCTTCGTCAATCAGATCGATCGCCTTGTCTGGCAAGAATCGCTCGGTGATGTAGCGGTGCGAGAGCTTTGCGGCAGCGACCAGTGCCGAGTCCTTGATCTTTACGCCGTGGTGAGCTTCGTACCGAGGCTTGAGTCCCCGCAGAATGCTGATGGTGTCCTCCACGCTCGGCTCGTTGACGTAGACCGGCTGGAAGCGGCGCTCGAGCGCGGCATCTTTCTCGACGTGCTTACGATATTCGTCCAGCGTCGTCGCCCCGATGCAGCGGAGTTGCCCGCGGGCCAGCGCCGGCTTGAGCAGATTGGCGGCATCGGCAGCCCCTTCCGCCGCTCCCGCGCCGATCACGGTGTGCAGCTCGTCGATGAACAGGATCACGCCGCCGCCTGACTCTTCCACCTCCCGCAGCACCGCCTTCAGCCGTTCTTCGAACTCGCCGCGGAACTTGGCCCCGGCGATGAGAAGCCCCATGTCGAGGGCGATGACCTTCTTGTTCTTCAGGCTGGTCGGCACGTCCCCCTGCACGATGCGCAGCGCGAGGCCCTCGGCGATGGCTGTCTTGCCGACGCCCGGTTCGCCGATGAGAACCGGGTTATTCTTGGTGCGACGGGAGAGGACCTGCATCACTCGGCGGATTTCGTTGTCCCGCCCGATGACCGGATCGAGCTTGCCGGCAGTCGCCCGCTCCACGAGGTCGATGCCGTACTTCTTTAGCGCCTGGTACTTCTCCTCGGGGCTCTGGTCGGTCACACGCTGCGATCCGCGGACTGTGCGGAGCGCGCCCAGAATGTCTTTTTCGCTCACTCCGTTGATTTGCAGCAGGTTTTTGACGGAAGAGGCAACTTTCGCCATTGCCAGCAGCAGATGCTCGACGGAGACGAACTCGTCCTTCATCGCCGCCGCTTCCTTATCCGCGGCTTCCAGCACTTGCATCAGCGTCTTGTTCGGCTGAGGGACGTTGCCGCCGGAGCTTTTGACCAGCCGGCTGATTTCCCCTTCGGTCAAACGGGCCAACTGCTGGGGATTGGCTCCGATCTTTTCCAGGACCGGCTTGGCAATGCCATCGCCGTCCTGCAGCACCGCAGCCAGCAGGTGGAGCGGGTCCATCTCTGGGTTCCCCCGCTCACTCGCCCCTGACTGGGCGTTTTGCAGGGCTTCCTGGGCTTTAAGGGTCAGTTTGTCCATGCGAAAGGGCATCACGTATTCCTCGGCACGAAGTCTCCGGCGGACAGAATGTCCGATTTTCATCGCGTTCCAATGAAAAAGCAAATTCGATGCCTAACTCGAAGTGGGAGTAAGGCTGGCGCACTGTCACAGACACTCCGTGCGCAGGTATTGAAAGAAATCATTACTCTGCAAGCCGACAAGGAGCCTTCCAATGAGGATCACTTCTCAAAACGCCTCCATAAAGATCTTCCTGGCCCCGTTCTGGCTGGCTCTTCTGGGACTATTCTTCAGCGGGTCTCACCTCACTTGGGCCAAAGATGCGGCACCAGTCACCTCGGTTCCCGACGTAAGAACGACCGCGGAAGGGGCTGAGTCCGCCTGGATCGAACTCATTGTCGGATCTGAGAAACCGCTCGCGCGGCTATGGCTTGCCGGCCCGCGCGGGGAGGCGAGCGAGGAATGCATTGTGATTACGCATGGGATGGGAGGGACCGTGAGCGGGGACCGTTTTCATCGCCTGGCGGAGACGATTCGCAAGCGGCTGCCGCGGGCGAGTGTGGTTCGCGTCGACTGGAGCGAGAGGGCCGCACCCAAGGCTGGCGGGTTCCCCAATCCCTGGAAAGTTGCCGGCAGCATTGATGGCGTGGGGGACGAGGCCGCCCAGGTTCTCGCGGCCAGTGGAATCGATCCCGCCCGGACAACGTTCATCGGCGAGAGTTTTGGGAACTGGGTGAACGCGCGGATTGCATTTCAAATGGGGGGCGTGCAAGGAATTCTGGCGCTCAACCCAGCCAGCGAAGCTGGAGGGTATCCCCCAACTGACCTTCGCCCGTTGGCCCGACGCAGTTGCTCGCTTCAAACTTACTCCGTATTCGATTCGACGCTCGAAATCGCCGAACGCGACTTCTGGCTGAAAACATCCCCCGATGCAACTCAGTTTGCTCAGCACACTGCCGGCATCCAGTGGTTAAGAGATCGAATCGAGGAAGGAGACCTGACCTGGCTCCGATCGGAACAGCCCTTGCCTCCGCGCCGGCCAGGGCACTTTCGGGCGACGGCGGCAATCGACGGCCGGCTGTTGCACGAGCAGGTCTCGCGGGAACGGCCGAATTTGCCCGGTAACAACTAACTCAGCAGCTTTGGTGGGGCCGCTTACTTCGCCACCGGCACGGCCCAAATCCGGATCGATCCATCCTGGCTTCCCCCCGCCAGGGACTTGCCATCCGGACTGAATGCGACCACGTTAACCTCGTCGGGACAGGGCAGCGCCGCGAGTTCCTTCCCCGTCGCCAAGTCCCACACCCGCACAATCTTGTCGCTGCCGGCCGTCGCCAATTGTTTGCCGTCCGGGCTGAACACTACCCGCCCCACGGCTGCCTTGAGTCCCTTCACCGGCTGTGTCGACTTACCAGTTGCCAGTTCCCAAACCGCAACCGACGCGCCCGTGTCGTCGATCAGCAGGCCAGCCGGCGCGCCCCGACTGCCAGCCGTGACGGGAGCTGCGACCCGTTTGCCGTCCGGGCTGAATGCCACATCCCCCGCCGACGCCCACTCGCCATAATCCACCTCGGGCTTCACCTGGAAGCTATGCAAAACCTTTCCCTTTTCGGCGTCCCAAATCCGCACCTCGCCAGCTTCCGGCAGTTCTCCACCGGCCCCGTTCGTTCCAGCCGCGTACCGTTTTCCGTCAGCGCTCCACGTTACCGAACTCGCGGCTGTCGAGAGCTTGTCGGACTGGTGGATGACTTTACCTGTTTCCGCATCCCAAACAATGACAATTCCGCCCGGAAGGCCGTGCCGTCCCCCAACCGCCGCAATGGACCCCGCCGTGGCAAGTCGCTTGCCGTCTGGGCTGAAAGCCATCGCAAACACGTCGGGCCGGAACGCGGACTTCTGCCCGCGGTCGAGGATTGGATCGATTTTGGCAAGCGTCTTGCCGTTGGCCACGGTGCGGATCGTGATCTCGCCCCAGTAGTTAACCGCCACGACTTTGAGGTCCGGGCTGAACGCGACGACCGGGCCGCCGTACCCCGCGCGGGCGATCGTCGCCAGAGACCCGATTTGCCGACCAGTCTCCGCGTCCCACAACACGATCGCCCGGTCGTCACCCGCCGTCGCAACACTTTTGCCGTCGGCCCCCCAGGCGAGCGCGGTCACGGCCTTAGCGTGACCCTTGAGCACGACCGGCTCGGCCGCGCGGCCCAAGTTTGTCAAGATTGCCAGCATCACTGCCGCCAGGATCCCAGATACCGCCGCCATACGCACCGCGTTCATCGCCGGTCCCCCCTATTGGTGTTTATCAGTCGATTAGAGCCCCCGGCAGTGTTGTGGGTCAAGCAGATCGCGGTAAAGTCATGAAGACCTTAGTCGGGAGTCTTGGGCGGCAGCGAATGGTTGGCGTGGAGTGTTGGTTGGTGCCAAAGATGCCCGTCCCCGGCTATTACTCCGCGTTGTTCACCAGCCGCCCTTTGTCCAGCCGTTGGACCCGGTCGGCTCGCTGGGCGGCGCGGGGGTCGTGGGTGACGAGGAGGATGGTTTTGCTGAGGGAGCGGCGGAGTTCTTCCAGGAGGTCGAGGATTTCCTCGGCCGATTTGGCGTCGAGGTCGCCGGTTGGTTCGTCGGCAACAATGAGGGTGGGGTCGGTGACGAGAGCCCGGGCGATGCCGACCCGCTGCTGTTGGCCGCCGGAGAGCTGCCCGGGGCGGTGGCTCATCCGGTTTTCCAGGCCGACCAGAGCGAGAGCCGTCGTCACTTGCTGCTTGCGCTGGGAGGCGGATAGGGGAAGGAGGAGCAGCGGCAGCTCCACGTTTTCGTATGCGCTCAGCACCGGCAGCAAGTGATAGAACTGAAAGATGAAGCCGATGTGCCGCGTCCGCCAGCGGGCGAGCTGCCCTTCGGACATTTGCGAGATGCAGTCGCTGCCGACCCAGACCTCCCCTTCGCTCGGCTTATCGAGGCCGGCGATGAGATTGAGGAGCGTCGTCTTGCCGCTGCCGCTGGGGCCCATCAAGCCAAAAAACTCGCCTTCGGCAACTTCCAGCGTGAGGCCATTGAGCACATCCACCCGCTCGCTGCCGCGGCGAAAGTATTTGTGCACCCCTAGAACGCGAACAATGTCTGTCTTGGACTTCATGCAGCCATCTTACTTGAGAGAGCCCGCCAAATCACCTCGTTCCCAAGCGGAGCTTGGGAACGAGGGAAACGGCATCCTATCCTCTAGGGGCTCCTGTCGTGCGCTTCAGGGTGAGTTCCTCGAGATGATGCTTGGCGATGAGCCGGTACAAGGCCCGGCGGCTGATTCCCAGGACCTTGGCAGCCTGGGCCTTGTTGCCGTTCTCTTGCCCGAGCGCCCGCAGGACGTTCAGCCGTTCCGCTTCGTCAAGACGAAGGGAGGAGCTGGCGGAGGTTTCGGAGGTATGCCCGTCGGGAAAATTGGCCTCCCGATTCGTTCCCTCAGAAGGGCTGCCGTCCTCGGCAATGGGCGAAAGGGCGACCAGGTTCTCCGGCAGATCATCCACCGTAATGAGGTGGTCTTCAGCCAGGATCTGGGCCCGTTCGAGGACATTGGCCAACTCGCGGACGTTGCCTGGCCAGTCGTACCTGAGCAACACTTCCATTGCCTCCGGACTGACGCGGCAGCGCACCGCCCCGAGTTGGCGGGTAGTCAGAAAATGTTCCACGAGCTCGGGAACTTCCTCGGGCCGCTCGCGCAGTGGGGGCAACGCGACCGTAAGAACGTTCAGGCGATAGTAGAGGTCCTCGCGGAACCGGCCCGCCTTCTGTTCCGCCTCCAGCGGCTTGTTCGTAGCCGCGATGACGCGCACGTTCGCGTGAAACTCCTCGGTCCCGCCGACCCGCCGGTAGTGTCCATCCTCGAGCACCCGCAGGAGCTTGGCTTGCAAGGCGGGTGACATCTCGGCGACTTCGTCAATGAACAGGGTGCCTCCCTCGGCCACCTCGATGAGGCCGCGCTTGGCCTGCAAAGCCCCGGTGAATGCGCCCCTCTCATGCCCGAACAGTTCGCTCTCCAGCAGGGACTCCTGCAGGGCGGCGCAGTTGACCGTCACTAGGGGGCGTTCGCGGCGGTGGCTGTTGCGATGCAGAGCACGGGCCACGAGTTCCTTGCCCGTTCCGCTGGGTCCGCGCACCAGCACCGTGGCATCGGTTGGGGCGGCCTTTTCGATGAGCTGCACCACCCGCCGCATCGCCAAGCTCGACCCGACCAGGGTGTAGCGGGGGGATTCGAAGTTGAGCCGCTCGACCCATTGCCGCAAGCGCACGTTCTCCATGCGCAAGCAGCGGACCTCCATGGCTCGGGCGAGGATCGGGAGCATTGTCTGAAGCTTGAAGGGCTTGAGCAGGTAATCGAACGCCCCCAGCTTCATCGCCTCGACCGCGGTCTGAACGGTCCCCTGACCCGTCATAATGATGCCGACCAGTTGCGGATCGATTGCCAGGGCTTCACGGAGCAACTGGATGCCGTCCATGCCCGGCATCATCAAGTCGCTGAGCAGCACGTCGAATCTGCCCGATTCAAGTGCCCGCAGCCCGTCTTGGCCCGTGTTGACGCCCGTGACCTCGAAGTTCTGCCCGGCGAGAGTCTCGGAGAGGACTCTCGTCAGTTCTACTTCGTCGTCCACGATAAGTATTCGCCCCAGGGTCGGTTTGGTCATGGCCGTTGTTTCCCGTCCACATGGTGGCGAGTATGAGGATCCGCTAAGTGGTCCGCTCTGTCCCGATGGTGACCGGAAGGGCAATGCGGACCGTGGTCCCTTTGCCGGGTTCACTGGTGATTTGAATCGCTCCGCCGTGTTCCTGGATGGCGCGGCGACAGATGGCGAGTCCCAGCCCGGTTCCCTTGCCCTCTTCCTTGGTGGTGAAGAACGGCTCCATCACCCGCGGCAAGTGTTCCGGCGAGATTCCCACACCGGTGTCGGCGAACTCGATCACCACTGCCGGCCGCCCATTCTCCAGGAAGCCCTTGGTGATCCGGAGCGACAGCGTGCCCCCTTCGCGCATGGCGTCCCCGGCGTTCGTGAGCAAGTTCAAAAAGACCTGCCGCAAGAGCTGACGGTCGGCCTGAATCACCGGCACGTCCGGGGCGAGCTCCTGCACGACCTGGATGCGGTGGGTCCGCAGATTGTGCTGTACCAGCTCCAGTGTCTTGATCAGGTCATCGGCCAGGTCCACAGTCGAGGCTTGCCGCTGGCCGCGCCGACTGAACTGCAAAAGGTTAGCCACCAGGCCGGCCATGCGGTCCACTTCCTGTTCGACAACCTCAAGCTGCCGTCGAGCCGGGTCTTCCGTGAGCATCTGGGTCAGAATAGATTCGACGCGCAGGCTGACGATCGCCAGAGGGTTGTTCAATTCATGGGCGATGCTGGCCGCCAGTTCTCCCACGGAGGCCAGTTTCGCGGCCTGCCAGAGCTGCTGGGTCATCACCTTCACTTCCTCGTTTTTTGCATGCAGTGCGGCAATCGCCCCTTCCAGCTGGCGGTTGCTTTCCTGCAGAGCGTTCTCGGCTCGCTTGCGCTCGGTGATGTCGCGAACAATTCCTACAAAGGCGCGGCGGTCCCCCAGTTGAGCCTCACTCACAGCCAGGTCCAAGGGAAAAATCGTTCCATCCTTACGACGCCCGACGACTTCACGGCCGATCCCAATGATCTTCCTTTGCCCGGTCTGGCGGTAGTTCCCTAGATAACCATCATGTTCCCGGCGGTAGGGCTCGGGCATGAGCATCCGAACATTCTGTCCGATCACTTCCCCAGCCGCATATCCGAAAATTCGCTCGGCAGCCGGGTTGAAGCTGTCCACGAGGCCGTACTCGTCAATGGTGATAACAGCATCGACGGCTGTTGCCAGTATGGCGTTGGTGCGGGCCTCGCTGTCGCGCAGGGCTTCTTCGGCGGGCTGGCCATCAAGGGCGCGCATAATCAGGTGCTTCGGTTTGCAAAAACGGGGATATCGCGCTGCCGCGTTTAATTCTACTGTTCCCAAAGAGTTCGGCCTATCCTTCGCCATGCCTGTCGCCAAGGCTCCGATTACTTCGCCCCGCCCGATTTGGCATGGTGCCGCAGCACTTTGTGGCAGTTGACGCAGTTGACCGTAAGCTGCGTAAACGCCAGGGTCACTCCTTCCACGTTGTCGTTGTCAGCCTGGCGGATCATCTCGTCGTTGATTTCGTCAAACACTTGCAACTGACGCGTGTAAGCGGCATTGCGGCTGCGGACAAATGCCTCGAATTTGCCCAGCCCTTTCATCGCCCGGGCATTGTCGGCAATCTTGTCAAAGTCCTCTGCCGTGATGCCCGCCAGGATATTCTGCGAGTAGTCCAGCTTCTTCTTCATCCAGATGCTGGGGTTCTTATCATCGATTTTTCCCTCCGGCGGCCGGGCTTCCTTCGCTGGGGGCTTTTTGGCAACCGACACTTTGTCCTCAGCCGTGGCGATCGCCAGCGCCAGGACCGTTCCGACGAGGGTCAGGGAATAGAGAATCCGGTACATGCTTTCTCTCCTGGGAAGTATGCGAGCAACTGGGAATGTGAAGAAGGGCGCGCATTTCAATTGCACATCGTGCGCCGCACTCGGCTCAGGTGCTGCCGCGGCTTTCTCTGGGTCCGTGGCGGCTTACGCGCGCGGTTCTCGCGTCGCCGCGCGCGCCAAAGCGTGCGAATCCGCACACAAAAGTCTCATTACCGGCAGAAACGGTGTGGTACGCCGGTTGCGTTAGTGCAATTCAACTTCTGATCTGGATATTGTGCTCCCTCCGCATCCGATCTATTGAAACTTCCTTTGACAGGAACACTCCCATGAAACTCCGCCGCATCCTGGTTCCAATCGATTTCTCCCCTGGTAGCGAGGCTGCCCTGGAAATGGCGACATCAATAGCCCGCGACAGCGGCGGAACTCTGATCCTCGCCCATGTGGAAGTCATTCCCCTCTCGGCTGGCGGCGGCGAATATCTTTATGCCCTGCCGGAGCCGCCCACCGAGGAGCTCCTCGCCAGGCTGAATGCGGTTGTTTTGCCGGATGCGAACATTCCCGTGGAACGTCGGCTGCTTGCGGGCGATCCGGCGGATGCCATCATCCGCCTGGCCCAGACCGAGGACGTGGACATGATCGTGATGGGAACTCACGGCCGTCGGGGTCTGACGCGTTTGCTCATGGGGAGCGTCGCGGAGGTCGTTGTCCGCGCGGCTCCTTGCCCGGTGTTGACGGTCAAGCAGCCGGCCCATGCGGTGGCCCAGAAGTGAATGTCCTGCACCTCATTCAGGTTGCCTGCTGGATGGAGAATCGCCATGAACGAAGACGACGACTGCCGCACCTATGTCGAACATTTGCGGCTCGAACATTCTCACATCAACCATTCCCTGGAGGAGTTGCAGCAACTGCTTGCGAATGAATCCCAGTGGAATAAGGAAATTCCCACCCCCGCGTTGCCGGCCCGTCTGATTCAACTGCGGGAACTACTCGTTCACCACTTCCGAGAAGAGGAAGAAGGTGGATGCCTGGAGGAGGCCCAGTCCCGCTCTCCCAATCTGTCGGCAGGTGTTCGGACTCTGCTGGCCGAACATGCCAGTTTGCTGTCGGCACTCGACCGAATGATTGCGAAGGCGGAGGTGCTGGCCGGCCAACCCGGCTACTTGCACATCCTGCAAGTGGAATTCCGCGGACTTCTGCAACAACTGCACGCTCACGAGGCGGAAGAGAACCGAATTCTGCTGTTTGGCTTTGGTTCTCCCGCGATGGATGCGTTGTCCACCTGAGCAAGACCCTTACCAGTGCCAGTGAACATGGTCGTTTCTAACTTCGGAGAAAACACATGCGTCAGACTTCCTTGATCGGCTGCTGGCTCGTCGGCAGCTTGCTATTGGGAAACTTGCTTTCCGGCTCCCTGCAAGCCCAAGACAATGTCGCCGTATTCATGCAGGCCAAACTCAAACATTCGCAGCAGGTGCTGAAAGGACTGGCCATTGAGGACTTTGACTTGATCGCCAAAAACTCCCAGGCGATGAGCCTGTTGTGCGAAGATGAACTCTGGATGGTGCTGCAAACGCCCGAGTATCGTGCGCGAAGCGCCGAGTTCCAACGCAGCGTGGAAGCCGTTACGGAAGCCGCCAAGAAGAAGAACCTGGAAGCGGCGGCCCTCGGCTATGTCGACGTGACCCTGAAGTGTGTGAACTGCCACAAGTATGTGCGGAAAGCGAGAATGGCCCGGCTGGAAGAATTTCCCTTACTGAAGCTTGCGCCCACACCTCAATGACTGCAGGTGGGGACTACTTCCCTTCGGGTGGAAACGCGGACGTCTCCTCCGGTACCACAGCCGGCGCCGATCTCCCGGTCGGCGGAGCTGCCAGCGGGCCGTTGAGGAAGACCACATTGACATTCATCTCCGGTTTGAGATAGACCCCTTCCTCATCGGCGGGGACGGTTACCTTCACGCGGACGGGGACGGCACCCTTGGCCCGGTCGGCAATTGGCATGAGCCGCGAGACGACTCCTTTGTATTCCCGCTTGGGCCAGGCTTTGGCGATGATGGTGCAGCGCTGGCCGACGTGAATGACGGCGACATCCCGCTCGGGAATGTTAAGGTCCACTTCCAAGTCGGAAAGGTCCGCCATTTCGCAGAGGCTGGTGGAGCCCTGCTGGGCGATGGGGTTGACGTTGTTTCCTTTCTCAGCGTTCTTACGCAGGATGGTCCCTTTGATGGGGGCCACGATGCGGCAGTTGTCGAGCTTCCATTTCGCCTTGTCAACGTCCGCCTTGGCCTGGTCCCAGTCCCCCTTGGCCGCATCGAGCCGTTCCTGGCGGGCGGCGGTTTTCATCAGTTCGTTGGCGAATTCCAACTGCTTCCGTTTTTTGAGGGCGACCTGCAATTTGCTTTCGATCTCTTCCAGTTCTTGCTTGGTAACGTTGCCGCTTTTGCGGAGAGATTCCTTGCGGTCAAAGTCCTGCTGAATCTGTTTGATCTGCTCGGCAACTTCGTCAATCTGGGCCTGCGTCTGGTCAACTTCGAGCTGCATATCGCCGAGCCGTCGCTTGGCCTCGCGCCAGCGCGCAGCCGCGGCTTGTTCGGTGGCGACGGCACGGTCGAGGTCGTATTGGTATTCTTTGCTCTCGATGACCGCCAGCAAGTCTCCCTCATTAAATCGCTTTCCCTCTTCGATATAGAGTTCCACGATCATCCCGCTCACTTTGGGGCTGACGAGGCTTTGATGGGCGGGGATGATGTAGCCGTTGGATTCCAGGGCGATGGCACCCTTGGGAGTTGCCGAAGGGGCTGGGCTGGCGGGAGCAGCTTGGGAGGAATCGGAAGTAGGCTTGGACGGCTGTTCTTTGGCGGTCTTCTTTTCGCCCGCTGCTTGGCTGTTTTCTCGCCGAGATTCGATCGCCTGATACGCCAGCCAGCCGCAAACACTGAGCACCAGGACGCCAAAACACCAGGCGACGGCTGTCCGAAAGTAGCTCGTCCCGTCCGGAATCCGCGACAGCCGCAGGGAGCGGACCCGGTCCTGCAACTGGGCGTTTTCCGCGCGAGGGACCGGCGCGGCAGGGGGTGGAGAAGGTGATGTGGCTTGACTCACAAGTAGGCCCGGCTGGAACAGCGATGGAAATTTGGGAGGGCTCTTCTATTATAGTAGCCGCCGCGGCCCAAGTGCGGGTGCATAGCCCCGATTGCCCGCTCACCGGCTGGCCGCGACAATCGCGGAATGACCGAGACGGCTCCTCCCCAGACTTTCCGCACCACCCGCCGCGTGGAATTTAGCGATACCGATGCGGCTGGCATCGCCCATTTCACGGCATTTTTCCGGCATATGGAACAGGCGGAGCATGAGTTGCTCCGGACCGTCGGCCTGAGCGTCTTCATGCCGGTGGACGGCCAGGAAATCACCTGGCCCCGGGTCAGTTCCAAATGCGACTTCCGCTCGATGGCGAAGTTTGAGGAAGTGCTGGAAATCGCCGTCAGCATTTCGCGCCTGGGCGAAAAGAGCGTCACCTGGTCCTTCCGCTTCACCATCGGCCCCCGCGATGTTGCCTCCGGCGAGATCACCGCCGTCTGCTGCCGGGTGAACCCCGACGGCACACTCACATCCACCCCCATCCCACCGCCATTCCTCACCAAACTCCGCCCCTTCCTGTCCCCTGTCTCCTGACCCCTGACCCCTGTCCCCTCCCTTGTCCTACCTCGAAGACCTCACCGTCCGCCTCTCCCGCGGCATCGCCGAACTGCCGGAGGAATTCCGTGCGCGGCAGGTGAATTATCTGCTGGGGGCTCAGCGGGAGGATGGCGGCTTTGCGGGGCGCGAGGGGGGAAGCGATTTGTACTACACCGGCTTTGCCCTCCGGTCGCTGGCCATGCTGGGGGAACTGTATGGCGAGCCGGCGGAGCGAGCGGCGAAGTTCCTCCGCTCGCGGATGAGCGGCCAGGAATCGATCGTCGATTTTCTCTCCCTCATCTACGGAGGCTCGCTCCTGCAATCGGCCGCGGGGATCGATATTTTCGAGCAGGCCGCGGCAACCTGGCGTGACTCCATCGCCGGGGCGCTCGACAATCTCCGCCGCGAAGACGGAGGCTATGCCAAAGGGGCCGAAGGGAATGCCAGCAGCACCTACCACACGTTCTTGGTCCTGCTGGTGCTGGAGCTCATCGGCAAGCAGCCCCCCGAGCCGCAGAAAATCATTTCCTTCCTCAACTCTCAGCAGGCGGAAGAAGGGGGCTTTCGCGAAATCCGGGCCAGCAAACGAGCCGGCACCAATCCCACCGCTGCCGCCATTGGCACGCTCCGGATTTTGGGAGCGCTAAACCAACCGACGCGCGAAGAGACCATCGACTTCCTCGCCGAGATGCAGACCGACGAAGGAGGGCTTCGGGCGAACACCCGCATTCCCATCGCCGATCTGCTCAGCACGTTCACCGGTGTATTGACGCTGCAGGATCTCGGCGGCGACCAGGAAATCGACCTCGCCGAAGCGAAGAAATTCGTACAATCACTCAGCAGGGACGAAGGTGGCTTCCACGGCGCAATCTGGGACATGGCCCACGACGTGGAATACAGCTTCTACGGCCTGGGCTGCATGGGGCTGCTCGCCAATCCCAAATCCGAAATCCCAAATCCGAAATCTGCAATCTGACTTCTGCAATCTGCAATCAAATGCCCGATCTTGTCGTCGACAACGTCTCCAAATCCTTCCCCACTCGCAGCGAACCGCTGGTGGTGCTGCGAGAAGTTTCGCTCGCGCTCTCGGCCGGAGAAAATGCCGCCATCCTGGGGCCCAGCGGCTCGGGAAAGAGCACGCTCCTGCACATTCTCGGGGCGCTCGACGGACCGACGAGCGGCACCGTCACTCTCCGGGGCCAGAATCCGTTTGCACTCGATGAGCCGGGGCTGGCGAAGTTCCGCAACCACAACTTGGGCTTCATCTTTCAGGACCATCATCTGTTGCCGCAATTGACGGTCTTGGAAAACGTGCTCATTCCCGCACTTGCCGAAGGGAGGCCGACAAGCGAGCAAGTGCAGCGGGCCAAGGACCTGATTGAGCGAGTCGGCCTGACGGAGCGAGCCGAACATCGTCCCGCCGAACTCTCCGGCGGCGAGCGCCAACGCGCCGGCGTCGCCCGCGCCCTGCTGCTGAAGCCCCTCTTGCTCCTCGCCGACGAACCGACCGGCAACCTCGACCGCACCACCGCCACCGCCATCGGCAGCTTGCTGCTGAGCCTGCAAAAGGAGGAGCAGACGATCCTGCTCGTCGTCACCCATAGCCAGGAACTCGCCGCACTGATGCAAAAGCGCTATCAACTCGACGATGGTCGGCTGAAGGAGGCGTAAGCAGACCTCGCAGTCTGTTAGCTCGTCGTTCTCGCCAGTTCAGCAATCGCTTCCCCTTCGCTCACAATCGGAATCGGACGCCCAGCGAAATTGGGGAGGGCCACTCGGCGATAGTCGATACCGAGATGGCGATAGATGGTTGCCAAAAAATCGCCCGGGCCGACCCGCCTCTCGATAGGATCTTCGCCCCGAGCATCGGTCGCGCCAATCACCTGCCCAGTCCGAATGCCGCCGCCGGCGAAGAGCATGCTGTTGGCCCGCGGCCAGTGGTCCCGTCCCGGCTGAATGACGCCGGCCTCGCCGCTCGCCACTCCGCCGCCGCTGCTGGCGACGTAGGAAATGCGGGGCGTGCGGCCGAACTCGCCGGTGACGATCACAAGGACCCGCTTGTCGAGGCCGCGCTGATAGACATCCTCAATCAGAGCGGAGACGGACTGGTCGAACGTCGGCGAGCGGAATTTGTAGGCGTCAAAGACGTGCTGGTTGACGGAATGGTCGTCCCAGTTCTGCACGCGGCCGCAAAGGGGGCCGTCGAACTCCGTCGTCACCACGTCCACCCCCGCCTCCACCAGTCGGCGGGCGAGCAGGCATTGTTGCCCCCACTGATGCCGGCCGTAGCGGTCTCGCAGCTTGTCATCTTCTTTGGAAAGGTCGAACGCCGCCCGGGCCGCGGGGCTGGTGAGCAGGTTGAGGGCCTGCGACTCGAAGGCGTCGGCTGCTTGCATGACGCCGGTCGCATCCATCTGCCGCCGCAACTGGTCGAGCGAACCCTTGAGCCCCATCCGCCGCGACAGGCTGCTCTGCTTGTCTCCGCTCGCACCGATGTTCGGAATCTCGAAGGTGGGGCTGCTTGGATCCCCGGTCACTTTGAACGGCTCATAGGCGGGGCCGACGTAAGTGGGCCCGGCAATGGTGAAGCTGTCGTAGTTGTCCACCGGATTGACGGCGACGTAATTCGGCAGCGCCCGCTTCGGGTCCCGCCGCAGATAACTGACGACCGACATCCAGTCCGGATAGACCGGCTTGATCTTGTCCTGCGGATCGGGATCGCCAGCCAGAATTTGCAGCGAACCGGCAGGATGCCCGCCGCCGGTATGAGCCACCGACCGAAGCAACGCGTACTTATCCGCCATCTTCGACAGCCGCGGCAGCAGCTCGCCGATGCGAATCCCCGCCACGTTCGTCTCAATCGGCCCATACGGCCCGCGATAATCCGCCGGAGCATCCGGCTTGGGATCAAACGTCTCCAGATGGCTTCCGCCCCCCCGCAGCCAAACCAGAATCACCGCCGTCTTTTCCGCCGGCTTCGCTGCCGGATTCTGCGCTTCTGCCATCGCCCGAATACGCAACAGCTCGGCCAGGGACAGGCTCGTGAAGCCGACCAGGCCAGTCCGGAGAAGCTCGCGACGAGAGAGGGTAGGGGAAACCATAGGGTGGGAAAATGAGGTCGAGGTGGGAACTGTATTCTACTCCGGTCGTGAGGTTGTCGAAAGAGATGATTTCCCCTTAAGGGGCTCAAAGCGACCCCTGAGGTCGGAAAAGTCTATAAGTGGCAATACCCGGCTCCTTGATACACCTTTTCTTGATACACAAATCGTCCCTTTAGAATCAGTGCTCCCCTCGCAACCCCTTGTGCCGCCATTACTTTCGCCCTTGTCCAGCGACTTTCGAGGCCGCCAGCCGCCTAATTTATGATACACCAAAACCCCTGCTCCTCCGGGGGGCGTCATTCCGATTTTATAACCTATTTTTCAGTCACATAAACAGAATCGTGCATCCACTTAACGGAACATTTTCTTCCATTACTACCGATTTATAAAAATCCACCCTCTCCCACCAGGAAGCGGACCAGCGCAAGCTGGCCGGTGAGTCTCGTACCAGCGCAAGCCGGCCGGTGAGTCCGCAACGGCAAGAACCGCTGCTGGGCGATTCAACGTAACCGGCCAGCTTGCGCTGGTCCGCTTCCCGATGAATTAGAACCCCCCCGATTCATCACCCCCCACGGTATGCAAAAACGGGGTCCGTGATGAATTGGCGCCTCCCCAATTCATCACCCCGGTGGTCCTCCCCCCTCGAAAGTCCTCCCACGTAGGATGGGACTCCCGTCCCGTCCGCGAACCACTCCGCGAACTTCAGTCACAACCAGGATGCCAAAGATCAAACCGCTCCGCCCTCCGCGCGGAGCGCCACCGCAATATTAACAACTGTATACTGTTCAATTGGCACTTTCAAGCCCCAGCCGCCATCTTTTCCAAATAACTGGAAATGAGGGGATTCATGGCCCTTCTCATTCTGCCCGTCCCGTTCACGGGGCTTACCTATAACCCACAAAAGTGCCGAAAGAGACGATTCCCTTTCCAAAGCCCCCTTTTCCTCCGAATTGACATGTAAACCGCTGTGGTCAATCATGAGGCGAGGGGCTTTCTGGATTAATCTCATGTGTTTCACCATTGCTCGCTGGTCGCTCCTCCTTCTCTGTCTGCTGCTGACATCTTGTAGCGAAACACCGTTGCGCCCCAGGAAGGCGAAATCGGCCACGGCAAAGGCTGCCGACACGCAGCTAAAAGCCAGTTCCCCTGAGCCAAGCCCGTTGTCGGTTCGTATCGACTTAGGCTCTCAAACTTCAGAACCAACGATCGAATACGAAGGCCCGATTCGCGTCGTCGTGACCAACCATTTGGACCACTCTGTGCGGATTTGGAGTCCGCAGAAAACGAAAAATGGCTATCACCAGTTTTCGTTTCACTTTAAGAATCCAAAGACCGGCAAGGAGAAGATCGCCCGTAGAAGCGACGTGGAGGATCAGGAATATTGGAAATTGCTGGCCCTAGAATCCAGACACGGCGCGGAGCTAGTCGAGATTGCTGCGAAAGGGGAAGCCTCCTTTGAGTTTTATCTCAGCACGTTTGCGTGGGGGGAGCGGGCCTGGGGAGGACTCCCGAGTCCCAATTCCGACCAACCGTACTCCGTCTGGGTCGAGTTCGCGAATGCCGACGGTTCTCGGGAGCATGTTTGGACGGGCTCGGTTCACAGTGAACCGATTGCGGCAAGATTCGTCGCCAATCGCCTCAGCACCCCCCATCATTACCTCTGGAATGGGTTTGCTGAGAAAGCAATTGAAGTCATGGAGTCGGACCCAAAGTGGATTTCCAGGACCGATGAGGACCGGTGTACTCCGCTCCACCACGCAGCCAGGTTTGGGCCGCCGGAGGCCGTTCAGTGGCTCCTCGCTCGCGGTGCGGACGTGAATGCCGTGGCTTACAACGGATTTACCCCTCTCCATCTCGCGGATGATCCGGCCATTATTCGCCTGATTCTCGAGAAAAAACCGGATTTGACAATTCGCAACACTATTCAGGGCGAAACGGCTCGCCAGGAAGCTGCGTCAAATCTGGCGAATGCTCGCGATGGAGCCAGCCGGAAGCGATTGCAACAGATCATGAAACTGTACGAGGGGGCGGGGGGAGAAGCCGACTTGCTTACGGCAATCACCGTGGGGGATCTTAAACGCGTAAAGGCCATCCTCGAAAAATCTCCGGCCCTCGCCGATGACTTTCAAGACGAAAGTCCGCTGCGAATGGCTGCCTCGCGCGGCCATTTTGAAATCTGCAAGTACTTGCTGGACAACTTTCGCGTCGATGTCAATGACTTCGAGCGCGGCACCGGCTATCCCATTATCAAAGGGGCGCTGGCCCATCCGAAGATCGTTAAACTGCTCATCGAACACGGCGCGGACTTGAAGAAGCGGATTACCTGGATGGGGGGGCGCACCGGAATCTGGATCATCGGCGACGATGCCACGGCACTCCACTATGCGGCCGATGACGGCGTCCCGGAAACTGTCACTCTCCTTATCGAAAATGGCGTGGACATCTTTGCGACAGCGCACGACATATTTAACGACAAGAGCGAGCAAACAGCATTGGAAGTCGCAGCCTACTTTGGCAAGGCGGACAATGCGGAGGCGATTATCAATCATCCAAAGTTTGATCTGGCGGAACCTGAAAATAAGCAGGCACTCCTCGATAAGTGTCTTCGGCTGGGAGCCAACCCCAGTTGGCTTGCCCGAGAAGCGAATCGCCCCAAGCTGATGGAAGTCTTAATCCGTAAGGGAGCCAACCCGAACACCAGCATAGACGGCGTCACTTCCATACAGATCGCCGCCCGCGACATACACCCCACTCACCCAGACGAAAACGACGACATCAAGCAAACCATTGCGGTTCTCACCAAGCACGGGGCGAAAATGGACCTGTTCTCGGCAGTGGCCATCGGCGACGAACGGCAAGTTCAGGCGCTGCTTGCCAACGATCCCAAGTCGGCGAATGCCCGCGGCCCCGACGGCTATCCCGCGCTGCACTTCGCCGTCGGCATGAATTACAAGAGCATCGTCGCTGCTCTGCTCAAGGCAGGCGGCGACGTAAATATCCCGAACAAGAGCGAGAACACAGGCGGGGTCGGTGAAACAGCCCTCGATTGTGCCGAGTTTTGGGAACGCGACGAAATTGCGAAACTCCTAATCGACGCTGGCGGCAAGCACCAGACTGAAATGAAGTCGACCGAACCTGCCCCGAGTTCGACCAAGTCGCCATGAATTCAGCCAAGTTTTTCTTCGCTTCGGAGTGGTGTATACTTCCTGATATGAACCTGAATGTGACACAACAGCAGCTGGATGCCCTGGAGCGCGGTCAGCGCGAAGCGGTTCTGGTCCGCAATGAGCGGACGCGGAAGGAGTATGCCCTGATTTCGAAAGCGTCGTTTGCCAAGCTGCAGCCGCTGCTTAGGCAGGTCGCCCAGTCGCAGAATGGGGGGAGCGGAGAAAACGGCAAGACCTGGACGGAAGACAAAAATGCCCGCAGGTTTGCCCTGATCAACAAGCAGATTGACGATAAGCTGACCCGGTCTGAGACACGCGAATTGGAACTGCTGCAGTCGGAGCTTGACCGATACCTGGAACACACCGCCCCGCGAGATAACCACATCCTGGAGTTGATCCTGGAGGGCCTCCAGCAGCGAGCCAAACGGAAGAAGAATGCCGGCTAGCAACGACCCGTTTCGTTATCCCAAACGACCGCACGTTCGCCGGCACGGCCCCGCCGGTTACGACGACATTGAGAGTTTTCGTCCGTGGCTACGCGACGAATTTCAATTTCGCTGCGTGTATTGCCTGGAACGGGAAGTGTGGACGAAATCGGTCGCAGCATTCGACATCGACCACCATGCCGCACTCGGCAGGCATCCTGGATTGCAATTCGACTACGACAATTTGTTCTATGTATGCCACGCTTGCAATTTGTCGAAGGGATCGCAGGCCGTGCCTGACCCGCTTCAAGCAATGCTCTCCTCGGCAGTGATTGTGAAGAAGAACGGCGAATTGGAGGGCAAGACTCCACCCGCGAAAAAACTGATCGCGTGCCTTAGGCTGAATCGAGCGGCGTACAAGGAAAGACGCCAACTCATCAGGGCCATCATCTTATTGGCAAGCAAGTTCGACTTGGGTCTGTTGGGCAAAATGCTCGGCTATCCCGCGAACTTGCCAGACTTATCGCAGCTTCGCCCACCGACAAATCGGCGTCCCGCCGGAATTCGAAAATCGTGCTTCGCCCGGCAAGCGGCGGGAAGACTGCCAGATACCTATTAGTTCCCCGCATTCACCTTCGGCATCGGCGGCGGTTGTTTCCAGGTCCAGCCGGAGTCGTACTTCACGTTGAGGTACGGCGTTTCGACCACGCGGCCACCTTCCTTGCGGCTGATGTGGATGGCGTCGAGGATGCCGCTGGAGAGGAGGGTTCGCTCGACGGGCCAGGCGGGTTTGCCGGTGTGGATCATCTGCTCGGCCCCTTTGAGCAAGTGGGTGAAGTGGGCGAAGGGGCGGTCCTCCTGGAGTAGGAACAGAGTCGAGTCTGCCGAGCCGTCCGCGTATTTCCAGGCCCCGGAGAAGTCGCCGTAGCCGCCGTCCATCGTGAAGACGCTGGCCCGCAGGCCGTCCGCATATTCAATCTGCATCAGGCTCGGCTGCTTGATCTCTTCGCGGAAGGTCTTGCCGGCGGGGACGGGATGGTTCTTGAAGCGGGAGACGGCGGCATCGAGCAGCTTGAGGTCAAATTCTCCCCGCTCGCCCGCTTTCCAAACGGCGTCCCCTTCCAGGAAGCGGACTTGCTTGATGCCGGTTTCGCCACCTTTCCGCTGCTCGGCGAGGGCCTGAAGCCCCTCCAGCGCGTGAAAGCCGTAGGCGTCGAGCGTGTGGTAGGAGGTGACGACGATTTCCTTGAGGGGCTGGTCGCGCTTGATGTCGGTGGCGGGCTCCCGCCAGGCGGACGGCAGCGATGAGCCGGCCATGAACGGGATTTTGAGCCGCTGGGTCTGGCCGTAAATCCATTCGCAGTCCTTCCAGTTGTCGGCGACGTGCTTGTCGCTGAAGACGGGGACGACGCGGCCGCTCTTCTCGAAGACCTTGACCACCTCTTCCCAGAACCGCCGCTTGGGAAACTGCGTCTGCCCCGTGGGACTCATCGGATAGTTGCCGTGCTCGGCCACGATGATGACACCGTCCACCGCCAGCTTGTCGTCGCCGTTCGTCAATGCGCCGGCGATCGAGTCGTAAATCTTAAAGCCATGCTTTTCCGCCAGCTTGCGGCTCTTGTCGCTTTCGGGGAACTGGTCAATGTAAGCCGAGACGAGCTTGAGCTTCGGAAACTCCCCCTGGCCATCGAGCGTGAACCCTTCCACCAAACGCCCGGCGATGACATCGGCGTGGGTATTCGTCCGCCACTCCGTGGTGATGACGGCGACGGTGGGGATTTTCGCCGGCTCCCCGGCTGAGGCAAATGCCGGAAGAAGGAAGAGAACAAGCCACGGATGGAACACGGAAGAACACGGATAAGAAAAGGGACCGCCTCTGCTCTTCATTTTTCTGTCTCCCATTTTTTTGTCCAAAACAAAAGGGCAATTGGAGTCGTGACCGTAATGATTGTACGATGAATGCGCCGGCTTCGCCTGCATCCAACCCGTCTGGTGTCTTCATGACTCTCGTCAGCCGTTTCAAACTCTCTCGCACGCTCCGCTGGATTCTGGCCATCGGCGGCATCGTTGTCCTCGCGGCGATGCTGTTCATCAATTACCGCTTCTACTTGCCAGTCGGAACTGGCCCCGCGGGTCCCCCCGTTGCCGCGGAGCCATTTGAGAAGCCGTGGTCCGAGCGAAAGGTCGTGCTGGTAGGCATCGGCGACAGTGTGACCGCCGGCTTTGGGGCGTCGAAGGGGAAGAGCTATGTGGAGCGACTGGCGGACAATCCGCCGGATGAATTCGCCGACATGCAAGGCCGCTCGCTTCGCCGGGTGTTGCCGAATCTACAGGTCAAGAACATCGCCGTATCCGGAAGCAACTCCCTGCAACATGTAGGCTATGTCGAAAACAACCTCGAAACTCAGCCGGAGGATGTTTTTGGTATCGTGGTGATGACCTGCGGCGGCAACGACCTCATCCATTGGTACGGCCGCCAGCCGCCGCGAGAGGGAGCGATGTTCGGCGCGACGCTCCAGCAGGCCCAGCCCTGGATTGCCAACTACAAAACGCGGCTGGGTGGGTTGCTGACGGACATGGAGAAGAAATTCCCCGGCGGTTGCCTGATCTTTCTGGCGGATATTTATGATCCGTCCGACGGCGTCGGCGATCCGGAGACGACCTGGGCACTTCCCCCGTGGCCCGATGCACTCTCCATCCTCGCCGCCTACAACCAAACCTTTCGCGACGTCGCCGCAACGCACCCCAACGTTCGCGTCGTTCCCATGCATGACACTTTCCTCGGCCACGGCATCCATTGCCGCCAATGGTGGCGGCAGAACTATTGCAGCAGCGACCCCACTTATTGGTACGGCGATATTTTGGAGGATCCCAACGACCGGGGCTATGATGCGCTTCGGCGAGTGTTTCTGAATGAGATTGTCAAGGAAGAGAAGCGGCTGAGGGCAGAATGAGCGGTGAGTTCCGAAGAGGAGTAGGATTAAGAGTAGGATTAGGATTAAGATTAAGATTAAGATTGTGACTATGAATCCACTCCCTTCCGCTACCCCGCAATCCACCCTCAGTCGCCGCCGGCTGCTGGAACTGGGCGGCGTGGCGATGACCGGGTTGGCACTGCCCCAACTGCTTCAATCCAAGGCTACAGCAGCCCCCTACGGCCAAACTTCCGGCAAGGCCAAGTCCTGCATCTTCATTGTCCAGTACGGCGGCGGGCCGCATCACGACACGTTTGACCCCAAGCCCGATGCCCCTCGCGAAATCCGCGGCTATTACCAGCCGATCCCAACGAACGTCCCCGGCATTCAGATTAGCGAGAAGCTGCCGAAGCTCGCGGCGATGGCGGACAAGTACTGCCTGGTTCGGAGCATGACGCACGGCAACGGCGGCCACTTTGATGGCATGCACACTTGCCTCGCGGGCAATTCGACCAATAGCACCACCGACGACACGCCGTACTTCGGCTCCATGCTCTCGCGGCTCCGGCCGTCGGTCAAAAACATCCCGTCCTACGTCTGGGTGCAGAATCTGGCGGGAGATGTCGGCTTGAGGTACGAAACGGGGGGCTCGCTCGGCTCCGTCTATTCGCCCCTCCGGGTCGGCAAGGATTTGGAAAATCCGTCGCAAAAGGATTTCCAGTTCAAGGGTTTTGACCCCGCTCCCGGCCTCACCACCGACCGGCTCTACGAGCGCAGCCGCCTGCTGCAACAAGTAGATCAAAGCCGCCCAGCGCCAAGATCACCCGCGTCGAGCCTCCGCGATTTTCAATCAAAGGCCCTGGAACTCGTCACCGGCCCCGAAGCCCGCCAGGCCTTCGACCTTTCGAAGGAGCCCGAGAAAGTCCGCCAGCGTTACGGCTGGCATCCGCTCGGCCAGAACCTGCTGATGGCCCGCCGCCTGATCGAAGCCGGCGCGAGGATGGTCAACGTCACCGCCTGGACCGGCTGCCCGGAGGGGGAAGCCTTCCGCAACGTGCAAACCTGGGACATGCACGCCGTCCTCTACAGCGGCAACGACAGTATCTACGGCAACTCCGCCTACGGCCTCAACTTCGCCCTGCCGCGGGTGGACGAAGCGGTCAGCACGCTGCTGGCCGACCTCTCCGAGCGGGGGCTCCTCGAAGAAACGCTCGTCATCATGGTCGGCGAGTTCGGCCGCACTCCGCGGTTCGAAAACGTCGACAAAGGCCGCGGCCACTGGCCCAACGCCTATACGGCCCTCCTCGCCGGCGGCGGCATCCGCGGCGGCTCGGTCTACGGCTCCTCCGACAAGGAAGGAGCCTTCGTCAAGGACAAGCCGGTCTCCCCTGAAAACTTCGGCGCCACCATCTACCACGCCCTCGGAGCACCGACGCGGATGCCCGACGACTTGGCGAAGCGCGTGAGCAAGGGTGAGCCGATTATGGAATTGTTCGGGTAAGTGGGCCGTTTCTCCGAAACAGGCTCATTCTTAGCCTTTGGTTCAGGAAGCAGAAGAATGGGCCGGTCATGGAATGACGGCCCACTATCGCTCGATGCCTACTTGCAACGGGCACATGGGAATTGCAAGAATCCCAGAATGACATTCCAGTTCTTTGATCCCGAGGCGGATGTCTATATCACAGCGCGGAAGCTGCCTCACTGGGAGCAAGCGGGGGGAACCTATTTCATCACCTTTCGCGCGAAGGATTCACTGCCGCGGCCAGTGATGATTCGTCTCACTTGGGAACGGAATGAATGGCTGCGAGCGCGAGGGATTCACGTCGAAGACCCCGAATGGCGGGTACAGATTCGGAAGCTCAGCCGGGCGGACCAGCGGACGTATTACGAGATGTTCACGGGACGCTGGATGGACCTGCTCGATGACTGTCATGGGGAATGCCTGCTGCGGCAGAGCCGGTTCTCGGCACTTGTGGCGGAGAGCCTGCTGTTCTTTGACGGCGACCGGTACGTGATGGGAGATTTTGTGGTTATGCCGAACCACGTCCACCTGCTCGTGCAGTTTCCAGCGGTCGGTCCTTTGCGCAAGCAGTGCCGCAGTTGGAAGCGGTTCACCGCGACGCAGATCAACAAGGTGCTGGGACGGAACGGTGAATTCTGGCAGGAAGAAAGCTTTGACCACCTGGTGCGGAGCGCGGAACAGTACGAGTGGCTGAGGAAGTACCTTGCCGACAATCCGGTGAAAGCTGGGTTGCGGGAAGGCGAGTATTTTTACTATCGCTCGCCGCATTAAGCATACAGAATGGTCCTGTTACGGAGTAACGGCCCACAGTGGGGCGTTTCTCCGAAACAGGCCCGTTCTGGGTTTGTGTTCGAGATCAGGAAGCAGAAGAATGGGCCGGTCATGGAATGACGGCCCACTATGCGCGGGCAGTTACACACCCGTGGGACAGGAACCCACTGTGCTTTGGTCTAGGACCACGATGCCGGACGGGAAGTTGGCAGCTTTCTTCGCCCCCCCTGCTTTCGCCGGCAACGCCCGCCGGTATCCAAAAAACCCGCGGCTCTTGATGACGTCGGCGACTTCGGCGGGAACGTGGTTGCTCCAGGCGGGGTTGCCGGATTTGATCTGCTCGATGACGTCACGAGAGAAGATGGAGAGATAGGCGGGGTTGTAGTTATCGAGCTGTTCGATGCACCCTTTTTCGACGAGGTATTCGAACAGCTTTCGCAGCTCGGGGGCGACTTGCAGGTTTTGGACCGTGGTTAGCTCGCCGGTTTTGCGGTCGAGGAGCGGGTAGATGTAGAGCTTTAGGTCGTTTTTGAAGAGCCGGCCGAACGATTCCAGGATGCCGCCGTCGAGCTGGCCGTAGTATTTTTCGTCAAAGAGCTCGCAGAGGCTGGCGGCCCCCATCGTGATGCCGATCTTCTTTTTCGTGTAGCGGGCCAGGTACGCCGCCAGCCGGTAGTACTCGAAATAGTCGGAGATGAGGACCGTTTTGCCGCAGGCGGCGAGGACGTCGGCTCGGGCCAGAAAGTCGCGGAGGTCGATCTCGCCGTTCGCCCGCCCGCCGGCGGCCTGCAGATTCCGCATCGTGATTTCCATCAGGTCCACGACCGGCTCTGACTCGATGCCCGGTTCGCGGACGAATTTCTCGTGGGCACAGCGAAGCATGTCGACGTTGACGTGCGTGACCGGGCGGAAGCTGCCGCGCTCGACCAGGATCGGCTTTTTGTAGAGCACTTCGGAGGGTTGCAGCACTTCCCCCTTGGCCGAAAACATCGCCGCGCTCGACAGGCCGAGTTGCACCAAGCGGAGGCTCATCACCCGGTTATCGACGTGGCGGAAAGCGATGCCGGAGAACTCGATCATGTCGATTTCGATCCGCCGCGTGGTCAGGCTATCCAGCAGCGACTCGACGAGCTGGTCGGGCTCGTGGTTGAGGAAGAACGCTCCGTAGAGCAGGTTCACGCCGACGATCCCCAGGGCTTCTTGCTGCAGGGCGTTTTCCGTGTCGAGCATCCGGACGTGCAGGATGATCTGGCTGTCCTGGTCGCGGGGATGGGCCTGAAACCGGACCCCCATCCAGCCGTGGCACTCGTTCGTCCCCTTGAAGTTGCGAGCCGAGACCGTGTCGGCGAACGCAAAGAAGGCGGTCGTGTCCCCGCGGCTTTCGCGGAGGCGGCTGAGGTTCAGGGCGTGCTCGTGGTCGAGCATCGCCTCCAGCCGCGGGCGGCAGACATAGCGGTCGCACTGGCCATAGATGGCGTCGCTGACCGCCATGTCATAGGCGGACATGCTCTTGGCAATCGTCCCCGCGGCTCCGCCGACGCGAAAGAACCACCGCACCACCTCCTGCCCCGCGCCGATCTCCGCGAACGTGCCATAGCGGCGCTCGTCGAGATTGATGGTGAGAGCCTTGCGATCGGTGTTGGGACGTTCGTGGGGCATGGGGGAGATCACAGCGGCGCGAGGAGAATGATCCTACTCTCGCTCGTATCGGCGGGGTCAACGAAGAAAACCAACAAACCTTGCGGACTGCGTCAAGGTTAACGATCCCGGCCCGCTATAGGCGTTAGAGCTGCTAAAATCACAGCAGCCAAAGACCCGAAGGCGCTGCGATACGACGTTAATGCCCTCCGATTCCGAATTACAGGGACTCCTCTCTGCCCAGCCACTGCGACAAATGCAGCGACTCGCAGAGTTTCTCGGCTGGAACGGGCTGCGGTTGGAATATGGTCGGATTCCGAAAGACGAGCGAACGAAAGCAGAATTGCGGGGTCAAATTTTCATTTACTACATGACGACGGATGAGAAGTTCAACCTGCAAATCAACACGAACCCTCACGGCCAGACTCGCCAGCATCAGGCCACGGTCAAGGCGGAACGCTACGGAATCATCCACACCGAATGGCAGCACTTCGAACTGCCCGATGACGAAGCGAGCCTGGTCCGGCTTGCGGAGACGCTCAAGCCGCTGCTAAAGCGAAGCAACTTCAAGGACCGAGACTGGCGCAAGGAATTTGCCGCCCAGAATCCACACCTTGTTCATTCTAAGCGACGCCGTTAAGCAACTTTTACCAAACATTATTACGACTGCGTATTTGGCATTTCTGGCACTAGGCCGAAACTGGTCCGTCTCCAAGCGGCTCACCCCTCCTTTGGGAATTTCCAAATCCCAAGCGCGTTCTTCCCCAGCATCAGCTCCCGGTCCGCGGCGGAATAGAAGTCGCAGAACTTGTCCACGAATTCGAGTTCTTTATCCATCGGCAGCTCCCAGCGCGGGCGCGGATAGCCGGTCCCCCAGACGAGTTGCTTGCCGCCGAATTCTTCGTAGATGGCCTTATAGAACGGCCAGGTGTCCTCGTAGGGATACTTTTTGAGTTCCGACATCTCGTACGGCTCGGAGTTGCTGATCCAGACCTGCGGAAACTTCTTCAGGCGGAACATCTTGCGAAACTCGGGCCAGCAATCGGGCGACTTGAGATCGGGCTTGCCCGCATGATCGACGACAATCTTCACGCCGGGGAAGCGCCCCGCCATTTCCTCGAGCATCGGCATTTGATGCGGCGCGATGTAGTAGTTGAACACGGCCCCGAGCTTCTCCGCTTCCTGCCAGAGGGGGTAATGTTCCTTCGAATTGAGCCAGGTTGACTTGGGATGATAGATCGGGCTGAACCGCATCCCTTGAAAGCCGCGTTCCTTGACCCAGTAGCGGAGGTTGTCGACCATCTTGGGGTCCTCCGGATTGAGCAGCCCGTGAGCGACATAGAGTTTGGGATATTTTTTCAGCGAGTGGGCGATATACGAATTGTCCCAGCCAAAATACCTCGGGTTGATCAGCACGGCATACTTGAGACCGAACTCTCCCATCTGCTCGGCTGCGTTCTCAATCGGCGCGGCCACATCCACCTTAAGATTTTTGCCGCTCTCCGGATGATTGAAGGGGAACTTGGGATCGAGCGTCCAAACCTCTAAGTGGGTGTCAATAATCAGCCGCTTTCCCGCGGGTGCCGCGATGGCCGTTCCAGCATCGGCGATGGCGGTTGTTGCGCAAGCGCCGAGCGCCCCCGCTAGCAGTTTCCGACGACTGAATTCGATTTGTCGGTTCATTTTGAGACTCCTGTTCGACGGAGATAATTTTAACGAATGGCCCGGAAGTCCCGGGGCCTTCGGCGGCTCAGAAGTTCTCCCATGTTATAATGGACGCCGTCAAAGTGCATTTGCCCTGGATTTTTCCAAGGTCGGAAAACTGCTTTTAGCTCGAGACGTGACTTAACAAAATTTATGCCTAATCTTCCGGAAACCATTCTCCAATTCGGCACGGGGCGCTTTTTGCGAGCGTTCGTGGACCGGTTTGTGCAACAGGCGAACGACGAGGGGCAGGGGGTCGGCCGCGTGGTCGCCGTCCAGTCCACCGGCAGCGACCGGGCAGAACTCCTTGGGAACAAGGGAAAAGCCTATCACGTTCTCGTCCGCGGCTATGAGGATGGGCAGCTTGTTGATCGCGTCGATGCCGTCAAATCGATCAGCCGCGGCTTGGTGGCGGCGACGGAGTGGCCGGAAGTATTGGAAGTCGCCCGCTCGCCGCAGCTCAAGTACATCGTCAGCAACACGACAGAGTCGGGTTACAAACTCGACCCGGCGGATACACTCCACTCCGCTCCGCCTGCATCGTTTCCCGCCAAGCTCGCCCGAGTCCTCTGGGCCCGCTATCAGGCGGAACAGCCGCCCGTGGTGATTTTGCCTTGCGAACTGATTGAGCGAAACGCGGAAAAGCTGCGGGACCTGGTGCGGCAGCAGATTCTGGCCTGGCAACTGCCGGTGACGTTTGAGCCGTGGGTGCGGGAGGAATGTATTTGGCTCAATAACTTGGTGGACTGCATGGTGACGCGAGCACCCGCGGACCATCCGCTCACTAAGCAGGACCCGCTGCTGATACATGCCGAGCCCTACGCCCTCTGGGCCATTCAGAAGCCGCCGGTCCGCCGGGCGAGTGAGTCCGGCATTATCAATCTTGGCAACCGCTTTTTGGATCAGCCGATCAAGCTGTTCGATCATCCGGCCATTCAGATAGTTGATGAACTAGCTCCTTTCTATCTGCGGAAGGTGCGAATGCTGAATGGCCTGCATACCGCGATGGTGGGGAAGTTCCTTGCACAAGGACGCTTCAAGACGGTGCAGGAAATCCTGGCCGACAAGGAAGCGACGAAGTGGGTCCGCGGCCTGCTCTTTGAAGAGATCGTTCCGACGATCGCGCACCGCATCAGTGGCGTGACGGAATTCGCCGACCAGACTTTCGATCGGCTGCGGAATCCGTTCCTGGCCCATCTGCTCAGCGATATCGCCGCGAACCATGAAGACAAAGTGAGAGTTCGCTTGGAGCCAACGTTTGAGGAGTACCAGAAGCTTTTCGGCAAAGCGCCGCCGCGGCTGTCGGAAGCAATGGGGAAGAATTAGGAATTCAGAATTCTCAAATCTCAAACAATTTCGAACGGGGAATCAAGAATTGAAAAACCCTACATTTCGATTTTCAACATTTCAGCACTCCCTATTGTTTGAGATTTGAGATTTCCAGTTTTTTCGCGCGGCTGCTAGGTGACCAGGACGCCTTTATGTTTCCTCAGCCGCTGCAAGTGCGGCTTGTCGAGAATCTGAAACGGCGAAGCGAGCGGCTGCCACTTTTCGCCGTGCTGCCTGATGAGCCGGTCGTCGATGGGGCCGAGGCGGCCGCCGGCGAGTTGCAGGTAGGGGACCTGCGTGGGGTCGAGGTCCATCAGGCGGCAGATGGTGGCGTCGACGGCGGCGGGGTTGGTGCCGATGACGATGAGGCCCATCGTTTTTTTGGTCCCCATGATGGGGCCGTCCCCTTCCATGCAGTCGATGCCATCCACGATGGCGATGGTCCGCGGCAGCGAGGCGTTGATGTCGAAGACCGTCTCCGGAATGCCGTTGTGGTGCAGCACGTTTTTCGGCCAGCCGTATTTGATGCCGGGAATCGTGCCGTAGAGATTCTTCATCGCCGCGGTGACGCCGACCCAGTGGTGCGTCTTCATTTTGGGGAGCGAGACGACGACGTCGGCTTCCGCCACGCCGCGAGGAAACCAGAATCCGGCGAGTTTACTGGCCTTGCCCCGATTTTCCACCCAGGCGACCTCTTGATAGTTGAGATCCGCGAACGGCAGCTTCGCCGAGTCGAGGGCTTCTCGCACCCCCGATTCCGCCAGGGCCATGTCGGTGTCGCGAACATGCCCCGGCGCTTCACCCACGGTAACGCTGGCCCCCCAGCCGCGAAAGACCTCGGCCGCAGCCAGGATGATGGCGGGGTGCGTCGTCATGTGCGGAGCTTCTCGCGACGGCTCCACCATGTTCGGCTTGAGGAGGACGTTCTTTCCTTTCAGTGTTTCGGGCGCGACTCCGCCGGCAATCAATCCGTCTCGAATCGTCTGCACCAGCGGCCCGCCATAGGTCTGGTTCTTCGCCACAAACACACTCGCCCGCTGCTTCAACCACTGCCGCACCGTTCGCGTCCCCACAATCCCAGTCGCGACCAGCCCCGCGCCGGCGAGGAGCGCGCGGCGGGAGATGCGGGCGGGTGGGACGGAAGAGAAGGGTTTGGTCATGGGGGGACAGGAGTAAGGGAGAGCTCCAGTACTTAATACTCAGTACTGATGCCTTTCTGTGTTAGTATTTTTGGGCCGACGCGGGCCAACGCCAACAGCGCCAGCTTGTGCGGAGAATCGTCATGGGAGTGAACATGTTTTGCTGCTGCTTCCATCCATTGGGAGGCATCCGGCACTTTCACTTCATTAGCGGCCAGCCCCAACAGGCCCCAGGCCAGCGAAGCGGGAGTGGTCTCTTTCGACAACGCATTCTTGAGCCACGCGACCGACTTAGCGATACGATTGCCCTGGTCCTGCTCACCCGTCAGCGCCAGGAGCGCAATGCCCGTCGGATGCACATGCGGTCGCAACATCTGGCCAAGGACCGTCGTATTGCCATAGTTACAGCCGCCGCTAGGAAGCTGCCGGTCGAGAAGCAGCAGAATCGCTTCGCGAGTCCGCGGATCGTCAGTGCGGCCAGCAGCTTTCAGTGCCAGGATATGGAAGGCCGTCGGTTCAATCCAGGAATGGGTCCCCTCCGCCCACGACCAGCCAACGAGTTGGGTATTGTGCCCCATGTCGCTGGTCTGCTCCATTGCCTTGCCCTTGGCGTTCAATATCCAGTGCACGGCTCGCTCGATGTTGGCCGTATACGCTTTCCTGTCATACGCTGCCCACGCCAGCACCGCCAAACTCGTCGGCCATTTGGGATCAGGTTCCTTTTCGCGAACCCCGACAGAGCCATCCGCGGATTGAATGCTTTTGAGGAATTCGCTCGCTCGCTTTGCGGATTCTTGCTTACCGTGTGCGATGAGTGTTAGGGCGGCAACGGCGGTCGGCTCTGTTGCGGGCGCAGCCTGGGGCAGATACCCAATCACCGGGTTCTTTTCGAGAGTCCCAATTACTTGGTCGAGCCACATGAGTGCGTCATCCGGTTCTCACTACTCACCATTCACTTTCATCGTCCTCAATTATCGTCCCGCATCAAACCTCGGGGGTGGTTGCGACTGGATAATTTCGGCGACTTGGGCGGCAGTGATGTTTGGCTTCGGCGTTCCTTGTCCCCGAAAGATCTGCAGCTTGTGCTGGCGGGCGTATATCTCCCGTCGGGTGCGGCCTTGAGGAGCGTCGGGCCAGGTTCCCTTCAGCTCTTCAAAATCAAAGAGTAGCGGAGCGACGCGGCGGATGTAATTCCAATATGCCCGATTGTCGGTTTGCAGGACGACCAAACCCTGCGGTGCTAGCGAGTGGTGGACCAGCGACAGGAACTCCGGCGTGATGAGCCGTTTGTAGGCCCGCTCGCTGTCTTTATAGGGCTGCGGGTGATAGAGGTGAATTTCTTGAATCGACCCTGGCCCGGCGTATTGCTCCAGAAACTCAAACGCCCCGATCACCGCCAGACGCACGTTGGCAAGGCCCCGCTGGTTGGCCCGCTTGGTGGCGTAACGGATCACCAGCGGCAGGATGTCGCACCCCAGATGATCACAGTCCGGCCGCAGCAGCGCGCTGCTAATGACACACCGCCCATTCCCGCAGCCGAGGTCCAGAATGATCGGTGCAACTCTGCCAAACAGCGATTGCCAGTCCAGCGGCCCCGGCGGCGGCAACTTCTTGAGCGCGGTTTTCGCCCATTGTTCCGGCAGCAGGACGGAGCCCGGGATCGGGACGCCAAAATCGGATTCCGAGTCTTCCATAAGCCGAATGATAGCGTGGGAGAGAAACTGAGCTAGCTCGGAACGGCTGAGTCGGGACATAATCGCGAAAGTACGCCTCACGCCCTGCGTGAGGCAGTCAACTCGCGGAGCGAGATGAGTACATTTCTTGCCCACTGGTCAAGGAGGACCCCATGGTCACAACAATTCTCGCCTCGCGGCGAACCGCTTCCCGCCTTCCCCTCTGGTTCACCCGCCTCCATTCTTGGTGGTTCATCGCACAGGTCGCGGTGAATCTCGTTGCCTCCTGGTTCATCATTCGGCTGGTGAGCGAGATGGACTGGGCCGAGTTAGGGCTGGGGCTGTTGCTTGGACAGGGATTTCTGCTGAGCGTCTGGCTCGCACTCGGCGGCCTGCTCAATGTGGTCCGCTTCGTTAGCGTGCTATTAGTGACGCTGGCCGGTGCGCTAGCGGTCAGCGATCAAAGCCCGATGAATCCGAATTTTGCGTCCTGGGTAGAACAGTCCAGCCAGGTCTTCATCATCTGCTTCTTTATGGTCATGCTGTTCCATGCCTTGCTTCTGCCGCTGCGCTGGCTGCTCGGCTGGCGGCTCGACTTTGATCGGGCCTACCATGCCCGAGAAAACACCGGTCGCATGCAGGTTGGAGTGGTTCACTTTTTCGGTTGGACCACGTTTCTGGCAATCCCCTGCGCCATCATCCGCCTGATGCCGCCGGAGGATCTCACCGAAATCGCCACGATCTGCCTTTCGGTCTTTGCGATGACGATCCCTATTGCCGCTTCATTTTCCCTGGCGGTCGTCGGCCGGAAGGCTTGGCGCTGGACGCTCCTGGCCGCGGCAATCTTTGGCCTCACCTGGACGGCGGAAGTCTTCATTCCCGGCCTGGTCTTCACCGAGAATTTCCTGCAATTCAACCTGGGGATCGTAGCTGCCGTTGCCGGAAATTTGGTCGTCCTGCGTTTCTTTGGACTGAAGTTATTCTCGGTCGCAGAGCAGCCAATTGTGGTGCTTGCGAACCGGGAAAATCTCGTGAAGCCCCCTCACTTTCAGCTTCAACCGACCTCGCGGCAAACGGCCGGAGCGACGGGTTCGTAAGAAATCCCGCTTCCTTGTGATAGAATTGAAGCATGAGCCCCCCGCTGCACAGTCCGACCGCTGCCGAGGTTTTGACGCCGGCAGAGATGCCTCCGGTCACCCCGCGGCAGATACCGGCCTGGCTGATGTCGTTCTTGCTCCACTTCAGCGTCTTCACTGCCTGTGCCGTTTTCATCAAGGATACGCCTCGCGGGATTGCTGGCGTGGAAGAAGGCAAAGAAGCCGGCATCGTGCTTGTGAGCAGTGGCCGCGGCAAGCCGGAGTACTTCGCGAATGAAGGAGGAGGGGGAACACTAGCTAGCGGAGACAGAGAAGCCTCCGCCCCAGCCAGCACGGGCTCCCCGTTTCCCGATGCGGCCGAACAGCCAAAAACGACCGGTCCCAAGCTTCCTTCCGCTCCCGGATTTGGCGGTCAAGCCTCCTTCCCGGGTGAACTCACTCCTGGCGCTGGAAGTTTCGCGCTTCCGGGAGGCAAAGGGCTGCCGTCGGGTAAGGGAACGGGAAAAAATGCCCGCACGGCTGTCTTTGGCGTCCAAGGAGAAGGGAGCCGCTTCGTCTACGTCTTCGACCGTTCCGGCAGCATGGAAGGGGCTCCTCTCGACGCCGCCAAGCAGCAGCTCATCGCCAGTCTGGAAAGTCTCGACAAAGTCCACCAGTTTCAAATCATCTTCTACAACCAAGAGCCCCGCATCATGCAGCTCGTCCCCGGTCAGGCGGCAAGCATGGAATTCGCCAATGACGCCGGAAAGAAGAAAGCCGAGTCCTTCATCGGCAGCATTCTGGCGGACGGCGGGACGCGGCACATGGAAGCCCTGGAGCTTGCCCTGCGACTGGGCCCCGATGTCATCTTTTTCCTCACCGACGCCGCGGACCCCAAGCTCTCCGCCGCCGAACTCGCCCGCATCCGCCGCCTGAACAGCGGCACCAGCATCAACGCCATCGAGTTTGGCTCCGGCCCCGCCGGAGGGGACCAGAACTTTCTCAAGCGCCTGGCGGAACAAAACCACGGGAATTACGGATACGTGGACATCTCCAAACTCTAATTCTCATTCGCAGTACGAATCCACCCAAATGCGAGCGCCGGTATTACTTTCGATAGTCCTCGTTTTCACGCTTGCCGTTTCGCGCTGTTCTCATTGTTTCGCCGAAGACACAGTCACTTTCCTTTCGGGGAAGGATGCCAAAACTCGCACGAATCGAACTGGCGACATTGTCGAGTACACCGGCGAGTCTCTTGAGCTCAAATCCTCGTCCGGGCGGATCGAAAAAATCCCTGCCGCGCGTGTCGTTGATATACGCACCCAATGGATACCCGCGCATGAGAAGGGGGACTCACTCCGCGCCGAAGGGAAGCTGGAAGAAGCAATCAATGCCTATAAGCAGGCCAAGCGTGATGAGCCGCGGGCCTGGGCTCGCCGGAATATCATGGCGGCTCTGGTGGCGTGTTACGCAGAAATCTCTCGTTTCGAACTTGCCGGCGATGAATGGCTGGCAATAGAAGCCAGCGATCATTCGACGCTGCATTACAATGTTATTCCCGTGGCCTGGCAGCCGCTCCCGCCGGATGCCGCACTCCAGACTCGTGCGGCAGCCTGGCTCAATAGCAAAGCGCCTCCGGCCCAAGTGCTGGGAGCAAGTTGGCTGCTCGGGGGACCGCAACGAAGTGCGGCGATAACTGTGCTGGAGAGTTTGGCCAGTAACAAGACAGTGGACTCGCGAGTTCGCTCGTTGGCCCAGACTCAACTCTGGCGCACGAAACTGGTTTCCGCGAAGCTAGAAGACGTGCAGCGCTGGCAAACGGCTGTTGAGCAAATGCCGGCGGAAGTTCGGGCCGGCGGTTATTTTGTCGTGGGAGAGGGGCTGGCACGATTGGATAAGCCGGAGGGAGCCGCGCTCGCCTTTCTCCGCATTCCGCTGGTCCACGCGGAGCAGCGAATGATGGCGGCTGATGCCCTGCTGGCCACGGGCAAGCAACTTGAGAAGCTGAAACGCAGCGAAGAAGCAGTTGGCCTCTACCGCGAAGTCCTGAGCGGATATAGTCGTACGTTGGCAGCAGGGGAAGCCAAGGCCAAACTAGAATCAAAATAGGGACAGGCCGTCACTCCGTGACGAGCCCTGAACAAGGAGGAGTGTGTGCAGAAGGTAGTTTTGGTAATCATTGCGGCGGCCTTGATTCTGGCGGCAAGTATCTTTGTTTCTGCTCCCGCCTCGGCGCAGGAAAAAGGACCTGGCGCCAAAGTCGTCGCGCCAGCCGATGCGAAGACTCCCGCAGGCGCGGAGCCAGCGCTGCAGAAAAAACCACAACTAGGATTCTTTCAAATCCTGTTTTCCGGCGGGTTGATCGGCATCATCATCATGCTGGTGCTAATTGGACTCTCGCTGACCGCGGCTTACCTCGTATTTGAAAACGCGCTCACGATTCGCAAGACAGAAATCATTCCCCCAGGGCTGTCTGATGAGGTCCGCGACCTGGTAGGGGCTGGTGAATACGCCAAGGCGATCAAGGTCTGCCGTGAAAAGCCTTGCTTCCTGTCGTTCGTCCTCCTCTACGGCCTGAACGAAGCCGACAGCGGTTGGAGCGAGGTCGAGAAGGCTACGGAAGATGCACTCGGCGAACAGTCCGCCCGTCTCTTCCGCAAGGTTGAGTACCTGTCCGTGCTCGGCAACATCGCGCCGATGGTGGGACTGCTGGGGACAGTGACGGGGATGCTCATGGCCTTTAAGCAAGTGGCGGATACCGAAGGAAATGCCGGGGCTTCTGAGCTTGCGGACGGAATTTATCAGGCTCTTGTCACCACGGTCGTCGGGCTGATTATTGCCATTCCGTCGCTCGGGGCGTTCGCCATCTTCCGCAATCGCGTGGACCAGTTCGTCGCCGAAGCCGCTTATGCCGCTCAGCACGCCCTCGCTCCAATTAAGCGGGGTTTTGTGGCCGCCAAGGCACCGCCCGCTCCGCCGCCGCCTCCTCCGCCTCCTCGCGCGGCCGGAGTCAAGGGAGCGACCTGATGCGAATTCCCAGCTTCAGCAAAGGTGGCGAGGTCGGCTTTAACATGACGCCGATGATCGACGTCGTGTTTCTGCTCATCATTTTCTTCCTCGTCTCCAGCCATCTCGCCAAGCAGGAGGTCCAACTCGATCTGCCGCTGCCGGAGGCAAAAAGCGGCATCGCCGAGAAGCCCAGCGAGAAGCCGAGACTGACAGTAAATGTCCTGGCTGACGGCACACTGCTGCTCGCCGGCCGGCAAGTGACCGCCGACGAACTGCGGGCTCGCCTGGCCGAGCGGCAGAAGGATCTCGGAAAGGACGTGGAGGTCCGCATCCGCGGCGACCGCAGCACGGCATATAAGCATGTCGAACCGGTGATGCTAGCCTGCGCCCGCTCAGGAATTTGGAACGTCTCCTATGCAGTGTTTGAAAAGGACCCGCGCTAGCCAAAAGAAAAGATCAGTCACCTGTCCCCTGCCTCCTGTCCCATGCGTCGTCCCACCTACACCACCCGCCGCACCACGGTTGATCTGCAACTGACGCCGATGATTGACTGCGTCTTTCTACTGATGATCTACTTCATCTTCTCGAGCAACTTCAGGATCTCGGAGCTATCCCTCCCTAGTCAGCTTTCCGCCGCCAGCGGCAGCGGCACCCCCACCAGCGATACGCCCCCTCCGCCGGAAGCTGATTTTGAAGACGTCGTGGTCCGCATTCTGTGGCAGGGTTCGGCTCCAACCTGGACCGTCAACGATTCTCCGGTTCCATCGCTTATTGCCCTCAAGCAATCACTCGCCCAGGTCGCCCGCATCAAGCGAGACGCCCCCGTCATCCTCCATCCCGATCCCGATGTACCGCTCGGCAACGTCATCGAGGTCTACGACCTCTCGCGGCTCGTGGGATTTGAGAAGATCCAATTCGCGGCGTCGCTGTGACGGGTGCTATTCGCAGGGCGACGAGCTAGAATTGCAGGATGCGATTTGTCCCGCAATTATCGCTGGCCATCATTTTCGTTGGCTCCTGCACCGCGCTTGCTGCCGATGGTCCGGACTTCGCCAAGGAAGTGCAGCCGGTGTTGGCTGCCAAGTGCCTGAAGTGCCACGGCGAGAACGATCCGAAGGGAAGCCTGGACCTGCGGTCGAAGGCGGGGATGCTGGCCGGGGGAGATTCTGGACCGGCAATTGTGGCGAAGGATGCCGCCAAGAGCCTGCTATTGCAGCGGATAACTGCCGGCGAAATGCCTCCGAAGGAGAGCCCGCAGTTGACCGCGGCAGAAGCCGCTCTGCTGAAGGCTTGGATTGAAGCGGGGGCCGTCGCGCCGGATGTTTCGCTGCCAGAGAAGGCGGGGAAGTTCGATGCGGAGGGACGAAAGCACTGGGCGTTTCAGAAGATCGCTCGTCCTGCGCTCCCACCTGTGGAAGATGCCGCTGCCGCTGCCTCGCCAGTCGATTCCTTCGTGCTGAAGGAACTCGAAAGTCACGGTTTGCAGTTTTCTGCCGTCGCGGAGAAGCGGACGATGATACGCCGGATCTATCTGGATCTGCTCGGGCTGCCGCCGAGTCCATCCGAGGTCGAGGCATTTTTGGCGGATGCGAATTCCGATGCATACGAACGGCTGCTGGACCGAGTGCTGGCGTCGTCCCATTTTGGCGAGCGGTGGGGGCGGCACTGGCTGGATGCGGCTGGGTATGCGGACGTGGGGACAACGGACAATGATGCGGCAATTATTCACCCCATGGAGAACCGCTGGTTGTACCGGGATTATGTGGTGCGGGCGTACAACACCGATAAGCCGTGGCGGGAGTTTTTGAGCGAGCAACTGGCGGGGGATGAGTTGGTGGACTGGCGGAACGCGCCGTCCTATACGCCGGAAGTTCGCAGCAGCTTGATTGCCACCGGATTTTTGCGAGCCAGTGCCGACGACTCGTTTGAACGGGAATTGAATACTCCCGTGACGCATTTCGCCGTTTTGCAGCGGACGAGTGAGATTTTGTCGAACAACCTGCTCGGTCTCACGGTCAACTGCGCCAAGTGCCACGATCACAAGTACGAACCGATCAGCCAGAAGGACTATTACCGCCTCATCTCGCTCGTTCAGCCGGTGTTCAACCCGGACAAATGGCTGCAGCCGAAGGATCGACAGGTGCCGGGCATCTCGCCGAAGGAGCAGGAGGAGATTAACCGGCATAACGGAGGAATTGACAAGCAAGTCGGCGACTTGCAGGGGCAAATCGGCAAATTGCAAGCGCCGTATCAAACGAAATTGGCCGCGGCGAAGCTGGAGGCCATCCCCACGGCCATTCGCGGCGACTTGCAAGCGGCTCTGGCCATCGCTGCCGACAAGCGGACGGAGGTGCAAAAATATCTGGCGGAGAAGCTTGGGCCGATGGTGGCCGTCAAGCCGGAAGAAGTTGCGGCGGCGCTTAATGAGCCGGAGAAGAAGCAAGTTGCCGAGTTGCAGAAACAAGTCGGCGACAAGAACGCTCAGAAGAAGTCGTGGCCGAACTGGCAGGTGGTTTCCGAACCCGGCCCGCCGACACCCACAAGGTTGCTCAAGCGGGGGAACTTTGAAACGCCCGGTGTCGAGGTCGCTCCTGGGTTTGTCAATATTCTTTGCGGGCCGGAGGCCGGAAAATATTTGATGGAGGCAAAAGCCGTTCGTAGTAACCCGCTTCAGCGGGTTAATGCTCCTCAGGAAAACTCGGAACCCGCTAAAGCGGGTTACTACGAACAGTCCAGCGGACGGCGATTGGCGCTCGCGAAGTGGCTGACCGATGAAAACAGTCCCGCGGCGCACCTGGCGGTGCGGGTGCAGGTCAATCGGGTCTGGCAGCACCTGTTTGGCAAGGGACTCGCCGAAACGCCCGACAATCTCGGCCTCACCGGCAGCCGGCCGACGCACCCGGAGTTGCTGGAATGGCTCTCAGCGGAATACCAAGTGAACGGTGGCCAGCTCAAGCCGCTGCTGAGGAAGCTGATGACTTCGCGGGTCTATCTGCAAACGTCCGTTGTGGGGCCGGAAAATATCGCCGCTGCCAAGAGCGATCCCGAAAATCGCTGGCTCTGGCGGATGCGGCTCCGGCGGCTGGAAGCGGAAGCGGCTCGGGACTGCATCCTGGCGGCCAGCGGCCGGCTGGATACCACGATTGGCGGCGCACCGATTCCCGTCGAGCCAAAGCCGGATGGGACGTTCGTCATTCCCGAGAAAGGGCTCCCCACCACGACCAGCAAGTGGCGGCGAACCATCTATCTCCTTGCCCGTCGCAACTAT
This sequence comes from Pirellulaceae bacterium, assembly GCA_046153945.1. Classification (GTDB taxonomy): domain Bacteria; phylum Planctomycetota; class Planctomycetia; order Pirellulales; family Pirellulaceae; genus SXOA01. The sequence continues at coordinate 71,762 of JBJXFF010000136.1, forward strand.
CACCCCGCACTCCTTGCCGTCTTCGACCAGCCGAACTTGACGATGAACTGCACCCGCCGCGAATCTTCCGCCGTGGTGCTGCAATCACTGGCGATGCTCAACGACCCAGTCGTCGTTGAGCAAGCAGAGGCGTTGGCGGAACGGGTGGCAAAGGAAGCGGGAACGACGGAGCCAACAAAACAAATCGAAACCGCCTTTCAAATCGTCCTTGGCCGACTCCCATCGGCCAGCGAGAAGCAAGCCTGTGCCGAGCTCCTGCAAAAGCAAACCGCCCATTTCGCTGCGGAAAAACAGTCACCCGACCAAGCAGCTCACCAAGCATTGACCCAGCTTTGCCACATGCTGCTTAATACCAGCGAGTTCATTTACATACCGTGACCAATATTAATGAACTTCCGATACCGCCAGCGGCAGCGTCTGCAACGCGAGCTGTCGAAATCGCACGCGCCTGGATTGTCGATCACAAGCAGCATGTAACTTTGAATGCGCCAGCCTGGAAGGATCCAGCGGCATGGGGAATGTTCCTTGTGGACCTGGCAAAACACGTCGCTAATTCCTATCAGCAATCCGAGGGTCGTGATCCTGCCGAAGTACTTACCCGTATCAAAGCGGGATTTGATGCTGAGTGGGCTCACGCCACCGACACCCCCACAACACCTGCGATTTCGGACACTGACGCGATCGAGACGACAAATAAGGTCGACAGGATTCTATGATTCCCACGCTCACCCGCCGCCAAATCCTCCAAACCTCCGCCCTCGGCTTCGGCAGCCTGGCGTTCGCCCATCTCATGGCGAATTCCGCTGCCTCTTCTCCCAGCCCCAAGTCCCCAGCCCCCAGCCCCCATTTCCCCCCCAAGGCCGAAGCCGTCATCATGATGATGCAGAATGGCGGGCCGAGCCAGATGGACCTGTTCGACCCCAAGCCAGAGCTGACCAAGAGCAACGGCAAGACGGCGAATGTCGAGACCTATCAACTGGGGAACAGCGACAAATTGATGGCCTCGCCGCTGGCGTTCAAGAAGTACGGCAAGTCCGGCCTGGAGATGTCCACGCTGCTGCCGCACTTGGGGTCGATCGCCGACGAGCTCTGCGTTATCCGCTCGATGTACTCGGAGCACAACAACCACACCGAAGCCCTGGTCCTGCTCAACACGGGGAAGATTTTTCCCGGTCGCCCCTCGCTCGGCTCGTGGGTCAGCTACGGCCTCGGGTCGGAGAACCAGAACCTGCCGGCGTACATCGTTCTCCGCGATCCGGAAGGCTACAACACCAGCGGCACCCTGCTCTGGCAGAATGGCTGGCTCCCCGCCCAGTTCCGCGGGACGGAGGTTTCCACGCAGGGCTCGCCGGTCCTCAATCTCCGGCCGCAGACGCCGCTGGCTCCCGCCGTGCAGAAGGAAAATCTCGATCTGCTGGCCCGGCTCAACGAAGAACATCGCCGCAGCTACCCGCTCGACGGCGAGCTCGAAACCCGCATCCGCAATTACGAGCTGGCGGCCCGCATGCAGCTTGCCGCGGGGGACATCTTGGATCTTTCCAAGGAGACGCAGGAGACGCAGAAGCTCTACGGCCTCGATAACGCGGAGACATCCGGCTACGGACTCCGCTGCCTGATGGCCCGCCGCCTGGTGGAGAGCGGCGTTCGCTTCGTGCAGGTCTTCCCGCCGGTCAAGCCGCAGAGCCAGCCATGGGACGCGCACGGCAACGTCAAGACGGACAACGAAAAGATCTGTTTGAAGTGCGACCAGCCTTCCGCCGCCCTGATCTCCGACCTGAAGCGCCGCGGTCTCCTCGACAAGACGCTGGTCCTCTGGTCCGGCGAATTCGGCCGGCTGCCGGTCTCGCAAAACGGCACCGGGCGGGACCACAACCGCAACGCCTTCACGCTCCTGGCCGCCGGCGGCGGATTCCGCCCCGGCTACGTCCATGGGGCCACCGATGAAGTCGGCTATCGGGCGGTGGAAAAGCGGGTCAGCGTCCCCGACCTCCACGCCACCGTCCTGCAGCAACTCGGCCTCGACCACAACAAACTCACCTGGCTCCACGCCGGCATCGACGAGACCCTCACCGACAGCAGAGTGACGGGAGCGAAGGTGCAGGTGGAGCTAATCGGCTAGGCCCTCTTCTCCTGATACAGGTTTCGCAAGTTGCTTTTCAGAGGTTTACGTCGATTGACCCTGACGGAACCCCTTGCGAGTCAGGACGTTCCGGCGGCGGTCGTCGACGTAAGTCTGATACACCGCCCTCGATCTTGATACACCTCCCGCGGCGGCGAAGTCTACAGCGAGAATTTTTTCCGTGATGCAAAAGTCGGCCCTTGCGATTTCGCAAGTGCAGACTAATTCATCACTTACAAAAATACTCATCCTGACTTTTGCATCACCCCCCTCCTCGGTCGAGGGGTTTTGGTTGTGCCGAATCCCGCAGGCATTCCGCCCAGCCTTTCGCCCTCTGGAGAGGCGAGCTGATTCATGATTCACGAGGCAGTTTTTCCGGGACTTACGTTGATTCATCGTGCCGGAACCCCCTATGGGAATTGATGTTCCGACTTGATTCATGGACGTAAGTTGGATTCACACTCGCGATTCTGATTCACTCCTCCGCGCTCCAGAATGCCGCCAAGGTATCAATCTCGAGCGCGGAGTAACTCAGCGCTTTATCGTCAACTATTTTTTAAGTGCCACCAAATTGTCAAAGAGCGCTGGCCAGTCCAGGGCCAGTTCCCAGGCGCGCAGTCAGGCCGTGACCTAAAGATGCGCGAACATGGTATTTTGTTCACTTAAACATAAGAAACTTTTTGACTTGACTGGCTTCCTGTTTTCACAGGCTCAGGAAAGAAGGGTGGGCCCCAAGCCATTCTCTTTGCCCGGGCTGGAAAACTTCGGATCGTCTGTAGGGCGAAGCGGCAATCTCCCTGGCCGCCAGTGGACACGCGCAGCCCTAGAACCAGGGAAGATGTGCTGCGCCGGTAAACTTTGCCGCAGTTTCCCACTGTGAACGACTCGGATTCCATCATTGTTCCCAGCCGGCAAAGCCGCCGATGAAGAAGAAGCGCGGCCATGCCGGCTTTCGGCAAGAGGTGCGCAAGGGGAGTCTGCTGCTAGCACTGGTGTTGACATACCAGCCTGAAGCGCAAGCGAAGGAAACGGATCCATGCCGGTGGAGGCCTGTCCTTCGCTTGCGCGTCAGGCTGGTGTCAACGGCGGAGCAGGACTTTTAACAGGGAAGTTGACTATGCGGCACATGACGCTGCGCGGATGGATTTGTCTTTTGGGCCTGGCGGGTACGCTGGCTTTTTCGGCGGCGGCTTTCGCTCAGGATTCGCTGGCACAAGAAGGGGCGGCTGCGGGGAAGATCCCGACCAAGAATTTGCTCGATGTAATGTACGACGGCGGGCCGCTGATGTATCCCATCGGGCTTTGCTCGTTTGTGCTCTTTGTCTTCGTCTTCGAGCGGTTCATCGCCCTCCGCCGCGGGCGGGTCATTCCGCGGCCGTTCGTCAAACGGATTTTGGAACAACTCAAGGAAGGGCAACTTGATCGCGAAAAGGCATTGCAGCTCTGCGAGGATAACCGCAGCCCGGTAGCCATCGTCTTCGCCGCCGCCGTGAAAAAGTGGGGCCGGACCTCGGTCGAAGTGGAGCAAGCCATTCTCGATTCCGGCGAGCGTGTGACCAATCAACTCCGCCGGCACCTGCGGCTCTTCAGCGGCATATCGCAGGTGAGCCCCCTGCTCGGCCTGCTCGGCACTGTGGTCGGCATGATCAGCTCCTTCAACGCCATTTCCGCCGCCGATGCGATGGGTCAACGCGAGCTTTTGGCCGGCGGCATCGCCCAGGCTCTTCTCACGACGGCTGCCGGCATGATCGTCGCCATCCCTGCCCTAATGGCCTACCTCTATTTCGTCGGCCGAGTGGATGGACTGGTGACCGAAATTGACTCCGCGGGCCAGCAGCTCGTGGAGCTCATTTGTGCTGATGGTTTGGCGAATCGGACGACCTCCACCAAGCAAAAATCCAAAGCAGCGTAAGGCCTGAGGATTTGAAATCTGAGATTTGAAATTTGAGACGTGAAGAGTTTGAGACGCAGGGAAGTTGACACGCCATGCCACTAAAGACCTCACAAGACGACGACATGCCGGCGATCAATTTGACGCCGATGCTTGACATTGTCTTCAACCTGATCATCTTCTTCATGGTTGGGACCAGGTTTGTTGACGCCGAGAAGCGGGTCGATGTGCAGGTGCCCCAGGTGAAGAATGGGGAGAACATGTCGGCTGTGCCCGACAAGCGGATTGTGAACGTCTACAAGGACGGCCAGATTGCGCTCGATAGGCAGGAGATGTCTCTCGATCAGCTCGTTTCGCAGCTCGGCAGCGACCGGCGGCAGAATCCCACAATGGCAATCACCATCCGAGGGGACGCCGGAACCGACTTCCAACATGTGGCCGCCGTCCTCGCCGGCTGCCGCAGCGCGGGGATCAAGGATATCGGCATCTCGGTCCGCGCGAGCGAGAGCAAAAACATCGCCACTCGCGGTTCGAAGACAAACAAGCTGTAATCCGGAGGTTTGTTAGTGTTTCTGATTGTGGAGAGTCCGCTTTTGGCCGTTGCCGGCATCTCCTCCGCCCGGGCGTTGGCGATGATTCTGGCGGTCGGCCTCGGCGCGATCACCATCGGCCTGGGGATCCTGATGTGGACCCGCTGGGGGCACGCCCGCCCGATCGCCAAGTGCGCCGGCCTCTCGCTGTTCGCCCACTTGCTCCTCCTCTGCTACTGCTACGGCACCCGGGTCTTCTTCGAAGCCCCCGGACGGGCGACCGCGGACGGGACGATCAATGTACGGATCGAAGACGTCACCGATGAGGTGGAGGAAGGTCCGGAATCGACCGCCGACACCAAGGAATTGCCGAAAGTTGAGCCGAACGAAGAAGAGATCGCTCCTGCGAAGGAAACGCCCCAGCGCGCCGCCGCGCCACCGCTCGTTCCAATGGAAGCAAAGCCTCCAGAAGCTCTTCCGAAACCTAAGGAAGAGCCAAAGCCCAAACCAGAATTGACGCAGACGAAACCGCCGATGCCTCCGCCTCCGCTGCTGGAGAAAGCGCCGGCGGAAGAGCCCGTCCAAGAACCTGAAGAAAAGACGCTGGTGGCCGAGAAGCCATTGCCGCGAGAAACCCCCAGCGAGGTCGCCAAGACGGAAAGCGTCACTCCTGCTCCCCCCAAGGAAGCGCCCGTTGCAGAACCGCTTCCCAGCCCTAGCGCTCCCCAAGCAATCTCGGAAACTCTTCCTGTCTCCGCTCCCGCCATTCCCCGCCGAGCGGGTGACGGGAAAGAAATGCCCGCGATGCTCCGCTCGCGCGTGGCCGATCGTTTGAAGATCGCCCAGCGCCACGGGGGAACGGTCACCAGCGAAGCGGCTGTGAATGCCGCCTTGGACTGGATGGCGGGGAACCAGTCGGCGGATGGTCGCTGGGATGCGGACGCTCACGGAGCTGGGAATGAAGCCAAGATTATGGGTCACGACCGAGGAGGGGCTGGAAAGAAGGCGGACACGGGAGTCACGGGTCTCGCGCTGCTCGCGTTCTTGGGAGCGGGGGAATCTCATTTGCAAGGGAAGCATCGTGAGAGTGTGCAGCACGGCCTCGAGTTCCTGCTCGACAGCCAGGCCACGGATGGGAGCCTGGCGGGTGATGCGGAACTGTTTGCGGCGATGTATTGCCATGGCATCGCGACGCTGGCGCTCAGTGAAGCCTATGCACTAACCGGCGATGAACGGCTCAAGACTGGCGTACAGAAGGCCATCAACTATTCCATCCGTTCACAGCATTCGGGAGGAGGCTGGCGCTATCGGCCGGGCGATGCCGGCGACCTGAGCCAGTTCGGCTGGCAGGTGATGTCGCTGAAGAGTGCGGAGATGGCGGGAATTCCGATTCCGACCGAAACGCGGATGCGAATGGGCCGCTTTCTCAGAAGTTGTTCCTCCGGCGAACACGGCGGATTGGGCAGTTATCGCCCCGGTGACCGCACCAGCCGCACGATGACGGCGGAGGCCCTCTGCTGCCGCATCTTTCTGGCCGCGGAGGACAGTCCGGCTGCCCAGGCCGAGGCCACGAAGTTCTTGATGGAAGAGGTGCCGACACGCGAGTCGGTGAATCTTTATTATTGGTACTACGGCACAGTCGCTATGTTTCAGCGGCAGGGAGAAGACTGGGATCGCTGGAACGTCGCCATGCAGCGGGAACTGCTCGCCCGCCAGCGGCACGACGGCAAGCTCGTGGGGAGTTGGGACCCCGACAACCTCTGGGGAAACTATGGGGGCCGCGTTTACAGCACGGCAATGGCCACGCTCTGTCTGGAGGTCTATTATCGCTATTTGCCGCTTTATGGCGGCGACGATCCGGACAATCCCACGCGGCTCACGGAGTTGCCGGACGCTCCGGAGCGGTCTCGCTAGCCTTCTCCTCAAGGACTAGGAGTTGCTTCGGCTTGATCGGGCCTGTTACGATCTGCTGCTTGCCGTTGGGCCAGGTAACCGTGATCTTATCGACGGTCTGAGCCTCCTTGAGGCCAAAGTACAACGGGAGCGAACTCTGCGACAGGTAGCCGGACTGGCCGTCATGAACTTGCGTCAGGACGCGCCCGCCGACTTCCACTTGAACTTTGGCACCAAGGCCGTCGCGATTGGAGGTTGTGCCGCGCAATTGAACCTGCAAATAGCTCAGGGTTTTCATCCGCTCGCTCAGATTGCTGACGAGCACGAGCGGGGGGCTGTGAAAGTCGTTGGTGACAATATCTAAATCACCATCCTGGTCCAAATCAAACAGGACAGCCGACCGCGTACCCAGCGCCCCCCAGACCTGAATTTTGCCTTTTCGGCCCAAAGCCAGGGAATGGTCCTTGTCGGCGCCAGAAACATCGAGATCGAACCAGGGGGCCGCGGTTTGGCCGCTGCGTCTGGGCTCAACTCCCAGGATGAACTCCGCGTCCCGAAACGTCTTGCCCTGGTCATTGAGCAGAACCGAATTGACATGATAGCGCATCGGATAGTTCATGCAGGAACCAATGAATACGTCCTGAAAGCCGTCCGCATTCAAGTCGCCGGCGCTTAGCCCCCAGGGCCAATAGTTCTCGGCACTGCGCGACTGGGATACATCCTGGAATTCGCCTCCGCTTTCGCGAGAGTAGAGGGCGTTGCCCAGGATGAGATCGCCAGCTTTGACTTTGCTCTTCAGATAGGACTCGGGAACGGCCTGAAGAGGAGTCTTGCGCTTCTCCCAAGTCGCATTCACGTCGTCCGGAAGTTCCCACATGTCGGCATGCATGTTCGTGACATAGATGTCCATGTGGCCGTCATTATTGTAATCCAGTGACTTGACGCTCATTCCCCCCCACATCGACTTGGGGAAGACCATCGGTCCCTGCGCTTCGAAACGTTCACCCTTGAGGTTCACAAAACACTCGTCATTTCCCTGCATGTTCACGACATACAGGTCAAGCCAGCCGTCGTCATTCACATCCAGCGGCGTGGCGTCTCCAAACCAACCTTCCGCCGCGAGTCCGACATCCTCCGTTACATTTCGGAACTTGTTCTTTCCCTCGTTGCGATAGAGGATGCTGTGCCCAATCCGATCCGGAAACAAGTGGCCCGCGAAAGCTTCCTCGCGGGCCACCCAATAAGGATCCTGCTTCTTGGCCGGGTCGCCGCTATAGGCAATCACTTCGGTTGTAAACACACCCACGTTCGTCAGGAACAGATCCAATTTGCCGTCCCGGTCGAAGTCAAAGAAATCGGCGCTGGAGGAATGGCCGGAATATTCCAAGCCGGCAGCCGATGTAATGTTCTGGAAGCGTCCCTGACCGTCGTTTTCAAAGAAGACATTGCCGTGCCGAGTTGTGGTGACATACAAATCCGCATCTCCGTCATTGTCTGTGTCCGCGAAGGATGCCGACACGCCGACACGCCCGGCCAATCCCACGCCGGCGGACGCAGTGATGTTCTCGAACCGACCCTTCCCCAGGTTTCTCCACAACTCGTTGCCGCCTACCTGACTGACAAAATAAAGGTCTGTGAGACCATCCCCATCCACATCCGCCGCAGCCACGCCGTTGCCGTGGTCATAATGGCTCTTCTTGAAATTCCGCGCGGCGTCGGGAACTACCCGATTCACGAACTTAATTCCGCTCTCAGCACGCGAGTCGACGAAATTAAAGTCGTTGTACACTCCAATTTCACCTCGTGTTGCCAACTGCTCTTCCTGCCGCTGCGCTAGCCACGGTGGATTGAAAACGTCGGCGGGCACCCCAACGCGAACCGCGCCTGTGTTCCCTTCGGAGGGTTCGGCGAGGAGCTGCTGCAAGTCGCGGCGGAGTTTGGCATTGTCCTGGTCGGAGATCCCATCATAGAAGCCGCGGATTTGTCCCTTGGCATCGACCAGGATGAATTTTGAACTGTGCGTAATCGGCGTTGCGTCGGCGTCGGAAACAGGAAGCTTGAAGCCGTCTTTGCTGATGCGCGCGATTTCGGCACGCTTGCCAGTTAGAAACTTCCAGTGTTGTTCGTCCGCCTGATGGGCCTTGGCATACTCACGGAGCTTCGCCGTGGTATCGCGCTCGGGATCAACGGTAATGCTCACCATGCGCACACGATCCCAATCCGGCCAGCGGCTCGCTTCCCTCTGCAATTCCGCAAGTTTGTCGGTCTGCATGGGGCAGGTTGCCGTGCAGTGCGTAAAGATGAAGTTGGCGATCCAGACTCGGCCACTCAGGTCCTTAGTCCCAAAGGTGTTTTCCGATTGATCCGTGAGCGTGAATTCCGGCGCCGCAAACAGAATCGGGAGTGCGCCTTTCGAAGTGACATTCGTTTTGTTTCCATCCGTCGCAAATCCTGGCTCGGTAGTTGTTTTGCCAGTACCAGCCTTGGCGGGATCAACGGTCGCATTCGAGGGTTTTGACCCGCATCCCATCATGAACAAGAGCAGGGCCGACGCCCCTAGTGTCCCGACTGCATGGAGCGAAGAATGTCTGTGACCAGGGTATAGCTGGCTCTGCTGAGTTCTGGATCGCATAGGGGGGGTTCGCTCGCTAAGACCGGGACTGAGGGTAGGCGGTATCTGGTGTGTTTACGATGGGCGGCTCGCGTTGGTTTCGCTGCCACTGCAAGAATTGCTCAGGAGGTTCAAAAATCAGGTTGGCCGGAACTTCGGTGTGAGGGTCGCCACAAAGTCCCTCGCCAACGAGTTCCAATTGACGATCCTTGCCGGGATGAATCGCCATCCGAAACTCGAGCCCCGGAACAGCTATTTCTTTGAGTCCTTTCTGCGGGATAGCAAATGTGTAGACGTAGTCCGTGCTATGGAGCACCAGAATGATTTCCGTCCCCAGCGGAAGATGGATCCCTTGAGCTGCCGCGACCACCTTGCCGGCCCGCTGATCCTGGGTCACGGGAGGATAGGTTGCGACCCAACTTTTGTTGCTTCCCGTAATCTCCAGCAGAAACGGATTGGGAATGGCGGTTGCGGAAGTGCTTTCCGGAAGGGCTCGGTGGCAACCCCCTCCCACGGCGAGCAGGACGAATACACCGCCGACAATCCAGAGGAGCGTTAGGATGCGGCTCGACAAAGAGGCAAAGAACTTCACATGAAATCGCCTAGCAAGTCCGCCTGCCACGGGATGAAATGACAACCCATGTTACCCTGGAATCGAAACGGCGTGTTATCAGAATCAATATTTATGTTTTCAGTCACTAGCAACGCGAATGGCATTTAGCCATTGGGGACCGTCGCCACCCCGCCGCAGTGCGGACAGCGGCGCTGCTGGCCGGCGGAAGTAGACCATTCTTCGAGTACGTGCCCGCCGGGGCAATGGAATTGAACCCGCTTCGGGCCAGAGTTTGCCGGAGCGAATGCGGACGCCGGCAGGAAACTGGGAATGCCGGGGGCTGCGGCGGCTCCTGGCGCTGCGCCCGTTGCAGCCGGCGGAGAAGGTTGCTGCGGATAGGCGGAATCTTTCGCCGTGGGATTTTGCGGCGCAAAGGTGCTGTAAGGATTGGCGCTATTCAGCGGCGCTCCATAAACGGTCGCGCCTGGCGGCGGACCATAGGGAGATGTCCCCGGTGCGGGCATGGGCGGCCGGTAGTTGGGATCTCGCTTCACGCTCATGGCCACCAAGTAGGTGGGACCCGCACCGCAGGCGACTCCCAAAGCATATCCCAGCGCGGCTGCCAGTCCGACCGCATCGCCGTCGTCAATGACCATCGCCGCCAGCACAAATCCAATAACGCCGCCAATGAGCCCGCCGCCAATCCACCCAATCCCCATCATAATCTGGTAGGGCAAGGGACTATGGCCCTTTTCCTGCACCATATCGCCGACGTGCTTGCAAATTAATATGACGAACAGGAGATCGCAGCACATGCTTGGATTCCGCGTGACGTTTCCGTTGATGGGCGGGAGGATAGCCAGCATTTTGTCGCACAATACGCCGGTTTACCACCCCGCATTCCCCCGATAGGCTGAAGGGATGCGTTATCAGCAGGTCTGCATCGAATCGCTCGGCTATACGTTGCCGGAGGAAATCCTCTCCAGCGATGAAGTGGAGCGGCGTCTCGCTCCTCTCTACCAGCGCCTGCGGCTGCCGGAGGGGCGGCTGGAATTGATGAGCGGGATCAAGGAGCGGCGCATGTGGCCGAAGGGGACACTGCCGAGCGAGATGAGCATTCAGAGCGGCCGAAGGGCGCTGGAGAAAACCAGCATCGACCGGCGGGAAATCGGGGCTCTGATCCACGGCTCCGTCTGCCGCGACTACCTGGAGCCAGCCACCGCCTGCGGCGTGCATCTTGAACTGGGACTGCGTCAGGATTGTGTCGTTTACGACGTCTCGAATGCCTGCCTGGGAATGCTCAATGGCATGATTCAGGTGGCCAACATGATCGAACTGGGCCAGATTCGGGCCGGACTCGTCGTCGGCACCGAAGACAGCCGGCAGCTTGTCGAAAGCACCATCGCCCAGCTCAATCGGGACGAAACACTCACCCGCGAATCGATCAAGCTGGCCGTCGCCTCGCTGACCATCGGCTCGGCAAGTGCCGCAGTGCTGCTCACGCATCGCGATTTGAGCACGACCGGCCATCGGCTAACGGCTGTTTCTGTTCGAGCCCACACGAACCATTATCAACTTTGCCAGGGCGGGCACGAGCCTTCCATCGGCGGCTCGCAGATTTTGATGCAGACCGACTCCGAGAAGCTGCTGGCGGAAGGGATTGCCACCGGCCAGGCGACGTTTGCGGAATTCCTGAGCGAGAGCGGCTGGCGGCAGGAAGACATCCATCGCACTATCTGCCATCAAGTCGGCAGCGCCCACCGCAAGCAGATGCTTCAGTCGCTGGAACTCAATCCGGAGAGAGATTTCTGCACCTATCCTTGGCTCGGTAATACTGGCTCCGTCGCCCTCCCTATCACATTGGCGATTGCCCAGGAACAACAGTTCCTAAAGCCGGCGGAGCGAGTTGCTCTGCTCGGCATCGGGAGCGGGATTAATTGCGTGATGGCGGGGGTGGAGTAGGGGAAGTAGTGAATGGTGAGTGAGTGTGGCTTGAATTCGCAGAATGCTGGGGATAGGCTAAAAGAATGACTGCCGCTGAAATTCGCCGCGAAATCAAGAAGGCCATTGACCAGTTGCCGCCGGAGCGACTCTCCTCGCTTGTCGATTACGTTCGGTTTCTCAGTCGGCCGTCGCTGGAGCAGCGTTTGGCAGCGGGTGAAAAGGCCATTGCGGAGGGTCGCGTAGTGAACTGGCGCAAGGTACGCAAGGATGTTTGAGGTCGCTTTGACGCCGGAGGCGGAGGATTTTTTTGCCACCGCGCAGCGACCCCTGGAACGAAAGCTGAACCGTTGCTTCGAACAGCTTGAGCAGGAACCAAGACGACACAGTAATATTCGCCGACTTAAAGGCTCAATGGCTGGCTTGCTTCGTTACCGAGTTGGGGATTGGCGAGTCATTTATCGCATCGACGACGACGCAAAAATGGTCTACGTGATTGACATTGCGCATCGCAGCGAAGTCTACGAATAATTGGCGGCCCATGTCCCGCGATTCTTCTCGCCGCGAGTTTCTTACCGGCCGCTCGGCTTTGCGGGCGCTGGCGGATGCGCACGAGAAACTGGCGGTGCCGCTGCCTGCGCCGGCCGGCGAAGCGCAGACCTGGCTGACGCAGATTTCGCGCGAGGCGATGGCCTGCGAATTTCAGATACTGCTCGATGCGAAGAAGTATCCAGCCGGTCCGGATGCGGCAGTGGAAGCGCTGGATTTGGTGGAATCGCTCGAAGCGCAGCTCACCGTCTATCGCGATACCAGTGAAGTCAGTCGGCTGAATCAGCGAGCCTTTGAGCAACCGGTCGTCGTTGAGGATCGTCTGTTTGAGTTATGCGCTCAGGCCCGCGAATTGTGGATAGAAACCGGCGGAGCGTTCGACATCACTTCCGGCGCTCTCACGAAAATCTGGGGCTTCTACCGTCGGCAAGGACGGATGCCGAGTGAAGCGGAAGTCGCCGAGACTCTTGCCAAAGTCGGCAGTCAGCATTTGGAATTGGACGCGAGCGCCCAGAGCGTTCGCTTTCTGGTTTCCGGTTTGGAGATCAACCTCGGTGCCATCGGCAAAGGGTACACGCTTGATCGGTGCGCCGAACTTCTGGCCTCTCGCGGCATTGATGACTTCGTCATTCACGGCGGCAACAGCAGCGTGCTGGCGAAAGGAGTCAGGGGTCAGGGGACGGGGGACAGAGGACAGGAGACAGAGGTTGGAACTGTTACTGCCGAAAGTCTCAAATCTCAAATCTCAAATCTCGAATCTTCGCCTTCCCCCAGTCCCCTCCCCTGGTCCATCGGCCTTCGCCACCCGCTTCGCCCCGACCAGCGGCTGGCGGAGTTTGTGATGCAAGATCAGGCATTGGGAACATCCGGCTCCGGCAGCCAGTTCTTCCATCACCAAGGAAAACGCTACGGCCACATCCTCGACCCCCGCACCGGCTGGCCGGCGGAGCAGGTGCTTTCCGCCACGGTCATTGCTCCCACCGCAGCCGAGGCGGATGCACTCTCCACGGCGTTCTATGTGCTGGGAATCGAAGGAGCGACAACCTATTGCAAGGAGCATCCGAACATTTCGGCGCTGCTCGTCATTCAGAAGGGTGCCGACGTGGACCTTTCTCCGGTGAATCTACCGGAAGAACAATGGCTACTGGTCTAGGCGGCCGCAGTCCTTAGAACAGTTCCTGTATCACGCCGCCATGATCAATGGCTGGAATCGGTCGACCCGCGTGATCGAGGAAGCTGGTATTTGGGTCGACGCCAAGCACGCGGTACAGCGTGTGATGGATGTCGCCCGGTCGCAGTGGATTGTCTTGTGGAGACTCACCCAGCCGATTGGTGCTGCCGATCAGGCGGCCACCTTTCACGCCGCCGCCGCCGAGCAGGCAGAACATCGAGTTCCCCCAGTGGTCGCGGCCCGGCGTTCCCTGACTCATCGGCGCTCCGCCGTTGCCGCCATCGTTCATCCTGGGCGTACGGCTGAATTCGCCGCAAAGGACGACACAGACTTTATCGTAGAGCCCCTTCTCGGCGAGGTCGGTGAACAAGCCGTAAACAAGTTGGTCGATTTGCGGCAGATACCGTTCCATGCCGGCCTTCAGGTCCCAGTGATGGTCCCAGCCGCCGAAGTGGCATGAGACAAACGTGCTGCCGGCTTCGACGAGGCGACGGGCGAGGAGCGTGCTTTGGCCCCAAGAGTTTCGGCCATAACGGTCGCGGATTTCCTTCGGCTCGGCAGAGATGTCGAAGGCCTTGCGGGCCTTTTCGCCGGTCACCATTTCGTAGGCCTGGCGCTCGAACTTACCCATCGCGTCAAGCTTGCCGCTGCGGTCGACTTCGCGGCGGAGCTTGTCGAAATGCGACAGCAGATTGCGACGGTCATCGAGCCGCTGCACAGTAAGAGCGTTGGCGAGGGCCAGATTGCTTACCTGAAATTTCTCGGCATTGGGATCTCCCTCGGTCTCGAAAGGATTATCCTGCGAACCCAAATAGTTGCCCCCAAAGTACCCGGGGCGGATGCCGATGCTCATCGCATAAGGAACGGCGACGTTGGCGGGCATTCCCTGCTGGCGAGGGCCAAGCACTTTCGTGGCGATGGAGCCAAAAAACGGATACTTGCCCGCATTATTCACTCCGCTCACCCCCGCGCCGCGGCCGGTGAGCATCCAGTGGCCGCCGGTGAAGTGATCGCCGGTGTCGTGATGGAGCGAGCGGACGACGGAGAACTTGTCCGCAATCTTGGCCTGAAGCGGGAACAACTCCGTGACTTCCATCCCCGGCACGTTCGACTTGATCGGCGTCCAAATGCCCCGGTACTCAGCCGGTGCTTCCGGCTTCATGTCGTACATATCCATGTGCCCCGGCCCGCCGTCGAGCCAGAGGAGGATGACCGATGTATCTTTTTTGGGCTGCCCAGCCGCTGCCGAAGCTGCTTGAATTTTCAGGAGTTGGGGCAAGCCCACCGCTGCCATTCCCGCCACGCCAAGTTGCAAAAAGCTGCGGCGGGACTGTCCGTCGCAGTATTTGGGGCTTACTCGGCCTGCATCAACACGGAACATGGCTGGACCTTTTTGGTGGGCCTGAGGCGGGAGCAGAAGGTTCTGACGGACGCATCTACATCTGCTTATCGGTATTCTAGCCGGAGTTAAGTGCCCTGGTCAACCGAAATGCCGGCGGTGCTAGCACCCCAATCGACAAAAGGGAGAGATTAACGGACGTTTCGATTGACGGACCGCCTCCCTCTCGCCATAATCCGCCGCTTTTATCTTTGAGGACCAAGATGCGCGCTCGCGGCCGAAGTTGGCGATGCTTTGTGGCAATGGCGGGGACGCTCTGCGCGATTCTCTGGGCCACTGTTGCATCCGCTCATAATTCCGGAAATCCGCTGCGGAAGATCCTCCTTGAGGAATCAACGCGTCTTGAACCTACCAGCATTGAAACAACTCAATCCAGACCGCGAGCAGCAGCCTCGACGCAGATTGCATCTTCCCCTCGTCGCTTTACGGATTACCAAGTTTGGGGAGATGAAGCACCGTCAAGCGTTCGTCCTGGCCTCAATCCTCTGCGGCAGGCGCAGTACAGCGAAGAGTTGCCGCAGCCCGCAGAACCAACTCCGCAGCAGGCGCTGCGGGCGAGTGGGTGGGATGGCGCGGGACCAAATGAGGCAGTGTACGAGACCGATGGCGAATCCATGGACCCCTGGCACAACGGCCTCTTCTCGCATGGCTGGTTCGTGCATACGGACCCCAACGACCCGCATCGGAGCATAGGCTGGGGTGAACCGCTGGTGGGGACAAGTTGGCGGAACCGCCCCTGGTATATCGGGGCGTTTATCGGCGGCATCTTTCCGAGTGATTTGGTCTCGGGACATGTCCGGCAAAACAATTCGGCTCTCGGCGGAATCCGCTTTGGGCACGACTTCGATCACTACTGGGGAATCGAAGGCCGCTTTGCCTACTCGAACCCGCACCTGAGCATGCCCGACGGCACGCCGCTGGGTGTTTCGCGGAACTATCTAGCTGACGTCGAGCTACTCTACTATCCCTGGGGAGATTCCTGCTGGCGGCCCTATCTGACCATCGGTCTCGGCCAGGCAACCTTTCGCTTCACCGACGATCAGAATCGCAGCATCCACGAGTCGCTTCTCAGCATGCCCGTCGGCTGCGGGTTCAAGTACTTTCATTCTCCCCACACAACGATTCGCTTCGACCTGGTGGAGAACTTTGCCTTTGGGTCGGACATCCTTGATGACCAGGCGAGCCTCTCCCTCATGGCTGCCGTCGAGTTTCACTTCGGCGGCCGCCGGCCAAGCTACTATCCGTGGCACGGCAACACCGTCGGTTGGTAAGCGCAGTCCGCTCGCTTCTGAAGCGGACATGCCGGCACAGGAAGTGCGCCGGCTACGGTTCTTCTGCTAAGATGGACGCATGACCCGTTTGACTCGCCAGGAAATGCCGGTGAAAGATGCCCGGGCCGCTCTGCGCGCGGCTAAGCTGCGCAGCACTACTTCCCGGGTGGCCGTACTGCAGCATCTTTCCACTGCCGACAAGCCCCTCAGTCACTCGGAAGTGGCTGACGCACTGGTCCCCACGGGCTTTGATAAGTCCACGCTTTACCGCTGCCTTGTGGAACTCGCCGATGCCGGTCTGCTATCCCGGCTGGACGCGGGGGATCATTCCTGGCGGTTTGAGCTACGACGCGGCGAAGGCCACGACGGCGGCGAACATCCGCACTTCGTCTGCACCGATTGCGGCACCGTCACTTGCCTGCCGGATGTCGAAGTGAAGATCGCTCCCGCCAAGGGGACAAAAAACTCTTCCTTGGGAGACGTGACGGAGATATTTTTGAAGGGGAAGTGCCCGGAGTGTGCCAGCTAAGTTGGCTTGAGGTGGCGAAGCCGAGTCGTGGCTATTTCTTTCGGCCCAGTGTGGCGGCACTCGCGTCTTCCATTCCCCACCAGGCGCTCGCGTCGGCAAAGGAGTCGTCCACCGCAGCGTGGGCCAGCGCGGGTCGTGTACCGCTGCCAGGCGCTGCTTGATCAGCCTCCCCTTCTTCCCCGCCTGGCGGCGGATTATTGAGGTAGTTGATAACCTGCAAGGCATCCACCGCAGTGACAAAATCATCGCCGTTGACATCGAAATAGAAGTAGTCGAAAACACCGGGCGAGGTCTGGACGACGGGGTTCTCGGCCCCCACGGTCGGATTGGGTAATCGCCGGCCCCCCGCTACACGGTTGATCTCATTGATGACTCGCAGGGCGTCCCGGGCCACAATCCCTTCACTGTTGGTGACGTCGCGAGGATTCCCCGTCGGCCGTTGCCAGGGATGCAACGTCGGGGTCCACTTGGCGATGAGCAAGTCGTAAAAGCCGGGGGTTTGTGTTTTTGAAGTGACCTCCACATAGTAAGTTCCGCCGGCACCATCCGGAACTCGGTAGTTCGCAATCAGCGAGTCCTGGTCGAGCACCGTCGTGCCACTGGTTTCCCCAAACTTGTTGATCCCGGTTTTAATGTCGTCCGCTGTCATTAGGACCGTCGTCCCGTCCGGCCTGAAGAGTCGCAATACGGTGTCGAAAGAAAATGGTTCGGAAGGGTCAAGTGTGTGTTCATAGACGTTCGTGGCCAGTACATTGACGGTCAGCAGTTCACCGGACTGAATGTCGAACTTGTAGAAGTCCTGTTCCGTGCTCGTGCTAGCTAGCTCCACATCCGCGACTTGCGCGCCCGCACTCGCCAAAGGTGAAAATGTTAGCTGTTGGGCCGTTGCCGCTGTGGAATGGTCCGCTGAGGATTCCGGCGTCGTCGGGGAAGGGCTGGCGGACAGGCCAGTCGCAAAGCCGAGCTTTACCCGGGAGAGTGGCGAGAAAGCAAATCCCAAGAGGGAATCAAATTGTGCCGCGTTGAGTCCAAACTCGGGGATCGCCATGAAGTTGCGATTCTGCACGCCAAAGGTATTGGAATAAAAATCGGGGGTGATGCTCACATCGCCGAAGGCGTCCTGATTCTCGAGACCAAAGGCATGCCCCAGTTCGTGTACGCCCCAGAAGGCGAGGGCATTTCCCAGGCGCTTCAAATAGGCCGCCGGCGAAGGATTAGCCAGGTCGGCCTTGGTGAACTCGGCGGGAAATACGTAAGCGGTTGCTTCTCCATCGTTGGTGGTCCCATTGATGTTGAGCCAGTCGAGTTCCGCCTGGCCAAATCGTTCCGGTGCGTCCAGCACAAAGGCCTTCGATCGGCCATAGCCGAGAGTTTCAAAATCTCCCGTGGGAAGGCTTTGGGAAAAGCTCACGTCGTAACCACTAAAGGCGGTTTGCACAGCAGTGGAGATGCTGGTCTGGAGCTGGGAAATTTCCGAGGGAGTAAAAGGGAGCCGTCCGTCCGCGGTAGCCAGTTCCTGCAGCCTTGCCGCAAAGCTGTTGTCTCCACCCGCGCTGCCGAAATCGAGAAATACCGTCACCGCCATCATGTGCCGCGGCTCCAGCGGTTCTGCGCGCAGGAGACGGTGCAGCGCTTTCGGCCGAGCGGGACGGGAAGTGTCCGCAAACGATCTCTCCCACAGCAGGTTCAACCAGCCCATTTCGTCAAACTCCAGGTGCAACTCACGAGAGCAAATCCAGCCACTTTGAGTCTAGTCACCGGGAAAATTCTGAACAAACCTTTTGCGCCTGCTTCCCGGAGATACCACATTGCTTCGGAGATGTGTAAAGCAATCTGAACACGCTGCGGCAACTAAGGAGTTGATAACGGTAACAAGCGTTAAAACCCGTAGAACGCCACAATTCAATTCCGTGGACTGCGTCCCGCTAGCATCAACTCAAAATTCGGCTCGACAGAATCCTCGCCCCACGGTATTAGTCCGCTTCCCCTTCGTCCCGTCCGAGAGATCGACCGTGCGCCTTAATCACTTCTCCCCGCACCACATCCAAAGTCTCGTGTTGCTCGTGGCTCTCTGCTGGTCATTCGCCGGCTGTACCTGGCTGAAGTCGCTCAATCCGACGCAAAGTGAAGGAGCATTTCCCGGCTGGAGCGAGAGCATGAGCAGCAGCGCGCGGGGCGCGGATGACAAGAAGGGGGCCAAGCCCAGCGGCCTCTTGTTCGACGAGCGGTCCAAACAGATCGAGAAGAATCTGGGAGGCAACTTCTAAGGAGTAATCGACTTTGACTCCGATTATCCACCCTGCTATTGTTCGCCTCCCGCCTGCCACTCCTACCTCCAAACCAAACATCCCATGCCCTCCTCGGTCCTCGTTGTCGATCCCTCCGCGGAAAACCGCGAAGTCCTCCGCACCGTGCTCCATCAGCGGGGCCTGAAGATCTATGAAGCGGATGAAGCGAACGCCGGCCTCGCTCTTGCCGAAGAGCATCATCCCGACGTAATCGTTCTCGACCTCGATGCCGACGACGCCACCAGCGGCGCCGTTCAATCGCAGTTCCGCCGGGAACTCGACCGCGAAAGCTCTTCCCTCATCATTCTGGGCAAACTCCGGAAGGGCTCGCAGCTCCCCGCCAGCCACGTCCTCTCCAAGCCCTACCACTTCGCCCCCCTCGTTCATACAATCGAAGAGTTGGCGGCAGCGGCGAAGGCAGCGTAAGAATGACGAAGCCCAAATGACCATTGCCTAATGTCTCAAGTGTTTCCTAGACATTAGTCATTCGGATTTCGTCATTCGGATTTCGGATTTTCAACCCATGGCTTCCCTGTTCGTCATGCAAGGTCGAGACCGCGGCAAGCGGTTCGAATTGCCGGCGGAGCTCACGCTCGGCCGCGACGGCAGCAATCTCATTCAGCTCAACGACAGCGAAGTCTCCCGTCAGCACGCCCGCGTCCGCAAGGAAGAGGCCGGCTTCACCCTCACCGACCTCGGCAGCTCCAACGGCTCTTTCGTCAACAACGAGCCGGTCAAGGAACGTCTGCTGAAGACTGGTGACCGCGTCATGCTCGGCCGCTCGCTGATGCTCTTCACCGAGACGCAGGATCACTCCTCCCAAAACCTCGCTCACGAAGTGGACATCGTCGGCGAGATGCAGGCCAGCGGCTCGCGCATCGTCAAGTCCGTGGGCCAGGAAGAAAGTCAAATCTTCCGCGCACCCGATTCGGCCGACAGCCCCTGGCTCGCCCGGGCCCGCAGCAACCTGCAGATCATGTACCGCACGGCTCTCGCGGTCAGTCACACGCTCGACATCGACCAGCTTCTGCACCGCATCATGGAGCTGATCTTCGAGTGGGTCGAGGCGGACCGGGGCCTGATCATGCTCTCCAGCCCCGAGACCGGCGAACTCGAACCGGCCGTCAGCCGCAATCGCAAAGGGACAAAGACTGACGAAAAACTCTCCGTCAGCCGCACGATCCTCGATTACGTCCTGCAACACAAAGAGGGTGTGCTGACCAGCGACGCCAAGGACGACGAGCGGTGGGACCCCGCCAACAGCATCGTCAAGCTTGGCGTCCGCGAGGCAATTTGCGTCCCCATGCAAGGCCGCTACGGCATCGTCGGGGTCATCTACATCGACACTTACACCCCGCCCGGCAAACTCCCCCTCCGGACTCCCAACAAATTCACCGAGGAACATCTCAAGTTGATGGTCGCCATCGGCCACCAGGCGGCTCTGGCGGTGGAGGACACCTCGTACTACTCCGCCATGGTCCATGCGGAGCGGCTGGCGGCGATGGGGCAGACCATCGCCACCCTGTCGCACCACATCAAGAACATCCTGCAAGGGATTCGGGGCGGCAGTTACCTCATCGAGGAAGGGCTGAAGGGGAGCGACCAGGACGTCATCCGCCGCGGCTGGCGGATCGTGGAGAAGAACCAGGAACGAATCTCCAGCCTCGTCCTCGACATGCTCACCTTCAGCAAGGACCGCGAGCCGGAGCTGATTGCCTCCGACCTCAACGAAACCGTCACCGACGTCGTCGAGCTGATGCAAACCCGCGCCGCCGAAGCCGTCGTCCAGCTCGCCTGGCAGCCGCGGGCGGACCTGCCGAAATTTACCTTCGATCCCGAACTGCTGCACCGGGCGATTCTCAACGTGGTGACCAACGCCATCGATGCCTGCGAGAAGCAGGACGGAGCGAAAGTGGAACTGAGCATCAACTACGCCCCGGGGGACCGGAGCGTCCGAATCGTCGTCGCCGACAACGGCGAAGGAATCGCTCCCGAAGACATCAAAAAAATCTTCTCCGTCTTCGAGTCCCGCAAAGGCTCCCGCGGCACAGGCCTGGGGCTACCCGTCAGCCAGAAAATCCTCCGCGAGCACGGCGGCGACATCCAAGTCGAATCCACCCTCGGCATCGGCAGCAAGTTCATCCTCGAACTCCCCGCCCTGGCCGCCGAGGACAGCGGCGTGGGAAAGACGATGGCGTCTTGAAGCAGCGGGACAGGAGTCAGGGGTCAGGGGACAGGGGACAGGGAATGCAAAGCGTTCTTCTGCAAGGAGTTACCTGCGATTCATGATTCCGGAGAGAGGGTCTTGATTCTTGATTCGGAGGCACTTCGCGACGAAAAGTTGCGTCGATTTCGATTGTCGCAAACACTGACAGGCAAATGGCTTATAGAAATAACGTTTGACGTAAGTCCTGAATCAAGCCCAGATTCAGCCCGTTCTTGATTCACAGCCGCGTCGCAAGTCCTTATCTGGCAAGGCTTTGACCCCCTGAATCCGACTAGCGGTTCCCTGAGAACACCCGATGAACGGCTGGCGTAAGCCGGCTGATTCATCGGAACGGCGGTTGTGGCGCTGTCTCCCGCCGCGGCTAACAAAAGATGTGTTGTCAAACTCCTCCCTCGTCATTCCCCAAATCCTTGGCGATCAGCGACTTAGCGAAATCGACGCCCCCGAGTTTCGCAACACCCCCCCGGCTTCAAATCTGAAACTCTCAAATCTCAAATTTGAAATCTCCAATCCTCTCCACCCGCGCGCACCTTCCCCGCAATTCCCCACATATTTCTCGTAAATTGTCAAAGAACATCGCCGGATTCCCGCCGGCACGGATTCGCAGCGATCCACAATCTGAGTCGTCGCTCTAATACGCAACAATTGTATACAATCGTTTGGCACTGACAAGCCCTGTCGGCGCATTTTCTTGAAGATTTCTTGACGTCCGGCAGAAGGGGAGTTGCGGGAGCGGAAGGTGTGTCGCTTCCCGCAGATCGGCAAGGTAGGCAAACAGGCTCGTTGTCCCATGGGAGTGGCGCAGCTTTGCGGCGCAAATTCCGCACGCCTAGAGTCTCGGCAGCAACGCCTCGGCAGCCCCGGCAGGGGCGACCGGATTCCAGCCCACGGTGCCAGCCGTGGGTGACCAGTCAAAATCCGGTGAAAGCCCCGGCAGGGGCGGCAGAACCGTGGCGCTGGTGAATTTTGCCTATCCGCGATTATTCCGCGCCGATGATGAGGCGCGCGTTGGCATTACCGCCGCACGCCAGTCCCACCCTTCTTTCGCTCCTGCCGGAGCTTTTGTGGTTGCTTTGCCGGTCTACCCACGGCTTGCGCCATTAGTATCTACACTTTACGGCTAGCACCGCAATAATTGCTTGTATGTAACCATTCCCCGGGCGTTCAAGCGCCGTTGGCAGCGTCGGTACGAGCAATTGGTAGTCGAGCATTTATCGCCCGCT
>JBJXFF010000139.1:0-52142 GCA_046153945.1 Pirellulaceae bacterium
GTGCCGGCTTCTTTTCCCCCCCCCCCAAATCCACCCTCCTCCGCAAACTTTGCCTAAATCTCCCAGAGGGAATCGGCCGATAACCGTTTGGCAGGTACTACTGCGCCTCCAAAGGAAGGATCCGTCATGCGCCGCTTGTTTGCCCTGGGATTACTCTTCGCGTCTGCTTCTCTGAGCATGGGATGTGCTGCTTGCTGCAGCCCCTATGACTATGCCTATGGTTACAACGGCGGAGCCTGGCAGCGAGACGACCTTTGCCACGGCCGCGTCGGCAGCGTGTTTGCTCCGGCGGGCTCCAAAGTCCTGGTGGACAAGAAAAAGGCTGCCGAGTCAGAACCTGGCGAGCCCAATCAACTGCCGGGCTCTGACCATGCTCCGGAAGCGAAGCCGGAAAAGAAGCCAGAGACCAAGCCGGACAACATGACGACCGAGGCCCGCCCCCTCAAATCGGTAAAGCGAGCTCGCCCCGTTAATTCTCCCCGCCCGTTCTTGCCCGCTAACGACTAGCATTGGGGACGGCTGTCGGTTACGGTGCTAGAGGTTTTATTTCCCACCTCGCACCTCTCCCCGCGCATGTCCCAGGCGAAGCCCTCTTCCGCAGCCGCACCTGATAAGTCGAAGGCGACCACGGTCGAAACACCCCCGACCTCCATCCTTGGCATCCTTAGCCGTCTCGGTCCCGGCCTGATTATCGCCGGCTCTATCGTCGGCTCAGGGGAACTCATTGCCACTACCAAGACCGGTGCCGAGGCCGGCTTCTGGCTCCTGTGGCTGATTATTGTCGGCTGCATCATCAAAGTCTTTGTCCAGGTCGAACTCGGTCGCGACGCCATCGTCCGCGGCCAGACCACCATGTCGGCCCTCTCGGAAGTTCCCGGTCCTTCCATCAAAGGTCACGGCAACTGGCTACTGTGGTATTACTTCGTGATGTTCGCCTTCAGCATCGGCCAACTCGGGGGCATCGTCGGCGGCGTCGGGCAGGCGATGGCCATCAGCATGCCCCTCACCCAGCAAGGTCGCGATTTCAACGAGTATCTGCGGTTCAAAACCGACAAGGCGGTTGCGGAAAAGGAATTGCAGCAGGCCGAGAAGAACCCGGCGGCGGCGAGTGACCTTCCCGCGAAACGGGCTCGCCTGGAACGCGATTTGGAAAGGCTCGCCAAATTCAGTCCGGACTTCGAGGCCAAGAGCAAGTATTTTTGGAGCGACGACCGGATCTGGGCACTCCTCATCGCCATCGCCACGTCGATCCTGCTGGTCGTTGGCCGCTATGGCATGATTGAAGGTGTGACCACGGCCCTTGTCGCCATGTTCACGCTGGCGACGGTCTTGAATGTCATCATGCTGCAGACGACCAAGGATTGGGGAATCAGCTTCACCGACATAATGAACGGCCTCAGTTTTCGTCTGCCGCCGCCGAGCGAGCCGGGATACAAAACGGCTCTCATGACGGCGCTCAAGACGTTTGGCATCATCGGCGTGGGGGCCAACGAATTGCTCGCCTACCCCTATTTTTGTGTGGAAAAAGGGTATGCCCGCTTCACCGGTCACCGCGACGAAAGTGAAAGCTGGGGCCAGCGGGCTCGCGGCTGGATGAACGTGATGCGGTGGGATGCCTGGTGCTCGATGGTGGTGTACACCGTGGCCACCATCGCGTTTTACCTGCTGGGGGCGGCGGTGCTCGGCCGTTCTGGTCTCATTCCGGAAGACTCTGACCTGATGCGGACCCTGAATGTGATGTACGAGCCGGTCTTCGGCCAATGGGCGGAGATTCTGTTCCTGGTCGGCGCGTTCGCCGTTTTGTACTCGACCTATTTTGTGGCCAACGCGGGTCACTCTCGCGTGCTCACGGACGCCTTGCAAGCTGTCGGGCTCCTGTCCCGCACCGACAAGACTCGCCGCCTGACTACCACCTTGATTTGCGGTATCCTTCCGTTCGTCTGCTTGGGGGTCTACTACCTGGCCTACTTCGCCAATACTTCCATCTCCCAGCTCGTCTTGGTCAGCGGCATGATGCAGGCCCTGATGCTGCCGATGATTTCCGGGGCGGCACTCTATTTCCGCTACAAACTGAGCGACCGCCGCGTGACTCCAGGCAAGGTCTGGGATGTTTTCCTTTGGATTTCAACCCTCGGCATGTTCCTAGCAGCCGGAGTGCTCATGTACATCGAAGTTAATAAGGCCCTCAACCAGTAATCGACGCCGGCGATGGTGAAACCCGCTTAGCCGCCGCGTCCACGCGGCGATTCCCGGCGTGGACGCGGGTGCTAAGCAGTTGCCTACATCAACTCCTACGACTCCATGCCCCGCTTCGTCTCCCATCTCGAAGGCGCGATTGACGGCACCCGCCTCGATCCTGACGCACTCCACACGCTCCACAAAGACCGGCCGATCTGGGTTCGGTATGACCTCGCCGCCGTCGGTCGCGAGTTGACGAAGGAGAAGCTCAAGTCCCGCCCGGAGACGATGTGGCGGTATCGCGAGCTGCTGCCGTATTACGACGAATCGGACGTCGTTTCGCTCGGGGAGCGGATGACGCCGCTGCTGCATGCACCGCGACTTGGCGCCAAGCTCGGCACTGATAATCTTTGGATCAAAGACGAATCCATGCTGCCGACGGGGAGTTTCAAGAGCCGCGGGCTGGCAATGGCGATCACTATGGCGAAGCGCCTGGGAGTGAAGCGAGTCGCTCTTCCGACCGCGGGAAATGCCGGCGGAGCGGCGGCTGCTTATGCGGCCCGGGCGGGGATGGAGTGCTACGTCTTCATGCCGGAGGATACGCCGGTCATCAACCAGTATGAATGCGCCCTGGCGGGGGCCAAGACGTTTCTCGTCAACGGCCTGATCAACGACTGCGGCCGGATTGTCCGCGAAGGGAAGGAGCGGATGGGCTGGTTCGATCTCTCCACGCTCAAAGAGCCCTACCGGATCGAAGGAAAAAAGACGATGGGGCTGGAACTGGCCGAGCAGTGCGGCTGGGAACTCCCCGACGTCATCCTCTATCCCACCGGTGGCGGCACCGGCCTCATCGGCATGTGGAAAGCGTTCGCCGAATTGGCGGCTTTAGGATGGTTGCGCTGCGAAAAACTCCCCCGCATGGTCAGCGTCCAATCGACCGGCTGCGCCCCGATTGTCACCGCCTTTGAAAAAGGAGAACGCTTCGCCGAGGTTTTCCCCAACGCCCACTCCCTGGCCAGCGGCATCCGCGTCCCCGTTGCCGTCGGCGATTTCATGATTCTCGACGCCGTCCGCCACAGCGGCGGCACCGCCATCGCCGCTCTAGAATCCCGCATCCCCGAGTGGATGCGCCTCGCCGTCTCCTCCGAAGGCATCCCCCTCTGCCCCGAATCAGCCGCCTGCGTCGGTGCCCTGCAGCAACTCCGCCAATCGGGCTGGATCAAGCCGACCGACCGCGTCGTCCTCTTCAACACCGGCGCGGCTCAGAAATACGTCGAAGCGATCCGCAGCGATCTACCGCGGCTGGATAAGTCGAAGCCGGTGGATTGGGACCGGCTATAAGATGGCCTACCCAAAGGCCATCCAAAAGCTCCGAAAGAACCGCTCGTGATACAGGTTATGACGCCCCTCATTCCATGAACTTGCGTCAAATCGCTTCGCCGCAACTCTTGCCGTAGCAGGTATTTGCGGACAACCGACGAAACCTAAGTGTGATACACGCACTCCATTCGTGATACACCCCCGAATGGTCATCATGAGCACCCACCGGCGAAGCAATCTGAAAACTGAACACTTATAGCTCACATCCCCCCGCTCATCCTTGGCGCGCACTTCCTCCCTTATTCGCCACAATATCCATTCAAATTGTCAAAGAACGTGCCGGTTTCTCGCCGGCCCGAGTTAGTAACAATTGTATACATATCTAAAGTGTCCGTCAATTCCCCAATCGGGGGGGGGGCAAGAAAAGTAGGCCGCGAGTCCTCTCGCGAGCCAGCAGAGTTTGGATGGCAGCGCCGAACAACGTTCCAGGCCCAAAGAGGTCGCACAAAAGCGCCTTTGCAGCCGGCACTCGCCGCTCCACGTCGCTGGGGTCAAATCATCAACCCTCGGGGCTCGCCAGCGGACTGGCGGCCTACTTTTCTTGGGGCGTGAGCTTTGCCAGCGGCGTCAAATTCGTGGGGAGAGTTTGTGGCTGGCAAAGACTCTAGGGCACCGGTTCACACGGCATCCAGACTCCATTGCCTGCATCGCCGTCAGGCGATTCGTTGAAATGCCAAAGGTGTACCTGTCCCCGCATGGCCTTCCGCCCTTTGTTTCCCTCTCCATTTTATCGCCCCAATAAAACTAAGCCGAGAAACAAACATTCTCAGTAACTGTCTTCGCAAGATTTTCGATGGCGATTGGGCTACGGATGAATCGCGAACCAGCAACGGAGCCGTTCCCAAAGCTACATCGGTCGAACTCGCAGTCTTCAAATGTGCAATGCAAAAGCGTAGCTTTGCGAAATCCGGATCCAACAAACTTACACCGCGTGAAAACTACTCCGTTCGCCATCACCGAAGTGAGTCTTGCGGCCGTAAAGTCGCAGTCGTCAAATCTTCCTCGCAATACAGCTCCGGCCAAATTACTTCTGTTGAAACAACATTTTATAAACTCATTTCCAAGATTTGTTCCAAGTATGGCTTTCGTAAAGTTCGTTTCCGTTACGGTGCAGAAACCGAATTGCCCAAATCCAGCCGTTCTGGAGCTGGATAGGTCTAATTGATACAACTTCGCATTCTTGATGAATTGGCAAATTGTTAGGCCGCGAAGGTCGATAAAGCCGGATTCATTTTTGGGAAAAGGCTGGGACTTACCACCATTTAAGAACGAATTCCCGATGGATGCCAACGTGTCTGTCCAGCGCCTCTCAATCGCCTCATCGACACCATTCATACTCGATACCCTTGGATAGTAATGTCAGGGACCGAAAACGGGGGCAGGTACACTCATGATAATCTGGGAGAAAGTTTGCGGGTGCGATGGAGACGACGCAGGGTGGATTCGAGCCCTCCTACCCTGGCGGTTCGCTGAGCCCAGTCCATGCTGCTGGACGGCTGGCCACGCAGCACAGTGCGGCGAAGGGGGGCCAGTTTCACTTACCGCTGTGCCGCGAGAGCGATTAACTCGCGAAGAAGCCGCGGAGCGGCGAAGGTGGGTGTTCCCACGCGGAGCGTGGGAACAAGGGTTAGTTCTTCCCGGCACGAGGTGCGGCGCTGTCCTTCGCTGGCGCTTCGGGCTGCTGTTTCGCCGGTTTGGGAGGCGCGAGTTCGGCGAGGATGCTCCGCTGGTCCTGGTAGAGGAGGGAGACGCGGCCGCGGCCGGAGCGCTCTTCGAGGAGGACGCGGCCCGCCAGTTCTTTGTGCCGCTCTTTGCTGACGAAGAGGTAGCGGACCTTTTGATTGCTGAGGATCTGCAGCCAGAGTTCGTCCCCGTTGAAGACTTTTTGGTAATCCTCAAAGGTCTCTAGTTTGGCCAGATGGATGTGGCCGTAGATCATCGGCTTCAGGCGGGCGCCCGTTTTGAAGACGAGGTAGTCGGACCAATCCATCGGGGCGGCGAAGTTGCCCGCCAGGTTGCGGCGGATCGCTTCGTCCGTGATGTAGACCGGGGTTTCCGTGACGGTGATCGGCACTTCGCCGCGGCTGTGGCCGGTGACCAGGCTGTAGCTGGGGGGAGCGAAGATGGCGGCCATGAAGACGACCCCCATCCCGAGGAGGGTCCGCATGGAGGTCGGCTCATCGGCATCGTCCGCGGCGGCTGGGCTCATTTGTTTGCGGTAGTGGCTCCAGGCAGCGACGGCATGCGGGACGACGACGACCGGCCAGGCGAGAGCCCACCAGGCGAGCATCCGGATGGCGGAAAGGGTCGCCAGGCCGAAGAGGGCCAGCATGGCGAGCTCGCCGAGGTCCCACTTCTTCACGCCGTACTTCATCAGGCCGGCGGTGATCAGGCAGGAGAGAATCATCAGGCCACCGGTGAGGCTGTTGGGGGAGAGAGCCCGCCATTCGGAGATGAACGAGAGGGTGGCATGCTCGCCGAAGAAGATGATTTTCGGGAAGATGGTCGGACCATAGGGATTGAGGCAGGCTCCCGCCATCGTGACGAGGAGCGCCAGCCAGGCACGCTGGAAGCGGGCATCGCGGACCGTTTTGGCAAAGTCGTTGCCGGATTCTTGCAGGACAGTCCAGCTCATTCCAGCCGCGTAGCAGCCGAGCATGGCGAGCCCCATCAAGATGGTGCCGTGCAGGTTGGCCCAGAGGGCGGCAACGATGGGGAGCCAAATCAGCGGCTGCCATTTTTTGGGCAAATCGGCAGAGGCGAGAAGAATCAGGGCTCCGCCGAGCTGACCGAAGAGTTGTGGGCGGATGGTGCCCAGAATCGGCAGGTCCAGAACGAAGAAGGCGACAGCGGCGGTCCAAGCCCAGATGGGGGGAACCCCTTTGCGAACGACGGCGAGCATCAGCACGCCGGCGATGAGGGTCATCATTAGGGCGTGGCCGAAGACCAGCCCTTCGTTGCCGAAGCGGGTCTGCACTTCATAGCCGATGATTTGTGAAAGCCAGGCGTAGTTGAGGACCGGTTTGTCGGCGGGTGCGATGGCGAATGGATCGGTCGCCGGCAGTGAGCCGTTTTCCACCATCCAGCGGCCAAAATCGAGATGTCCCCACAGATCGGTGTGGTTCAGCCGATTGAAGCTGGTCAGCGTGAAGATAACGGCCAGGGCAATGACGGCATACAGTCCGGCGGAACTGGTGCTCGGGAAGTACGGACCGGTGAGATTGTCCCGAGTGATGCACTCCGGCAGCGATTCGCTGTGCGTGGCGGTTCGTGATGGAAAGGAGGTAGTGCTCATAGTATTTGAAAAAAAGCGGGGTGGGTTTGCCAGCGCGGCCACTCGCCTGCTTTCGCATCGGCCGCGCCTGCATTCCCACCCCGCGCCCCTTGTTCGAATAGGAGTCAGGAGTCAGGAGTCAGGGGACAGGAGACAGGAGACAGGAGTCAGGGTGCTAGTCAGCAGTCTTTCTGACTCCTGACTCCTGTCCCCTGACTCCTTGCCCAGCCTTCCACGCTTCCATCGGTTCAACGCTTCGCCAAAGGCAGAGCGCTCGGGCTGCATGAGAGTAGGGTCCGTAAGTTTCGAAGAGTTCTTTCTGATCGATTTCGAGGAGTGTGCGGGTGATCCACTGGCCGGCGCGGACGATGTTCTCGCGAGGGGGCTGAACCTGTTCGGGGGCGAGAGCAAGCCATTCCAATTGGTGGCCGGTGACCAGGAGCTTGTCATGCATCGCGTTCGATTTAGCCTTGGGATCGGCCTTCGCTTTGGCGGCGGTCTTCTTGTCGGACTTCGCTTCTGTCTTCTCGTCGGCTTTGGCGACCGGCTCCTCTTGGAGTTCCGCGGGGGGTGTCCCCTTCGACCACTGCCGGGTCCAGTAACCTTCGGGAGACTGGGCGGCGACGAGCAGTTCGGAAACTCGTTTCATATAGCCGAGCATTCGGCCGCGATCCTTTTTGGAGAGGATGCTTTTCTGGCCGGCAGCCTGCGCTGCTTCGTCCACGCGATAGAGCAGGACCATTGCTTCCAGTCGATGGAGGCCGTCGCAGGGACCGGCTTCGGGGGCCTTTTCCATGAGTTCCTTGACGAGGCCGTCGATGCTCATCCGCTCGCCGTACTTGTTCCGCCACTGTTTGAGCGGGTAGAGGTAGCGGATGTAGCTGATGGTGGACCATTCATATTCCAGGCGGTCGAGATAGAACCGCCGCATCGAGTCGTCGAGCAGGTCGGCCACTTTCGCTTCGCTGCCGCGGAGGTGCATCGGTGAATCGAGCGGAGTGCCGACTTCGGCGAGCGTCGCCAGCAGATCGTCGGGATGGTAGCTGGAGGTGGGTCGGTACTTGCCGCCGTCATCGAAGATGCGGGGCTGAATGCCGTCTTCGCCGACGAAAAAGAGTGCAGGCGTTTCCTTGCCGGCCCATTGCTGAAAGATGGCGTCGTCCAGAAAGTAACCGAGCATTTCCTTGCCGGTGGGAATCGTCGGATCGCCAAATTCGGCATCTCTGCCCCACAGGCGGAGGGCGTGGACCATATTGTTAGTGTTGACGGGAGCGCCCGGCGGCTTCACACGATCCAGGACCTCGGCGAGCTGCTGATCGGTGCAGAGGCGAGGCTCGTTGTACTGCGGCAGGATAACCGCCGGCTCCTTGCGCGAAGCGGCGATGTGCTTCGCCGGTGACGGCGAGAGCGCGGCGCTGGTGAAGCGGTAGGCCAACAGCGCCGCGAGGAGCAGTAGCGGGGGAAGCGAGATGCGGGAGAGTGTCTGGAGCATGGTTGTCTACAGAAGTCCAAACTTCTTCATTTTGTTGTAAAGGGTAACGCGGCTGATGCCGAGTTCGGCGGCGGTTTCCTTGCGGCGGAAGTTGTTCCGCTTCAGGCAGTCTTCGATGATCCGTTGCTCAAGCACATCGACGCGAGCTTCCAAGGAGTGAGCCGGCAGCCGGTTCGCCGCAGTGAGCAGCGAAGGAGCACCGCCGTTATCCAGCGTGCTGGGCATGGCGGGCTGCGGTGCATAAGCCGGAGCCGCGAGGTGAGCCGGACCGCTCGGAAGTGCTCGGGTCGGCGGTGTATTCGGACTTGGACGGAGGCGTGCTCCCATGCCGGCGGGGAGCGAGAGGCTGCCGAGATCGTCGTGCATCGGGTGTGAGGCACCGAGTCCGGACTCGCTCATTGGCGAAGCGTGCCCGGCTGCTACCGCGGAGCGGATGGAACTGGGCAGATCGTTGACGGTCAGGACGCCTCGGTGGCAGTAGAGCACAGCCCGGCGAATCACGTTCTCCATCTCGCGAATGTTTCCCGGCCAGTGGTAGACGCGCAGTGTCTCCAGGAAGGCGGGTTCGATGGAACGGAGCGGAATGTTGTGAGTGCGGCTATGTTCGAGGGCGAATTTGCGAGCGAGGTATTCAATGTCCCAAGGACGCTGGCGAAGCGGGAGCAAGCGGAAGTTGAGAATGTTCAGCCGATAGTAAAGATCGGTGCGAAAACTGCCGCCACGGACGAGCTCTTCCAGGTTGTAGTTGGAGGCGACAATCAGCCGGGCTTTGGAGTACTGCGTGGTGTTGCTGCCAACAGGCTCATACTCGCCGGTTTCGATCACGCGAAGAAGCTTGGCTTGCTGGTCCGGCGGAAGGACGTCGATTTCGTCCAAGAGTAGCGTGCCACTGCCGGCGGCGGCGAATTTTCCTTCGCGGTCCTTGTCGGCACCGGTGAAGGCTCCCTTCACATAGCCGAAGAGTTCGCTCTCAATCAGGTCTGGGGGCAATGCTCCGCAGGCGACGGTGCAGAACCGGTCTTCGCGACGGTCGGAAAGCTCATGAATCAGCCGGGCGAGGAAAGTCTTGCCGCTGCCCGTTTCGCCGATGAGCAGAACGGTGACGTTGTGCCGGGCGGCGACTTTGATCTCGTCCATCGTCTCGAACATTTCGGGCGTGAACGTGACGAGCGATTTGCTGCCGCCATGCAGCTCTTTGTGCGGCATGCCGCTCCAGAAGCCAGCGAGTTCACCTTCCAGATCCTGTTTATCCGAAAGGAGGCGGCGGAGGCGGGTATAGTCGAGCGGAAAGTCGAGGCAGTCATCCACCGCTTTGTTGGCCAACTTTCGCAACCGGGGGGGGCAGTCCGTGTCGAGCAGGCCATAGAGGGGCGCGTTCTCGATGGCTTCATCCAATTCCGCGATAAAGCGGCCCGGTGAATAGCCATTGAGCGTGGTGCGGTCCAGATGCACCAGAACGGCGTTGATTTGCCGCCCGCTAAGCTTTTCTTGCAGCCCATCCAGGGTTTCGCAGGGAATGAGCTGATGCTTGCCTTCCAACTGGCGGTCAATCTCCATCAGCAGGTTAGGGCTCTTGCTGAAGACGAGAATGCTCTGAGTCATACGAGCACCAAACACAATCGAGGAATGAGGGAGACGCGTAAATCGCGAGCGGGCGAGGCTGAACCATGT
This sequence comes from Pirellulaceae bacterium, assembly GCA_046153945.1. Taxonomy (GTDB): domain Bacteria; phylum Planctomycetota; class Planctomycetia; order Pirellulales; family Pirellulaceae; genus SXOA01. The sequence goes on from JBJXFF010000139.1 coordinate 9,996, forward strand.
AAAGAACAACCCTATGTTTCGCCCACACTTCCCAAACTAATTGGTCCATGTTCTTTACCAACTGCAAATCCGACTTAGCATTCGTAAATCCCGGTTTCCGAATTCAAAGAGTGCCGAGTTTGACGGATTTGACGGTGCGAGACGGCTGGGAGCTAGCACTTGCGGCCGTGGAATGTCCACTGTCGTTGTTGCTCGGTAAACCCAGGTCCTTTGGGAAAGGTTTTCCGGTTCCGGCCCCTTTGCGCTTCTTAGCGAGGAAACTTGATACGCGGGCTCAGGGGGCCGAAGAAAACTACCGTGCAATTGGTCTGCGCGGCACGACCGGTAAATTCGAGAGGAATAGCTCCATGAACTTGATTCTCCTGACGGTCCTGGCCCTAAGTGGAACGGGGGGCGAAGCCCAAATCGCCTCGGCGGATGACGTCGGCATGTATGCTGACTGCCCGGAGGGGATGAGCGGCCACTCCCGCAAACTGCACCACGCGAACCTGCACGGCCACTGCATGGGGCCGATGCCGCAGACCTGCTATGAGCCGCCTTATGGGTGCTATCACGGCTCGCGGTGGAACAATCGCTATCCGGCTTTCCATGGAACGTATTACCGCAAGGCGTATAACTATCGAAACTACTTCGATTACCCCTGGCATGCGGAAATGCATGAGCCGACCTCGCAGTGGTCGTTCCATGTAACGGGGGACACCGGCGCACCCGCCCCACTTCCTTCCGTAATCACACCTGAGAAGGCAAGATCGGGAGCGGAACAGCAGGTTCCGCCCCCCCCGCAGCCGACGCAAGCTTCCGCGGAATTTCCGCTCGTGGAAGAAGTTCGCACTGTCTTGACGCAGCCGAAACAAACGAAAGCGGTGAATTCCCTCCGCACACTGCGGCGGTAATTGGCCGGAGCGACACCTGGGCGGAACAAGCCGGTACAATGTTCCGCTATGCCCTATCTCATTGGGATGGACGAAGCGGGATATGGACCCAATTTGGGTCCCCTGGTCATCGGAGCCAGCGTTTGGGAAGTTCTCCCTGCAACGCCCGCAGATTCCCTCTACGACCGGCTGGAAAAGTTAATCTCGCCGGCCTTGCCCGCGGCCGATGACCGCCGGCTGCCGATGGCGGATTCCAAGGTGCTGTATAAAGCTGGCAGCGGGCTCGAGGTGCTGGAACGGAGCGTGCTTTGTGCCCTGGCAGCATCAGGCTCCTCTTTCCGCAAATGGCGCGAAATTTGGACCACGGTTGTCCATCAAGGGGAGAGGTGCGAGCGGTTCGATTCTCTGCCTTGGCATGTGGATTTTGATTCGGACGTGCCAGTTGATGCGGCAATTGAGCTAATAACCGCGGGACTTCAACATTTTGAAGAAGGCTTGGCTGCTGCCAAGGTCCGACTACTGACGCTCTCGGCATCCGCGGTTTTTCCGCAGGAGTTCAACGAGCTTGTTCTTCAGACCGACAGCAAGGGGGAAGCCCTCTCGCTAACGACGCTTCGGCTGGCGGAGCGACTTCTAAACTTGCTTCCGGAGCCAGGCAGCGTTCAGATTACCTGCGATAAACATGGCGGACGGGATCGGTATGCGGCATTGCTGCAGCACGTCTTTCCCGACTCGCTACTCAATATTCGCCGCGAAGGGCGGGATGAAAGCGTCTACCGCATCACGCACCGAGGCCGTCAGATCGATTTTCACTTTACGGCCAAAGGAGAGCGGCTGCTGCCGACGGCTTTGGCTTCGATGCTGGCGAAGTATCTGCGGGAACTCGCCATGAAGCCCTTTAATGGCTTTTGGCAGCGGCAAATTCCCGGCCTGCGAGCGACAGCCGGCTATCCGGAGGATGCTCTCCGCTTCCGGGGCGAGATTGCCGCGATGCAAAGGCAACTTGGCATCGCGGACGAGATTCTGTGGCGCTGCCGGTAGCTATCCGATCTTCGCTTTCAATTCTGTAAGCAGCTTAATCGCCTTGCCGATCTCGGCTTTCTGCCGTTCCGGCTCATGGGAGATTTCTCGTTCGATGGTGAGCGGGCCGGTGTAGCCGATTTCTTTCAGCGTACGGAGATAGTTCTCCATGCCGACATCACCTTCGCCGAGCGCCACTTCCTGGCCCCATTCCTTGCCGGGGTTCTTGGCCCATTTGCCGTCTTTGCAGTGGATGCTGCGGACGAATTTCCCCACCTTCTTGAGAGCGGCAATCGGTTCACCGGTGCCGTACAGAATCATATTCGCTGGGTCAAAGTTGATGAACAGGTTGTTCCGCTGCACGTCGCCGATGAATTGCAGCAGGCCATCTGCCGACTCTTGTCCGGTTTCCAGATGAAGTGCTTGGCCATTCTTGGCACAGTGGTCACACACGTCCCGAGCCACATCCAGAATCTGCTTATAGAGTGGGTTCGCCGGGTCGTGCGGCACTACGCCAATATGCAAAGCCACCACCTTGCAGCCGAGCAGCTTCGCAAAATTGGCGATTTCCTTCATCTCTTTGGTGCGAGCTACCCGTGTCTCCGCTGGCACCAACCCAACCGTTCGGTCCACGGTGGGAATGTCAGCGTAGCTCTCCCCTTCAAACCCGCCGAACACAGCCGTGAGCTGAATGTTGTAGCCGGCAATCCGCTTCAGAAATGCGTCGGCGCTGGCCTGAGTGCGAGTTGCTTGATGGGGCGCATGAATCTGGATTGTCGGCACGCCGAGTTCGTGGGCGACTTCCAGCTTGACGCCCAGGCCTGCATCCACGCTGGCGAAGACACCGATTGGCCACTTTTCCATGAGCGATTCCCTAAAAAAATCGAGGAGAGCAGTCTTCTCTGCAGCAGTCAGGTTACGTCCCACATCCGCCATCTGCCTGTTACTCTAGCGTGATCCGCCCGCCATACTTCTTTAGTTCTTCCACCTGAGCCTTCGCGGCATCGGAAAGCGGATTCCCCTTCAGGTAAATCCGCCAGAAAGGTGCAAACCGCTTTTGTCCTTCAAAGTCCTTTTTGGCCATGGCGACGAGTACCGACAGGTCCGTGATCTTGTTCCCGTCCAGGAAGAGGTACGTCAACTCGGTCATTTCTGCCAGCGGGGCCAGGTCCACCACTCCCACGTTGCGAAGTCCCAGTCGCTCCATCCCCTTGAGGGTCGCGAGCGGCTTGATGTCCTGCACGGGATTGTTGTCGAGGTAGACGGAATAAACCTTGGTCAAGGTGCCGAGTGTGGTAATGTCTTTGATTTGGTTGTTCTCTGCATAAAAGTTGCGGAGATTGGCCAGCTTGGCGAGCGGCCCGATGTCAGCCACCTTGTTGTTGTCGATCTTCAAATACTGCAAGTTGGCAAGCTCCGCGACGGGTGCGAGGCTCTCGATCTTGTTCTTGGAAAGATCGAGCAATTGGATGTTCTTAAGGTCCTTGATTGGAGCAACATCCACGATCTCATTGTCCGAAAGGTCGAGTTCCGCCAGGCTCTTGCATTTATCGAGGCCCGCCAGGTTGGCGATTTTCTTTCCCTTCCCCCGCACGACCGAAATGTTCACCACGTCCGCTTCCACCAGCGGCATGGTGTTGTTCCGCTTTTCAAAAACCTGCTGGCGAACGGCGGCTTCCAGGTTCTTGTCGGGGAACAGGTCATCGGCAGCGGCAGGCAGAACAAAGCACAAGACGCCCGCCGCGGCGAGCAGGAAATTCAGGGCCAATTTCATGGGAGGGTTCCTTCAATCGTCAGGTGGGATTGCGGGGCGGGACGCTCAAAGTTGTGTCACCAGCATACCCATCGCCGCTGCCGCATTCCAGCACCCAAACCGCAGCCGATTGACAGCGGCTTGAACCGACCGCAACAATGGCCGTACAGGAAGTAGTCCCCTTTTCCCCACCTGCAATTCACCCCTTCCGCCGGAATTCTATGAGCCGTCGCACTCTTTCGCTTGCCCTGCCCCTGGCAGTCCTTTTTTCCTTCCAGTCGCTACAGCTTTCCGCCGTTCGTGGCGACGAAGCAACCGATGCTTCGGAGAAGCGGCTGAAGGAGACGGTCACGCATCTGGCTTCGGACGATCTCGAAGGGCGCGGCGTGGGGACCAGGGGAATTGATAAGGCGGCTGATTTTCTGGCGGCGGAGTTTGCCAAACTGGGGCTCAAGACCGACAGCTTTGACGGCAGCCCCTTCCAGAAGTTCAAAATCACCACCGGCGCGGAACTCGGGCCGAGCGAATCGAACAAGCTCGTACTGCAAGGCCCGGCAGAGAAAGCGGGAACGGAACCGAAGAAGTTGGATCTGGCCTTAAGCAAGGATTTCATCCCTCTCGCCATGGGGGGCAGCGGCAAGGTGAGTGCTCCGCTCGTCTTCGTCGGCTACGGTATCACCGCCAAAGATTTGCAGAAGGACTTCGTTTACGACGACTACGAAGGGGTCGATGTGAAGGGAAAGATTGTCGTCATCATTCGCAAGGAGCCTCAGCAGGAGAACAAGGACAGCATCTTCAATGGCGCTGCGCCATCAAAGTACGCTCCTTTCCAGCAAAAGATTGCGACCGCCACCGAACGTGGGGCAGTGGCCGTCATTTTCGTCAACGACAGTATCGAATTGAAACTGCGCTCCCAAGAAGCCAAGAAGCAGCTTGCGGATTCGCTGGATGCCCTTGTCGCCCTCCAAACCAAATTCAAGGAATCCAAGGAGCCCACCGCCGATGAATTCGCCGTCTACGCCGCCCAGGCTGAAAAACTGGCTTCCACTGCTGCCGAAAGCGCAAAGTTATTGTCCGGGAGCCCCGACCGGCTGCTGCCGTACAACGGTGCCGGCGAAGACGGCTCGGGGAAGCGAATTCCCGTCTATTTCTGCCTGCGGGAAACGATGGACGGCGTTGTGAAGGCGGCCCTGGGCAAGGATCTGGCCACGATTGAAAAGGAGATCGACGCCGACCTCAAGCCACAGAGCAAAGAACTCACCGGCTGGAGTGCGAGCGGCGAATCCAACATTCTTCGCAAGGAAGTGGAAGCCAAGAACGTGATCGCCGTCCTGGAGGGGGAAGGCCCTCTCGCGAATGAAACGATTGTCGTGGGAGCACATTACGACCACCTTGGCATGGGTGGCGCGGGATCCTTGGCTCCCTGGACCACGGCCATTCACAACGGTGCGGACGACAACGCTTCCGGTACTTCCACGCTCGTGGAAATTGCCACGCGGCTGGCAACGAGCGGCAAAAAGCCCCGGCGGCGAATTGTGTTTATGGCCTTCTCGGGAGAAGAGCGGGGCCTGCTCGGCAGCAACTACTACGCGAAGAATCCCCGCTTTCCGCTGGAGAGCACCATCGCCATGTACAACCTCGACATGGTCGGCCGACTCAAGGACAACAAGCTGGCGGTCTATGGCACTGCCACTGCCAAGCATTTTGACGCGATGATCGAAGAACTCTCCAAGAAAATGGGCTTCGCCCTTACCAAGTACGAAGGAGGCTTCGGCCCCAGCGATCATTCTTCCTTCTATGCGAAGAAGATTCCTGTCCTCCATTTCTTCACCGGCACACACACCGATTACCATCGCCCCAGCGACGATTCGGACAAGCTGAACATCGAGGGGATGCGGCGCGTGGCCGACATGGTGGTGGACATCGTCCATCGCACCGACGCCACGGATGCGAAGCCCGAGTATGTGGAGATCAAAAAAGTCGAAGGGATCGGTCCGTCCGAAGGGGGCGAGCGGTCCGCTTCGCTCGGCACTATGCCCGACTACAACACCAAGGTGGACGGCGTGTTGCTGGAACTGATCATGCCCGGCGGTGCCGCGGAGAAAGCCGGCCTCAAGGCGGGAGACGTGCTCACCAAAATCGGCGATCTTAAGATTGCCAACATCGACGATTTTGAAACCGCCCTCCGCAAGCACAAGCCGGGGGACAAGGTGAAGCTTAAAGCCAAGCGCGGGGCCGAAGAGGTGGAACTCGACGCGACGCTCGGCACCAGACGCCGGCAATAATCTGAGACGGTACGAGCCAAGCGATCTTCAACGAGCCGTCGATTTCCTGGCCCCAAACTTTTTTTAACCGGAAAACTCAACGTATCTTCCCGCGCGGTCCGATAATCTCCCCGCTGGTACCTGTTGCTTTGCGTTCATTTTGCTAGCAGAGGGAATCGTGGGCTCCGCTTACGACTGACCTTTACGCGGCGGCAAGTTCCCGGCAGAATACGGCCTCTTGGGGGTTTCCCGTATCCCCCAAGGAAAAGGATTTCACACGGCGCGGCGCTCACGGAGTGGGCTGCCGCAGGTCCCCCCAGACCAAAAAAACCAAGCAAGGAGTGCTGAGCGTGAGAGTTTTCTTCCCCGCCACGCTGGTGGCCCTGGCGACCCTCGTCTGTCTGTCCACCGGCTTTGCCCAGGAAGGCACCCGTCCGGCTGCCTCGACAGTGCCGAGGACTGCGGCCGCCCCCAGCGGAACCAATGTGGCTGTCATCGACATCGCCTATATTTTTAAGAACCATGTCAGCTTCAACGCCCAGATGAAGCAACTGGAAACGGAAGCCCAGGAATTCCAGGGCTGGATGCAGGAGAAAGAAAAATCGCTGCAGCTCATGAAGGAAGGGCTCAAAAACTTCAAGCCGGGAAGTCCCGACTTCCAGGCGGCCGAGGAAAAGCTGGCCAACGAAGGGACCCAGTATCAACTGGAAGTCCGCCGCCGCCAGCAGGAAGTCTTCCAGAAGGAAGCCGGCATTTACTACGATTCCTATGCGGAGCTCGAAAAGGTAGTGGCCACTTTCGCCCAGCAGAACAAGATTGGCATCGTCCTCAAGTTCAATCGAGACCCGATCAAGCGGGACGACCGGAACTCCGTCATGCAAGGACTCGCCCGTCCCGTGGTTTATCACTACGGTTTGGACATCAGCAACCTCATCCTGACCTCCGTGAACAAGGGCCAGAAAATGCCGGTCACTCCCACAGTTGGGCCGGGAAAAGCAAATACTGCTGAAAGGCCCGGGACGACAAAGAATCGCTAGGTCCGAATCGGAACGGCTCTTCCGTCTTGATGGCGGAAGAGTCTTGGTTCCCCGCAAGTCGTTGCCTCTGAGAAATCCACACCACGTTTGACCACAATTCGCTTGATGAAGACCTTGCGCAAGCAGCGGACTATCACTCGCCCCGCCGAAGTTACGGGGTTTGGTTACTGGAGCGGAAAGGACGTGCGGGTCGATTTCCGCCCCGCCCCGCCCAATTCGGGCATCGCTTTTGTTCGCGGCGACCTGGAGCGGCCTCGCCGCATTCCGGTCGCGGTCGAGCATCGCATCGAAGTCCCTCGCCGCACCGCCCTGGCTGCCGATGGCGCTCAGGTCGAGATGGTAGAACACATTCTGGCGGCGCTCTACGGTCTATGCATCGACAACTGCGAGATTTGGGTCGATAGTCCCGAAATGCCCGGCTGCGATGGTTCTTCGCAGCCCTTTGTGGCGGCACTCGATTCCGTCGGCGCTGTGGAGCAGTCCGCCGTTCGCCGCCGCCTGGTGGTGAACGACATCACCCGCGTCGGCGACGACGATTGCTGGATCGAAGCCCGGCCGTTTCCCACGGGCCGGCTGTCGCTCAAATACAAGCTCGATTACGGACAAAATAATCCCATCGGCAGGCAGGCGTTTGAAATTGCCGTCACGCCGACCAGCTTTCGCACCGAACTCGCTCCGGCCCGTACCTTCCTCTTCCAGGAAGAAGCCGACTGGCTTCGCCAGCGCGGCCTGGGGACAAGAGTGACCAACAAAGATCTACTGGTCTTTGGCCCCGAAGGGCCGCTCGAAAACGAACTCCGCTTCGACAACGAATGTGTGCGGCACAAGACGCTTGATCTCCTGGGAGATCTGTCTCTCGCCGGATTCGACCTGGCCGGACAAGTCATCGCCTACAAAAGCGGCCACCGTCTCAATGCCGAACTCGTCAAAGTCCTGCTCAAGGAAGGACAGATGGAAGCGGGGTTGAGGAGAACGGGTTAAGAAAAATCCGAATGACGAATTCCGAATGACGAATTCCGAATTTGGAAACAGAGTTGATTTCAACTTCATCGTCATTCGTCATTCGGACTTCGTCATTTCCCATGTCTTCCCTCCATCCCACCGCGGTAGTTGATCCGCAAGCCGAATTGGCCGAAGGGGTGGATGTCGGTCCGCACTGCGTGATTGGTCCCCAGGCGAGAATCGGACGCGGAACGCGGCTCTGCAATCATGTGACGATATTGGGCCGGACCACGCTCGGCGAAGAAAATCGCATCTTTCCCGGCGTCGTTCTCGGCGCGGAGCCGCAGGACGTCAGCTACCGCGGCAGCGACACCGCGCTGGTCATCGGCGACCGCAACGTCATTCGCGAAGGGGTGACGATCAACCGGGCGACCGAGAAAGAAGAGGGCGTGACGAGCGTCGGCAGCGACTGCTTCATCATGGCCTGCTGCCACATCGCCCACGACTGCCGCGTCGGCGACCGCGTGATCATGGCCAACGGCACGCTGCTCGGCGGCCATGTCCACGTCCATGACGACGCGAATCTCTCTGCGGGCGTACTGGTCAATCATTACAGCTCGATCGGCAGCTTCAGCTTCACGGGGGCCTTGTCCCGAGTGCTGCACGACGTGCCACCGTACATGCTGGCGGAAGGAAATCCTTCGCGGCCCCGTTGCATCAACATTGTGGCCCTCAAGCGGAATAACTTTTCGCAGGAGGCCATCGACGCAATTTCGGAAGCCCACCGGCTGCTCTTCCGCACCAAGGTTGGCCTCGACAGTGCCCGCGAGTTGCTCCGCGCCTTGGACATGCTGCTGCCGGCGGTAAATCATCTGCTCAACTTCCTGCAATATCAGCACGAAGGCCGCCATGGCCGCGGCCGTGATCGTCGGAGGGCTGCATGAACAAGCTTCGGATTGCTGTGATCGGCGTTGGCCACTTGGGAAAAATCCACGCCCGGCTGCTCCGCGGAGTGGAAGGGGCGGAACTTGTCGGGATCGTCGATCCCGTGGAAGCGGCCCGCAATGCCGTCTCAGCCGACTTGCAAGTCCCAGCCTTTGCGGACCATCGCCCGTTGCTTGGTCAAATCGATGCTGCTATCATCGCCACGCCAACCCGCTTTCATCACGCGGTTGCTGCCGAGCTCCTCGCCAGCGGCGTCCATATCCTTGTCGAGAAGCCGATTACTCCTGGCGTTGCGGATGCCAAGGAATTGGTGTCGCTGGCCGAGCAACATTCGCTTGTCCTGCAGGTGGGACATGTCGAACGGTTCAATCCCGCGTTTGTCGCCGCAGAGCCACACATCACGGATCCCAAATACATCGACGTTTCTCGCACCGCACCTTACACCTGCCGCTCGGTGGATGTGGGAGTGGTGCTCGATCTGATGATCCATGATCTCGATTTGGTCCTTGCTCTTACCAAGAGCGAAATTGTCGCGGTCGACGCCCTTGGCTCCTCGGTGTTTGGTCCGAACGAAGACTGGGCGCAGGCCCGGCTCACCTTTCAGAACGGCTGCGTGGCGAATCTTCACGCGTCGCGAGTCAGCCCAACGGTGCAGCGGTCCCTCGCAGCACACTGGGAAGGGGGGAGTGCGAACATTGATTTCGCGGCCAAGAAGGCGAACCTCATTTCGCACGTTCCGGTTTTGGATGAGCATATTGACGTCCTGAGAGCCTCTCCGGCCGAACAGACTCAGATCAAGGAGCGTCTGTTCCAGGACTATCTGCCCCTGCGTGAATTGACGGTCAACGATTCTAATGCCATCCTCGAAGAGCAGCGGGACTTCGTCTCAAGTATTCGCGAATTCCATCAGCCCCAGGTGAGTGGCCGCGACGGCTTGCGGGCTCTCGACGCAGCCGAGCGTATTCTCACAAGCCTTGCCGCTCATCAATGGGACGGCTCCGCCAACGGCCGCATCGGCCCACATCACGAAGAGCGGCAGAGCGTCCTTGCCGGACCTCATTGGCAGCGAAAGCAAGCTGGCATTTTCCGACGCATGGCGGGGTGATAACTCAGCAGTCGAGTCCCTTACGCCGGTCGCGGCTCGCTCGCCTTCAGCAGTTTTTCCTGCAAGTACTCGATGGCCTTTTGCAACTGCAGGTCGTTGTAGGATGCCGGCTCGGCCTTAATATCTTTCGGCTCCGGTTCATCAGGGGGAGGCGTGGGAGGTCCCACCGAGGAATCCGGTGACTTTGTTTCAGGATCGGATTTGGTCGCTTCTTTCTTCTTCTCTTCGTTTGTCGTCGCTTCCTTGGACTTCTCCGCCGGTGGAGCGACCGAACTCTTCGCTTGGCCAGAATACGTCATGATGTCGCGCTGCCGGCGGGCTTTGACCCAGGCTTCGAATTGGTCGTTCGTCAGGTTCACCGCCAGTCCAGCATCCGGACTCACTCCCCAGTCATCCGTTTCCTTGGCGTCGGCCCCCTTGTGAATGTTCTTGCCGCTGGGACGTGAGTATCTCGCCACCGTCAGCCGCAGGGCGCTCTTTCCCCCTTCGAGTTTGATGATGTTTTGCACGGTTCCCTTTCCCCAGGAGCGCTGGCCGACAACGGCGGCCCGCTGATGGTCTTGCAGGCAAGCGGCCACGATTTCGCTGGCGCTGGCGGAGTACTTATCCACCAGGACAACCATCGGAATGTCGGGACTGATGTTCATTCCCGGATTTGCCTCGGTGCGGGAACGCTCCAGATTGTTACGCCCCTTGGTGCTGACGATGACTCCGTCGTCGAGGAACAGGTCGCAAATATCGATGGCCGCATTGAGCAGGCCGCCGGCATTCCCACGAAGATCGAGAATTAGAGCGTCCACTCCCTGGCCAGGTTCACTAAACGATTCAAGGGCAGCTTGCGTCTCGGTGGCCGTACGTTCGCCGAAGGTATGGATGCGGATGTAACCAATGTTGGTCTTTTCCTGGAGATGGAAAATCCATTTGCCGTCTTGGCCGCGTATGTCGCCGTAAACGGATTCGATGGGTATCTCCGCTCGCTCCACGGGGATGTCCACGGGGGCCGCTTCGCCCAAATGTAAGACGCTGAGATTGACGATCGTTCCCGCCCGCCCTTTGATGTGGCTGGTGGACTCCTTAAGCGTCATGCCGGTCGTGTCGATGCCATCGATAGCCATGATGACGTCGCCCGACTTGATTCCTGCCTTGAAGGCGGGCGAACCGACGAGTGGGCTCGTGATTGTTAGACGCTTATTCTTGGAATCGATATCGACGAAGACTCCGATGCCGACGAACCCCTGATCCATTTGTTCCTGAAACTGCTGGTATTCTTCCGGCGGCGAGTAGCCGGAATACGGGTCGAGCTGGCCGACCATGCCGTCCATGGCCCCTTCAAAGAGCTTCCGGGGCTCAACATCGTCGACGTAGTCAGACGAGATGACGTTCATCGCATCCAGCAAGGTGGCGGCATAGCGGTTCCGCGAAGCCCGCGTATAGCAGGCAAACGACAGCAGAAGCGCGAACATGATGATCGTGAGATTGCGGAGTGGCATGGCTTGTTCCTGGTTCAATCATTATCGTCAACCAGTGGCGGCTGGATGTCAACGCGATTTGTCGCCTTTCGCTCCGCGAAAGTGCGTGCTTTCGCGGAGCGAAAGCCGACAATAGGAAACTCTATGGCGACAATCTTAAATTGGCGAGTCAGCAGTTCCGCCAGCGCCCTCCATGCGGCGGCGGCGCTTGTGCGGGGAGAGGCATTGGTGGATGCCGGGCTGGTGAGTGTCCTGTTCGAGCCGGCAGCAGCATTGCAGGCGGAAATCCAATCGGCTCAGTTGCCAGAGGACCGATTTTGGCGGAATTTGCTGGGAGTTTCGGCCACGATTGAAAGCAATCGCGAACTGGCCCGGCTGGCACTCGTCAAAACAATTGGGCGAGGAACGGCGACTGAGAATGTCGGGCCGCGGATTGCCGCGGCAGTGACGGCTGTGGAAGGTGTGTTCGCCCGGCACCTTCCAAAACTCGCCGACGAGCTGCCGCTCCGGATGGGTCCGCTGCGAGAACAATGGGAAGCGCGCGGGCCGGGATTCTTATGGCAAATCGGGACTCTCACCGAGGAGTCGCTACTGGTGGAGGAGGCAGAAGTCGTCGTCATTCATCCGGCGCTGGGTGGGGATGGAGCCGCGTGGCTCAACGGCAATCAGGTGCGAGTCGAAGGAGTGTTGGCCAATCCTTTCCAGCACCTGCCGGAAGTGGTGCGGCTCGGGTGGCTGATTTCACAGCTCAATTTGGACCTGCCGGCATTGAGCGAAAATGTGCAAGCCGATCGTCTGCCGCGTGTGGCCCAACTGGCCATGCTGCCGGTGGCATTGGCAGCTGGACGTGAAGTGGAGCTTTGTTTGGATACGCCCGATTTGCTCTCCCAGGCAATCACGAACTGGCGGCTAGCGGCGGATCCGACCGTCGTCACCCAGTGGTGGGAGACCTACCGCGACAGCCGACCGCCATTTGCCGTCGCCCTCGCCGCGCTCGACAAAATGCTGGATTGAGACGGCTGTGCGGGTTGTGCCGCGGCTTTCTCGGCTTGGCAAGTAAGGCTAACTTGACATGCTGCGCCGTGGCGGTCATAGGTAGAGAATTGTCGCCACTCGCTGGTCCCCGTTGTCCCTGCGCGCCGATTCTGACCCTGTGAAGCGATTCCTTTCCATCTTGATTGTCCTGGCCGTCATCGGCGGCTTCGGATTCATTGCCTGGCAGCAGAACTGGTTCGGGCTGCGCGGGAAAAATGACGTTGGAGAAGGAAAGCGGACCTCGACGCAGCCGTCAGGTTCTCAGGAAAACTCTGACCCGTCAGGCGTCGTCGTTGCGCTGGGAAGGATCGAGCCGGCATCCGGCGTTGTGGACGTGCTCGGCGCTCTTGGCGATCGTGTGGAAGAACTCAAACCCCAAGAGGGAGATCCCGTCGAAGCCGACAAAGAGATCGGCCACTTCGAAAGCCGCACCCTGCGGCAGCTCGAAGTCGATCTTGCTAAGACTCAACTCGAGGAAGCCGAAAGTCGCCTGACCGCGGAACTGGATGCGGCACACAAGAAACTCGCCTCCGCCAAGATCGCCGAAGAAGGTGGAACAGAGCTGGCAGAACTCGACGTCGAATCGCAAGCCAAGCAAGTCGAGTTTCTGAAGCTGCATCGCGATCAGGCCAAGGCGGACCTGGCTCGCCTGGAAAAACTCCAGAACACACCCACCGAACTGGTCTCCAAGCAAGAAGTGGAACATCAATCCCTGCTTGCGAAAAAAGCGGCCGAGGAAGTCGAAGCGGGGCGAGGGGCGTTGGAGCGGATTAAGAAGGGGAACATGCTCAAGCAAAAGACCACGGCGGCCGACCGCATCGCCGCAGAAGCGGGAGTCGAACAGGCCAAGCGAGCGTTTCCCATCGACACCTTGAAGAGGCAACTGGCCGTGGCCGAAGAGCGGTTCAAGCAGGCCGCGATTACCGCTCCTGTCGGCGGCACGGTGCTCAAAATATACTCCCCCAAGGGCTCGTCCGTCACGCAGCGCCCGGTGCTGCAGATCGCGGACCTCTCGCAGATGGTCTGCATCGCCGAGGTTTACGACAACGAGATCCACCGCATCCACGAGAAGCAGGAAGTCACTATCGAGAGCAAGACGTTTCAGGACGAGGCGGGCAAGGCCAAAGTTCTGCACGGACATGTCTCGCGCATTGGCCGGACGGTGGCGAGTCCCGCCCTCAAGGCGATTGACCCGTACGCTCCCGTCGACCGGCATGTCATTGAAGTCCGCATCGACATCCGCCCCGAAGACGTTTTGCAAGCCGCCCGCTTCATCAACTTGCAGGTGGACGTGAAATTCGCCGGCTCCAAAACCGATCCTCCCAAACCGTAGACTGGCCCGCCATGAAAACCTTTCTGGCCTGGCGCAATCTGGTCCATAATCGGGTGCGGACCCTGGTGGCTGTGGCGGGGGTGACGTTTGCCGTGGTGCTCATCTTCATGCAGCTCGGCTTCTTCGGGGCCGTGGAGACGACGGCGACCGTGGTCTACAGTGCCCTCGACTTCGATCTCTGCATCCGCTCCAAGGACTATCTCCACTTCGCCGACAGCCGATCGTTTCCATCTGCTCGCCTCAAGCAGGCGGAAGGGGTCGCCGGCGTAAAGTCCGTCAGCCCGTTCTACGTCGGCATCCGGCTCTGGCGGAACCCGCAGCCGAAGAAGGGTGAGGAGTATGGCGTGATGGTCATGGGCTACGATCCACAAGACTCGGTTTTCCTGCGAGAGGATATCCAGCAAAACGCTCGTAGCCTGCTCGGGCCGGAAAATGTCGTCATGATCGACAGCCTGACTCGAAAAGAGTTCGGCCCCAAAAACGGCAATCGCTTTGGTGATGAAGACATCGGCGTGGAGACGGAAGTCATGCATCGCCGCGTCCGCGTGGCGGGGCATTTTCGGCTGGGAACGGGCTTCGCCTCCAATGGCGCAGTGCTGACGACGGATCGGGGCTATGTGCGGGTTTCGCCGGGCCAATCTTTGAACAACGTGTGTTTGGGACTCATCAAAGTCGAAGAAGGGGCCGACGCGGCTGAAGTCGCGGCTCGGCTCCGGGCGGCGCTGCCAGGAGGGCGAAATCCGGATGTCGAAGTTCTCACCCGCGAGGAAGTCTTGAACGTCGAGCGCAACCGCTGGGTCGGCCGAACTTCGTTCGGGCTCATCTTTCAACTCGGCGTCGGCGTGGCCCTGTTCGTAGGCACCGCCATTGTCTACCAGGTCCTTTCCGCGGACGTAGCCAGTTTGATGCCGGAGTACGCAACCCTCAAAGCAATGGGTTATGCAAACTCCTATTTGATGAAAGTCATTCTGCAGCAAGCCCTCGTCCTTTCACTCCTTGGGTTTTTCCCCGGCTGGGGATTGGCCCAACTCCTCTATTACGTGACGAGCGAGGGAGCCGGCATTCCCATCCAAATGACGCGGCAGAACCTGCTGCTGGTGCTGATCCTCTCGATGGCGATGTGCGCCCTATCGGGACTCGGCGCGGCTCGCAAGACACTCAACGCCGACCCCGCGGAGCTGTTCTGATGGTCTTCGGCGGCATACCTCTGGCCTGGAAGAATCTCACGCACGACCCGCGGCGGCTGGTGGTGGCGTGTGGGGGCGTGTCGTTTGCGGTGCTGCTGATGTACATGGAACTGGGCTTTCTCAACGCCCTCCTCGACAGCAATGTGGAACTCGTCCGCCGGCTGGAGGCGGATCTGATCATCGTCAACAAGGCCCGCTTCTCCCTCGTCGCGTCCGACCGCTTTCCCTTGCCGCGGCTCTATCAGGTCCGAGGTAAAGAGGGAATCCGCGTCTTTCCTCTCTACCTCGAATCCGCCGGGTCGGTTCTGCGACGGCAAGGAGAGAAGGGGTATTCCATCCGGGCCATCGCTTTCGACCTCGATCATCCGCTGCTCGAGCCGGACTCCGTCGCGGCCCACAAGAACGCACTCCGGACTCCCGGCATGGCCCTGGCCGACACGAAATCGCATCCCGATTACGGCATTCCTCAGGTTGAAGCCCTGCTGCCGCTCTACACAGCGGAACTCAATGGCCAAAAACTGCGGCTGGCGGGCCGGTTCACGCTCTGCACCGATTTTGGCAACGACGGCAACCTCTTGATGAGTGAGCAGAACTTCGCCCGCTTTTTTCCTCTTCGCGATGGCCCAGGTGGCGATCCCCTCAGGGCCGTTGACCTTGGAATTGTGCAGGTCAAACCGGGTGCCACTGTTTCGTTGAAAGATCTCCAAGCCCAGCTTGTGAACGAGCTTCCCGGCGACGTCGCCGTCTTCACCAAGCAGGAATTCATCAAGCGCGAGCGGCGTTTTTGGAGCGTCAGCACGCCGGTGGGATACATCTTCCTGGTCGGCACCGTCATCGGGTTCGTCGTCGGCGTCATCATTTGTTATCAGATCATTCATGCCGACATTGCCGATCACCTCCCCGAGTTCGCCACGCTCAAAGCGATGGGCTACAGCACGTTCTATTTCATCTGGCTGGTCATCGGCGAAGGGCTCTACCTTTCATTGATTGGATTTATTCCCGGCGCGTTTTTAAGCTATGCCTTGTACATGCTGCTGGCCTGGCGCACGGGTCTCTTGATGGAATTCCGGCCCGACGTATCCGGCATTGTCCTCGTTTCCACGATGGTGATGTGCGTCTCCTCCGGTGTGTTTGCCTTGCGTAAGTTGCTGCTGACCGACCCTGCGTCGCTATTTTGAAGTAGCCGCCAAGAGTGGGCCGTCATTCCATGACCGGCCCATTCTGATTTGTAAGTGATCGATACCAAGAATGGGGCTGTTTCGGAGAAACGCCCCACATAACCTATGCCCAAACCCGCTCATCCTGCCGATTCCGAGGAAGTCGTCCACCGCGCGACGAATTCCACGCTGTTCCTCGCCGACAAGGACGAGGCTCGCCGCACGCGCACCCTCCGCATTCGAAAGCTCAACCACCATTTCGGCAGCGGGGAGCTGAAGAAGCAGGTTCTGTTCGGCAACCACCTGGACGTCTATCAAGGGGAAATCGTCATCATGACCGGACCCTCCGGCTCCGGCAAAACGACGCTGCTCACGCTCATCGGCACGCTCCGGACTGTGCAAGAGGGAAGTCTCCGCGTCCTCGGCCGGGAACTGGCCGGAGCCAGCCCCACGGAGCTCGTCAACATCCGCCGCGAGATGGGGTTCATCTTCCAGCATCACAACCTGTTCGAGTCGCTGACCGCCCAGGAAAATGTCCGGATGGCGCTCGAACTGTTTCCAATGGCCGTCGGCGAGCGGAACAAGCGCTCGGCCGAGATGCTCAGCCGGCTCGGGCTCGGGCATCGCACCACTTACAAGCCCGGCTCCCTCTCCGGCGGCCAGAAGCAGCGAGTCGCCATTGCCCGCGGTCTCGTCCACAAGCCCAAAATCATTCTCGCCGACGAACCGACGGCAGCCCTCGACGAAAAGTCGGGCCGTGAAGTAGTCACTCTCTTCCAGCAGCTCGCCCGCGAAGACGGCTGCACCATCCTGATGGTGACGCACGACAACCGCATCCTCGACGTGGCTGACCGGATCGTGAACATGGTCGATGGCCGCATCAAGTCGGACGTGCTGGTGCAGGAGGCCTCGGTCATCTGCGATTTCCTCCGCAAAATTCCCCAGTTCGCCAGCCTCTCCCCTTCGTCCCTCAGCGAAATCGCCGACAAGATGCTCGTCGAGAACTATCCTCCCGGCGCCGAGGTCGTCCGCCAAGGAGATCCGGCGGAAAAGTTCTATCTCATCCGCCATGGCTCGGTCGAAGTGGTCCGGACCGAGAAGGTCGACGGCCACGAGACTTCCAAACATCTGGCGGAATTGACGGAAGGCAACTTCTTCGGCGAAGCCGCCCTCCTCACCGGCGCACCCCGCAACGCCACCGTCCGCACCCTCAGCCGCTCGATTCTCTACACCCTCGCCAAAGCCGACTTCGACGCCGCGGTGCAGGCGAGCGCGACATTCCACGAGGAATTGCAGAAGTCGCTCTTCGCGCGGCAGTAGCAAGGTTGCGGGGGGATGGCCGCGAAAAACACGAAGAGTCACAAAAACTTGGGAAGTCACGAGGAGTAAGTTGGGTGGTTGGGATCAAAGGGATGGAATTCTGGATGGGCTGTTTTGAGATACTTTTTGATGTGGAATTTCGGTGCTCCGAAATTGAGGAGGAGGCCGGTTTCGATGCGGGATGAAGTGAGGTAGCCGATGACTTGCGAGACATGCTCGTCGCAGACGTCGCGGCAGGCTTTCAGCTCGACGATCAAGCAGCCTTCGATGAACAAATCGGCAAAGTAGGAGCCCAGCACGAATCCGTCTTCGTCGTAGACCGTCAATGGATGCTGCTGAAGGACCTGGATTCCCAGCTTCTGCAGGCGATGAGCCAACGCGTTTTCATAAACCTTCTCCAAGTGCCCATTGCGCAAATAACAGTGGACCGCAAAGCCCGTCTCGCGAACAATGTCACACAACTGATTGATATTCTCCCATTTCATACAGCACTCCACTAAAGTTGGTTCACAAACATCCCCACGACACCAAATCCTAAAAACTCCCCCAGAGATTTCAACTTCGTCCGTCCACTTTTTGTGCCTCTTTGCGTTTTTCGTGGCCATCCCCATTGCCGTGAAACGCGTAGTGGTCATATTCGTTCATCCCACCGCTGCGAGAGCCTCCTGCCGACGGAGGGCAAGGAGCCGTTTGCGGACTTTCTTATCGAGGAACTTGGGGATCGGCTTGTTGGCGCGAGGGACGGATACCGGCGGAGTTGATTGCGTGAGCCGGTCTTTAATCGCCTTGGCGACATCCAAAGCCACTTCGGGACTCGCCAGCCCATAAGAGTTTTTTATGGGGGCGGCAGGCGGCGGCTGAACCGCGCGCGGCGCGGCCGGCTTTTCGCAAACCGTGCCGGCTGAGAGAGTTGGGGCGGTCACTTTCTCCGCTGCCGGTGCGCTCGCGGGGGATTTCGGCTCGTTTTCCCATAAGGGTTTTTCAGATGCACGCGCCCGCCGCAGCTCGTACTCCTCCTTCGCTTGCTGCTCCGCCAGGAGCCGCGCAGTTTTGCCGCTGACATCGACCCCGGCGAGCCGAGCCAGGTTGGAAGCCCACCTGTTCGCCGCATTTAAGAATGTGGCGCGGCCTATCCCTTCGCGGCAGGACTTGCGCCACTCCTGCATCGCCATCCGCATCCAGCCATCGAGCTGCACCCGCAGCGTCTCCTCGGCCAGCCGCAGCCGCTGCACCTCGTTGTATTCTCCCATCTCGCCACCAGCTACTTGCATGCTCCACTCCCGCACCTGCCGCACAATCTGCGTCACCCGCGGCTGGGTGAGCCCAAACTGTTCGGCCGCCTCCGCATGCGACTTCCCCATCGCCACCGCGGCAAACACCTCCCGGTTTCGCTGACTGGGAATCTGTCGGCGAACGGCCTCTTTTTGGTCCGGCGGACCGGGGGAAACGGCAACATCAGCAAGTGGCATGGCGGCAGACATGGAATTTCTCCTGTAAACAGAGGGATGGCAAACGAAACAGGTGTATAGTATACAGAAAGACATGCACAGTCAAGCCGTCGGCAACATTTTTCCTCGGGGTCGGGAGTCTTTGGCACCTACCAACTACTCCACACAAAACACGCACCGCAGCCAAAGACTCCCGACCCCCTGACGCCGCGCCCAAGAAGGGGCAAAATCCCTGAATTTCTCGCTAATTAACGGTCGCTTCATTCCCCTGATTGCAACTTCATTCCGCCAGCGTATATTCTCAATTGCGCCAGCAGCCAATTCGTTCTGCTTTTTCTAGCGACGCGGGTGTGGGCATGGATTTCAACTACGACTATTGGGAATCGCTGAGCGAGAGCGAACTTGCCAGGATGGACATTGGCGAGATCCAGCTTCGACTTTCGGCGGGCCTCCCCGCCGCCGCCGACGACGTTCAAATTGACTTCCTGCTGGAGAAACTCAATGGTTGGACTTCGGTTGTCGAGTGGTCAACAAAACGATGGATGTCGCGTTTCGACAACAATCCCTCAAAATATGAGCATTCCGTCGCCAAATTTCGGGCGATGTGCATGGTCACGGTCATCCAGCGCGACCTTGGCGTAAAGTACAACCTGCCGTTCGTCGAAGGGGCTTACGACGCTACCGATTCTCGCAATGTACTCCTGCATGGGGTACTTAGCGGCTTTGGCGGCACCTGTGCGACTCTTCCCTTTTTATATGTTGCGATTGGGAGGCGGCTTGGGTATCCGCTGTTCGTCGTTCCCACCAAGGAGCATCTCTTCGCCCGCTGGGATGACGGGAATGGAGAGCGATTCAACTTCGAGCCGTCAGGGCGAGGATTCGAGCCGCGCACCGATGACTACTACCGCCATTGGCCGCGCGAGATTTCAGAAACCGACGAGCGAGATGCTGGTTTTCTCCGCAGTTATACGCGTCGCGAAGAGTTGGCGGTAAGCCTGACGCACCGCGGCAGGTGCTTTCAGGACAACTTCCTATTTGTGTCTGCCATGTTTTGCTTCAGGTCCGCCGCACAACTCAGTCCGTTCGAAAGGGGTCCGTGGATGGTTGCCACGATTTTGCAACGAATGGCGAGGGCATTCGATCCGCACGGATTAAGCCTGGACTTGCCGACGAAAAGGCTACTCGCCCACGCGCGCCAGCCTGTCACTGAAAAGTGGGAGGCTTGGGCAGTTCCTCAGGCGGAGGCAGAGTTTTGCCGCATCATTGATTTGCATCGCGAAAAGCGCCGGCGGGAGATAGCTCGCAGTCGAGATACGCTATTCGCCACTTATGCACAACCGGAGTTCACGCAGGTATTCGGATAACTGTTTTCCCGTTTTCAGGAGACCCACATGTACGATCCCAAAATTGGCCAATGGCTTAGCCAGGACCCGACGGACTTTGACGCCCTAGACCCCAACTTGCGGCGGTACGTGGGA
Source organism: Pirellulaceae bacterium (assembly GCA_046153945.1). Lineage (GTDB taxonomy): Bacteria > Planctomycetota > Planctomycetia > Pirellulales > Pirellulaceae > SXOA01. Next base: position 30,361 of record JBJXFF010000139.1, read on the forward strand.
AATCATCCGACAATGGCAACCGATCCGCTAGGACTTTGGGAAGAACCACCAGGGCCAGCGTTCTCACTCAAGCCAATTAAAGGCCCAAACATAACATTTACCGCCGAGGAAATTAAGGCCGCCAAAGACAAGTGGGGGAGCCCAAAGTATATAACAATCGACGTGATGGTCACGCAGTACTATTACGCCTGGAAGCTAGGACAGGGTTGGAAACAAGGGCTAATTGATACCGCAAAGTTCTATCAAAAATATGGAATCTATATAACATGGAACGTATATGATGTTCAGCAAAAAACGTGGGTGGAGAGCCAATACTGCAGTGGGTCCGATAGTTATAACTTTTACGATGTTTGGGCAGCCGAAGAGTATCTAAGAACAGTGGACTTGATGAACGTCGGAGCGAGTGATCAAGCGTCAAATCTGCCGGAAAAAGAGCTCGAGTGGTACAAGAAGAATTTTTCGAAAAAGCCAACGGTAGTCTTTATCGGTGATATCGACTATTGGGGGCCCGGTTCTTGGACATCACTCAATCAGGTCCTTGGATTTCAAGAAGACAATTTCGTGTTCGCATCTGGTCCGTGGCCTTGGGAACTGGAACCCGGAGAATTGCTGTCCCATGAGATTGGACATCTGCTTGGCTATCAAAGGCACGACGACTTTGGGGTAATGGCGTCGGGCTCAATGACCAGCCTCCAGACGGAGACCCAGAATGATTCCACAATCAGAACGATACGCAACTCTGATCTCCTAAGTAATTCGGGACCGACTACAGGGGTAAAGGTCCAAAAGTAGAGTTACGATGAATACTCAAGATTTGCGGCGGAAATATAGTTCGGTGATTTTGTTACTGTGGCTTGCTGTTTTCGCCTCATGTTACATTTACCAGGGTGTTCGAACCATCATTGGGCCGTTGGAACCTGACAGTAATGACTTAGTAAAGATATTTCTGTGGTTGTCAGATGCATTGCTTGTCGCGATTGCTGTGGTAAATCGTCGAAAAGTTGCCAATTGTTGGCCGGCAGCGGTTTGCTTGTCCCGATTAGTGTATGTGGTCTCAATTGATTTATGGTTATTCGGGTTGCGGCATGGCAATTGGGAGAGAGGGTGGAGCGTGTGTCAGTTAGGAAAATTTGGGCAGCAACTCGGCTATGGTGCCGCCATAGTTGGTTTCATGATGGGGATTGTTTCATTTCTCAATGATGAGCCCTCTTCCCAGGTAACATTATCTAGGTGGTATTCCGTAGCGTGCCTTTTGATTTCTATGCTTTGGATAATTATAGCCTTTCTTCTTTGGCGGCCGATGGTTTTTTGACGGTCGAAACTCCAGAACTTCATTTGCTGGGTCTTGAATCGTCGGTTGGAACTTGGAAAACCAACCTCATTGCCCCTCGAACTCCCGTAGAATCTCGCTCGGAAGCGGAGCGTCAAAATCATCCGGGACTCTGAACTCGTTCGCGCACAGCCCGAAAGGGCGGGACTGGGCGAGTGGCGAGGCAACCGGCCACATTTCGGCCACGGGGCGACCGCCACGCACAACCAGAAGATGCTCGCCCGCTTCCACACGGTCCAGAAGGTCCGAGGTATTCTGCCGAAGTTGTTCCAAACTTACAGTGCTCATATCAATAGCATAACATGTCCGTCGCCGCTTGAGAATTGAAAGTTAATCACCCCGTGGTCGGGGTGGCTAAGCGATTCGGCAGTGGTCCAGCATCTCCGCCGGGCTCATGATGTAGCTGGTGTAGAAAGGGCCGAATTCGGCGTAGCGGGCGCTGGCTTCGTCGAACCGCATGCGGTAGACGATGTCCTTGAGGAATTCCGGGTTGCGGGCCCAGAGGGTCACGCCCCATTCCCAGTCCTCGAAGCCGACGCCGACGGTGATGAGCTGGCTCACCTTGCCGGCGAAGGTCATGCCGCTTTTGGCGTGCTCGGCCATCATCTTGTTCCGCTCGGCATAGGGCATCAGGAACCAGTTTTCGCCCACCTTCCGCTTCTTGTTCATCGGGTAGAAGCAACTGGCCGGCCAGGCGGGAAAATCGGGGGTGAGCCGCTGGCGGTTCATGATCGGGAGCCGGTCGGAATAGGCCTTCAGCTTGGCGGCAAACGCGGGACTCCCCTCGGCTTCCCCTTCGTCCTTGAGCCGCTGGGTGTATTGCTCGATGGTCGGGACGTACTCGGAGATTTCCGTGACCGAGATAAAGGAGTACGTCGGAATCAGTGCCGGCCCCAGCGTGCTGGCGAGGAGCTGCTGGTTGATCCCTTCGATCTTGAGCGGACTAGCGTCCATCAGCATCAGCCCAAAATCCGCCTTGTTGCCACTGATGACGCTCGTCTGCAACCGAGCCGTCGCCCCCGGCCCTTCGGGATTGAGGATGGAGATGATTTCCTCCCGACCGGCTTTCAGCTTCTCTGGGGTCATCGACGCAATCACCCCGCGGTCAAAGCGGTAATACAGATGGCTGCAATGCCACCCCTGGGTCAGTTCGAGACTGGGGGGAGCTTGCGGAGCAGCATCAGGGCGGGGGTGGGACATGTCGGTTCCTAAGTCGGTGGAAAGGCAGTTGTCGATGGAAGTTAGACTACCCGATTCACCCATTCTCTCCCAGGAGACTCCGATTCTGCCGACGATGACGACTGCGTATTCTGCCGAAGGCAACACTTCTTGCTCCACCTCGCCCAAAATTTGACCGACCCGCGAGCAGGCTGTAGGATTGCGGTTAGGTGCTCTCCTTTCTGTCTCCTGACTCCTGGCTCCTGTCCCCTGTCTCCTGCTCCCATGGGCATCACCTACTTCAAACGCCTCCGGATGGAATACGACCTGTCCGGGCCGCTGTTTGATGCCCCGCCGCTGCCGGAGGGGTATGAGCTGCTGCCGTGGAGCGAGGAGCTGCTGAGGGACCACGCGGAGGTGAAGTACAAGAGCTTCCGCTTCGAGATCGACGCCAACGTTTTTCCCAACCTCGGGGCTCGCGACGGCTGCCGGCGGCTGATGGACGACATTGTGCATCGCGGCCGGTTCGTGCCGGAGGCGACCTGGCTGGTGCAATATTGGCCGCAGCACGCCCGCCGACCGGAAATCTGCGGAACCATTCAGGGAATGCTTGAAGAGACCGACGACGGCTATCGCATCGGCGCCGTGCAAAACGTCGGCATCACGGACGGCCACCGCGGCCGGGGGCTCGGCTCCTGCCTGATTCACCGGTCGCTGCTCGGCTTTCGCCAAGCCATGTACACCCGCGTCTATCTGGAAGTGACCGCCCAGAACAGCGGCGCGGTTCGCCTCTACCGCCGCCTCGGCTTTAAGCAGACGAAAGTCGTCTTCAAAGCGGCGGAAGTGCGGGACGTAGAGTTGGCGTACGCGTAGGGCGTTGATCTGTTCACGACACCAGCCTGAAGCGCAAGCGAAGGACAGCGCGGGTTGCAGAAAAAATGCTTTCCTTCGCTTGCGCTTCAGGCTGGTATGAGAATGCGGGTTAACCGCGCGCTTCCAGCCCCGTCAGCGTCCCCGTACTGCTGCCGAACTTGTCCGCTTCGATTCCCATCCGCTGCAGCATGCTGACAAATAGGTTGCAGAGAGGCGGGTTCTTGTTCTCGTCGAAGGCCAGATGCTGGCCGTGCTTGAAGCCGCCGCCGGCGAGCAGGACCGGCATGTTTTTGACGCTGTGCTTGCTCGCGTCCGCCAGGTTGCTGCTGAAGAAGACGGTTGTCCGGTCGAGCAAGCTCTCTCCCTCTTCTTTCGTGTCCTTGAGCTGCTTCAGAAACGTCTGCAGCGTCTTCATCTTCTCGATTTCCAGGATCCGGAGCTGCGCGATCTTCGCCGGCTCCTGGCCGTGGTGCGAGAGGTCGTGATGCCCCTGGTTGACCCCCGCAATCGGCGGCACGCTGCTGGTGCCCAGGAGTTGCAGCGTGACCAACCGCGTGGAGTCGGTCTGCAGGGCCAGATGGATCATGTCAAACCACAGCCGCGTCTTGCCGACGAGGTCCGCTCCGTTCTGAATATCCTGCGGCGGCTTGGCCTCGACTTTGGGCTTGGGCTTCTTCGACCAGGCCTCCGCCTGCGTCAGCCGCTGCTCCAGTTCGCGGATGCTGGTGAAATACTCGTCGAGCTTCTCCTTGTCCCCGGCCCCCAAGATGGCTTGCATCTTTTTCGCCTGATCCCGGACGGCATCGAGCACGCTCTGCCCATCCGCCAGCCGGCGGGCTTGGGCCTGCACGTCTTCGGGGCGGCCTTCGAGGAACAGCTTGGCGAACATTCCCGACGGCCAGTTTTCCGTCGGCACGGACGCGCCGCTTTTGGTCCACGAAAGTCCGTAACCTTCGCAGGAAAGTGTCAGCGTGGCGAAGCGGGTCTGGCCAAAAACATGGTCGGCAGCGAACTGGTCGAGCGAAATGCTATTTCGAAAACCGGACCGCTGTTCCGGATGCGGGGCGGCCGTGAGAAAGCTGGCGTTGGAGTCGTGGCTCGGCCCGACGTCCGGATGGGACAGCCCCGAAATGACCGTGAAATCGTCCCGGAACTCCTTGATCACTTCCAGATAGGGCGAAAGCTCATAATCCCGGCCGGTCTTCGTCGGAAAAAAATTCGCCGGATGCAGCCCCAGCGGCGTATTGATGCAGACCATCCGCCGGGGAGTCTTCTCCGCCGCTGCGGCTCGCCCCGTTTTGGGGACGAGCGCGTCGAAGAGAGGGAGGGCCATCGCTACGCCGGAAGCGCGGAGGAAGGTGCGGCGGTGAAGTTTCATGGGAAACGTGCTCCAAGCTCAAATGTGCAATGACTACCGGAATGCTTCGGCGTTCCTAAGGACGTAACGCATCATCAAAACCCCAAGATCCTCTTCATACTTAAAGTACCTGGTATTCAGCTCATCAAATACAGAATCTTTCCCACTTTCTATCTTTGCAAGCTGATCCATTCGCTGATTTCGGCTTTCGGAGGGGCTCGATTTGTCAAACTTCGCCAGAGCTTCTTTGAACATGGCGAGTCGCTCTTTTGACCCCATTTCCTCCAGACCCGAGAGCGCCGTCTGCCAATCGTCTCCACTGGAGTTAAAAAAATACTGGGAGAATCCGCCGTTGTTGACTTCATCGTCCAGCGAAACGACAGCCAGATAGTTTCGCTGCGGTTGTGTGAGAGACGCCGGTCCCTTTGCTTTCCAAATGCGATCTAAGAACCCGTCCAACCCATGCAAGGCCAGCATACCATCTGCGGCACCCTTGGTGACATCTTGGTCGGAGTGTGACAGGAAACGCTCCAGGATCGCTCGGTCGTCGGAATTCTTGTGCTTTCCCAAACAATGCAAAGCTTCGGCTAACCGAAAGTGCTGAGGATGTTCAAGCGATGTCGCTTCCAATTGCTCAATCAGCACAAGTAGCCGTTCTCGCGGAACAATAATTCCTCTTTCATTCAGCTCCCGCAAGACGTGGTGCAGGGATTCCGCCTTGGGATTGAGAATGGCGTCCGAAAGAAAGAATTCCGTCGCTTTGTCTTTGTTCATTTCCAGCAGCAGACCAGCATGGTCGCAGTTTTTGCCTTCCAATAGGAGTCGCTGCACATCTGGAAATAACTCTTGGCGGCAAGCATCGCTCAATCGGTTCGCTTCGCCCGCACGTTCCAGCCCCATGAGTGCATAGGAGCGGACGTATTCATCCGAATCTTGCAACGCCTTTCGCACTGGAGCGACCACGGAGTCGGCACCGATAGTCCCGAGCAACTCGGCTGTTCCCTCGCGAATCTCCTTCGACTGGGCCTCAAGAAAGGGAACGAGTAACGGAACAGCTTCGGCGGTGGGGTTTTCCGTGAGCAAATCGCAAACACTGGCGAACGGGAGATCTGACCCAGTTAAGAGCTTGGAGCGGAGGGACTCGTCCCCTAGAAGTTTTAGTAATGCAGTTGTCGTCCTTGGTCCCAGCGATGCGAGAACACGGTAATCCTGCGGGCCGCCGTCTTCAAAGACATAGCGCCGCACCGCCGTCTCGATCTGCTTGTCGTTCCAATGCTGAGCTTCTTCGATGGCGCTTTCGTCAACTGCGTTCTCTTCCTCCAGTTCCTTCAATAGAATTGGATTCTTCACGTAATCCAGAAATCCTGGAGGATTGCGACGAGCGTATTTGATTGCGGCAATTACCCCGACGCCGATCACCAGCAATACGGCAACGGCCGCTGCGGCGACGATCCAAAAAAGTGGTGATTGAAGAGGTTTCATGGCTCAAAGAAATTGCGCAGAACCAATGCGGCGCGAAGACCGCAACCCTGAAAACTTGATTACTGTCGGTCACACTTCCGAGAGGAGCTTGGTCAACGCTTTCTCGACCACTTCTTCTCGTGTCATCGGGCCGTGGGCCTGTATGTACTCATCAATTTCCTTGGAATGGCGGGCAACGACGCTGGAGAGGCTACTCGCCCATTGCTTCCATTCCGCACGAACGGCGGGCATTTCCGCGGAGAGTAGCGGCTGTAGTTGCTGGCCTTTGGATCGCAGTTGGGCCAAATGCTGATTCGATATGCTGGGCTTGGTATTCATCATTTGTGACTGGCGAAAAAGGCGGTGTATTGGGCGCAATCACTTATTCCGAAACAACTCGCTCTGCACGATCTCATGGATGAGCGACCGCAGTCCATAGTCCTTTTCACTGACCTTGGTGACGATAGCTTCTACCGCATCCCGGTCCGAAGTCTGCGGCGCTCTTCCCGTGGAGTAGGTGATTAGCTTCGTGGCCAATGCCCTCGCCAAAAGCGGCTTATCCTTCAGCAGTAACTGCTTGAACTGGTCCACATTCTCAAACTTCTCGCCCCCCTCCATCACGTCGGACGGATCGACCGGCTTTCCCTTGTGATACGGCATATGCCGTCCGTCGACGATCACGGGTCCGCCGTTGCCGGTGACTCGATACCAGTCCCGCCGGCCGCCGATGCAGTCGAAGCTTTCCAGGGCGAAGCCGGGGGGATCGATTTTGCGATGGCAGACGCCGCAGGATTCGGTCGAGCGGTGCTTGGCGAGTTGCTCGCGAATGGTCGTCGCGCCGCGGATGTCGGGGTCGATAGCAGAGACGTTGTCGGGCGGCGGGGACGGCGGTGTTCCCAGAATGCGGTCGAGGACCCAGGCCCCGCGCATCACGGGTGAAGTCGTCGTGCCGTTGGCTGTCACCTTCAGCACGCTCGCCATGGTCATCACTCCCCCCCGGTGACTTTCCGGCGGCAGCGGCGTCTTCTTAAATTCCCAGCCCGCCACGCCCGGAATGCCGTAGTGTTTGGCCAGCCGGCCGTTGAGCATGGTGAAGTCGGAGGCGACAAAGTTGGTCACGCTCAAGTCGTTCTTGAGGAGCTCTTCGAAAAACAGCTCCGTCTCGCGGATCATCGAGACTTTCAGCAGATGGTCGAACTCCGGATAGACGATGTGGCTCGGCTCCGTGGCATCGATTTCCCGCAGCCGCAGCCATTGGCCGACGAAATTCTCCGTGAAGGCTGTCGCCTTGGGGTCCGCCAGCAATCGCTCCACCTGCTGGCGGAGGACTTCGGGCTGGCTCAGTTTTTGCTGCTCGGCGAGTGTGAACAACTCGTCGTCCGGCATCGTGCTCCAAAAAAAGTATGACAGCCGGTTGGCCAAGGCAAAGTCGTCGAGCTTGCCTGGCTTCTCGCGGAGGAACAGGAACTCGGGCGAGATCAGCACCCCCTTGAGCGCGGCGCGAATGGCCAATTCAAACGTATACTCGGCATCCAGTTTAGCTTTGACGACGGCGACATAAGGAGCGATGTCCTCCGAAGTCACGGGATGGCGGAACGCCCGGCGAGCGAAGTTTTTGAGGATCTTTTCGGCATCAACGAGCGGCTGGTCGGAGACCACTTCCACACGGTCGGGATAATTGTTGGTCCGGAAATTCTTTTGGGCCAAATCGCCAAAGATGCGGCGATGGCTTTCCGGCGGCCAGACCGGGTTCAGGGGCCCTTCGATTTCCACGTACTGAATCGCCAGTCCCGGCCCGTTCCAATATTCGCCACCGACCATTTTGACCGTGTTCGCCCCTTGCAGACCGTAGGGGAGCATCGAAATCGTGGTCCTCGGCTCCATGTGCCGCACGAATTCGAATACTGCGGGCTTGTCGGGGAGAGCGTCGAAATAGCCGATCAGTCCGTTCTTCCCCATGAGGGCCGAGCCAGTCTGCGTCACGCGAAAGGTGAGCGGCTTATCGTCGGTTTGCATGCCGGAGGCGGAGATCCGGAAGCGATAATTGCCGGCGTCGCTGGGATAAAATTCGGAAACCCAGACGTTGTGCCATTCGGACGAGCAAAAGCAGACGACCTCGCCCCCTTCACGAAAGCGATAGACATCCTCCTCGCTCGACTTGACGGGATGCATGTCTTTCATGCTGTAGCGTTTGAGAACCGAAGCGGGCGGTTTGGGGCGGTTGGCGATTGCCATGTTCAGGGCGGTGTCGGACGCTTCGAGATACTTCTCCATCAGGAAGGAGGAAGTGTGATGGGCCGCGCTGGCATTATCAAAACCGTCCGCGGAGCCGTCTTCGGGTAGTTGCTCTCGCAAAGGGACCTTGATCCCGAGCAGGTCGCAAATCGTATTCTCGTATTCCGTCCGGTTAAGCCGCCGGAGAACGACCCGGCCCTGAGTGGCGCGGCGAGCGGCTTCCGCGGAGTTCACATTCCTTTGAATCCAGTCGGCCAGCGTCGTCACTTCGCTGGCGTCCGGACGGGGCTCGTCCTTAGGGGGCATTTCGCCGGCTCGAATTCGCTTTTGAACGCCGAGCCAGATTTTGCGGGATGCGTCATTGTCAAAGTCGGCAGTCAACTTGTCCAGCGCGAGCTTTCCCTTGGGCTTACCGCCACTGTGACAGTCGATGCAATGATCCTGCAGAAACTTCGTCGCAGCCTCTTTCCGCTTTTGCTCCCCTTTCTCCTCGGCAGCAACTACCAGGCCAGACGCCCAAAACAGCGAAACCGCAGATACCGAAATTAGGAACTTTACTGACATTATTATTTCTTTCCCGTGGGTCGCATCCGAACGTATCTCACCATGCAGCCGACGGGGGCGGTCTCTTCCACCTCAGGCTTTTTGCCGCCGAGAGCCGCGGCGATGGCGTCCTCGACGTAATGTTTGGTGATCTTCTTCCCTTCCGGGCTGTCATCCAGGTTCCCCTGATAGACGAGCTTGCGGTCCTTGCCGAAAACGAAGAATTCCGGCGTCCGCACCGCCCCAAATTCACGGACGATTTGCTGGGTCGGATCGAGCAGGTACGGAAAGTTGAATCCCTTGGCTTTCGCCTTTTTGACGAGCTCGTCCGGAGCATCTTCCTCCACCTTGGGGGGGCTGGGGCAGACGGCCACCAAAGCACATTTCCCCTCCTTCTCAAACTTCTTGCCAAGTGCCGCCAGGCGGTCTTCGACATCCTGGGCGTAGTCGCAACTGTTGCAGGTGAAGACGACGACCAGAATATCCTTGTCCTTGAAGTCCGCCAGCGAATACTTCTTGCCGTCGATGGCGGGAACGTCCTTCCAATCCGGAGCGGAGTCGCCGGGCGAGAGGGTCTTGTTGAACTTGCCCCCCAGGGCAATGCCACCGACGCTGACGAGCAGCAGAAGGACCAGGGATAGAAGCCGAAAATTCACAAAAGACTCCTGCAACTTGCCACAACCGAGAAGACAATTCCAAGGTTACATTATAGTGCCCTTGGAGGCTGCGATTGTTACCTTGACTGCGAAAATCCCAGAGTTTACACCCCCATGTTTCGCGTCCTGATCACCGCCTTTGAACCTTTCGACCGCTGGAGCGAGAACTCCAGTTGGCTGGCGCTCCTCGAACTCACCCGCTCGCTGCCGGAAGCTCCCAAGGTGGTGACCCGGCGATACCCTGTGGACTTCCTCAAAGCGAAAGAACGACTGAGCGAGGATTTGGCGGCGGACTATGATTTTGCCTTGCACCTGGGGCAGTCATCGCAAATTGGCCGGATCGAACTGGAAGCGATCGGCCTGAATGTCGGCGGGGAGCCGGGGCAATCGCCGGATGCGTTCCAGTCCCTCGTCCCTGGCGGTCCCGCGGCCTATCGCACTCCGCTGCCGCTCGCCCGCTGGGCCGCGCTCCTGCGAGAGGATGGAATCCCGGCGCAAGTTTCGTATCACGCGGGGACGTACCTCTGCAACGCTGTCCTCTATCTCTCGCAGCACATCGCCGCCCAGAAGCGGCTGAAGACCCGGAGCACGTTCATCCATCTCCCCCTTGCGCCGTCGCAAGTTTTGGGGGAGCGGCAGGATTGGCCCAGTCTGCCGAGCGAAATGGGGGCCCGAGGAATTCGGCTGATCCTCAGCGACCTCGTCAGCCAACGAGCGTCCGATTGAGTTGCGTTTGCCAATAGAAGATGCGGTCAATTCTACCGATGCCACGCGGAATTCCCTCGCTTGCGCGTCGGGCTAGTGATGGTCACTGACAGTTTTCCCCTTTTCCAACTAATCTTGCACGCAATTTCGAGTTTCGCTAAAGTCCCCGCCACTGAATTTCGATAACCGCCAGTTCGTCTTCGCGCGACTTCTTCTCCAAGAGGTTCGCCGCGATAGCATGAGCTAGTTGGACGGAAAATATTCTGGAATTTTCCGCGCTCTCTCGCAAACTGGGCTTGACGCGAGACTCGCTTCCCGGGTAATTACCCGCCTCTCATCTACCCCCGTCTTGTCCAGGGTTGTGCCGATTTCGGAACTAGCTCCTCCGTGAGGGCGCGGCAGTTTTTAACAGAAGCTGCTGGGCCCCTGCGGATGGGAACGCCGGCCGCGTAACAAGGATCGTTCGATCCGACGCGGCTTGTGGAACACTGCCAAGACCAATTCTGTTACAGGAGAATCGCTTTGAAAGCGAGCGTGCATTTGCTGACTGGGTGCGTAGCGCTGGGGCTAACGCTCCCGACGAACCTGTCCCAGGCTGCTGCGCCGCTGGCCGGCAGCTTTGCCGTCACCAACGCCGCCGTGGCGCAATTTGGTGTCGGTAAAAGTGAAAATCGGCGCGAGGCAGACGAACTGCTGAAAAACGCCCGCCAGGCCATGAAAGAAGGCAAATTCGATCAGGCCGGCGAACTGATTGCCAAGGCGGACAAGCTGGGAGTGAAATACAACTCCCTCACCGACCGCTGGGCCGACACTCCGGAAAAACTTCGCAAGGTGCTGGCCGACGAACAGGCCAAGGCCGAGAAGCCGCAGCGTCCCAGCTCGCGGTTCCCGTCGACGACGGGGAATGCGCCCTCGAGCCGGCGGGATGCCGATTCGCGCGTTCCTGCCGGTCCGTTCAGCGGTCAGGATCAAGAAGCGGCCATGAACCGCATCACCGACGAAGGGAAAGCCAAGGCATTGAACTTCGCCGATCAAGGCCGCAAGGCGCTCTCTCGCGGCGATGTGCCGGGAGCGAAGGCCTTCTATCAGCGGGCCATCGCTCATCAGGCCAACTTTGGGGCCAATGACTATTCGCCGCAAAAGCTGGGAGCCGAGCTCTCCAAGCTAGGCGTGGAAATCAGCGAGCTCAAGCCGGCTAATAGTGATCCGACCTCGGGCTTTGCCCAGCGTCCGCAGGACGCGACGCCAGGAGCGGGGGATGGGATTCCCAATTTTGGAGCGGCTCGACTGCCGACCGAAGGTGAGGGAAATGCGAACCCCTATCAATTGCCCGCGGACAAGAATCCGCTGACCAGATCCCCCGAAGAGAGCGTCTATGGTGCCTCGCCCGCCGGTGGCGGTGAAGGTGGCAAATATGGCGTGCAACGGGCTTCCGGCTCCGTCACCGACGATCCGCCGGAGAACTATCCTGTCGCCCGAGGTTCTTACAATCCGGCCAAGGACAATTCCCGCAATGCCCCGGCTGCGTTTTCGCAGGGTGAAGGTGCATCGCGATTGACTCCCGCCGGACCTGCGAGCCCCGGAGTGGCTCTCGTTCAAGAAGGCATGAAGGCCCTGGAAAATCGCGACCGCGCGACGGCCTTGGCCAAATTCAACCAGGCTTGGAAATTTCAGGGTCAGCTTGATCCCGAAACTCGTCAATTGCTCAAGGGAAAGCTGCAAGATCTGAGCGTTCCCGCCGCGCGACCGGCTCCGGCAGGAGTTGAGGGTGCCCCTTCTCCGCTGGAGCAGGTCAATTCCCAGCAGGAAGTCCTGCGGCAAAAGCTGGTGCGCGAAGTCGCCACCGAGCAGAAGGCCGCCGAGAAATTGGCCATCAAGGATCCCAAGGGAGCCCTGGAAAGCCTGAAGAAAGTTCGCGAAAAGATCACCGGCGCTGAAGTGGAACCAGCCGCCCGCAAGCAATTGCTGACGCTGGTGGACCGAAGCATCAATGAACTTGCCAACTGGATCGAGCAGAACAAGGCGACGCTCGAAAACAAAGAACGTAACGACCAGGTCCGATCCGATGTGGAGCGGGACCGCGAAGTGACGATCGAAATGCAAACCAAGCTGGCGCAGCTTGTCGAAAAGTTCAACACGCTGATTGACGAGCGGCGGTACGCCGAAGCGGAAATCATTGCCAAGCAGGCCCATGAAATCGCTCCGGAGAATTCGGTCACTACGCTCCTCGTGGAGAAGTCCAAGTTCGCCAAGCAGATTGCCTTTAACGAGGACAATAAGACGGCCAAGGAAGCTGGGTACGTCGGAGCCATGAACGGTTTGGAAGAGGCCTCGATTCCTTGGAACGACGCCGAATCCATCAAGTACATGGACGTCACCAAGTGGGAACAAATCTCCAAGATGCGAAAACGAATGCTCGGCGATCTGCGAAAGCTGTCTCCCCAGGAAATGGAAATCCAGAAGGCCCTCAGCAAGCCCGTGGACGTGAAGTTTGAAGGGCAGACGTTGTCGCAGGTGATGGATACGCTCAGCAAAATGACGGGCGTCAACATCCACCTCAACCCGAACGCCCTCCATTCGGAAGGCATCACCAGCGACACCCCGGTGTCGCTCAACCTGACTCAGCCCGTGTCGCTCAAGAGTGCGCTCACGCTCATTCTCGAACCGATGCAGCTTGGCTATGTCGTGCGGAACGAAGTTCTGGACGTGGTGAGCAAGAATTCGAAAGATGCCAACACCTATGCCCAGGTCTACTACGTGGCGGACCTGGTCATTCCGATTCCGAACTTTGTCCCTAGCTATAACATGGGTCTGCCGGGAGCGCTCCGCGAGAGCCTCAATGCCCTTGGCTATGGCTCGGGTGGATTTGGCCCGGGGCGGTCGCTGGCCGCGAACGGAACAGCTCCGCTGTCGGTTGCCTCGAGTGATCAGAACCAGGCTTCCCAAACTGTGAATCCGCTGGTTTTGGCCCAGCAAGCAGGAGTTACGGCTCCGGCTGGTGGCGGCCGCGGCACTACGCCAATCAGCGGTCCTGGCGGAATGGGTGGCGGCGTCGTTGCCGACTTCGATTCCTTGATTGAACTGATTACGACCACCATCGACCCGGATAGTTGGGACGATGTCGGTGGTCCTGGTTCGATTGCCGAGTTTGCCACCAACTTGAGCCTGGTCATCAGCCAGACTCAGGAAGTCCACGAGAAAATCGACAAGCTGCTCGCGCAGCTCCGCGAAATTCAGGACGAACAGGTGACCATCGAAGTCCGGTTCATTACTTTGAGCGACCGGTTCTTTGAGCGTATCGGCATCGACTTCGATTTCAACATCGATGACAACAGCGGTCTCAACGCTATCGCCAACATCCTGATTCCCCCTCGCGGTGCACTCGATGATGGTGGTCCGAGCGTGGGCTTTGGTCTGACACCTAACGGCACGCCGACTCCGACGCTCGACTTGGAGTTCAAGCAAGGCTCGTTCGGTTCCACGCGGCCGCAGTTCGGCAACTTTGATCCGAATACGGCAGCGACGTTCGGGTTTGCGATTCTCAGCGACATCGAAGCGTTCTTCCTCTTGGAAGCCGCCCAGGGTGACGACCGCACGAACGTGCTGCAAGCCCCCAAGGTGACGTTGTTCAACGGTCAACAGGCGTTCGTTTCGGACACTTCGCAACGTCCGTTCGTGATCAGCGTTATCCCCGTCGTCGGTGACTTTGCCGCGGCTCACCAGCCGGTCATTGTCGTCCTCAACGAAGGGACTTCGCTCTCCGTGCAGGCGGTCATCTCGGCTGACCGGCGGTTCTGCCGTCTGACGATGGTGCCGTTCTTCAGCAAGATTGGCGACGTCGACACCTTCACCTTCAACGGCTCGGTGACGACCAACACCGGCACCACGGTGCAGGACCCGACCGATGCGAAGAAGACGGTGGTTCAAGGTGGAACGCGGACCGTGCAAGGCACGACGGTTCAGCTCCCCACGTTCGCCTTCACTTCGGTGATCACCACGGTTAGCGTGCCGGACGGCGGCACGGTGCTGCTGGGTGGCATCAAGCGGCTTCGCGAAGGCCGCAACGAGCGTGGCGTGCCGATGCTCGGCAAGATTCCCTACATCAGCCGCCTGTTCCGCAATGTCGGTATCGGGCGTGATGCACAGAGCCTGATGATGATGGTGACGCCGCGCATCATCATTCAGAAGGAAGAGGAAGCCAAGCTGGGCCTGAATACGGAATCGCCGTAGAAAGCCTGACCAAGATCGTTCACGGGCGGAGCATTCGCTCCGCCTGCTGGAAGCCGCCGCAAGTCTCTCCCCCCTGACTTGCGGCGGCTTTCCTTTTGCGCGGTCGGAACAATCGGCCCTTCGTGGGTTTGTGGGCTGCTGATTTGGGCTGTTTTTGCGACCTGGGAAGGAGATTCCGTGGAAAGTCTGGGGCGTGCGGGCAAGAAGTGGTGTATTCTTGCGAATCAAGCGAGAGACAACCAGTGCAACCAGGCAATTGCCGGCACTGCACACCCTTTGGAGAACCTCAGATGGTCGCCCCGCAGTTGCCCCGATTGCTGTTTCTGTTGGCCATGTTCGTACCCACCCTGTCCGTGCTCGCCGCCGATTACCGGACGGGCAAGGATGTGAAAGTGGGTGCCGAGGAGACTATTAAAGACGATCTCTATGCGTTCGGCGAAACCGTCACGATCGATGGCATTATCGAAGGAGATCTGATCGCCTTTGGCAAGGACATCATCATCAATGGCGAAGTGCGTGGCGATGTGATTGCCGCCGGCCAGACGTTTGAAGCGACGGGGATCCTGGGGGACGATGTCCGCATTGCTGGTCAGGCTCTCAAACTCGGTCCCAAGGCCAAGGTTAGCGGCGACGTGATAGCGGCTGGAATGAGTTTGGAATCGGAGAAGGGGAGCACAATCTCTGGGGACTTTATTTATGCGGGTTACCAGGCATTGCTTTCGGGACAGATCGACAAACGCTTGCTGGCCGCAATCTCCAACTTGCAAGTGGCGGGAAAGATTGGCGGGGATGCGGAAGTCTATTTCGATGGCGACAGCAACCCGCCGCCGATCGAATCCATGACCGGCGGCCAGCCGATCCGAATCAAGATGCCGCAAGTCCCGGGGGGACTGACGTTTGACAGCACGGCTGAGGTGACGGGCAAGCTCAAGTACACCTCCAAACAAGATGCGAAAATTGACGAGGCTGCCAAGCTCGCCGGCGGCGTCAGCCACGAAGTGCCCAAAGTCGAGCCGGCTGACCCGAACGCGCCCCCTCCCCCTCCCGAAGCGTTGACCCTTGTTTACAGCCGCCTCCGGCATTTCCTTTGTGCGGCGTTGATCGGGTTGGTAGTATTCCTGGTAATGCCCAAGTCCAGTCTGGCGTGGGCGGATAACGTCCGCACTCGTCCCTTGGCCAGCCTGGGGAGCGGCATCCTGGGAATGATTGGTTTTTTCGTGGTGCTGATCGGCATCATCATCGCCACGGTTGTGATTGCGATCGGCGTGGGCGTCTCCACATTGACGGAGCTTGTACCAACCGTTGTTGTGGGTGGCATTCTCGGATTCTTCGTCTTGGTCTTTATCTTCTCGATTTTCTCTGCCTTCCTGGCGGAAGCGGTGGTTGGCCTGGCTCTGGGGCGGATGTTTTTAAAGCAGGACAATTTTGGGGCACGACTAGGTGCATTTTTGGTCGGCTTAGCGGTGGTCGCGCTGCTGCTCAGCATTCCCGTCGCTGGAATTTATCTGGCCTTTCTCGTCTTCTTGTTCGGCCTCGGGGGTTACACGCTCTGGCTCGCCGGTTTTGAGCCGGTCAGTGATCTGGTTCCCGCCCAGAGTTCACCTCCGCCCAGGCCGATGACCCCGCGTCCCGGAATCAAGGCTTAATAGCCTGTCGGTTTCCCGAGATATACCGTGGGCGATTAGGCCCACAGATGTTAAACTGCGGGTCTTTGAAATCAGGACCCTCGCCCCGCTGTTGCGGGACCTTTCCAATCATGCTTTTCAACCGGAAACGCCTCAACCTGGTGGATGGCGAGCGGCAGGCGATGCGAAACGCCTGCCAATTCAATGCGAGCTTGCTCGACCATATTCGCAAAAATCTTCACCCAGGGATGACGACCGAGGAAATTGACCAGATTATCGTCAAACACACGGCGGAGGCGGGGCATAAGTCGGCTTCACTCGGCTACTGCGGCCAGCAGGGGAGCCCGTTCCCGAAGAGCTGCTGTACCAGCGTTAACGACGTGATCTGCCACGGAGTGCCGGGGCCGTACTCGCTGAAAGATGGAGATATCGTCAACGTGGACCTGACGACCATCGTCAACGGCTGGCACGGTGATTCGTCGGAGACTTTTATTGTCGGCACGCCATCCGACCTGGCCCGCAAAGTAGTGCAGTGTGCCCACGATGCGATGTGGGCTGCGATTGACACCTGCCGCCCCAACAGCCGGCTCTCGGAAATTGGCGAAGCCATTGTGCGGATCGCCAAGCGGAGCGGCTTTACGGTCGTGGAGGAATACGTCGGCCACGGCGTCGGCCGCCAATACCACCAGCCGCCAACCGTGCCGCACTATCCGACCTCGGAAGCCCGCCGCCAGAAACTCGAACCGGGCATCTGCTTCACCATCGAACCGATGATCAACACCGGCACCAAGGAGACGCTCCTCTCCAAACGCGACGGCTGGACGGTACGAACGCAAGACGGCGGCCTTTCCGCCCAGTTTGAGCATACGGTCATGATTACGGAGACCGGGGTGGAGGTCCTAACGCTAACAAAAAACGGTCCGCAGCGGGGACATAAGTTCTAGTCGAATATAAAGAAACCCCAGGTCCGATTGCTCGAACCCGGGGCTACTTACAGCAGGTTAACGACCCGGTCCATCAGGCCCTTCTCGCCGAGGACGACCTTCAGCTTGCCGCTCGCGACAACCTTTTCCAGGACCTCCAGCTCCCGGAGGCGCATCAGGGTCGGGTTGTCGGCTAGCAGCTTGGCGGTGTTGGCCTGGCTGCGCATGGCAGCCGTTTCTTCACGACGGACGATCAAGTTCGCCTCAGCCACCTTCTTGGCCTCGGTTACCTTGTTCATCAGGTCCTTCATCTCGCCCGGCAGGATCACATCCCGGATACCCACCGACACGATCTCCAGACCCAGCTCGCTCGCCCGGCGGCGGACCGCCTGCTCGATCTCCTGGGCCACGGCATCCTTGTCGGCCAGGAAAGCATCGAGTTCGCGAGCGCCGACCACGGCCCGCAGAGCCATCTGCGTTTCGCGGTAAAGCGCCTGGCGCACGTCGTCGGTCGCGCAGACCGCCTTCTTGGCGTCGACGATGCGGTAAGTCGCCAGGGCGTTCATCCGCAGCGTCACCTTGTCGGCAGTCATCAGCTCCTGGCCACTCACATCCGCGGTCGTCTCGCGCAGGTCGAGCTCGACGACGCGGGCGTCGGCGAGACCCTTCCAGAACGCGTACTGACCCGGCTGCAGAACGTCGACGAATTCGCCATCGACGAACAACGCGCCGACGCAGTGCCGGGCGACGTTGCAAATGTCGAGCGCGAGCTGAGCCTGAGCCGCACGCGTGATCACCTTGGCGTCCTTGTGCTCAAAGCGAACATTGCGGGCGTCGATGATCTCGACCTGCACATCGCGCCGGCCGGTCCAGTAGGCGAACAGGCCCTTCGGCAGGATGTGGCTGAAGCGGCCGTCGACCCAGACCAGACCCCGCTCGTAGTCCTTGAGATCCAAGACCATGGCGTGGCCCGTCAGGGCACCCGACTTGGCGATCACGTCGAGCTGCTCGTGGACGAGCCACGGCGCGCGCAGCGACACAACCTCGACGCGGACCTTGCCGAGCGGGTCGAAGAGCCAGTGCTTGCCGGAGCGCAGCAGGCCCTTGAACTCGCCGTCGCGAAAGTAGAGGCCCATTTCGTGGGTGCGGATCTTGAAATGCTTGAACAGGAACATGGAGCTGCGCTCCTCTCTTTTTGCCAACTGGACTCGCGGTTGGCGCGCGATGAAAAATGCTTATTGGAGAAAAAGAGACGCCGTTGGGAGGCGGAATGTTCGCGGATCACACGGAAAAATGCGGAAGTGCGCTTTGAGCAGACTTCACCGACACTGGGACGAGCCTGGCTGGCGAGTTCGCGAATGGCCGAGGCCAAACGCGTTCACTCATCTGCACCAACTAGTCCGCGATGGCGGCGGTTGTAAGCGGAATGTGCGCCTTTCAAGGCATCTTTCTAGTGCTGCTGCCGCCCAGTGTGACGAATCACACAGCGCGGCAACTGATTCATCGAACACCCGCCTCCCGCGGGCCTCTTGGTGGACGCTTTCGCGCCCGGTCAATCAGGTTTTTAGCCTGTGTTGGTACGGGAGTCGAACCCGCGACAGCCAGATTAACGGTCTGGTGCTCTACCTCTGAGCTAACCGCGCCATTTGCCGCCATCGTCAGATTCCATGTTCGGAACACGCCGAGCGAACTCGAAAATCGAGACTCAGCGTGCCGCTGGCCGGCGACAAAATCGCTTGCTTTCAAGAGACGCCGGTGGGAGTCGAACCCACTCAAAGCTGCTTTGCAGGCAGCCGCCGTGCCGTCTGGCTCCAGCGTCAAAAAACGTAGGACGGAGCAGTGCTCCGTCCTACTTCGGCTATAACTCAATCGCTTCGACCTCGCGGACGAAGCGGCTGCTCTCGCCAGCCAGGAACGAGGCGACCACGCCGAACACCGCGTCACTGAAGCCGCCGACGTTCAGAATGTCTTCCCGCTCCAGCGCCTGCGTGCTGGTGTTGGGCTGGAGGTCGATGCAGACCAGCTTCGGCTGGTGGTTGCCAAACTGCCGCTGGCTGCGAACGAATTCCTGCCACTGTTCCATCACGCGGGTGCTGCCGCTGGCAGTGGACCCGAATTCCTGGCCGTCCGTGACCCAGCTCTCGTTGTCGCTCACCAGCACGATGCCGGCGAAGGCCCGGCGGGCGTACGTGGTGGCGGCTTCCTGCAGCGGAAGCGAGCAATCGGTTCCGCCGCCGCCGTACTGCGCCAGCCGCTCCGCGAGGCTCAGGATGGAGTCCGCGGAGTCGATGCGAACGTGGTAAGCGCTCGTATCGAACGGCACAACGATGCTGTCCGGGTTGCGACGCAGAATGGCTGCGGCGAACAGTGCCGCCACATCCACGCACCGCATCTTCGAGGTCGCTCCGCGGCCCCGATCACCCGTCACCGCGGTGCTCATTGAGCCCGAAACGTCCAGGCCAATGACCACCGGCTGAGGGAGGGCCGGAATGTTGCCGCAGGCAATCTCGGCCGCCTGATGCAGGGCAGCCTTGATCTTGTGCGGAACGGCCGCGCCCACGTTCAGGTACGCCGCCAGGAACTGGTACGGGAACTGCCGTGAGCGGCGGATTTCGTCTTCGTCCGCAATGCGGGCAGCGACGTAATCCACCAGGTCGCCATGGCCACTGAGAACCTCGTGACGCAGCAGCGTGTTGAGGTTCATTCGCAGCGCCTGCGGCCCCATCTTGCGGGCGATTCCCTTCCAAACCAGCGGCCCCTTGGCGCTATCGGCCAGCAGGTCCCAGCGGACATCCAGGTCACCCATGATGAGGGCCTGCATCTGGGCGCTCTCTGCCTTGCGGAACGCCTCCAGCAGGCGGACCTGCTCCGGCAAATCCGTTGCCGTCGCGGGAGCCCATTTTTCCTGCTCCTTGCCGGTGAGCCAGCCGAACAGAGCCCGGCGGGCGTTGTCCGATGGCGTTGGCCGAGCCAGACGCAGGACGTCCCGCAGGCTCGGATCGTTGCCGATCGCCGCCGCCAGCAGCTTGCCGACGGAGGCAACATTGAGCCACCGCTGGAAGGCCCGCTGCAGCGACGAGCTGAGGCTCGTGCGGCCGAACTGGCCGCTGCGGACCATCTGGAACACCGTCCGGAGGACGCGGCCGTTATCGACCACGCGGTCAAAGACCTTGTGGAGCAGGCTCGTGTCTCGCTTCGACAGGGCAACCAGCAAAGCCGCCGGCATGTCCTTCATGCTGGCCTTCTCGCGGGCGTAGACCGCGAGCTTGGCCAGGAAGACGTTGTCGTCGACCTGTTCGATCAGCGTGCGGAGCGAGTCGAGCTGGCTTTCGCCAGTCGCGTAGAACGTGCCGTTAAAACAGCCGGTCGCGGCGATCTGGGCCAGCGCGTGCTTGGCGCTGAACGCGAACGCAGTGCCGCCGGCATCGTTCACGGTGTTGGTCCGCGGCAGACGGCTGTTGGCGCTGGAAAACAATGTGGTGCTGGCCATGGGAATCCTCCTCAAAAAGTGTCCGACGAAGTATGGGCAGAGAACCGCAGCGTGAGCCGCGTCGGCTGTCCTACCATTGGACGAACGTCCGGCTTGCGCAGGACGTGCGGGAATCGAACCCGCGTCGACCGGGTAACATGTACTCCACACCGGCAGTCGGACGGTGTTGTGTTCAAACGCGCTGGACGAAGGGTTGGTCGGAGGTTTCCGATAATCCGCAGAGCGAATCGTTGGGCGGGATTCGAACCCGCTAAACCGATGTACTCCAAACCGGCAGTCAAGCGTGTATCAAAAAACCGACGAAGTCGTGATCCAGAGTTTTACGGTGCTCTACCGTTGAGCTACGGCGCGGCAAACTGGCAAGTTGCGCCGGCGGGATTCGAACCCGCAACCCCCGGCTCCTGAGGCATGTACTCCAGGTCGGCAGTCGGTTTGTATTGTCAAACGAGCCCAACGAAGTGAAGTCGAGACGACATGCCTTGCGGCACACCTTTACAACGTGTGGATGGAGTCCCGGCCAGCAGTTGGGCGTCGTATTCAAAAGGCAAAAAAATTAACATGGGTTCAACGAAAGGTTGCCAAGAGGCTACGTTTTGCGTAATGGCCGTCCGATGGAGTGACTTGCGTCCCTCTCGTGACAGGTCCCATCGTCTTTTCAGACTCCGGCACCATTCACTAGCCGGTCACCCGGCATCGCTACCTTAGGGCCGTCATGGACTCCCGGCAGGCAGTTGAACCCATGTAAGGACCGCACAGCGAAGTGGTGGTTCAGATTGGTTTTGGTGGATGTAATCCGAACCGGCAGCTGCACGACCTAAAAGCAGGCTGCCCTGTTAGTGAGCAACCCTGCCCGCACAAGTGTGCGGGCGGCTTTCAGTGTCCTCGCCAGGAATTGAACCTGGTCTTCGACCTTCGCAGGGTCGCGTGCGTATCCGGCACACTGCGAGGACAGAATCAAATCCGAAATACGAAACACGAAATTCGAAACAAACAGAGCCGACGACTGGATTCGCACCAGCATGAACCGGCTTACGAGGCCGGAGCCTTTCTAGGTCGAGCCACGTCGGCGGATGTCCGCTCACGGAGTGAGCGGACTACTTTGAGCACGAACGCGAGGATTCGAACCCCGTCGATCAGTTTTGGAGGCTGACTGCTCTCCCAGGAGCACGCTTGTAGAGATTTGTTCAAGGGTGACC
>JBJXFF010000142.1:0-58797 GCA_046153945.1 Pirellulaceae bacterium
CAGTGGGGCCGCGGCATGGTAAACTGTAGGGCTGCTCTTGACCTTCGAGGACCACCTGCCGTGCATTGCATAAAGGCTGTCAGTTACCCTCTGCTGACGATGTTATTCATCGCCGGGTCCATCGCCACGGTTGCCGCCGCCGAACCGACGAATGAGGATCTGGCGTTTTTTGAGAATCGCATTCGCCCGATATTGGTCGAGCATTGCCAGAAATGTCACGGGGCGAAGAAGCAGGAGTCGGGGCTGCGGCTGGATTATCGGGAGATGATGCTGGCGGGAGGCGATCGGGGGGCGGCTGTTGATCTGGCAGATTCCGGAGGGAGCTTGCTGCTGAAGGCGGTGCGGCATGAGGGTGATCTCAAGATGCCGGAAAAGAAACTGCCGGCTGCCGCGATTGCCGATCTGACGGAGTGGATAAAACGGGGAGCGCCTTGGCCGGCGGAGGCAAAGTCGACATCCAACTTGCGAAGCGGACCGATTACCAAGGAAGAGCGACAGTTTTGGTCGCTGCAACCGCCGAAGGATTCGCCGCTGCCGGAAGTGAAGGACGCGAGTCGCGTCAACACACCGATTGACCGATTTATCGCGGCGATTTGGGAGAAGAATGGCCTTGCTCCCTCCAAGCCCGCTGACAAGCGAACGCTCGTGCGCCGTGCCTCGTTCGATCTCACTGGACTGCCTCCGGAAGTTGATCAGGTCAACGCATTTCTGGCGGACGAGTCGCCGGATGCTCTTGCCCGAGTCACCGACCGGCTGCTGGCGTCAACCGCTTATGGCGAGCGCTGGGGCCGGCACTGGCTGGATGTGGTTCGTTATGCCGATACGGCAGGAGAGACGGCTGATTACCCGGTGCGAGAATCCTATCGCTACCGCAACTACGTCATCGAGTCGCTCAATCGCGATAAGCCCTACGACGAATTCGTCCGCGAGCAGATTGCCGGCGATATCCTGGCCCGCTCTGCTCCGCGCGAGAAGTATGCGGAGCTTGTTACCGCGACGGGTTATCTCGCCATCTCTCGGCGGTTTGGCTTCGACAGCGAAAATTACCATCACCTCACGATTCAGGACACGATTGATACGCTCGGCCAGTCTTTTCTCGGCCTGACGCTTGGCTGTGCCCGCTGCCACGATCACAAGTTTGATCCAGTGACCGTCAGCGACTACTACGCTCTCTATGGCATCTTCGAGAGCAGTCGTTATGCCTTCCCGGGCTCAGAGCAAAAGCAGAAGGTCCGGGCGATGGCCCCGCTGCTGCCGCCGGAAGAAGCGGTCGCGGCGTGGCGGAAATACGACGACCGGTTCACGGTTCTCGCCAAGCAGCTCGAAATGGCCAAGCAGGGGGTTCCCAGCGTCAAGGTCCGCTCACTCGACGACATTGACGGCGACTTCGAGCTGCAAGGTGTCTCCGCCGGCGGCAGCCGCGGCGTGCTGGTGCCGCCGTGGACTTACGCCGGAGAGCCGCTCATCACGAATGGTGCCCAGAGCCCGCTGAAGAATATCTATCGGGGGGGCGGCGTTGGCGCGATGCTTCCCGGCGGGGAAGCAGAGCATTCCATTGCCCAAGCGATTCCGGCGTATCTGGCGAAGAATGCTAAGACACTGAGCATCAGCATTGACTTCCGCATGGCCCCGGCTCCAGCAAGTTCCAAAGGTGAGTACCGCTTCTTTGTGGGGAATGGAGCGACTTCCCCCGCGGCTGAAATCTTCATTTCCAGCGAAGCGGTTTTTGTCCGAAGCGGTGATGAGGTCAAAGAAGTCCGCAAGCTCAAGCCCGGGCAGTGGTATCAGGCTCAGCTCCATTTGGACCTGGCGGCCAAAACCTGGCAGGCAGTCATCGCCGCTCCGGGAGACCCCTTCACTTCAGAGCCGCTCAAGTTGGGCGGCGGTTTTCGTGGAGAAGTCAACCATCTAGCGTTCGATGCCCGCGGCCACCTCCCGGGAGCGCGCCCGATGCTCGAAATCGACAACATTGCTGCAAGCCGAACGCCGTTCCCCTCGGTGGATTCACCGCTCCCCGCGCTCCCCATGTCGGAAGGGGACGTCAAAGTGCCGCAAGTGTTGGCGGAACTACACCCGCTCTTGGAAAACGGTCCCTGCGAGCTGGCCTACGCCGTCGTCGAAGGGACGCCGGTCAACACACGCATTCAAAAACGGGGCGAGCCTTCCAAACTGGGTGACGAAGTGCCGCGGCGTTGGCTGGAAGTGCTCGGCGGCGATGTGTTGGCCAAAGACAATGCCGGCAGCGGACGACTGGAACTCGCCAACTGGCTGACGCGGAAGGAGAACCCGCTCACCGCCCGCGTGATGGTGAACCGCCTTTGGCAGCATCACTTTGCCCAGGGGCTCGTCGCCACCGAAAACGACTTCGGCACCCGCGGCTCACGGCCAAGCCATCCGGAGCTGCTCGACTACCTTGCCAGCCGCTTTCAAGCCGAAGGCTGGTCGTTGAAGAAGATGCACAGGCGAATCATGCACTCCAGCGTTTATCAGCTCAGCAGCGCCGACTCCCTCCCTCTCCCCTTGGGAGAGGGCCGAGGTGAGTGTCTCGGTGCATCAACGCAGGCCAATGACCCTCGCCCTAACCCTCGCCCAAAGGGAGAGGGGACAGGAGATCCCGCTAACGATTACCTCGCTCACTACCCCCGCCAGCGGCTCGATGCCGAATCGATTCGCGATTCGCTGCTCTTGATCGGCGGCAATTTAGACCGCACCACCGGCGGCCAGCATCCATTCCCGGCCGTGGCCACCTGGGGCTTCACGCAGCACAACCCCTTCACCGCCGTTTACGATTCTCCCCGCCGGAGCATCTATCTGATGACGCAGCGGCTCAAGCGGCATCCATATCTGTCCCTCTTCGACGGAGCCGACACCAACGCCAGCACTCCCCGGCGGCAAGACACCACCGTCCCCACGCAGTCCCTGTTCCTGATGAACGACCCCTTCGTCCACGAGCAATCCGCCGGCCTCGCCCGCCGCCTCCTTGCTTCCGTCGCGGATGAACCACAGCGAATCCGACTGGCTTATGAAATCGCACTCACCCAAATTCCTACTGCCGACGATCTTGCGACAGACCAGTCATTTCTGACGCAGTACCGGCAATACCTATCCACGAGCAGCATTCCCGCCGACCAGCGCGAACCGGCCGCCTGGAGCGCATTGGTCCGGACGATCCTTACCCGCAATGAGTTTTTGTTCGTCGATTGAGCCATTTTCGACAGAAACGAAGGCAGCCAAATTGCCATATCTAATTGGTGCTGCCGGAAGGCATCGAGCCAGGCAGTTTCGGTTGCTTTACCTCTCCCCGCTTGGTAACATCCATAAAAGAGACTTGATGCGTCTGCCGATAGAAGGAACAAGGAGAACGCCATGCTGACCATCTATGGAAATCGGAATTACAGCGGCTTTTGCGACCGGATGGGTCGCCGCGACTTTCTGACCATTGGCGGCATGGCTTTGGGCGGCTTGGCAATGCCAGAGCTGCTCCGGGCGGAGTCGCAACTTGGGGCCCGGTCTCACAAGGCAATCATCAATGTTTTTCTTCCCGGTGGGCCCCCCCACATCGACATGTGGGATTTGAAGCCAGACGCTCCGGCGGAGATTCGAGGTGAGTACAGCCCCATCAAAACCAACGTTCCGGGGATGGAAATCTGCGAACTGTTCCCCAAACTCGCTAAGATGGCGGACAAGTTCGCCATCATCCGTTCCCTCTCCGATAGTGCCGGTGACCACAGCGCCTATCAATGCATGACCGGCCATGTCCGGGGCCGCGAACAGCCGCCGCCGGGGGGCTGGCCGTCGTTCGGGTCGTGGCTCAGCAAGCTCAAGGGGAATGCGAACCCAGGCGTGCCGCCAAACATCAGCTTGATGTATCGCTGTGGCAACTTTGGTTGGGGAGACTCCGGGGACGGAGGATTCCTCGGCCTGGGGCATTCACCGTTCAAAGTTGTGGACCGCGAAGCGACCGAGCAGCGGAAGACCGAGAGCATGACTCTGCAAGGAGTCACGCTGGACCGTCTGCACGACCGAGATTCGCTCCGTGTCTCGCTCGACCGCTTTCATCGCGAAGCGGACACCGCGGGCTCGATGAAAGGACTGGATGCGTTCGCACAAAAGGCGATGGGGATTCTGACGTCGAGCAAATTGGCCGACGCTCTTGACCTGACTTTGGAAGACCCCAAAGTGTTGGCGAAATACGGCGTCGACGATCCGGTCTTTGAGCGTGACGGAGCGCCGCGGATGGTGCGGAATTTCTGCATCGCCCGCCGCTTGGTGGAAGCGGGGGCCCGCTGCATCAGCATGAACTTCATCCGCTGGGACTGGCACGGCGGCGACGGCATGAACTTTATCAACAGCAAGCGTGACTTTCCGCTGCTGGACACCGGCCTCTCCTCGCTGCTGCAAGACCTGCACGAGCGTGGCCTGGATAAGGACGTCAGCGTCGTTGTCTGGGGCGAATTCGGCCGCACTCCGCGGCTAAACGGCAGCAACAGCCGCGATCACTGGCCGCAGGCCAATGCCGCGGTCATCGCCGGCGGCGGGATGAAGCTGGGGCAGGTGATTGGCCGGACGAACAAGTACGCCGAAGCCCCCGTGGACCGGCCGGTGAAGTTCCAGGAAGTCTTCGCCACGCTCTACGCCAAAGCGGGCCTCAACCTCAACACCCGAGAATTCGATCTCCGCGGCCGACCACAATACCTCGTCGAACCGGGCTGCGAGCCGATTCGGGAATTAATGTAAGTCGGCTCGGAAGCCGAACTAAAGACCATGCTACGAAGCGGGCGCTAATACCGCACGATGCACCAGAGGGCCCACAGGCCGTCGCGCCAGCCGATTTTCTTTCCTTCGGCGTAGCTGCGGCCGGCGTAGCTGATGGGCCGTTCGTAGAAGCGGGCGTTGCGGAGCCGGGCGAGTTTGCAAGTGAGTTCGATTTCAATGCCGAATCGCCGCTCTCGGAGGCCGGGGGCAATTTTGGCGATCAACTCGCGGCGGAACATTTTGTAGCAGGTTTCGACGTCGGTCAGGTTGAGCCCGGATTTCCAGTTGGTGAAGCGGGTGATCATCTGGTTGGCGAACTGGTGCCAGTAAGAGCGAACCGGACCTTCGATGTGGCTAAAGCGGCTGCCGAAGACGACGTCGGCCTGGTCTTCCAGGATAGGCTGCAACAGCGAGCGGAGGTCTTGCGGGTCGTATTCCATGTCGGCGTCCTGCACCACGACAACGTCCCCCGTGCAATGCTGAAAGCCGGTCTTGAGGGCGGCTCCTTTGCCTTTGTTTTTTTCGTGGAGGACGATGACAAGGTCCCGATACTTTTCGTCGCAGCTGGCCTGCCAGGATTTGAGCAGGTCGCGCGTGCCATCTTTGCTGCCGTCATCGACGATGACCATCTCGCAGGGAATCTTGGCTCCGCGAACCCGCTCGATCACACGCTCCAGCGTCTTCACTTCGTTGTAGACGGGAATCACCACCGACAGCCGAAAGCCGGCGGGGATGCGGTAGACGCCAAGGCGGCGGCAAAGGTCTTGCCCGAGAATGCGTTCCAGCAGTTCGATGCGGTCGATGTAGAGCGGCGAATCCTCGGTGAGCGATTGTTCGCTGGTTTCGAGCAGAGCCTCGCGGACGCGGCGGAGGTCGGCGGGAGAGAGTTGGTCGGTAAGGGCGGGAAGCGACATTCCTCTATCCTGCCGTATGAAACGGTCGATTCCAAGGAGTGAGGGAGCCGGGGAGCGGCACATTGGCCCGAAGAGGAGGCCGGTTGTAGGGGTTGCGCCGGCATACGCTGTTCAGGTGGGCACCAGCAATGCTGTCAGCGCGTTGACAAGCCGTTTCGGGAAGGTTCTAAACAAGGTGCCCTAAGTTCAATACGTCTCGGCTTTGCAGCTATGCAATTTGGAACCCTGGCACCGACGAACCTGACCAGCGACGAGACGATCGCGCTGTTTCCATCGCTCGGGCATCTGGAAGAGGATGGCCGGACCTGGCGGATTCAGGTGCATGGCGAAGTCTTCACGCATGCGGACCGGATCAGCCTGGGCAAGCGAATTCTGCTCCAGCTTTTGCAGCGCGCGATGAAGGCCACGCCGGCAGAACTGCAGAGCGATATCTTTCGCCAGCGCATCCAGCGGTTTTTGGCAGTGGACAAGGGGGGGAAAAAGATTGCCTTGCGGATTGGGCACGATGAACATATCCTGCCGAAGAAGTCTCGGGGGAACGGACATTTCCAAGCGACACTACGGATTACCTCGTCGGAACTATCAGAGTTGCAGCTTGCCGGGGCCTATGACGAGGGGAAATTGACGCTGGGCGCCTGCGTCCCCGAAGGGGGGACGTGCTTTCCGGCTCCCGTTCATCTGCTGCCGCGGGAAGGGGTGTCCGTCATTTCGGACATCGACGACACGCTCAAGCACACGCAGGTCTTGAGTCGGCACTCGCTCCTCGCCAATACGTTCCTGCGAGAGTTCGAGCCCATTCCAGGGATGGCCAACCTCTTTCGGGAATGGTCCGATCAAGGGGCCGCATTTCACTACGTCTCTTCCAGTCCGTGGCAACTCTATCGCAATCTTGCCGGACTGTTCGAGACGGAGGGATTTCCCGAAGGGTCGTTCCATCTGCTGGCGTTCCGGCTGCGGGACCACTTGATGCGGAAGATCCTGATGATGCGGCGTTCGGGAAAGGGTTCGGTCATCAAAGGCATCTTGCAGATGTTCCCCGAGCGGCGGTTCATTCTCGTCGGCGACAGCGGCGAAGCCGACCCGGAGATTTACGCGAACATCGCCCAAAAGTTTCCGCGCCAAGTCGCCCGGGTCTTCATCCGCGAAGTGGCCGGCCCCAAGAACAGCGAGCGGCGCTTTTTGAAAGCCTTTCGTAAAATCCCACGGAGCCTCGCCACCATTTTCAAGGACCCAGAAGAACTGGAAGGGGCCATGGAAGGGCTGTAGAAAGCAGGGTCCTGCGTCCGTGGCAATGGGATCGCTCGAAAGCAGCCGCCCTCGTGGCGGGCCGAAGTAAGGCGAGAAAAAGTAGAATGTCCCCTTTTCCGGGCCAGAATGTCCCCTTTTCCGGGCCCCTTTTCCGGGCCCCTTTTCCGGGCCCGAGCAGGTCCCCGGCATGAAGCACGGTCGGCTGGCCCTGGGGATCTACCGCCGCGACGTTCCGCTGGCCGAAGACCTGATCTATGGGATGCAGCAGACACCGGTCCCCGCCAGGTAACCCGGCAGAGTCTGCTGATTCACATCACCCCCCCGGACGAGGCAGCTGATTCATCGGATTCAAGCCTCTTGCGCGCGGCTTTTCGGCGATCATGAATCACCGCAAGTCATTGTACAACTGTACTTTGCGACGACACGCTTGATTCATCCTTGATCCAAAACCCGTTTTCCTGATTCACGCCCGCTGGAGTCCCGCCTTCAGGCAGTCCCCCCCGTCTCAAATTTCAGATCTCAAATCCCCGCCTCCTTCCCTCCGCGCGCACCGACTCCCCACCCTCCACACACCTCTGCTATCAACTTGTCAAAGAACTCACCGGTTTCCCGCCGGCCCGTATTGGTTCTATTGTACACTATAGAGGTCCAAAAGCCAAGGGGTTGCCGAAGGTTTTTTGGTGTTTTCCATCGCAGATCACTGAGTCTTCCGACCAATGGCTTCCAGCGCTAGTCGCGCAGCGCTCGCGACCGCAGGGTCCTTGTCGCTGGTTAGCTTCATTAAAGCTGGAACGCTGTTTCTTGTACCGATTTGGCGCAAAATGCGGCACGCGGCCTCGCGCACTTCGCCTTCGGCATGCTCCAATTGGGCGAGTACTGCTGGCTCGGAACGATTGCCAAGGGCCACGAGAGCACTTTCTGCGGCTTGAATGTCCTGGGGTAGGAGTTTTACGGCCGCTTTCACGGCGACGTCGGGAGAGATTGCAGACAGGATCTCGAATAGTTCCGGTAGGTTTGCATTCTCTTCCGGCAGTCTGGCAAGAATCTCCAAAGCTTCTGCTGAAGTCCCCCATTTCGCGAGGGACTGGCTTACGCCTGGCGGTCGGCCTGGTTGGCCGAGGAGTTTCATGAGCTCTTTGGCAATCTCCTCTCGGCGGGCAATCGGCTCCAAGGTTCCCAAACAGGCGATCGCGTGTAATTGGCGATGCGGATCGCTTGACCGCAATTCAGCCAGAAAATGCCCTGCTCGCTTTTCGAACGCCTGGGAGCGAGTGGGCAACGGGTAGGAAACCTTGATAAGAAGCGTATTGTTCCCTTGCCACTTGGCAGTGCCAAATCGAATCTCCCGAATCATTGCCTGGACATCGGGGACTGGTCCAATCGCAAAGCGTTCGTCGATGATTTTCCGTCCGGTTGCCGAATCGAACCCTTCGCGATAACTCCCGTGGCTGGTCTTCGCGGTCGGCACACAATCCTTCACGAGCTCGCACAGCAGGAGATAGTCTTCGCGTGACTTCGATCCTTCCAGTTTCACCTCGAGCAGCGGCACGCTCCCTGCTACCGCAGTTGCCGCAGGAGTACCGGGTTCGGCTTGTGGTATATCCCGTGGATGCCGCCAGAAACTGAGCCAGCCGAAAAAGAGCATCGCCGTAAGCGCGGCGCCCGAAATCCCAAGTCCCAAAGTTAGTCGCCTCCGTTGCGACCACAGTACCAGGCCGCTTCCCGTCACAACCGCACCAACCAAGACGATCCACTGCGCCGAGCCGAGCGCGCGAAGCCGATGCAATTGCCAGCCGAACGTCGGGAGCAATAACCCCACAAGTCCGAGCACGATTACGCCGAGCCCATACTGAAACAGCTTGGCATCCCAAGGACTGACGGAATCATCGGGCGACTCGCGAATCGGAACGGACATTGCAGGGATCCTCTTATCTATTTCCCCAGCACCTCTTTCATCCCCTTCAGCAGCACTTCTTCCACCTCCGGCGCGGTGCGGCTGACGAAGGTGGTTTCGTAGCCTCCTTCGCCGTAGGAGATTTTGGTGCCGATGTAGCCCGCCCCATAGTCGCCGTAGCCGGCGGTGCAGAGTTCGCCGGCGGGGTAGAGCTTTTGGGCGGCGAGCTGGTATTCGATGAATATCTCCCCCGGCAGGTGCAGTACGCGGCCGGTGCCGAGCTTCAGGCAGCCGAGGATGGTCTGGTGTCCGCCATCGCAGCGGCGCTCGAAGGAGAGGTCGCGAGCGGCGCGGATCCGTTCTCGCTCGGTGGCATTTTTATCCGCCAGAGTCGCCAGGCATTTCTTTTCGTCGATGATGTCCCGCGCCGGCAGGACCACCCCCACCTGTGCCCAGCCGATGTCCTTGGCGGAGAGCGGATGCTTGTGAGCGGCGGCGTTGTCCCAGGCTTCTTTCATTCCCTGGGCCAATCGCTGGGCCAGGATCATGCGGAGGGGGGGCGAGCCGTCGTTGTACTTGCCGGCGGTGACGTTTCCCCCCGCACCGTTGAAGTGGGCATGAAAGACGCCGGGCTGTTCCTTGTCGCGCAGGCCGCGGGCGAGGCCGGGAAAATCGGAGCTGATGTTTCCTTGTCCGTAATAGCTCTGCGGATGCGTGGCGTAGTAGCTGAGGGAAGCTACCGGCGTTTCGCCGTTGAAGAAGGCGACGACGCGGCACAGCGGGTCGATGGTTCCTTCCGGCTCGGCCCGGATTTTTTCGTCCTTGCAAGAGCTGAAGCGGATGTACTTCACCTTGCCGTCCGGCCCCATCACTCGGCGGTTGGAGGCGACTTCTTTCACTTCCGCTTTGCCGATGCCGTAGTGCGTGATCGGCTGTTTTTTGAGGGCGGCGGCCGTCACGGCATCGGCGACTCGCTCAATCGTCCTGCGAGCGAAGTTTACGTCATACTGCTTGCCGGAAAGACCGACCTGGGAGAGCAACTCCTCAGCCGCCTCGTCGTATCCCGGTGCGTCATGCTGATGCAGGCAGTGGACCGCCACTCGATCCGCGGTGGTCCCCGCGGCTTTGGCCAGTGCCTCCCGCCAACGGTCGTGTCCCGTGTTCCCAATACCGACCCAGTCGACCGCACAGAGCACAATCGGTTTTTCATCCCCAAACAGCACAATGCCGCGAGCGAACAGCGGGTCATCGACGGCATCGGCGACCGGCACCAGCCCATCGCAGAGGGGAGCGCCGATGGGGGGTGTGACATCGACGCTAAAGGTGGCGATGGCGGGCTCCGCGGCGGAAGTTGCCGAAGCAATCAGCAGCAAACTGGCAAGGGAGAGAAAAAGTGTTTTCATTCTTGAAAAATCCTTGGGTGGCACGCCCACGGCTTTGCGTGGGCGTGGCGTTTGTTGGAGGTTCGTCCTTTGTACGGCCTCATTGCGGCAAATGAAACCGGCTAAAGCAAGTAACTACAAACGGAGCTAGCCCCGGCCGTTTCGCGCCCTGTCCGCAATCCCCTCAGCCGCCTAAAATGCTTGGTTCGCCACAAGGATGACAGGCCCAAAGACCCACCACGCCACATGCCCGCTTCCGACATCGTTGTACAGGGTGCCCGCGAGCATAATTTGCGGGATGTCTCGCTCGTTTTGCCGCGCAATCAGCTCATTTGCCTCACCGGCGTTTCCGGGAGCGGAAAAAGCTCGCTGGCGTTCGATACGCTCTATGCCGAGGGGCAGCGGCGCTATGTCGAAAGCCTGTCCAGTTACGCCCGGCAGTTCCTGGGGCAGATGCCCAAGCCGGACGTCGATTATATCGGAGGGCTGTCGCCGTCGATTTCGATTTCGCAGAAAGCGGCTGGCAACAATCCCCGCTCCACGGTCGGCACAGTCACGGAGATCTACGATTATCTCCGCGTTCTCTTCGCCCGCGTCGGCCAAGGACACTGTCCCAAGTGCGACCGAGTCATCACTGCTCAGTCGCGGGACGAAATTCTCCATCGTATCCTGCAACTGCCGGCGGGGACCAAGTTCCACGTCCTCGCTCCGCTCATCCGTCAGCAAAAGGGGGAATACAAGGACCTCTTTGAAGACCTGCTCAAGCAGGGTTTTGTCCGGGCTCGCGTGGACGGCACGATTCATCAACTCAACGAAGAAATCACACTCGACCGCCAGATGCGGCACGACGTCGAAGTTGTCATCGACCGCCTGGTCATGAAAAGCGACCTCCGCCCGCGACTAGCCGAAGCGGTGGAACTGGCCCTACGAATGGGACAGGGGAATCTCATCATCGCGGAAGAGGGAGCGACGGGGTCAGGAGACCCGCGCCGAACAGAACAGGCGAGCGGGGGGCGTCAGCCCCCTGATATTAGCGACGAAGAAGAAGAGGAGACGCAGGGACAGAGAGACGGTGAGAAGGAGAGCGAGGAGAAGGAAGCAACGGCCAGTGGCTCTTCCCGCAAGAAACGCCAGGCGGCTCGTGAAGGGGATGTGCTTTTCTCCGCTTCCTACGCCTGCACTCACTGCGGCCTCTCCTTCGAGCCCCCCAGCCCGCAGCTTTTCAGCTTCAACAGCCCGCAAGGGATGTGCCCGCAATGCTCCGGCCTGGGAGAAATGTACTCCTTCGACCCCGCGCTCCTCATCCCTAACCCGCGGCTGTCGTTCAAGGAAGGGGCGATTGAGCTGGTTGGGCCGTGGCACGAGCTGGGCCGTTGGAGGAGACATATTCTGCAAGGGGTCGCCGACAGCATGGAGCGGAAGCTCGGCTTGGAGAAAGGGACGCTCCTCGACACGCCCTGGAACAAGCTCCCCGCCGACTTGCAAAAGATCTGGCTGTACGGCACCGGCAGCGAGCATATTACCTATACGTGGAGAGCCGGCAACTCGCCGATGATGTACGGCGGCCGGTTCGAAGGACTCGTCCCGGAGTACGACGGAAAATATCGCGCCAGCAAAAGCGCCCCCCAGCAGCGGCAGCTTGAGCAGTACATGAGCCACGTCCGCTGCCCCGCTTGCCACGGCCAGCGTCTTCTGCCGCAGGCGCGCTCCGTCCGTATTACCGGCACCAGCCCGCGCTTTCAAGACAAACCGGAGCGCACCCTTCCCGATGTTTGCCAACTCGCCATCAGCGAAGCGGCTGAATTCTTCAAAGAACTGAAGCTCGACGAGACCCGCACGCTCATCGCCGCGGAAGTTCTGAAGGAAATCCGCACGCGACTTGGTTTCCTCATCGATGTTGGCCTCGAATACCTCACGCTCGACCGAACCGCCCCCACGCTTTCCGGCGGCGAATCGCAGCGGATCCGCCTGGCCGGACAAATCGGCAGCGGCCTGGTCGGCGTCCTTTATATTCTGGATGAACCCTCCATCGGTCTCCATCCTCGTGACAACGACCGGCTTCTCTCCACGCTCCGCCGCTTGCGGGACATGGGGAACACCGTCATCGTCGTCGAGCATGACGAAGACACGATGTGGGCCGCCGACCACATCATCGATTTCGGCCCCGGCCCCGGTGTCCGTGGCGGCGAGCTTGTGGCCCAAGGGCCCCCCGGCACGATTATCAAGAACGAGCGCAGTGTCACCGGCCAGTATCTCTCGGGCGAAAAGGAAATCGCCATTCCCAAAGAGCGGAAGCCGATCGGCGACAAGTTTCTCCGCATCCTCGGTGCCACGCACAACAATCTCAAGAATGTTGACGCCGAAATTCCGCTCGGGGCGTTCGTCTGCGTCACAGGCGTATCCGGCAGCGGGAAGAGCTCGCTGGTCAATGATATTCTGGTCGAGGCCCTCCGCCGGGATCTGAACAAGGGAGAAGGAATTCCCGGCGCTCACAAGGCCATCGAAGGGCTGGAGAATCTGGACAAGCTCATCGCCATCGACCAGACCCCCATCGGCCGCACGCCACGGAGCAATCCGGGAACCTACATCAAAGTCTTCGACGACATTCGCGACCTTTACTCGCAGATGCCCGAGTCCAAACGCCGGGGCTACAAGTCCGGCCGCTTCAGCTTCAACGTGGAAGGGGGGCGCTGCGAAGCCTGCGAAGGAAACGGAGCGACGAAGCTGGAAATGGACTTTCTCGCCGACGTTTGGGTCACTTGCCCGGTCTGCGAAGGGAAACGCTTCAGCCGCGAGACGTTGCAAGTCAAATTCAAGGAGAAGTCCATCTCCGAAGTGCTGGAGATGGACGTGCAGCAGGCCCTCGTCCTGTTCGAGAACGTCCCCAACATCCGCCACAAGCTGCAAACGCTCCATGATGTCGGTCTTGACTACCTCAAGCTCGGCCAGCCCTCGCCCACTCTTTCCGGCGGCGAGGCCCAGCGCATCAAGCTCGCCAAAGAGCTGGTGAAGAAGAGCACTGGTAAAACGCTCTATCTGCTCGACGAGCCAACGACTGGCCTACATTTCGCCGACATTCACCTGCTGCTCAAAGTGCTGCACGACTTCGTCGCGGCTGGAAACACCGTGCTGGTCGTGGAGCACAATTTGGATGTGGTGAAAACCGCGGACTGGGTCATCGACCTCGGTCCCGAAGGGGGCGAGGCGGGGGGCGAGATTATTGTCGTCGGCACACCGGAGGAGATTGCCAAGAATCCGCGGTCGTATACCGGGCGCTCGCTCGCTAAAGTTCTTGACGGCAGCTATGTGCAACACTTGCGGGATGCAGCTTACGCGGCGACTCACCCTGACAGTGGCAAAAAGAACGGCAAAGCCGGTAAGAAGGGGAAAGAGGAGCCGATCACCACCGGCTACCTGGCCACACACATCACGGTGAAAGGTGCCCGGCAGCACAACCTGAAGGGGGTGGACGCCAAGGTCGAGCGGGACAAGATGACCGTCTTTTGTGGTCCCAGCGGCAGCGGAAAAAGCTCCCTGGCGATGGACACGATTTATGCTGAGGGGCAGCGGCGGTATGTCGAGAGCCTCTCGGCCTACGCCCGGCAATTCGTCGCCCAGATGCAAAAGCCGCTCGTGGACCACATCGATGGCCTCTCGCCGGCGATTGCCATCGAGCAGAAAAATCTCGGCCACACGCCGCGCAGCACTGTCGGCACCGTGACGGAAATTTACGACTATCTCCGCATCCTGATGGCTCGCCTGGGCCAGCCGCATTGCCCGGAGTGCGACATTCCCGTCGGCACACAAACGGCCGATCAAATCGTCGATGCCGTGATGAGCGAGCCCGAAGGGACACGGCTCTACATCATGGCTCCCGTGGAGATTGAGGTCGGCCAAGAGTACGCCCCACTCTGGGACGAGCTTCGCTCCACTGGCTACAGCCGCGTTCGCATTGACGGCGTGACCCATTCGCTGGAATCGCCGCCGGTCATTGACCGCCGCCGCAAGCACAAAGTGGAAGTCGTTATCGACCGGGCGGTCGTCCAGCCGCAATTCCGCTCCCGCATCGCCGAAAGTGTGGAAAACTCGCTGTCCCTCGGCAAAGGGGTGCTGCACCTCGCCTTCGCCAAGGAAGAGGTGCCGGAACATCGCTGGGAAACGGTCGTCCACAGCCAGCACATGGTCTGTAAAAAATGCAACCGGAGCTTCGAGCCTCTTACGCCCCATAGCTTCTCCTTCAACAGCCCGCTCGGATGGTGCAAGACTTGCGAAGGACTCGGCGTGCAAACGGGAGCGAATCCCGCCGCGCTCCTTCGCGATCCGAAACTGACGCTCGCTCAAGGATCCGTCGGCCTTTGGCCGGGGCTGGAAAACGGGATGTCTCAGGCGATGCTCATGTCGCTCTGCGCTGGAACGGGGATTCCCTCCGACGTTCCTTTCGAGCAGCTCTCGCATCGGCAGCGGCGGACTATTCTGCACGGTAGTGGGGAACAGTGGTTCGATGTCATCCCGCCGGGAGCCAAAGGAAAGAATCCTAGGCCGCTGTTTAAGTTTCAGTTCAAGGGGCTCTATCCGGCCCTAGAGGAAGCGTCTCGCCTCTCTCCCCTCTTCCGCATGAAGCTGGAGCATCTCGTGGACGAAGTGGAATGTTCCACCTGCGGCGGATCGCGGTTGCGGGACGATGCTTCCGCCGTCAAGTTCCGCAATCTCTCGGTCGCGGATCTCTGCAAGCTGCCGCTGGGACCCCTTCAACAGCAGATTGAGGACTGGGATCTCGACAAACGGGAAAAGAAAATCGCTGGCGAATTGCTCCGGGAAATCACCGGGCGGACGCAGTTTCTCAACGATGTGGGGCTGGAGTATTTGTCCCTCTCCCGCCCAGCGGCTTCGCTTTCCAACGGCGAAGCCCAAAGAATTCGCCTCGCCAGTCAGCTCGGCAGCGGCTTGTGCGGGGTGCTCTATGTCCTTGACGAGCCAACCATCGGCTTGCATCCGCGGGACAACACCAAGCTGCTCAAAGCCCTGCACAAGCTCCGCGACCTGGGGAACACGCTTCTCGTCGTCGAGCACGACAAGGAAGTCATCGAAAACTGTGACCACATCCTCGACTTTGGCCCTGGAGCCGGCAAATTCGGCGGCCAGGTCGTCGCGGATGCGGAACCGGCGAAGCTCGGCAAGCAAAGCGGCTCGGTCACGGGACCGTATTTGACCGGCAGAAAATCCATTCCAGTCCCGAAGAAGCGGAGACCGGGGGTTGGGGGCTCGGGGCTAGGGACTGGGGCAGAAGAAGAAAGTAACGGCAAAAAACGCGCGGGCAAAAAAGGCAAGGATTCCAATCTTTCCCAGCCCCCAGCCCCCAGCCCCCAGCCCCCTCTCCTCTCCATCCTCGGCGCTCGTCACAACAACCTCCGCAACATCAGCGTCCAAATTCCGCTGGGCACCCTCACCGCCATCACTGGTCCCAGCGGCAGCGGCAAGAGCACGCTGATTGAGGACGTGCTGTATGCCGCCATCGCTCGCAAACTGCATCGTGCCAGCCTGATTCCCGGTGCCCACGACGAAATTCGCGGCTTGGAGCACATCAACAAAGTCATCCGCGTCGATCAACAGCCGCTGGGGAACTCGCCGACCAGCAATCCGGCCACTTACACTGGCCTATTTGAATTGGTCCGCACACTGTTCGCCCAACTCCCCGAAGCGAAGCTTCGCGGCTACAGCGGGCGGCGGTTCAGCTTCAACGTTCCCGGCGGGCGGTGCGAAGCGTGTGAAGGAAACGGCCAGCGGCGGATTGAGATGCACTTCCTGCCGGACGTGTGGGTCGAGTGCGAAACATGCCGCGGCAAGCGCTATAACCCGGAAACCCTCGCCGTCACGTTCCACGGCCAGAGCATCAGCGACGTGCTCGACATGACCTGCGGCGAGGCGGTCAAGCTCTTTGAAAACATCCCCAAAATCCGCAAGACCCTGCAGACCCTCTGCGACGTCGGCCTCGACTACCTCACCCTCGGCCAGAGCGCCCCGACCCTCTCCGGCGGAGAGGCCCAGCGAGTTAAGCTCGCAGCCGAGCTTTCCCGCCCCGACACGGGCCGCACGCTCTACTTGCTCGACGAGCCGACGACCGGCCTGCACTTCGACGACCTCGCCAAGCTCCTGGAAGTGCTCCAGCGGCTCGTCGACCTCGGCAACACAGTCGTCGTCATCGAGCACAACCTCGACATCATCAAAAGCTGCGATTGGGTCATCGACCTCGGCCCCGAGGCGGGGGAAGGGGGTGGCCGGGTCGTGGTGGCGGGAACGCCGGAGGAGGTTGTGGCGCATGCCACGGCGGCACAGGAGTCAGGGGTGAGGAGTCGTGAGTCAGGAGACAGGGAACAGGGGACAGGGGACAAGAAGAAGGCAAAATCCACTCGTCTGCAATCTCCAATCTCCAATCCGCAATCTGCAATTACTCTCCGCTCCTACACCGGCGAAGCCCTCGCCCCCGTCCTTGCCGCCGGTCCCCTCAAGGACCGCAAGCCCTACAACCCGGCGGAGTTGGAAGACAAAAAGGAAGGGGACCTCGACATCACCGAAGTCGGCCGCGATGCCAAGATGCCTTGGGAGCGGGACGGCCGCCGCTGGCATACCAAGGACCGCGTCGGGCGCGACGGCTCCGCGTGCCGGTGGGATGGAAAGATTCTGGAGAGCATAGTCGACCGCATTCATGAGCTGGGCGAATTCAGCGAAACCAACTGGAGCGAGCGGACGGTCGTTGAAATCTCCGCCCTCAAAAAATCGGACGGCTGGTTCTTCCACGCCATCACCGGCGAAACCTGGCTCCTCAAGCTCAAGTTTCGCGTCTACCGCGGCACGTTCAAGCGCGAGAGCCTGCTGGAGCGGATCAAGCTCAAAACGCTCAACGAATTGGCGGACCTCCCCCTCTATGGCAATGAGCCGCGGGTGAAGGTCAAGTCGGCGAAAGGGCCGTGGCAGGAGGTGGAAATCCGCGTCCACACTTTCGACGAAATCGACACGCCGGAGTTCTGGTCGTTCCTCGACGAAGCGGTGGAAGGCTTCTTCCGCTTCACCGACAAGGCCCAGGAACGCCCCGAGGACTTCGCCCCCTGGAAAGTCCTCGGCCAGAAATGGCACTTCCTCGGCAAGGGCTTCCCCCCCGGCAAAACGCGGCAGTGGGACGCGGAAGTCTGGGAAGAGCTGTACGAGATGCTGAAGGACGTGGCCCCCGCCGGCCAGTTCCTCTGGAACAACCAGCAGCTCGTCCACCTCATCGTCCCCGAGCAGCGCGACCCCTGGGCCACCGTGCAAACCAAAAAGCCCGGCTCCCTGATCCTCAACCTCACCGGCCCCAAAGGGAAATTCGCCCTCGGCCGCCTCGTCGACTACGGCAGCCACCAGGAATTCGACGACACCCGCGGCGACCGCGACGTGATGCGGCTTCACTTCGTCAACAGCGAACACCTCCACCGAGGGGATTTGGTGGGGCTGCTGAAGGAGCATTTGGCGAGTTTGAATGGCAAATAGATTTTTAGGCTAACACCATGTCAAACCACCTTCTCAGCTTTGAACTTGATAAAGACCGCGGGCGAGGCGGCTCGCATGGAGCGATCTAATGCGAAGTCACGAGTCTATAGCGCCGTAAATCTCTTCCAAAGGATCCGTCGTTGCCTCTAAAGAATCACGACCCCCTCGCGATTGTTACAGTAGCGCTGAGAGCCGTTGGTGGAACGGCCCATCCCCCAGCAAGTCCAAGCTCCGCGCTAGCCGCTGTTTGTCCGCTGGTCGCGGCAATGATTCGAGCGCTGCAAAGACGCGCTCTATCTGCCCCTCGTTGACGGCCCCCGTGAGCGGCTGACCCAGCCCCATGATGAACTTCGCCCGCTGCAGATCGGCGAACTTTTTCGGATCATCTTGCATCGCCTGAAACAGAGCCGTAACTGCACCTTGAGCCGCCTCGGCCTCGGCGAAGTCTCCGCGGGCAGCGGCGGTCAAAATGTGGAGGTATTGATAGACCGCGAAGGACATTGGCCCCGAGGTGACTCCGCACCGCTGGCGCTGCCAGTCATCTTGCATCGGCCCATCTTGCAAGGCGCGGACGAGGAAGGGATCCCAGCCTTGAACGATTTTGAGATGATGCAGCCGCGAGTCCGCCAAGAAGCGGGCGGTACTTTGGTCATAGTCCGCCTCGGTCACTTTGATGGCGACGATATTCTTTCCTCCCGGCCCCTCCACCAATTCCGCGGCGGCATCCGGCGGCATCGGCACACCACTGACATCGGGAATCGAATATAGACCAACCGCCATTCCCGAAGCCGCGGCCATTTCCACCAGCGGCAGCATGTTTTTGGCGATGAGCTGCGCGGAAGCATCCTTGGGAAGATCCGTTCCCGGCCGGATGAAGATGACCGGAAACTCCAGCTTCGCCAGCAGGTGCACCAGCCGGGCATTCCCCGCCGCTCCGTCCTCCGGCCGCAGCAAGGCCGAGAGCATCGCGCCACCCAGCCTCGCTTCCGCCGCCACTCCGAACCACTCTTCCAGTTCGGCCACCGTCCGCACATGCCCATGTCCTGTCGACGCCGCAATCAGCAGAGCTGGAGCACCGGCGGTGGCCAGCGCCTCCAGGAACCGTTTGGTCCGCGGCACGTCCAGCTTCCTGCGGGGCAACTCCCCAGTGGTCGGGTCAAAGCAGGCGACCGTCGCGGCTGGATAAGAGCCGATGGGATCGGCAAACAACTCGGTAGCGCGGGGAGCGTTCATGGGAGGATTTGTCCGAAGACAATGTCGTGGGTGCCGAGATCCTGAATGTCGAATTCGCGGATGCCAAAGAGCTTGGCCGCGAATCAGGATTGAATCGACTTAAGTTTACCGGGCCGCTGCCATTAACTCTACCGCTGCGCCTTGGCGGCGGCCTCGCCGTGTGTCGCGATTGAGATTCTTTCGTTGTTATTTCGCGGCTATGCCCATCCAGTTGGCCACTCTTTCCCTTGCACCTCAGCCATCAGTCGTTGATAATGCGTACATTGTGGATTACCTTCCCTGATCCTGTGGAACGATGCAATGGACAACAACGCCGGCGCTGGTGGACTCCTTCTCGGGGGTGGAATGCTGCTTGTCATGGCCGTTATCGGTTTCGCGTTGCTGGCGTTCTGGATCTGGGCTCTGATCGATGCCATCAAGAACCCGCGGCTGACGGACAATGAACGGCTGATTTGGATTATTGTCATCTTGCTGACTTCGTGGCTGGGAGCCTTGATTTACATTATTGTCGGTCGGAAAAAGTAGTTGACGTCCAAGGAATGACACTCATGCCGGATAACAATCTCCCCCACGGTCTGGACGGCCTCTGGAACCGCCGCGATGTGCTTCGCGTCGGCTCCGTGAGCATTGCCGCAACTGCAATACCCGCGGCATTGTTGGCTGGCGGTTCCATACAGGCGGCTGAAGGGAAGCCAGGGCCTGTCGAAGGAAAGGGAAAGGCCAAGTCGGTCATCTTTCTCTGGATGGCCGGCGGCGTGACGCATATCGATTCGTTCGACCCCAAGCCGGAAGCGCCGGTCGAGGTGCGGGGAACTTTAAGCGACATTCCGACGAGCATGCCCGGGACGCGGTTTTGCGAGACGGTGCCGAACCTGGCAAAAATCGCCGATCATCTCTGCACGGTCCGCAGCTACTCGCATGATATTGACGATCACCTGATCAGCCAAGTTTACACCCTGTCCGGCCGGCGCGTGACGATGTCGGGGCTCTTCTCCGAGCCCAACATCGGCAGCATCATTTGGCACATGCAGGGGCCGCGGAACGGCTTGCCGGGATACATCGCCGTGCCGGGCATCACTCGTCCCGGCCCGCCCCCCTTCCCCTTGTTCGTGGGGGGCTGGCTCGGCAGCCAGTATGTTCCCTATTGCCTGGGTGGCCTGCCGGAGCAGCCCGATTTCTCTGTCGGCGAAAAGCAGTTCGACCCGCCGGCTCACATGGAAGAGGATCTCAAACCCAAATCACTCGACCTCACCGGCGACGTTGCCCTCGCCCGCCTCAGCAGCCGCATGCAACTGCGGCAGTCGTTTGACCGGGCGCTGCGAGCGCTCGATAAGAATGATTCCATCGTCGCGGCCGAAGGACAATTTAATTCTGCCATTCGCCTGCTCACCACGCCGGAAGTCCGCCGCGCGTTCGAGGTCGACGACGAGCCAGCCGCCGTTCGCGAAAATTACGGCCGGACGAAAATCGGCGGCCGCTGCCTGCAAGCCCGCCGTCTGGTCGAAGCGGGGGCTCGCTTCGTGATGGTCGATTACGGCTACGACCCGGACTACGGCAATGTCTGGGATAATCACAACGCTCCCGTGCAAAACCATCCGCCCATTCAAAAGATGGTCTTTCGCGGCTACCACCTGGCCGGCATGGACAAGGCCTTCGCCGCCCTCATCACCGATCTGCGGGATCGCGGACTTCTCGAAAGCACGATGGTCGTGTTCCTCACCGAGTTCGGCCGCACACCGAAGATCAACAGCAACGGCGGCCGCGACCACTGGGGAGCCGCCGGCAGCATGTTCTTCGCGGGAGCCGGCATCAAGGCCGGACAGGTCGTCGGCGCAACCGACCGCCACGCCGCCCGCCCCACCACCCACCCTTACAGCCCCGCCGACATCGCCGCCACCATCTACCACTCCCTCGGCATCAACCACAAGGGCTTCGTCAGCGACATCCAAAATCGCCCGCGGCCAATTTTGGACCATGGCGAGGTGATGAAGGAAGTGCTGGCGTAGGAAATTGACTGGACGCACGAACGGATCGTGAAGCGGAGCGACTAAACTCGCCCGCAAAGTCTTCCCTGCCGCCACAACAGGCGATTTTGGGAGCGAGTTGCGGCCTGAAGGCTCTGGAATTCGATGGTGGTTGTTGGAACTTGGACCGCAATCTCAGGGAGGCGGAAAAATGCGGTGGGCCCGAATATTGCTTTTGCTAGCAGCGGCTTTCGTCCTCTCTGCCGCGTCTCCCGCGTGGGCCGGCCCTCCTTCTTACCTGCTGCTCCACAGGACCGAAACACCGGCTGCCCCAGGGGGCGGACACAACGCCGCGCGCGGCTTCGACGCTCGGACGCAAGGGTATGCATACGGCCACTTTGGCGCATGCCCCCATCCCCAGCCGCAACGTCAATTCGGCGTCGGCCGGACGTATACGCAGTGGAGCTTCTACTAAGTCCAAGCTCTGAACGACTTGGCGGCACCTTCTTGAATGGGGCATGATCACCTGATTTTGAATTCTGGAGCCGGAATTCAACCCAGCCCCCGTTTTTCTAGGGTGTGCACTGTGTTGAAATGGGGGTGTAAATTCAATTGGGATGCAAGTCCCGTAGTACCGACTACCCATCCTACGCCCCGAGAATTGTGAGATGAATGAGCCAGCCCCACCCGTAAAAGTCGTCTTGCGCATTCCTGGCCCGTGGTCGGAGCCGAGCGAATTGCTGGAGCGAATGCCAGCCGGTTATCGCTTGGGGCCGGAGGCGCTGATCTTGCCCAGTGGAGCGCAAGTCAAGACAGACTTCGCACGGCCCGATGAAGAGTTTCCTGGGATCTTTCGCACGTCGCTGCGGCGGCCGGCGACTCAGGAAGAACTAGCGATCTCTGACAACTACGAAGTCAATGTTCTGCTCAGCGGACCTGGCGGCTCGTTGGAAGCGGCCAAGACGTTGCTGGAGGCGGGGGCCTCGTTTGTGCAAGCGGGAGCGGCTGGGGTGTTCATCGATAATTGCGGACTGTCCTTCGGAGGCGAGTTGTGGTTGCAGATGGCGGAGGACGGAAGCTCCGACGCGGTGAGCTTTGCTTTCGTCAGCATCATCCGAAGCGAGACGGAAGTATGGACGATGGGCTTTCATGTGCTGGGGATGCGCGACGTCATCATGAAGCGGGCCGACGTTGAGCAAGGGGGCTATGACATTGTCGAGGTGATCCGCTACCTGGCCCGCGGGGAGAAGCCGGTCGACGACCGCCATGTCATTGCCGATCTGGACGGACCACGCTTCCAGTGCTTTGCCGAAGATGGCGACGCAAGGACGGCGGGAAGTCCCATGTACAATCCGTTCGGGCGATTACGGCTGGTGAGTTTGCGGGATATCGCGGATAATAATTAGCATGTTCGAAACTCTCGTTGCTCCGGCATTTCTCTTCAAGTACTCCGCGCCGTGCTACTACCGCGAAAAGCTGTGGACCGCTGGCGGCGTGGAACTGGAGGAGAAGTATTCACTGCCGTTTTTCGGACAGCTTGAAGGGAAGAAGGCCTACGCCGACTTGCGAGTCGCCTGGAACGAAGAGGGGCTGGCGTTCAACGTTCGCGTGGAAGGGAAAAAGCAGCCGCCGTGGTGCCGCGATTCGCGGATTGAGGACAGTGACGGTTTGCAGGTCTGGATTGACACCCGCAATACCCAGAACATTCACCGGGCCGGTCGCTTCTGCCACCGTTTTGCATT
The DNA here is from genome assembly GCA_046153945.1 of Pirellulaceae bacterium. Lineage (GTDB taxonomy): Bacteria > Planctomycetota > Planctomycetia > Pirellulales > Pirellulaceae > SXOA01. The sequence continues at coordinate 22,654 of JBJXFF010000142.1, forward strand.
GCTCCCCATCGGTGCTGGACGAAATCTCGGCGAGCCGGTGATTTCGCTCCTGGCCATCAACCGGGCGAAGGAAAGCCCGCGAGAAATCGACGTCGGCGAACTCAAAATCAAAGCCGACAAACGGCTGGGAGGGTACACGCTGCAGGTCTTCATCGGCAGCGGCGCGCTGACTGGATACAGTCCCGTTGATCAGCCGACCTTGGGTTTTTACTACGCCATCGCCGACCGTGAACTTGGCCCGCAGACCTTTGCCGTGGGGCCGGAGTTTCCCTATGACGAGGATCCAAGTCTCTGGGGTACGCTGCAGCTTTCGAAGTGAGAAAAGTAGTTCGCTCACTCCGTGAGCGGACATTTCTGCACACGGAGTGTGCTGGCTACTAATTTGGAGCTTTTTCTGGGCGAGCTCCGAAGAGGCCCGCTGCCAGGATGCCGCCGAGAAGTCCCGCGAGCGCCCCAAAGAGCGAATGGCCGCTGAGGCGGGCGTAAGGGGTGTAGCCTTTGATGCCGGCGGGAGCAACGGCCATGGGCGTGCTGCCGTCGTCCCAAGCGATGGTGTAGAGCGCCCCGTCGTAGGACTGGATGGTTCCGGAATAGTAGCTTCCGCTGGACCACTGGGCCATCACCTTTGCGCCGACACTGCGGCTGCCGGTGAGATGGTCCTCAAGGAAGTCGATAATCTCCGTGGTGATGAGATGCGAGTCTCTAGAATTGTCGGAGTTGTAGTTGCTGTAAGAGACGCCACTGAGCCAGACGGATGCCCAAGCTCGCTGGGGCGCGGGCTGAGAGCCGGATTCAAACGCCAGGAGAAAATAGGCCCAGCCGAAGACCGCAAAGCCGATCCAGAAGGGGCGGCTTTCACCACGGACGATGATCGCGCCTGTAAGGGCGAGGCAGATCAGTCCTAAGTACAGTGTATACACACCGCTGGAAGCCAGCCGTGAGCCGGACGCGAGTGCTCCCAGCCCCACCGCCAGGAATGTAATGACGATCAGAAAATGCAGCAGTGAAAAGCGAAAGCGGAACATAGGAATTTAGTTCCCCGAAGGGCTTCAAAGGTTCGCGAGTATTGCGTCCCCCATTTGCTCGGTGGAGAGTTTTCCGCCCAGATCGGGAGTCTTCGCGCCCCCCGCCAACGTCTTTTCCACCGCCTGACGCACTTTTTCGGCCAAGGCAGGGAGTTCCAAGTGATCGAGCATCATGGCCACGCTCAAGATGGCGGCAATGGGGTTGGCGATTCCCTTTCCCGCGATGTCCGGCGCGCTGCCGTGGACCGGCTCGAACATGCTGGGAAAGAGGCGCTCCGGGTTGGTGTTGGTGCTGGGGGCCATTCCCAAGCCGCCGCCGAGGACGCCGCCTAGGTCGGTGAGCAGATCGCCAAAGAGGTTGGAGGCGACGACCACATCAAACCGCTTGGGCCAGCGGACGAAGTTCATGATCAGGGCGTCGCAGTGCTGTCGTTCGCTTTCGACATCGGGAAACTGCGGCGCGAGCTCCACCAGCACTTCATCCCACAAGCCGTAGGCGTGGCGCTGGGCGTTGGACTTGGTCGCCATCGTGAGCTTCTTCCGCCGCTTGCGAGCGAGCGCGAAGCCGTAGCGAAGAATTCGCCCAATGCCGCGGCGAGTATGGAGCGCGGTTTGTACGGCAACCTCGTCGGGCGTTCCCCGCTTCAGCCGTCCGCCGTTGTCGACATACTCTCCTTCGGAGTTCTCGCGGATGACAACGATATCGATGTCGGCCGGCCCTTTTCCCGCCAGCACGCTTTTCAGCCCCGCATAGAGCCGTGCCGGACGGACGCAGGCATATTGATCGAACGCCTGGCGGATGCGGACGAGCGGAGCGAGCGTTTCGTAGTCCGGAAGCAGTTCCGGCCAGCCAACGGCGCCGAGGAGGATGGCGTCGAAAGGGCGGACCACTTCCAGAAAGTCGTCGGGGACGACCCGGCCGTGTCGCTTCCAGTAGTTGATGCCCCAAGGAAGCTCGGTGAGTTCGAATGCTATCGGCCCCTCGAGCGCCTTCAGCACCCGCACGGCTTGAGCAGTTACTTCTGGTCCAATGCCGTCACCAGGATATACAGCAATGCGTAGCGAGCGGCTCATGGATGGTCTTTCGGCGGGTCGGTTTCGGGAGTGTGCGATTCGCTGCGGAATTTCTCGATCTCGCGTTGCAGCAATAGGTGTTCGGTTTTCTGGTCGGCCAACTGCGGACCGTAATGCAGGCGTGAAGCGGCAAAGTCGCCGGCAGCCAGCATCACGGTCCAAACCAGCAAGCCGAGGACGCCGGTCCAATAGAGGGCCAGCATCGTATTGTCGCTGACCCAGAGGTGGCCGAAAATCAGCAGTCCGATGATGCCCAACATTCCGCTGGCCTGCATGCGGCGGCGGCACTGGCGGCGGAAGAACACGGCATCCCGTTCACTTAAGCCGCCATGATCCGACTCTCGCCATGTTTTCACATGCCAGGCCAGCAGCGTCAGCGAAATGATAAGGAGCGATGCCGAGAAGAGGAGAGTTGGCCACATGGGGGAAAACTCGAAATCCGAAACGCGAAATCCGAATTAAGAGTAAGTCACGCCGGCCCAGTCTATTTCACCTTCTTCAGCCACTCTTCCAGGACGTAGCCGACTTTGGCCAGCGAGAGCGCGGAGCAATTATCGGGGATGTCCTTCGTGGTGTGCCAGTAGGTGGCGGCGCGGGGGCGGGGGTAGTCGAAGTCGATGATGTCGATGGTCGGAATTTTGGCCCGCTCGCGCAGAGCCAGATGATCGTCCCGCACTTCATGTATCGTCTGCGGAATGAACTCCCGCACTCCGATCTGCCGGGCAGTGGACCAGATGTCGGCGATGAGAGCCTGGGACTGAGCGCCCTGCATGCTGTTAACTTCTCGATAAATCTGTAGTTCTTTGTCCCCGATCATGTCCACAAGCACGCCCCATTTGTATTTGTGGCCGGGAGGATTGTTGACGTATTGGTCGGCGAAAAACTCGGATCCCAGAAAATAGGGGTCCCGGTCCTTATCGAAAATGAATTCTTCGCCATCGAAGAGGACGAAATCCACGCCGTATTTGCAGGGCAATGCCTTCAGGTTCTCCGCCATTTCGCAGAACAATGCCGGGCCGCTTGCCCCATCGTTCGCGCCGAGGAACACGTTCGGCTTACGATGCAGCCGCGGGTCGCGGTCGTTGTCGGCAAAGGGGCGGGTATCGTAGTGGGTGCAGAGAAGGATTCGCTCGGTTTTCTCGGGATGCCACTCCACAATCATATTCGCCAGTGTGACGGTGGCCCCATTTTCGGGATGTTTGACCTCGAACTGCTGGAGCGTGACTTTGCCGCCGCATTTCGTGAAATGGGCCTGGAGGTATTTCTGCTGCTCCAGCATTTTCTGGGTGGCGGAGACGCGAGGACCGAGGTCGCAGATGGCTTTCAGGTGTTCAAAGGCCCGCTGGCCATCGAAGGGGATATTTTGAAGCGTCAGGTTGCTAGGCGGTGGGCGCTGGGACCAGGCGGAGGGATTATTGAGCAGCATGATGCCCAAGACTGCCAAGAGCACCGCGACGGCCATCGCTCCGTAGAGATATCCGCGGGAGGGTCGCGGCGGGTCGAACTTGGACGGCTTACGGGGATCGGACTTCATGAGGGTTACCTTCATCCTTGCATTGTAAACCCCCTTTGCGGTTGCCGCCTACAGCAAACCGATTTACGAAAAGCAATGTTCCGAAATGTCGCCTAAAAGCCTAGAATCGCCGGCCAAGAGACGCAAACCTCTACCGGGACAATTTCATGGAATCGATCGCCAATATCTGCCAGCTTCATCGCCAGTTGTGCGTTCGCTGGCACGCTGAGCCGGTAGACAATTCTTTCGACGGTCTGCTGGGGCTGGTTTGTCAGCAGTTCAGCTTCAACTTCCTGCTCTGGCACGAGGAGGACATCGCCCGCAGCCGCGAGGTGACCCCGGAGCGGATTGCGGAGGTGAAGCGGGCCATCGACGGGTACAACCAGAAGCGGAACGACTACATCGAGAAGATCGACGACTGGATCACCGAGGAACTAGGCCGCCTCGGCATCACTCCCCACACGGACGCTCGGCAGAACACCGAGACCGCCGGCAGCGCCATTGACCGGTTGTCCATTCTCACACTTCGCATCTATCACCTGGAAGAGCAGCGCGACCGATCGGATGCGACGGCTGAACATCGCCAGAATGTCACCGCGAAGCTCGCCATCGCACTGGCTCAATTCGACGATCTCTCGCGCTCCGCCCAGGAACTGATGGACGACCTGTTTGCCGGCCGCAAGCGGCACAAAACCTACCGCCAGCTCAAGATGTACAACGACCCGACGATGAACCCGTACTTGTACAAGGCCCAGCAGAAGTGACTGGTTTAAGTTTGCGACATTAGCTTTCTCGCCGGAATCAACAGCAGCGCCAGCGTCGCCAGCCGCAGGACCGACGAGACACCGAACAGTGTCAGATAGGCCTCATGGGACTCGTGCATGGCCGTCATGATGGCCGCGCCGATCAGACTGCCGACCACCAGGGCCAGAGCATTACCGAAGTTGTAGATGGCAAGCACACTTGTGCGGCTTTGGCGGGGAATGGCTTCGAAGAACATCAAGGCCATGGCAAGTTCATAGGCGGCCCAAGCGATGCCAGAGAGTAATTGCACGGCGAACAGAAAAACGAGTTCGCCCGTGACAACCCAATCGAATTGGGCGAAGTATAGGTTCACGGGAACCGTTGCTTGCCAGCCGTTAAAGTAGCCGCTGAAGATCCAGAGGCCGCTGATGGGGACGATGGCGATGCCGCCGGCCAGCAGCAGCCGCTTGGGACCGACCGCCATGGCATAGCGCCCCCAGGCGGGCATGGCGATCACTTTACCCAAAAAGCAAATACCGATGAGCACGACATAGTTGAAGTAAGCCAGCGGGTCATTTCCCAGCAGGTCCTTCAGCATGTATGGCGTGAAGTAAGGGCCGGAAATCTGCACCACCATCTGCACCGCTAAGAGATAAAGCACCAATCGGCCGCCGACTTCGCCGGCTGTCTTGGCGTGCTTCTTCTGAAAGAAGTGGCCGATCCGGACGCGCCGTTCCACCAGGTTTCCCTTGCGGGAATCCCGCTGGCGACTGAGGCACCAGGCGGAGACGAACCGGCAGGCGGAAGCGATGATAAAAATTCCACAGAAGGCTGTCAGAATCCAGGCATTTGCTTTGCCGAGTTGCAATGCGACGCCGCCAGCGATGAAGCCGAGCAGTGTGCAGAACTGACCAACCCGAGCGCGGCAGGCGAAATAGTTCGTCCGCATATTGCGGGGAACAATCTCTTCAATCCAGGTGTTCCAAACTGGTCCCGTCGAAAGGCCAGCGCCCCAGTAGAGCGTCACCGCGAGAAACACGAGCAATCCCGCGACTCCGCCGCTGAAGAACGACGCAATGGGGAGCAGCAGCAGACTTGCGGCTTGCAGACTGACAAACGTCACGATCCAGCGGCGATGGGAGCCTAGTTTCTTTACACCCCACGGTCCCGCCAATTGCAGTAGAGCTCCGGCGAGTTGCGGCAACGTGGCGAGCAGTCCCGCGAAGGTCTGGCCGGTGCCGATGGCGAGGGCGAATGCGGAGAAGTAGGTCTCTCCCAGACCAACCATCAAGCTATAGCTGGCGGCATCCCCCGTGCTAAATGCAAGGTCGCTCCGCGGAGAAACTCGCTGAACGGGTGCGGCAACAACTGCCGGAACTTTCGACAACGTACCCGGCGAAGTTATTTCAAGCGTCGGAGCGGAAACCTCCGCCGCAGCGGGTACGACAAAAGTCGCAATCGCGGGGATTGCCTCCGCGGGTGATTCCGCGCTGGGCTCGGTTTCAGGCGCAGGGAAGTGCGGCTTGGGGGGCGAAGGTGCGTCCCGACGCTGGGAAACTGGCCGGGAAGTCGAAGCAACGGACATGGTGGCTAAACTTCAGGAGGCGGTTATTGTATTCTAACGCCTGCGGTTAAATTCGGAAGGAACTAAATCGAGATACGGCACAAATTCCCTACAATCGGAATCGGCACCGCGTGGCCTTTAGCATCAGATGGTCACCAAGGCCGGACACGTAATTAGCAATCCATGTTCAGGGGAGCAACCCGAATAATTTCCCACTGCCGCGGACGAATTCTCTCGACTCCACATCGGCGGCATCGCCGCGGCAGTTTTTCCTAAACCCTTGCATCTCAAAGAGTAATGGCGAATTAATGTCCACAGCGACGGTCGATAAGTCGGGGGAGCGGGTGCGGCGGATGTTCGGCGAAATTGCGCCGAGCTACGACCTGATGAACCACCTGCTTTCGATGAATGTGGACCGTTATTGGCGGTGGCGAACGGTTCGCAAGCTGCGGCCGGCCGGCAACGACCCGATTCTCGACATCTGCACCGGAACGGGGGACCTGGCACTCGCGTTTTATCGCTTTACAAAGGGCCAAACACCGATTTTCGCCACCGATTTTTGCCCGGAGATGCTGGCAATCGGTGAGAAGAAAAAGAAGCGGCGGGGAATAGGGGATGTACTCACCTTTCAGGAAGCAGACGCCCAGAATCTGCCCTTCGAGGAGAATCGCTTCCAGATTGTTTCGGTCGCCTTCGGGCTGCGAAACGTTGCCGATACCGGTCGCGGCCTCTCCGAAATGACCCGCGTTTGCAAAACGGGGGGCCAGGTCGCCATCCTCGAATTCTCTCAGCCGACATGGCAGCCCTTCAAAGGGATCTACGGCTGGTATTTTCGCCATGTCCTCCCGCGGATCGGCCAGATGCTGGCGCGGAACAAATCGCAGGCCTACAGCTATCTTCCTGAGAGCGTTGGCCAGTTTCCTTGCGGAGAAGCCCTGGCCGAACGGATGCGAGCGGCGGGACTTTCCTCGGTGAAGTTCTATCCGCTCACGTTTGGCATTGCCACGCTCTATGTGGGAGTGAAGTAACTCGCTGACGGATTTCAAATCTGCTTCTGTCAACCGGTGCAACTGCCCCAGCCATAGCCATCGCCATTGCCTTCTTCGAACGAAGCGGCCAGCCGCGGGATGGGTGACCTGCTGTTGCCGGTGAGATAAACTCATTTTGGCAGGGCAGGCTTCGCCTCCCTCCGTTCCTGCACGGAACCCCTTTATGATGGCACGCTGGGCACTACTCCTCCTCGTCCTGCTTTCCTTTGGCCTCCTGAGCTATGGGCTCTGCGGCCGGCTGCGGATGATGTTCCAGGAGGAGAATCCCGCGATGGAGACTTCCCTCCTCAACGCCCAGTGGCGTCAAGAGCCATCCTGGCAGGTGTTTGTGGCTGGGGCCATCCTGTTGGTGGCTGCGTCGCTGGTGCTCTTGTGGGGGGTCCTGCGTGGGTGGGAGGTCCGCCCCGCGGTTCCCGATGCGCTCAAACCGTTCGCGGAGCACCTGGTCTGGGAATCTCCTCCGTGGTGGGTCATTTCCCGCGCGTTCGGAGCGTTTCTATTTCTTGTGGGTGTGGCGAGCCTGTTGTCATCTCCGCTTGGCACCAACGCCATGGAGCGGAACTTTTTTGGTCCCCACGTTTTGGCCATGGCGTTTCTCGGCGCGCCGGTCGGCTGGATTCTGATTGGCTTCGCCGCGCAGCTTTGGACTCGCAATGTCGCCGCGGTGCTCCGCCGCAAGGACCGACATCCCATTCTCTACCTCCGCTCCTTCAAGGCCGATGCCCGATGGCTGGATAATCCCACCGACCTGATTTGGATGTTCTTGTTGCCCGGGCGGTTTGAGACTCTGGAGCGCTCCCTGTACAAATCCCTGGCTGGAGCGGGCCCCCTCATTGCCATCGGACAGCCTGGAGAGATGCTTCCGCCGATGGGAGCGACCCGGCTGTATGTGAAGCACGAAAAGTGGCAGGAAGTAGTGGCCCACATGGCGAGAGTCTCGGGGCTGGTTTTGCTCCGCGTGGGAACCACCGACAGCTTCTGGTGGGAGGTGGAGCACGTCATCGAAAGTTGCCCGCCGGCAAAGGTTCTGTTCTTGCTCCCGCCGAGGGATCGACTTCGCGCGTATGACGCCTTGGCCCGGCACCTGGCCCCTCGACTCAAACAGCTCTTTCCACAGCCTTCCGTGAACATGGAGTTCGTGGGTTTTCGCGAAGACTGGTCGCCGGTGCTGCTGGGGAATAATCAAGTCTCCGTGTGGTCCAAACTTCGCTACTTAGTGATTGGCTCGGCCGCCCCCGTGCTGCGCGACGCACTCCTTCCCGCGCTCCGCAACGCCGGCTACTCCGTCGGCCGGTTGCCGTTCATGCTGCGGGAATGGGTGCTTATCCTGTTTGTAGTCTTGGGACCATTTCTGTTTGTGGGGTTGGTTGCGTTGCTGGTGTATTTGGACAAGTGAGGCCGATTGCAAGGCAAGTCTTGTTTCACCGAAGGCAGGCGGCGGAGTACAATTCGCTATTTCTCCTTCAAGGCGAAAGATGCCAACCGGTTTACGGTGGCGGCAAAGTTCCTGCGATCTACGGAAAGAAACGGACTCCTCATGCTCATCGGCGTACCCAAGGAAGTGAAACGAGATGAATATCGCGTGGCGATGCTCCCCGTTGGAGTCGAGGAACTGACTGCTGCCGGGCATACTGTGCTGATTGAAGTTGGTGCGGGGCTGGGCTCGGGGATTTCGGATCAAGAGTACGCCGAGCAGGGGGCGCACATAATTGCGGCTGCGACTGAAATTTGGGCCAAGGCCGACCTGATCGTCAAAGTCAAAGAGCCGCTGCCGCAGGAATATTCTCTGGTCCGTTCGGGACAGACGCTGTTCACCTATTTTCACTTCGCCGCCAGCCGCGAACTCACCGACGCGATGCTGAAATCCGGCGCGACGTGCATCGCCTATGAAACGCTCAAGGATGCTCAGGGCCGTCTGCCGCTACTGACTCCGATGAGCGAAGTTGCGGGGCGGATGAGCATTCAAGAAGGGGCCAAATACCTGGAACGGCCGCAGCAAGGGCGGGGGATTCTATTGGCTGGCGTTCCCGGTGTGGCTCCGGCTCACATTACCATTCTCGGCGGCGGAGTGGTCGGAGCGAATGCGGCCAAAATCGCGGCCGGCTTTCAGGCGGACATCGCCATTCTGGACGTCAACATGGACAGGCTCCGGTATCTCGACGACATCATGCCCCCCAACGTCAACGTTCTCTTCAGCGACCGCCACACCATCCGCCAGCAGCTCAAATTGGCCGACCTCGTCATCGGCGCGGTCCTCATCCCCGGCGCGAGGGCTCCGCACCTCGTCAGTCGCAAGGATCTGAAGCTGATGAAGCCCGGCAGCGTCATCATCGACGTCGCCATCGACCAGGGGGGCTGCCTGGAAACCAGCCGCCCCACTACGCACAGCAGCCCGGTCTACCTGGAGGAGGACGTGCTGCATTACTGCGTCACCAACATGCCCGGAGCGGTCGGCCGGACCAGCACCTTCGCCCTCTGCAACGTCACCCTCCCCTGGGTCCTCCAACTCGCCACTCGCGGCATCGCCCCCGCCTGTCGCGACCTGGCACCGCTCGCCTCCGCCGTCAACATTCGCGCGGGAAACGTGACGAATCAGGCGGTGGCGGAGACATTCGGGATGAAGCTAGGGGGGTGAGCCTTGGGATCGGTTGCTGGGCTTCGGCATCTCACTTGATCTCCATGAAACGCACGCAGACTGGATTGGCCACCTGCACGCTCTTGTCCGTCGGCTGTAGCTCGCCGGTCTCCTGATTAATCCGGAAGACGAGCACGTTCCCGCCCGATTGATTTGCGACGAGCATGTACTTCCCCGTCGGCTCGATGGCGAAGTTGCGGGGTGTCTTGACCCCCATCGCTTGATGGCCGACGGATTTCAACTCGCGCGTCTTGGGGTCAATCGAGAAAATGGCGATCGAGTTGTAAGGGTCGCGGTTGGAGACATAGACGAACTTCCCCGAAGGATGCACGACGGTCTCCGCTGTGCTCCCCCCTTCGCGGCGAATGTCCTTGGGGAGCGTGGAAAGGACTTGTTTTTGCCTCAGGGTCCCTTTGTCCGCGTTATAGTCGCAGGCGATGATCGTCAGGTCGGATTCGCCGTTGACGTAAGCCGTTTTGTGGTCGGGATGCCAGGCGAAATGCCGCGGTCCGGCTCCTTTGGGGGTGTCCAGCGCGCTGTGCGGGGTCAGCGTGCCCTTCACAGGGTCAAAGGCGTAAATGATGACCTTATCCAGTCCCAGGTCACAGCAAAGGGCGAACTTGTTCGCTTTATCGACATGAATCGAGTGCCCGTTCTTCTTCGGGCCCATGTGCTGCTGGAACGACGAAGTCTCGCCGAGTTTGCCGTCCGCTTCGACCCGGAGGCAAATGCAACTGCCGCCAGTGTAGTTGGCAATGAGGACGTTTTTCCCCGTTGGGTCAACGACCAAGTGACATGGCGCATCTCCTTTTGTCGGCTGCGAATTGAGAAAAGTCAGTTTGCCCGTTTTCTCATCGATTGCAAAAGCGCTCACCGCGGCATTATTTTCGTTTACCGCATACATAAACTTTTTATTCGGATGAAACGCCAGAAACGATGGGCTGGTGGTCTCGCCAGCCAGGGTCGCCGCCGACAGCGAGCCATCCTTGAGGTTCAACTCGCACTGATAGATCCCCTTGCTCACGTTGTCGGTATACGTCCCCACATACACCCGATATTTCTCTTGCGCCTGCGAGGACGCAGCGAGGAGGAGGACAGCGGCAAGTGAAAGTCGAAGGCTCATGATTGCGGTCTCCGTGGAAAGGCGAGTGATGGCGTGTTGGATACGAGTCAGATTGTCAACGAGCGCGGAGCAAAAATCTACGGCCAGTAGTCCGTTTCTGGAGTTGCTTCTTGTCCAAGAATTTGCGGTTCGTCAGTGTCCGAGTTCGTCTCTGGGATGCTCCTCCCCCGCTCCCTGGGACCTTCCATTTTCGCTATCATCGCTGTCATAAGGAATGCATGGCATGAAGGACGAATTGACCAGCGATGCGGCGGAGCCGGCCAGCCCCCCAATACGGGTGCTAATTGTCGATAACGACGAGGCATTGGCCCGGGGGATGGAGGAGGCTCTGGCGAAGGTGGGGTATCAGTGCGTCGTGGCCACTTCCGGGCCGGAAGGAGCCCGGAGGATTGAGCAGGATACCTATGACATCGTCGTGACCGATCTGGTGATGAACGACCTGGACGGGATGGAAGTTCTTTCGCGGGCTCGCCAGGCCCTGCCGGATGCCGAAGTCATCATGGTCACCGGCCATGCTTCCGTTCCCAAAGCGGTGGAGGCGATGCAGCAGGGAGCCTTCAACTTCCTGGAAAAGCCAATCACCCCCACCCGCCTCCGGGCGATTGCCGAGAAAGCGGCCGATGCCGTCCGGCTGAAGCTCCGGAACGTCGAACTGAGCCAGCGGCTCGACGAGCGGTTTGGCTTTGAGGGGATTATTTACGCCAGCGACAAAATGAAAGCCGTCATCGAACGGCTGAAGCGGATTGCCCCGACCGATGTCTCCGTGCTGATCACCGGCGAGAACGGCACGGGAAAGGAACTGATCGCCCAGGCGATCCATCAAAACAGCCCGCGAAAAGGGAAGCGGATTGTCGCCCTCAACTGCGCCGCCATAGCGGAGAACCTGGTGGAAAGCGAATTGTTCGGGCATGTGAAAGGGGCCTATACCGATGCCGCGAACGATCGGATGGGGGCTTTCGAATATGCCAGCGGCGGGACGCTTTTCCTGGACGAAATCGGCGACATGCCCCAGCAGACGCAAATCAAGTTGCTGCGCGTGCTCGAAGACCATCAGGTCACCCGCGTCGGGGACAACAAGCAGATCAAGGTCAATATCCGCCTCGTCTCCGCCACCAATCGCAACCTGGAAGACTCCATCAAGGCGGGCGTGTTTCGCAACGACTTGTACTACCGGCTCAAGGTGGTGACGATCCATCTGCCGGCCCTCCGCGAGCGGCGGGACGACATTGTGCCGCTGACCGATCACTTTCGCCGCCAGTTCGCCAAGCGGCACCACAAGACCATCAAAGGAATCGCCCCAGCAGTCACGCGCAAGCTCTTTTCCTACGAATGGCCCGGCAACGTGCGGCAGCTCCGCAACGCGGTGGAGACGATGGTGGTCCTGGACGTGGACGGGACGCTCGACCTCGATGACTTGCCCCCCGAGCTAACCGAGGTGGAAGATGCAAAGTCTGGTGCCACTGCTCTCGGCGGTCCCGTGGAACTGATCGGCCGGAGCATGGACGACATCGAGCGCTGGGCCATCGAGCAAACCCTGACACTCACCGGCGGCAATCGGGAGGAAGCGGCCCGGATATTGAATATTGGGGCGAGGACGTTGTATCGGAAATTAGAGAAATACCAGAGTGGAGAAGAGGAGAAGAGTGAGGGGGATTAACCACAGAGACACTGAGGCACAGAGAAAGACAAATGCAAAATGCTTAAGTCGAATTATTGATTGGGGCACACATTTGGTGTTTCGCATTGAACTATTAACATCCTTCTTCCTCCTCTCCGTATCTCTGTGGTTAATCCCATCCCCATATCCATGCCCACCATCCGCCAACTACCTCCGAGCGTCGTCAACAAGATCGCCGCCGGCGAGGTGATCGAGCGCCCGGCGAGCGTGGTAAAGGAACTGCTGGAGAACGCCGTCGATGCCGGGGCTTCTCGCATTGATGTTTCGCTCGCTGCCGGGGGGATGGACTTGATCCGCGTCTCCGACGACGGCTGCGGGATTTCTCCCGAGCAACTGGTGCTGGCGATTTCCAGCCATGCCACAAGCAAAATTGCCGATGCGGATGACCTGTTTCGCGTTGGGACGTTTGGTTTTCGGGGCGAAGCCCTCGCCAGCATTGCCGAAGTCAGCCAGCTTCGTTTGCGAAGCCGGTCTCGCGAAGCGGAGAGCGGCGCGGAACTGGAAGTGGACGGCGGTCGGCGCTCGGAAGTGATGCCATGCGGAGCGCCGCAGGGGACCACGATTGAGGTCCGCAATCTGTTTTTCAATACACCCGTTCGTCGCAAGTTCATGCGTGCCGTGCAGACCGAAATTGGCCATGCCAGCGAAGCCTTCACCCGCATCGCCCTGGCTCACCCCCAAGTCCATTTCACCCTGCGACACAACGAGCGACAGATCTTCGATCTCCCTCCAGTCGCCACCTGGCGGGAGCGAATAGCCGCCTTTTTCGGCCGCGAAATTGAAGCCGCCCTGATTCCGCTCGACAGCACCGATGGAGAAGTGAAGCTCACCGGCTTCGCGGTCGACCCGCAGCATTCGCGGGGGAATAACCGGATGCAATATCTGTTTCTCAACGGGCGGCATATCCGTGACCGGTCGCTGCAGCATGCGTTTGGTGAGGCGTACCGGGGGCTGTTGCTGCATGGGCGGTTCCCCATCGGCTTTCTGCGGCTGGAGATGCCGCCGGATTCGGTGGACGTGAACGTCCATCCGACCAAGCTCGAAGTCCGCTTCCAGGACAGCGGGCGAGTCTACTCGCTGCTCCTTGGCTCACTCCGCAAGCGGTTTCTGTCGACCGACCTGACCGCCAAGGTTCGCACCCCCTCGTCCGATGAAGGCGACCCAGCCGCGGCCCACGACGGAGCGGCCACGGTGACCCAGCGGCAAGAACTGGTGCAATGGGCCAAAGGGCAACTGGCTGGCGGCAACGGCGGCGCAGCCGTGGCGCTTGCCGAGGAAGATGAACAATCGGCTCTGGAACTCCGCTTCGACAAGCCGCCGGAGCAGATGCTCCACCTCAATCGGATTGACCGTTCCTGGTCCGCGGTTGGCGGTCCGCAGGCGTATAACGGTGCTCCCAAGTCGGAGACTGCTGTTTCGGAAGAATCGCCGATAAACCAAAAGGCGATTCCCGCCACAATCCTCGGCTTCCCCAATCGGTCCCACCTGGGGTTTCAGATCCACAATCGCTATCTGGTGACCGAGAACGAAGCGGGGATGGTGGTCATCGACCAACACGCCTTGCACGAGCGGGTCCTGTATGAGCAGATTCGCTCGAAGGTCCTTTCCGGGCGGCTCGAATCCCAGCGGCTACTCGTTCCCGAACCGGTGGCGCTCGCTCCCGCAGAAGCGGCGGCGGCGCTCGAGGCGAAAGAGACGCTGGCCAAGCTCGGGATCGACATCGAACCTTTTGGCGGCGACACGATCCTGGTTTCCAGTTACCCCGCCATGCTGTCCGGCATTGATCCGGCCGAACTGCTGCGGCAGGTGGTCGATGGACTGCTGGCGGGGGGGAAAGTGCTGGATCGCCGTGACCTACTCGACGAGATTCTGCACATGATCTCCTGCAAAGCGGCCGTCAAAGCCGGTGATTACCTGGCTCCCGAGGAAATCACCGCCCTGCTGGAACAGCGGCTCCACTATCAGGATTCCCATCACTGCCCGCACGGCCGGCCGACGGCACTGGTGTTTACGCGGGAAGAACTGGATAAGCGATTCAAGCGTACATAGTTCCTTAGCGTACTAACGGTCTCCGGCCTTGATTCCTTCTGAGGACTTGGTCAATCTAGAGAGTGTCCTTTCGTCACATCCCCAGGCTCCACGCCCACTACAAGCGGTGAGCGTGCCACCCAGATTAGCCGTTCATGATTTGCGTCAGCATAGGCCGAGGCCGCCATCGCCACATGATCGCCGAGCATAAGCACCTCGCCGAGCATGGGGCGCAGCTCGTGGAGCTGCGCCTGGACTATCTGATGACGCCGCCGAATCTCAAACGGCTGCTGGTGGAGCGTCCCTGTCCCGTGGTGGTGACCTGCCGGCGGCAGAAGGACGGGGGACGCTGGACCAAGAGCGAGGACGACCGTCAGATGCTGCTGCGGCAGGCGATCGCTTCCGGCGTGGAGTATGTAGACTTGGAAGAGGATGTGGCAGCTAGCATTCCGCGGTTCGGCAAAACGAAGCGGATCATCAGCTATCACAACTTTCAAGAAACCCCCGAGAATTTGCCGGCCCTGCAGCACAAAATGGCCGCTCTGGATGCCGACGTGGTTAAAGTCGCCACCATGGCCCACAGCCCGCACGATTGCCTCAAGGCCCTAAGGATGATGCGGTACAGCCCGATCCCTACTGTTGCTATCTGCATGGGCGAAATCGGCACGCCATCCCGGATACTAGCCGGCAAGTTTGGAGCACCGTTCACGTACGCCACGTTCCACGCCGAGCGGGCGATGGCCCCCGGGCAGCTTAGTCATCAGCAGATGCAAGAGATTTACCACTACGACACCATCAACAAAGAGACCGAGATTTTCGGCGTGATCGCCGATCCCGTCAGCCACAGCCTCAGTCCGCTGATCCACAACGCGGCTTTTAGCCAGCTCAAAATGAACCGGGCCTACATTCCCTTTCGTGTGCCGCAGGAGGAGCTGCCGCAGTTCCTGGCCGACTGCAAGGAGCTGGGCATTAAGGGACTGTCCATCACGATTCCGCACAAAGAGGAGATCCTGCGCCATGTGGACAAGTTCGATGAGCCGAGCCAGCAAATTGGGGCCGCCAACACCGTGGTCTGGGTGGATGGCGAACGGCGCGCTTATAACACCGACTACAAGGCCGCGATGAGCAGCATTGACGGGGCATTTGGCGGGAATGAAGAAGGGGGCTCGTCCTTGAAGGGAAAGACGGCTCTGGTTTTGGGAGCCGGCGGTGTGGCCCGAGCGATTGTGTTTGGACTGCAGCGACGGGGCGCGGACGTCATCATTGCCAGTCGCACCGCGGAGCGGGCGGATGAATTGGCCAATAAGTTCCATGTCCGCTCCACGGCGTGGTCCCTGCGCCACACCATTAAGCCCGATTTGCTCGTGAATTGCACACCGGTTGGCATGCACCCAAACCTGGACGAATCCCCTTTCGACCAGATGTATCTCAAGGCAGGAATGGTTGTATTTGATACCATCTACAATCCCGAGCAGACATTGCTTATCAAACAAGCCCGCGAAAGTGCCTGCGAGGTGATCACTGGCGTGGAAATGTTTGTCGGTCAGGCGGCTCATCAGTTCCGCCTCTTCACTGGCGAAGACGCACCAGCCGAGATGATGCGCCAGGTTGTGCGGCGGGCAATCAGCGCGGCCAAAATGTAAAAAGGTTTTCTCCCTCTCCCCTTGGGAGAGGGTCGGGGTGAGATCTGGCGCTTATGAACCTCTACCTCATCGGCTATCGCGGCAGTGGGAAGACTTCCGTCGCCGCCGAGCTGGGAAAGCTCCTCGGCTGGCCGTGGCTCGATGCGGATGTGGAAATTGAGCGGCGGGCGGGGAAGACCATCAAGCAAATCTTTGACACTTCCGGGGAACAGACCTTCCGCGATCTGGAAGCGGCCGTCGTGGCGGACCTGGCGAAGCTCGAGAGTCATGTCGTCGCACTCGGCGGCGGCGCGATCCTTCGCGAGGAAAGCCGGCAGGCCATTCGCGGCAGTGGCAAGGCTGTCTGGCTGCAAGCATCTGCCGCGATCCTCTTCCAGCGGATTGGCGGTGATGCCTCCACCGCTGCCCGCCGCCCCAACCTGACCGCTGTCGGCGGACTGGCCGAAGTGGAGCGGCTCTTGGCGATCCGCTCTCCAATTTATGCCGCTTGTGCCGACTTGACGCTCGATGCCGAGCAATCGGCTCCCGCGGCACTCGCCGGTCAGATTGCCGACTGGTTGCGCAGCCAGGTTTAAGCGAAAGAACGCGAATTTGGCCTCTACGGGACGGGCCTCTGGGACCTATAATTCCAGTCAAGTCAAGTTTCAAACTTCAGCGGCCATTCCCCTTTGCTCAACTTTCTCTTGTCCATTCCGCTGGAGATTCGTTTGGCCGGCCTGTTCGTCATTGGCCTGGTCGTTGGCGCCTTCGTGAATTGGGGAATTTATTCGCTGGCCTGGAATAGCAGGTCCATCAGTCCCTGGTCTTCCCGGCACCCGGACTCACTTCCTCGCCGTTGGCACGATTTTCTCCCCCTCGCCGGCTGGTTCTCCCTCAGCCGCGAAGCGAGCCTGCATGGCCGCGGCTTTTGGGTCCGGCCGCTTTTGCTGGAACTCTTCTGCGGCCTTGGCGTAGCGGCGCTGTACTGGTGGGAGATCGGGGGACATCTGGCTCCACTGGGAGCGAGTTCCACGCTGGCAGGCTTGCCCGCCACAACACATTCCCAGTTCCTGGCGCATGCGATCCTGATCGGGCTAATGCTCGTCGCCACGTTCATCGATTTTGACGAGCAAACGATTCCCGACAGCATTACGATTCCGGGGACGCTGCTGGGCCTGCTGTTCGCAGCAATCTTGCCTGCTTCGCGTCTGCCGGAGACCGCTGTTGGTCCTCCGCCGGTCATCCTCAATCTGCTGCTCACCTCTCCGTATCCTTGGTTTCCTAAACTCGACGGCTGGCGGTATCTCGCCATAGGCTGTTTGATCATCGCGGCTTGGTCGTGCTCGCTGATACCGGCCACGGCCACGCTCCGCCGCGGAACGATTCGCGGGATTAGCTACTACATCGCCAGCATCCGCCGCGACTTTTTCTGGCCGCGTTACGTTCTGCTGGCCGCACTCCCCATCGCCGGGACGGTCGTCGTCTGGAGTTTTGGCGGTCCTCGCTGGGAGTCGCTACTCTCCTCGCTGATCGGTCTCGCCTTCGGCGGCGGACTGGTCTGGGCGGTCCGCATCGTCGGCCGCATCTCGCTGCAGCGGGAAGCAATGGGCTTTGGTGACGTCACCCTGATGGCCATGATTGGCGCGTTCCTCGGCTGGCAATCAGCCCTCATGGTCTTCTTCCTATCCCCAGCCGCCGCCCTCTTCATCGCCGTCTCGCAGTTTCTCCTCACCGGCCGCAAGGACATTGCCTTTGGCCCGTACCTCTGCCTGGCCGCGGTGGTTGTCATCGTTGGTTGGGGCCCAATCTGGGATGCTGCCGGCGACACTTTTGCGCTCGGCCCAATGATTCCGCTGCTCGTGGGTGCGTGCCTGATGCTCATGATGGGGATGCTGATGTTTTGGCGGATGTTCCGGGAAATGGTTTTTCCGGAGACGGACGAAAGCGACGGACAAAAAGCGACTTGACAATTCCGCGGCCGTCGGTATTAATACGCGTGTGCCAGCAATAAAGCCGCCCCAAAAACTTTCGGGCGGTTTTTTTACGCGCGGCGGGAATATTTGTCGGTTTGAGGGACCAAGGAGATAGGGACGCAGCAGTCATTCCACTTCACCCAGGAGACCAGCATGCGACATTGCGAAATCTGCAAGCAGCCGATTGATGCCGACCGGGCGGAGGCCATCCGCCAAACGCGGCTCTGCACAGAGCACGGCCGGGAGATTCAAAAGTATGGCGGGGAGTTCATCATGTCCTCCACGCAGGAGAAGACTTCCAAGGAAGGGAGCCTGAAGAAGAACTATGGCGGCATCAGCACCCAACTCCGCCGAAACGAGCGGGCCGTGGCTCAACTCCGCGAAGCGTATGAGAGGGCCAAAGAGGAAGGGAGCCGAAGCGCCGGATAGGTCGACCGCGGCTCTACAACGCATGTGGGGCGATAGCGCCGACCGAGAGGCCGCTGTACCGTTTCACATCGGGGTGGAACCAGTAGACTATCAGCGGAATGGCAATCGGCCAGCCGCAGGTGGTGAAGATTCCCAGGCCCAGTGCAATTGCCCCTAAGTACCAGCCAAACTGGCTGCGGGGGAATACGAGCATGGGAACCATGGGAAGCAGCGGCAAGCCAAAAATGCCCGCGAAGATGACGCAGAAAAACCGAACCGCGGCAATTTGCTCGGGATGACCTCGCAACGACTTGTCGGTCCATACCGGATCGATAATAGCCGTGATAAAGAACGCCACAGCCAGCCCCTGCGTCAACAGCATTAGCAGGCAAAAAAGCCTGGCCAGCAACCACACCACCGGGCCTTTGCCTGAGGGGCCAGCACTGCCGTCTAACTCAGGCTGTGGCTTGGCACTTCCAAAAGCAAGCGGCTGAAGGTCTTTCAAAACAGCTCCTTGATCAGTTCACCCCCTTCAACCAGTTTCAGCGGCTGATTCTGGTCGGTGATGTACTCGCTGTGCGGGTCCATGCCGAGGACTTTACAGAAAGTGACGAACAGGTCCTGCACGCCGACGGGGCGCTCGGTGACATGGACCCCTTCCTTGTCAGTCGCTCCAATCACCTGTCCCATCTTCACGCCGCCTCCCGAGAAGCCAGCAAGCCAGCCGTCGCTGTAATGGTCTCGGCCGCCGTCAGGATCGAATTTCGGCGTGCGGCAGAATTCACCCATCCAGACGACCAGCGTGTTCTCCAGCATTCCCCGCTGAGCCAGGTCGGTCAGCAGCGTCGCGTAGCCACTGTCGGTCTCGGCGGCGAGGAGCGGATTCTCCTTGAAGCCCCGTTTGTGCGTGTCCCACCCCTGGTCGTTGATGCTGCCGGTGCTGATGACTTCGACAAAGCTGACACCAGTTTCCACGAGTCGGCGAGCAAGCAAACATCCCTGTCCGAACGGATTTCGGCCATAGGCGTCGCGCAGCTTCTCCGGCTCTTTGTCCAGCTCGAACGCCGAGAGCAGCGGGCTGAGGACGAACCGACTGGTGCGGTCGTAGATTTCGCGCTGTTCGGCAGCGGCTTTTTTGCTACCGGCCTTGGCGAATTGTTCGTCAACTTGAGCGGAGAGCGCGAGGCGGCGGCGAAGGACTTCGGGACTGGCAGCGGGATAGACATCCGGCGGCAATTTGCCCGGCTCGTCGATCTTGAAGGAGGCGTAACGCGGGCCGAGGACGCCGGAGTTCACATCCCGCGTGGTGATCCGTGGCTTATTGATCCGGACAAATGCGGGCAGGTCAAAGCCGGGGTCCCAACGTTCGCGGGCCACGACGCTTCCCCAGGTCGGATAGTTGATCGTCGGCTTGATCGGATAGCCGGTCCGGACCAGCTTGATCGCCCGAAAATGGTCCCGCTCGTCGCTCCTCATGCTCCGGATCAGGGCGATCTTATCCATCACCTGCGCCGTCTGCGGCCAGTACTCGGCAAACTCCACTCCCGGCACGTTCGTCGGAATCGCCTTGGCCGGCCCCTGAAACTGCGAGCCGATCTTGGGATTGAACGTATCAAACTGCGATGGCCCCCCGTCCATCCAGAGCAGGATCATGCTCTTTCCCTGCTTGCGAACCTCTTCCGCCTTGGCGATGAGCATGTCCCGCCAGGAAAGGGTCGCTACGCCAGCAGTGGTGCCGGCGGCAAGCTGCGCGAGGAAGCCGCGTCGGGAGCGGATGCCGCTGGAGGTAACGTCGAGATTGACGATGTTGTGTTGCATAGTTGGCTCGCCCTACAGAAGTACTCCGTACTCAGTACTTGCCTTCTCTTCCTCTATCTCCGCGACAAGAACTCCGCCCCGTTCACCAGGCTCCAGAGCAAATCCTCATACGCCGCTTTCCGCTCGCCAACTTTGGCAATGTGCTTCTTCGCCAGATCGATCTCCTCGCCATTCGGTTTGCGGGCCAGAACGTTTTCGTAGAGCCGCGTTACGGCCTTCGCGTCGTCTGCCTCAGCCGCAACTAAATTCGCCAGCATCGTGCCGCTGCCGGGGGAAGCGTCAATTTGCTTCTGGATTTGCTCGTTATTCATGAGGAGCATCGCCTGCTGCATCGTGCGGCTGACGTTGCCGGCATCACTTGAGGGATCGAAGCCAAAGGCATCGCTGACCAGGTCGCGCGTGCTCTTCGGCGGCGGGGGAAAACGGACAGCGTCGGTCGCGGGCGTTGCTGGAGGCGTGAGATTCGGCAGGCCAAGACCAATCGCGAGCGAGTCGAATACTTCGTCCCCCCGCAACCGACCCGCGGCAATGACGGCAAAAGGCTTGGTCTCCTCCTTGTTCGTCTTATCCGGATCTCGCAGCGTCCGCTGGTACGCCTTGCTGCTCGCCACGAGCCGGAACACGTCCTTCATGTCATAGCCGGCGGCGACAAAATGCTCGGCCACCGCCGAATGAACTTCCGGCAGGACGCTGTCCCCCAACTCGCCGATTTCATCGACGGGCTCGCTAAAGCCGCGACCCATCATCCGGCCCCAAATGCGGTTGGTCATCGCCCGGGCGAACCAAGGATTTTCGGGAGCCACAATCCAGTCGGCGAGTTCCGTCCGGCGGTCCACATCGCTCCTTCCCAGGTCCACCTTCCGCTCCGAAAAGGCAATCGGCTGCATTTCGCTCTTGCCGCCGGGCATTTTGTGCTCGCCATCCGCCTTGCTGGAAACGATGATCGCGTCGCTATCGTTCCAGGGGAGCTTGGTGTTCACGCGGACGAAAAACGCAGCGACGTGATGAAACGTCTCCTGCGGCATCTCGACGAACTTGTGGTCGTGGCATTCCGCGCAGGCAATCTGCGTGCTGAGAAAGACTCGCGTCGTCTCCGCCGCCAGCCGCGACTTGTCCCCCTGATGAAAGCCGACAAACGTGGCCGCCGGATTGTCCCCAACCTTGCCGACAGCCGTCAGCATGGCATACGTCGTCTCGTCCCAACCGGCGTTTTGATTGAACCGCTCGGCCAGCCAGCGCTTGAAGGATGTGTAATTCAAAAACGTCAATTCCGGCTGCGGGGTTCGGTAGCTGATGACGTCGCTCCAGTAGTTCGCCCAATTGACGCCGATTTCCGGCGACGCCAGAAGCTTCTCAACGGCCTCGGCCCGCTTGTCCGCCCGTTCATCCGCCAGGAACGCATCCATTTCCGGCAACTTCGGCTGCCGGCCGAGCAAATCGAGCGTAATGCGGCGCAAAAACGCCTCGTCCGAAATCGGCGGGCTCTCTTTGATGCCGCCGACATGCTGCTCCATGAGCTCATCGAGCTGTGCCGGCGTGAGCTTCGTCAGCGGCTTCGTCGGAGCCTTGCGCACGAACTTCGCCGGCTGTTGTTGCGGCGGCTCTTCCTTCTTGGCTGGGTCTTTTGGCTTGACGGGAGTTGGCGACTTTGGCGTGTTCTTGGCCAGCGCTGGCAAGAGCTTCGGCGGCTTTTTGGGAGCTTCTGCCTGAGCAATCTTGAACTGATCGGGCGTCAAAAATTGCACACCGTCGGCGATGACGACTCCTTTCATGTTTCCTTCGGCGGAAACCACCACGACCGCTTTCCCCGCTTCAAACTTAAATTCCCCCAGTGGCTGAAAACAATACGGCCCCTCCGGCTTCTTCATCTGGTTGACGACGACAGTCTTCACGCCGTCTGCCGCATGCACCAGCACTGCGGCCTTCTCCGTCCGATTCGGCCCCGGCGTATACGACAGCAGCACCTGATAAACGCCCGCTTCCTTTACATCGAGCGAAAACGTCACAGTCTGCTTCTCACCCCCAGCGGCGTACAAATAGCCTTCTCCCAGGAACGGCTTGGTATGGACCGACTTCGTCCAGGTCCCGGCAACGGTCGCCTGGGCATCATCCTGCACCATCCCCGGCAGCATGGCGGGATCAATCCCCGTTTCCTGAGCCAGGACCAAGCCAGCGAGCATGGCCACGAAGACGCCCGCACTCAGGCTGGTCAATCTCCTCAAGTTTGAGCCAAAGCCCATGACCTATATCCTTGCCGTAACAAAAAATTTCCGCTCGGCAGCGGCAGGCCCTCAGTTTACAAGTCTGCCAAGTGGCATGTCAACGAAGAGCCTGGCACCTGAAAACAGTTGTTGCAGGCCGCGAGCGATTAATAAATCGAAGAAGCAGACCCTAGCGCTTCGCGCCGCATGCGGGCGCGGGCCCGGCTGAGGGTGGGGCCAATGCTGTTTTCGGGAATGCTCATGTGGGCGCTGATCTCGTGGTAGCTCTTTCCTTCCAGATGATAGAGCCGCACCACCTCTGCCTCCTCGTGGGGCAGGCTGTCCATCAGTTTTTGGACTTCATCCCGATTGTCAAAGCGCTCTTCGGCGGAGACATGGCCATTGCCATTCTTTTGCAGAATTCCGGCCTCGCCGCGCTGCAGGATTCCCGACTCCCCGGGGGGCATGGCGGAGATCTTTCGCTTGAGGAGTTCGCGAACCACGACTCGGCGGGCGATGACGGTCAAGTAGGTTGCCAGGCTGCTGGCTCCGCGGAACCGCTTGAGAACGGCAAAGTCGTCCGCCAGAATGGCCAGGAACACTTCGGCAGTGAAGTCTTCCCGGTCCTGAGCCGAAATCTGGATCGACCGGGAACTGCCGGTATGATTGACGACGTGGACGACCAGACCGACAAAGCGGTCGACAAAGTCCTCCCAGGCCCTCGGCTCGCGGTCCAGGCAACGCTTCAGCAACTGTTTGTCGATTTCGGATAGAGCCACGATAACACCTCTTGTTCCGTCGGCCCATGGACGCCTGTCATGGCGCGGGCTTGGTGTGCTTGCGAAAGCAAAACACGTTCCATCAACCGCGTCTTACTCCCTTATTCGGCCTCCTGGTTCGCCACTTCTCGCCCAAAGTGCCTAACTTGCAACATTTTACGTAGCGGAAACTTCCGGGGCAAGCTTAATAACGCCTTTGCCGCCCCCAAAGTTCGCTACCAAGTGGCCGCTTGACAGTCTTTCGGGAGACTACTACGATTCCCCAAATCTGCCAGCAAGGCCGGAAGTCGTTTCAGGGTAAGTACTTGCCACCCCCCCAGCCGTGAGGATTTATAATTCATCCGGCTTGGGCGGCATGACATTACTTTCCAGCACGCTACTGTCCAGCTGGCAAAAAATCGGACCTAAGGATTTATACCCGCTGCGGCCTCACGGTTTCCCACATCCGCAGCCGATTCGTTAAACTGCTTTGCTACACACGCCTGTTGTTTTGGAGATTTCCTGTCATGGCTCATATTGTGGTTCAGGCTTGCTTTGGCTGCAAATACACCGATTGCGTGGTGGTTTGCCCCGTCGAATGCTTCTATGAAGGGGAGCAGATGCTCTACATCCACCCGGATGAATGCATCGACTGCGAAGCCTGCGTCCCGGAATGCCCGGTGGAAGCGATCTTCCATCAGGACAACGTCCCCGAGGACCAGAAGCCCTTCATCGAGCTCAACGCCGAGATGGCCACGCAGTGTCCGGTCATCACCGAGAAAAAAGAGCCGCTGGCGGGAAAAGAATAGGCGGCGCGCCGAATGACCAATTATCGAATGACCAATGACCAATTGGTTCGCGATCTTTATTGGTCATTGGTACTTGGTCATTGGTCATTGTGCAATTTCGCCTGCCTGTCTCTTTTTGCCGCAATACTCTTCGGACTGATGGGTTGCGGGGGCGGAGCTAAAAATGGCGGCGAAAAGGACGCGCTGATTTATGCGCAGTCAGACGATCCCAAGACGCTCGACCCGATTAACACGGACATCGCGGAAGCGGTCCACGTCATTACGAACGTCTTTGACACTCTTGTAACTTACGACGAGACGACGACCGATCTCGTCCCCTCTCTCGCCGAGTCCTGGAAAACCAGCGACGACGGCCTCGCCTGGACTTTCAAGCTTCGGCCAAGTGTCCAGTTCCACGACGGCACTCCCTGCAATGCGGCGGCAGTGAAGTTGACGTTTGACCGGCTGCTGGTGCCGCTGGCGGACGCCCCTGCGAATGAAGGTTCCAAACAAGCGGGACTACTCGCTAGTCCCCATGTTTATGACGCGGCTCGGCCTTACCAATCCGCCTATAGCATGATCGAGGCTGTGGAGACCCCTGATGAATTGACCGTCATCTTCAAGCTCAAATATGCCAGCGCCATTTTTCTGAACAACCTGGCAATGTTTCCCGCCAGTATTGCCAGCCCTGCGGGACTGGAGGAATTCGGCCGCAATTTCGCGGAACATCCGGTCGGCACCGGCCCGTTCAAGTTCGTCAAATGGAGTCGCGGCCAGCAGCTCGTACTGGAGCGGTTCGACGGTCACTGGCGTGGCCCCGCTAAAATCAAGACGCTCATCATTGTTCCCGTGCAGGAAAACGCCACCCGCATGCAGCGGCTGGAGCGGGGAGAGATTCACATCGCCGAAGGGCTTTCTCCCGCCGAACTCGATGTCCTCGCCAAGAACGACAAGCTCATCGTCCAAAGCCACGAGGCAATGAACGTCGCCTACCTCGCCATGAATGTCGAGAAGTCGCCGCTGGGCAACAAAAAAGTTCGCGAAGCCATCGCTCTCGCCATCGACAAGCCGGCACTGTTGCAAGTTGGCTATGGCGGCAATGCGAAGGTCGGGGTCAGCATGGTCCCGCCGACGATGTGGGGACATGATGCCGCGCTCAAGGATCGTCCGTTCGATTTGGCGAAGGCCAAAACGCTGATGGAAGAGGCCGCTAACGAAGAAGGACTTACGCTTCCGATCAAGCTAGAGCTTTCCGTGATGAACCAGGCCCGCATTTATCTGCAACAGCCGCTGCCGATGGCGAAGTTTTTCAAGGATTCGCTGGCCCCCATCGGTATCGACCTCAGCATCCGAGGCCGGGATGTCAGCGAGCACTTCCGGGCACTTATGGCTGGCGAGCATCAGCTCGGCCTGGCCGGCTGGAACAGCGATAACAACGACCCTGATAATTTCCTCTACTCGCTTGTCGATCAGGACAACATTAGCGAAGCGGGCAACAACCTCAGCCGCTTCCGGAGCGACAAGCTCCACACTCTCCTCATCGCCGGCCAAAAGGAAATGGACAAAGAGAAACGGCTGAAGATTTACAGCGACGCCCAGCAGCTCATTCTGGAGGAAGTCCCCGTTGTGCCGCTCGCCCATACGCAAATTCGCACCGCCCACGTGAAGGGGCTGGCTGGCTTTCAACTTCATACGACTGCCTTGGTACGCTTCCGCAATGCCCATTTTGAGGCGGCTCAGTGACCGGATATTTGCTCCGCCGCTTGGGTCACGCACTGGCGACCATCTTTGTCGCCGTCACGCTCGTCTTTCTCGCCATGCGGGCTCTCCCCGGCAATCCGCTTCTCGCCCGTTTCGGCCAGCATCCGGACCAGAAGCAAATGGAATGGCTGGAGAAACAGTACGGTTGGGACCAACCGATTTACGTGCAGCTCGGCACGTTCTACTGGCGGGTTGTGACGAAGGCCGATTTTGGAGAATCTATCGCCCGGCCGACGCAGAGCGTGGCGGGGGAGCTGCGCAAAAAGGTCCCGGCCACGATGGAACTCACGCTGGCCGCCCTGGCCCTCGCTATTCCCCTGGGAATGGCCGCGGGGACCCTGGCCGCCGTTTGGAAGAACCGCCTCCCAGACCGGCTCTGCACGTTTGGCTCGCTGCTGGGGGTGAGCGTTCCGGTGTTCTTTCTCGCCATCGGCCTGCGGGCCCTCCTCCCCTGGTTCCCGGTCAGCGGCCGGCTGCCTGCGCTGGAGCAGGCGACGTTTGACGAGCTGACCGGCCTCTACACGCTCGACACGCTCCTCCGCGGCCGGCTCGACCTCCTCCCCGCGGTGCTGCATCACCTGGCCCTTCCCGCCGCCGCCCTCAGCACCATCCCCATGGCCATCATCGCCCGGATCACCCGCGGCAGCATGCTGGAAGTTCTTTCGGCGGATTACATCCGGACCGCCCGGGCCAAAGGGGGTAGCCTGCTGCGGGTCGTTCTCCGCCACGCCCTCCCCAACGCAGCCGTCCCCATCGCGAACATCGTCGGCCTGCAAGTCGGCCTGCTCCTCTCCGGAGCCGTCCTGACCGAAACCGTCTTCGACTGGCCCGGCCTTGGCCTCTACGTGAAGGACGCGGTCGTCGGCAACACCGACTACCCAGCCGTCCAAGGAGCCGCCATCGTCATCGCCACCATGTTCGTCAGCATCAACCTGCTGGTGGATTTGCTGTTTGTGTGGCTGGACCCGCGGATACGGGTGAAGTAGTCGCCTTTCGTTCCGCGACAGAATTGCCTCGGCGATTCTCCACTAGCCTGCGAACCAAACTAAAGGCTCGCCGGATTTCTCCAGCCACGCAGAAATTCGACGACCGAATTGGTTTAGTGAGGCGGCCTCACAGGGGATAAAGAAGCTGGCTTGGGAGTGGCGATGACCTTCCTGGCGGTTGTCCACTTCGACCTGTAAGGCTATATGGCCGGAACGGTCGTAAGTCATCGCTCGGAGCAGAAGATAATATGCGAAGTTCCCTTCGCGGCTGCCGATCTCAAACCGAACCTCTTCCATTTTACCAAACGGGAATTCGGCGAGTTGCATCCCAAATAATTTGATGGTCGCCGCATCGACATAGAACTCCAGCATGCTGCCAAACTCACCATTGTGTGCTTGCAGCAAAACATGCCACGCAAAATCATCGTAGGGCAAGCGAGACATCGAAATGCCGGCCTCATGGGGTGTCACATCAAGCTCCGCGATTGTACATTATTGGCTCACCCTACTTGCCCCCGCCGGCAATCTTCGTCATCGCCGCATCCTTGCGATTGGAGTCGAAGATGATGTCCGCGACTTCTTTAGCTTCCTTCGCTTTCCCCGCCTTGGCCAGCGCGACCGCCGCGTTGTAGGCGGCGCTGTCCTTGGAATTGGAGTCGAAAATACTTTTCGCGGCTTGTTTGGCAAAGTCCCCTTCTCCCGCCTCTGCCGCATCCAAGGCCACCTTGGCCAAAGCCGCGTCCCGCTTGTTCGAATCAAAAATTGCCTTCGCCGCTTCCAGGCGCCCGGCAAAATTTTCACTCTCCGCCGCCCCATTTCCACCCCCATCCTCCGTCGTCACACTTCGCCCGCCCCGTCCTCCGCAGCCGCAGGCAATCAGGATGAGAACAATCAGCAGGGGTACAAATCGCATGGCATTATCTCCGAATGGGGAGTTCAGTAGAACAAAGGGAGTTGCTCCAATATATCGGTCACCGTGGAGTGCCGCCAACTCCGAGTTGGAACCAGCCTTTGCCGGTATCTAGTTGCGAAAAAGTTGGCCGAGAGTTTTTCACGAACTAACACCTGGCGGGAGAAGCCATGCCGAGCGAAGTAAATGACTTGGGTCAGCTCGTTGGACTGCCGGTCGCCAATTGGCAGCCGCCGCAAACGCCGTCAAGAGAGCCGCTGGAAGGCCGCTTCTGCCGCGTCGAGGCGATCTCGGCGGAGCGGCATGCCCGTGAACTCTACGATGCCAATTGGTTGGACGCGGAACAGAGAAACTGGACCTACATGACCTATGGTCCGTTTGAGAGTTGGGAAGCGTATCGCGACTGGGTGAGTGCTTCGGCCGCGAGCAGCGATCCGCTGTTTTTCGCCATCGTGGATCAGGCATCAGCTAAGGCGGTGGGAGTCGCGAGCTATCTGCGGATTGACCCGCGGCATGGGAGTATTGAGGTGGGGCATCTCATGTTCTCGCCCCTCCTGCAAGGCCGACCCGCTGCCACTGAGGCGATGTATCTGATGATGAAACGGGCCTTCGAACTTGGCTACCGGCGCTACGAGTGGAAGTGCAATGCCCTCAATGAACCCTCGCGACGCGCAGCCCAGCGGCTAGGGTTGTCGTACGAGGGGCTCTTCCGACAGGCCGCGGTGGTCAAAGGAAGAAACCGCGATACCGCCTGGTATGCCGCCATTGATGATGAATGGCCTGAGTTGAATGCAGCCTTTCAGCAATGGCTTGAGCCGAACAACTTTGACGCGAGCGGCCGGCAGAACGTGTCCCTGTCGGCGCTGATGGGGCCGCTGCTAAAACAGCGCGGGTAGTTTCGTCCGCTTGCGGCCGACAAACAGGTAATACGGCGTCCGCACGAACGGAATGTACGGCACCTTGGCTCGCTGTTCTTCAAACAGCAGCGGCTCGAAGTGCCGGTGAAGGAACGGCACATGGTCTGGCGACGGAAAGACGTTGTCAAACCCGAACCACGTCGGCCAGAAGGTCCGGGTAAACCAGCGATGCTTCTTTAAGTTGCCGGCGGGGAACTTGCGGCTGACGTAGAAATCGACCACGCCGATGGTCCCTCCCGGCTTGAGCATGGCCAGGGCATTTTCAATCGCTCCGAACCAGTCGGGGATCATCGTCAACGAGTATGAGAACGTGACGACATCCACCGGGCCGCCAGCGGGCTGGAAGGTGGTGGCGTCCGCCTCGATGGTTTCCACGTTGCTCCAGCCGCGGGAGGCGATCCGTTTTTTGGCGACTTCCAGGAGCGAGTGGGAGAGATCGAGGACGTAGACCTTATTGAGCTTGCCGATCCGATCGGAGAGGTATTCCAGATTCGCCCCCGTTCCGCCACCCATGTCCAGCCAAGTCCCCCCTTCGGGAATCTGCACTGCCGAGTACATCTCCTGCCGCCCTTTGAGCAGACGTTTGCGAAAGTCGTCGTAGGCATCCGCCTGGCCGGCATAGAAATTCTCCATCCGCGCAGCGTGGTCCTTGCCTCGGACCGGCTTGAGCGTGAGGTGATAGAGGATTTTGAGGTCGGCGAGGACGCCCATGGGGCAAGGTGAGGGGATGAGGGGAGAAGTTGGGTGGCACGCCCACGGCTTTGCGTGGGCGTGATGAGGATGCTAAACCGCCAGATCCGCGATGTAGAAGCTGCCGTAGGTGTGAACGCGGTCTTTCTCGTGCAACTCGGCGGCGAGACCCTCGTGGTAGGTCAGGAGTTCAGGCAGCGCCCGCTGCTTGTTGCCGGAGGTGACGCTCACCTTCTCCAGGAAGTCGGTACGCAAACCGCCGCTCCGCCAAAGGACGCGAGTCCCCGGGGCGGCGCGGCGGACAATCGCCTGCCACTCCAGTTCCAAGAGGGGAAAGAACTTGTCCGACAGCCAGTCCATGTGGTCGAGCAGAATGTAGCGGGAGATTTCCCCGTCATGCTGTTCCAAAAAGCCCTGCACATGGTTGGTGTGCGTGGTGACACGATCGATCAGGCCGGCTTTGAGTTTCTCGAAGTTCTCGGCTTTCAAATATTCGGGGCAGCACTTGCGGCTGTATTCCCCCTTCATATAGACCCGCCAGAAATAGTTGTCCGCGAGGGGGAGCTTGCAAAAGACGGCTTCCAGGCAGTCCTGAACGAACTTGACGATTCCCCCGTCATATTGCGCTTCCACCTGCCGCCGCTGGGCTTTGGGAACGCCGACCATGGAAAGGGTCGTATCGCGGTTCATGGCGAACTTCATCGTGCGTGACCAGAATTTCTCCCGCAGGTATTTGTCGTAGATTTCCTTCTGCTCCTGCACGTTTTTGGCTTCCAAGCAGGCATCGACCCACGGCCGGACCCGAATCACCCGGTCGGTATAGAGACAGATCATCCGGGCGAACGAGCCGCTCGTGCCGCGGTAGTAAAAGGACTTCCCCGGCGTGTGGAAGAACTTGATCCACTTGTCCCAGTAGGAGCGGGACCAGGCGGGGAGGCCGGTGCGGAGCTTGTCTTTATAAATCTTGCGGGCGTCCGGATGATGGCCGTAACCGAACAGACGGAAGAAGTCTTCGTAATCGAGGTGGCGAATGCCGGCAATCTTCAGGTCGAGAAGTGCGTTCTGCCGCGGGTTCATATCGACGGCATAAACGTGGTTTGGGCCGGCAATCGCGTAATCCAAAGCGTTGCAACCGGCGGACGTGATGACCAGCACATTGTCCTGCGGCGTTAGCTTGAGGGCGACATGGTCCAGACGGGGGTCTTCCCAGCAGGTGTTGTAAACCAGGTTGTTGCCGTGGACGAATTTGAAGACTCGCCCGCCAATCCAGTCAAACATGGAGAAAACCTTCGCCTAGAATCAATGCCTGTAATCAATGAAATACGATTAACCCTGTAATTTTACAGGCTGCGGGAGAGCCTACAAGGCGATGCAAACCCCCGAAATATCGCTAGAATGGTTGGGGTACTGTACTGGGGTTGAGGACAAAGTACTGAGTACTAAGTACTCAGTACTTTGTTCCCACCTAACCTCGAATCACTTTTTTCGAACTTTCCCTTCACCTGCGTATCGTTTTCCAGGAACCGCCCCATGAACCTCTCCCTCCCTCGTCGCCGTTTCCTCGCTCTTTCCGCTGCTGCCACGGCTGGGGCGACTTTTTTTGATGTTCCCCACATTCTGGCTGCTGCCGGGCTGAATGTGGCGGATGATCCGTTTGGGGGTTTCCCGGTGGGGGTGCAGAGCTATTCCCTGCGGAACTTCAATACCGTGGAAACTATCCGCCACATCAAAGGACTGGGGCTGCACTACGCCGAGTTTTATGGCAAGCATCTCGACACCAAGGCCAGCGACGAACAGATCAAGGAGACGCTCAAACTCCTCGAAGAGGCCGGAATCAAGCTCGCCGGGCACGGAGTGCATGGCTTTACCAAGGACCATGAGGCGAACAAGAAACTGTTTGAATTCGCGAAGAAGGCGGGCGTAAAGGTCATCACGGCCAACCCCGAGAAGGACTCCTTCGACAGCCTCGATAAGCTCGTCGCAGAATACGAGATCAAGATTGCCATCCACAACCATGGCCCGGGACAGCTCTACGACAGCATCGACAGCGTGGTGCAGGCAGTAAAGGGGCGGCACAAGTGGGTCGGGGCCTGTGTCGATTGCGGCCACTTCCTTCGCAGCGGCGAAGACCCGGTCAAAGCGGTCAAGACGCTCGGCCCGCGCGTCTTTGGGGCTCACATCAAGGACGACGTCGAACTCGGCCGGGGCAGCAAGAATGTCGTCATCGGCAAAGGAAAGCTCGACGTCGTCGGCCTCTTCAAGGCCCTTCGCGAAATCAAGTTCCCCGCCGACGGTTCCCTGGCCCTGGAATACGAAGCCAATCCGGAAAACCCCATCGACGAAATGAAGGCCTGCATTGCCGTGGCGAAAGAAGCGATTGCCAAATCGGCGGCGTAAGGCCCAAATCGCTTCCTTGCCAGCGCTTGTGAGAAGCTGGGTGGCTGCGGTCGCCCTTGACGCTATTTGCTTGCCAGTCCTATACTTCGGACGAGTAGCCAGTTCGGGCCAGCGGGCAATTTGTCCGGGGTCAGGCCGCGTTTTGCCCAAGGAAGTTTGCCATGAAATCCGCAGGTCGCCATCACAAGCCGGTCAATAACGAACTCGCCAATTGGCTGGGAGAACATATTGAACAATGGAAGCCCCATTTGCCCCTGATTGGGGGCATTGCCGTGATTGTGCTCGTGGGGTTCGTCATTTACCTGTTTGCGACTTCGGGAACCGACTCCGCCAGTGCTCCAGCCTGGCAGGAGTATTATGCCGCCTTTGGTGAGCCGAAGGTCGAGGATGCTCTCAAGAATGTTGCGGAAAAGCAGGAGAAAACGCTCGCCGGCCGGTGGGCTCGGCTGACGCTTGCCGACCAGCAGTTGCGGCAAGTGACGCAGCAACTGGTGCAGAGTCCCAAGGAGGGGAAAGCCACGTTGGAAAAGGCGGTTAAGAACCTGACAGAGGCGGCAGATGGGGCGAGCGACAAAGCATTGCTGACGCGAGTTAACATGAGCCTTGGCAAGGCCAGCGAAACTGCCAACAAACTCGACGACGCTCGCAAGTACTATGAGCTGGTTGCCAAAGGCGATCCCGAAGGGACGTTTGGCAAATCGGCAGTGAAGGCGCTCAAGCGACTCGATAAGGGGAGCGACGTGCCCGAGTTGCTGGCCTGGCTCGATAAGCAAGAACTGGAGTCTCGCCCCAAGCCGACCGGCAGTCCGTTTGATATGGGACAGCGGCGGGAGCCGCTGCCCGAGCGGCCGGATCTAAGCATTCCCGGGGAGATGAAACTCGACGGACCATCGCCTCTCGGTCCCAATCCGTTGGGTCCATCGCCTTTGGACGGCTTGAACCTGAAGGGGCTGCCGGGCGCAGAAAAGCCAAAGACCGAAACCCCGAAGTCGACGGAGCCCGCGAAGGAAACTCCGAAGACGACGACTCCCGCCGTTCCGACTCCGGTGAAGCCAGCTGTGCCGACGCCTGTGAAGCCGGCCGAAAAGCCGGAGGAGAAGGCCGCTGAGGAGAAACCGTCTGCGGAAGTGAAGAAGTCGGAAGGAAAGTAAGCTGCAACCATGACTACACTTTCCGGCAAGGCCGCGATTGTCACGGGTGGCGGCACAGGGGTCGGCAAGGCGATCTCGATCCGTCTGGCGCAAGAGGGCTGTCACGTTCTCGTCAACTACAGCCGTTCCAGGGAAGAATCCGAGGAGACGGCGAAAGAGGTCCGCGCGCTGGGCGTGAAATGCCTGGTCTATCAGGCGGATGTGGCCGATGACGGTTCCTGTCGCGCGATGGCTGCAGCCGCGGAAAAAGAATTCGGACGGATTGATTTTCTGGTCAATTCCGCAGGGACCACGAAATTTATTGCGGCTGACGATTTGGAAGCGGTCACCGACGACGTTTGGCTGCGGCTCTATCAGGTGAACGTGCTGGGCCCCTTCCATTGCATCCGTGCGGTGAAGGAACCGATGCTGCGAGCCGGTGGTGGTGCGATTGTGAATGTCTCCAGCGTGGCGGCGCGGACGGCTAACGGCAGTTCCATTGCCTACTGCTGTACGAAGGCGGCTCTCGATAACCTCACCATCTCCATGGCCCGCGCGCTCGCGCCGAAGATTCGGGTGAACGGCGTGGCTCCCGGCCTTATCTCCAGCCGCTGGGTGGCCCAGAATTTGGGGCAAGCGGCTTGGGAGAAGACGCTGAAGACGTGCGAAGAGAAGACGCCGTTGGGCCGGGTCTGCTCTCCCGACGACGTAGCCGCGACCATCATGACCTTTATCATCGGCTCGCCGCTTATTACTGGCCAAACGATCGTGGTGGACGGCGGCATGATTATCGCCGCGAGTGCCGTAATGCGGCGGTAAGTGACTCGTGGTGCGCCGCAATCGTTTCAGCCGGCACAGCCGTCAATTGCGACATCACCGTTCCCAGCGTACGCGAAAAATTCGCGTTGCTTGGAGAGGTAATATGGGCAAGAGTTGGGAAGTTTCAATTCCCCCTCTTTTTGCGCGAGTCCCATGCTCCCTGCAGCCAATTCCGCCCAGCACCGCCGCCGGCATGATCGGGAGACCGAAAAACGACAGTTGGTCTCGCTCTTCGTGGGTGAGCAGGTTTTTCTAGGAGACTTCGTAGATACCTCCGCGGACGGCATTGGCGCGGAGTTTGCCGATGAACCAACGGTGGAAATGGGAGAGCAGGTGCGCGTGCTGGTCCGTTCTCGCCTGCACGACGCCGTCGTCCGGCACATTCGCCGTACGGATTCTTCAATGACGTTTATTGGGCTCCAGATCGTGGAGACGTTGGCGTAACTCTGCGTTGGTGATTCAGTTCCACATCCCGGTTCCTCGGGCGACTGAAATTGCATAGACCCTGGCGGCCCCCGCTTTCAGCAACACCTGACCCGCGGAATCGCACGTTGCGCCGGTGGTGATCACGTCATCCACCAGCAGAATCTTCGCTCCGGAAATGTTGTATCTGCGGCTGGCGGCGAAGGCACCACGGACGTTGGTCTGCCGTTCCGTTGCGAGCAACATTCCCTGCTTCTTCAGCAATCGGCGACAGTAGAGCAAATCGCCGGCAACTGGCAACGAAACGGCCGCGGCCAGTGAACGGGCCAATGTCTCCGCGGCACTTGTGCCGCGCAGCAGGCGTGGAAGCCAGTGCATTGGAATCGGAACGACGAGGTCCGGCTGCTCGGGAAAGGGCTTCTCGGCCATTACCGTCGCCAAACGGCGGCCTAAGGCCATCGCCAGGTGTTCCTGCTCATGGTGCTTCATCCGCAAGACAGCCTGCCGCAGATCGTTTTCATAGAGTCCTAGCGAACGGACCCCGCTGAACGCGAATTTCCGGTCACGGCAATCGGCACATTTGCCATCATAGGCCGCTGCCGCTGGTGCCGGCATGCCGCAGCGGGGGCATATGCTCTGTTGCGAATGACTCAGGCGAATGAAACACGTCTCGCAAAGCAGTGTGCCGTCCTCGCGTGGAGGACTAGGCTCATTACAGAACGTGCAAGTCGGGGGAAACAGCAGATCCGCAGTCGAAGCGGTCCACCGTCTCAGCCAGCGCGGCGAGAGGAAAGAAGTTCGGCTTGAGGCAGCCCGGCTCACGCTAGCACCTGCGTTCATATTGACCCGCTTGGGCAGGAAAACCTATGGTATCACAAGCCCTGGCACTCTGGAAAAGGACTTCCCCTTGGTCGCGCTGATTCTCTCCCCCTACTACTACGCCATCAACCGAGCCTGGGTGCTGGACCGCTATGCACTGGGCCTGTTCTTCAAGCTGGTCATTGTCTGCTTCATCAGCCTTGCGGGGCTCTATATCGTTATTGATTGCTTCGGAAATTTTCAGGAATTCAGCACCTATGGAAAGAAGCTGAAGGGCGGGATCGGCGGAGTGCTGGCCGCCTACTACGGCGCTCGGCTGTTCTGGTTTTTTGACCTGACGGCCGGCGTGATGGCCATGGTGGCCGGTTTGTTCGCGGTCACCTGGATGCAGCGGGCCAACGAAATGACGGCTCTTTCCGCGGCGGCCATTCGGCCCAGTCGCATCGTTCGGCCGCTCGCGTTTGCGGCGGCCTTCGTGGCGGCCCTGGGAGTCGCCAATCGTGAGATTTGCCTTCCCCAAATCCGCGAGCGGCTGGCGAAGAACGCCCAGGACTGGCTGGGCGAGTCCGCCAAGCCCTGTCGCCCGATGTTCGATATGCAAAGCGGCCTTTTAATCTCTGGCAAATTCACATTTGCCAATGAAAAGCGGATTGAAGGAGTGAAGATCAGTCAGTTCCCCGAAGAGCTTCGCTCCTGGGGGCGTCAGATCACGGCTGACAACGCCTATTACCTGGCCGCCACGCCGGAGCACCCAGGGGGCTATCTGTTTCGTGGAGTCCATCAGCCGGCGAATCTGGCGGATGTTCAATCGCTCGCGCTAGACGGCCGGCCGCAACTCTATAGCCCCAGGGACACACCCTGGCTCAAACCGGGGGAGTGCTTCGTCGCCAGCGGCGTAAACTTTGAGCAACTAACCGTCGGCGCGGCCTGGCAGAGCTATTTGAGCACAGGAGAACTCGTTTCAGGCCTGCGGAATCGCAGCTTGGATTACGGCGCCAATATTCGCGTCATCTTGCACGTCCGGCTCGTCCAGCCGTTCCTGGACATGGCGTTGTTCTTTCTCGGCGTGCCGCTCGTGATGACTCGACGCAACACCAACGTCTTCATGGCGGCCTTCTTGGGAGCCCTGCTCGTAGGACTGTTTTTCGCCGTCACGATGTTTAGTCACTGGTTGGGGGCGAACTACTTGATAAGCCCCGCGCTCGCCGCCTGGCTGCCGCTCTTGATCTTTGGGCCGGTGGCGTTCGCGCTGTCACGGCCACTGCTGGATTAGTGAGTTGGAGTCCCCGGG
>JBJXFF010000188.1:0-20209 GCA_046153945.1 Pirellulaceae bacterium
CTGGCGATAGGCCCCCCGGTGCCCCGGCTTGCGGCCCGGGGCCTTCTTCTCCGTCGGCGGAACCTTCAACTGCTCCCGACGCCGAAACGGCCCGGCCTGCCGCGCCTTCTCCCGCTCCAATTCCGCACTCCGATCCAGCGCAGCCGTCAGCTGCCCCTCCAGTTCCCCGATCCGCGCCACAGCCTCTTCTAACGTCATACGCCAATCATTCGTGCTATCATCCCCAAAAAGCAAGCAGGCTAAACACGTACATCAAATGGTGGGGGAAAAGGGAAAACTGGCTCCGGTGGGACGTGACAAAGCACTGACCACGCTGCCCCATTTACCCCAGTTTCCAGGGCGCCCGATACGGGCGGCTGAGCCATTTGGCGGCTTCGTCATCGCCGGTGACTTGCTCCGCGCTTGGGTCCCAGGTAAGCTTGCGGCCGAGGCGGAGGGCGATGTTGCCGAGGTGGCAGATGGTGGCGGTGCGGTGGCCGATTTCCACGTCGGCCACGGGGGCTTTGCGGGACTTGATGCAGGCCAGGAAGTCGGCGTGGTGGTCCTTGCTGGCGTAGAGGTGAGTGTCGCTCTCGGTCAGCGGAGTTTTCAGAAGATCCACCGGGTCGCTGACAATCTTGCCGCGTGTGACAGCAATCCGCCCCTTGTCGCCGATGAACGTGACGCCATCGGGTATTTCCTTCTGGCCTTGGCCGACGGTCATCTTCACGCCGCTCGCATAGGTGTGCGTGACGCGGCAGGTGAGGGTGACTTCGCAGAGGGAGCGATCCGGGACGTAGGTGGCCGTCCCTTCGCTGGAGACGGGGCCGGAGGTGTCCATGCCGAGGCCCCACTGGGCGATGTCGATGTGGTGAGCCCCGAAGTTGGTCATCTGGCCGCCGCTGTAGTCCCAGAAGAAGCGGAAGTTGTAATGGACCCGGTTGGCGTTGTACGGCCGCTGTGGAGCCGGGCCGAGCCACATCTCGTAGTCGAGCTCGCTTGGTGGGTCGGAATCGGGGACCGCCATCTTGGGATGGTTCGGGCTGGGAATGCCGACCAGCACTTCCTTGATCGTCCCCAGCCGGCCATTGCGGACGTACTCACACGCCTGCCGGAACTTCGCATCGCTCCGCTGCTGCGAGCCGGTCTGCACGACGCGTTTGTTGGCCCGAGCAGCCTCGACCATTTTCCGCCCTTCTGCAATCGTCAGCGACAGGGGCTTCTCACAGTAAACATCCTTGCCGGCCTGGCAGGCGTGAATGGTGGCCAGGGCATGCCAGTGGTCGGGAGTGCAAACGACAACGGCGTCGATATCCTTGCGGTCGAGCAACTTGCGGTAGTCGCCAAAGACTTCGCACTGGTTTCCGCCATCCATGACCATTTTCGCTGCCTCCGCCGCCCGGCTCTTATCCACATCGCACACAGCCGCCGCGTTCTTTAGCAGGGCCTTGAGATTTACCTTTCCCTGCGGTCCGACGCCGATATGCCCGGTGATGATCCGCTCGTTGGCTCCGAAGGCCCGGGCCGGGACGAAGTAGGGCGCGGCGAAGATGGTGGAGGCGGCAGCGGAGGTTTGAAGGAAGGAGCGGCGGGAGAGGGGAGCGGTCATAGCAATCTCCATAGTCCGAAATGCGGAGAAACGGCTTCCCATTATAAGCGAAACGGTTACCGAAGGAGCATGGGCCAGTCTACATCCCCTCGCACAATGCGAACGACCTCCACCGGATTCCTTCCGCGAAAGAAGATTAGGTAGTTGCCGCGAGAGAAGCAGCGAAGTCCGGGACGCACTTCGTCGCACATCGTGCCGCACTCAGGGAACATTGCCAACGTCTTCTTGCACGTCTGACGAAGCATCCGGACCAAACGCTTCGCTGCCGGTTCGTTGAACTGCTTAACGTAATTGCCGATTTCGTTGAGATCCGTAATCGCGTCCGGCGACAAAATGACCCGGCTCATAGCTCACGATGCCGAGGGTGAGTGGCCGAAGAGTTCCCTTTCCACCTTGTCGAAAGCGTCATCGACATCAATGCCCATGCCGGCGTCCAGCTGCTCGATGCCTGAATCTACCATGGCTCGCAACTGTTCCAGTCGGATTTTTTGGGCTTCTTCCTGCTTATCAAGGAGGCGCAATCCAGCCTCGACAACCTCGCTTGGCGTCTTGTACTTGCCGCTGTTGATTCGTGCAGCGATGGATTTTTCCAGGTCTGGGCTAAGAGAAAAAGTCACAGTTGTTGGCCCTTTTGGTGGAATCGGATCCTCTACGCGAGTATATCCTTCACCACATTCCCATGCACGTCCGTCAGCCGGAAGTCGCGGCCTTGGAAGGCGTAGGTGAGCTTTTCGTGGTTGACCCCCAGGCAGTGGAGGATGGTGGCGTTGAGGTCGTGAACGTGGACCGGGTTGGCGGTGACGTTGTAGCTGAAGTCGTCGGTTTCGCCGTGGACGAGGCCCCCTTTCACGCCGCCGCCGGCCATCCACATGGTGTAGTTGCGGGGATGATGGTCGCGGCCGTAGTTGTCCTTGGTGAGCGTCCCCTGGCTGTAGACGGTGCGGCCGAATTCGCCACCCCAGATGACGAGCGTGTCGTCCAGCATGCCCCGCTGCTTGAGATCCTTGATGAGGCCAGCGGAGGGCTGGTCACACTCGGGAGCGAGCTTCTTGATGTTCGACGGCAGCGTGTTGTGATGGTCCCAGCCGCGGAGGAAGACCTGCGTGAAGCGGACGCCCCGCTCCGCCAGGCGGCGGGCCAGCAGGCAGTTGTAGGCGAACGTGCCGGGGTCTTTCACCTGCGGGCCGTACAGATCGAGCGTGCTTTGCGGCTCTTTGGAGATGTCGGCCAGTTCCGGCACGGAGGTCTGCATGCGGAAGGCCATCTCGTACTGAGCGATGCGGGTGTTAATCTCCGGGTCGCCGACTTCCGCGGCCCTTTTGGTGTTCAGCTCTGCCAGGCCGTCGAGCATCGTGCGGCGGGTCTTCTCGTTGACTCCCGGCGGATTGGAAAGGAACAGCACGGGGTCGCCTGACGAGCGGAGGGCGACACCCTGATGCTTCGTCGGCAGAAAGCCGCTTCCCCACAATCGTGAGAAGAGAGCCTGCGAGCTGCTGCCGGCGGGGAGGCGGGAATGAAGCACCACAAACGCCGGCAGATTCTCGTTCACGCTGCCGATGCCGTAACTCATCCAGGCTCCCATGCTCGGTCGGCCAGGAATCTGGCTGCCGGTCTGAATGAAGGTGATGGCCGGGTCGTGATTGATGGCGTCGGTGTTGACCGATTTCACGATCGTGATGTCGTCCGCGATGCTGCCGACGTTCGGCATCAACTCGCTGATCCAGGCCCCGT
This sequence comes from Pirellulaceae bacterium, assembly GCA_046153945.1. Classification (GTDB taxonomy): domain Bacteria; phylum Planctomycetota; class Planctomycetia; order Pirellulales; family Pirellulaceae; genus SXOA01. The sequence goes on from JBJXFF010000188.1 coordinate 3,320, forward strand.
GCTTGCCATGTTGATTGAACTTGAAAACGGACGGAGCACAAGGAAAGCGGGTCTGGCCCGAAGTCATCGTCGTAATCCGCTGGCCGTTCCGGACGCTCTCCGGCAAGTCCTTGTCAAAAAACTCCTGCAGCTTCGGCTTGTAGTCCCACAGGTCGAGCTGCGATGGTGCATCCGCCATGAAGAGCCAGATCACTCGCTTGGCCTTGGGAGCGTGATGCAGGATCTGCATCTGCCCGAGGCTCTTCAGGGCTTCGTCGGCTGGATTTGCCGTCGCGGCATCGGCCGCAAATAGATTCGGGTTCAGCAGCGACCCGAGTGCCGCCGCGCCGAGTCCCTTCGCCATCCGGCCAAAGAAGTAGCGGCGGGTCTCGGTGAGCATGTGGTTTTGAATGGGGTTCATCATGAATATTTTCTCGCGGGACTAAAGAGTGCAAATGTGATTATAAGTACAAGCCAAAAGTAACAACGCCGTAAAGGAACATGAACATCGCTCCCAATATCCAACACCTTCGCTGAGCTGGAATCAATTCGTTGATCGTAGCTTCGCCTTTTGCCACCGTACGCAGTCGTCGGTAGAGACTGCAACAGTTCCACACCACCCACCCAGCACAAAGGCCGAATACAAGACGAGTCACTCCCTGTCTAAACTCTGTTAGGGGTTTTTCGCGGACAAGGTCCATCGGCAATACCAGTAGCGGGTCTGATTCTTCCGAAGCAAAAAAACGCGGAATACTTCGCGAACACATCCAAGTGCCGGAAGATATATTCGAAAATGAAAGTAGTCCGATCATGATTGCTATCGCCAGCACACCGTAACTTGTCAACACCAAGTCGTTGGCGGCCAGAGGGGCATCACTGGCCGCAACCAACGGAAGGGGTGTGCTCGGCTCGTAAGGGTTAACTTTCTTCTCCATATTTTCGGCAATGTCTCTTATCCGCCCGACAGCAATCATTCTTTCGTCACCGTCTCATCCAAATTCAAAATCAAATTGGCGACCATCGTGTAAGCCGCGAGTTCGCTGACTTCCAATTTCTCATTCCGTTTCGTGTCGCCAACGCCCAGCAGTTTCTCCGCTGCCGGTTTGTCGGCTTGATAATCAGCCAGGTGAGACTGAAAGATCTTGAGCAGCACGGCTGCTTCGGCGTCGGTCGGCTTGCGGGCGGTGGACCAGCGGAAGGCATAGGTGAGGCGTTCGACGGGAGTTGTGCCTCCTTCGGTCATCATCCGTTCGGCCAGCTTGCGGGCGGCTTCGACGTATTGCTTGTCGTTCATCAGCACGAGGGCTTGCAGCGGTGTGTTGGTGCGGCCCCGGCGGACGACGCAGGCTTCGCGGCTGGGTGCGTCGAACGTGGTGAGGGACGGGGGCGGGGCGGTCCGCTTCCAGAAGGTGTAGAGGCTGCGGCGATAGATGCTCTCGCCAGCGTCCTGCTTAAAAATCTGCGTGTTGCTGCCGAGGAAGCTCACCGCCTCCCAAATCCCTTCCGGCTGATAAGGTCGTACACCGCGGCCACCCAGCTTTTCGACCAAGAGGCCGCTGCTGAAGAGGGCCGAATCCCTCAGCACTTCGCCATCGAGGCGGAACCGTGGGCCGCGGGCGAGCAGCTCGTTGGTTGGGTCGCGCTGTGTCATCTCCGTCGCCACATGCGATGACTGCTGGTACGTGCCGCTCATCACGATGAGCTTCTGCATGTGCTTGACGTTCCAGTTGCTCTGGATGAACTCGGTCGCCAGCCAGTCGAGCAGCTCCGGATGCGTCGGCCAGCTTCCCTGCGAGCCAAAATCCTCGGCCGTCTTCACGATCCCCTGGCCGAAATACTGCTGCCAGAAGCGATTGACCGTTACGCGGGCCATCAGCGGATGCCCCGGATCGGTCAGCCACATGGCCAGCCCCAGTCGATTCGGCGGCGCATCCTTCGGCAGTGGCGGCAGAATGGCGGGAACACCGAGGGAGACTTTGTCTCCCTTCTTGTCGTAAGCTCCCCGAATCAGCAGGAACGTCTCCCGCGGCGTCGGCATGTCGGCCATGACGAGGGAGGTTGGAATGGTATTGTCGAGGTCGGTCTTCTTCTTATTGATGTCGGCAACCTGCTTTTGGAGGGCGTCGAACGTTGGCTTGGTCTTGGGATAAACGCTTTGCAGGAAGTAGTCGCGGATGACCTTCTTCTGGTTGTCGTCCCGCTTGGCGATTTCAATCTTGACGGCGTCCCGCACATTCTGCGGCACCGTCGACTTTTCGAGAACCTTGTCGAACGATTCCCAAGCCGCTTGCGATTCGAACGCCTGGCCATCCTGGGGCGTCTTGCTGACGATACCCGCTTTGTCCCAATACACCGTACCGCCAGACTGCGAGAACGCCAGGCCATTCAGCACCGCACCGGCGTTCAACCCAACATGAGCGGCATCGACTTCCAGCCGCATCCATTCGCCCGCCTTAGGAAGCGGCCCCATTTTGCGGTGACCGGGAACGTCGCCGCTTCCGAAGGCAATCGCGTCTTCGCCCCAAAAGGCCCGGTGTTCCCAAGCCCCGTCGTTCCACTGCAGCATCACGGTCTTCGGAATGTCCGTCGGGTCGAGATAGACATAGGCGAACAGCTTGTCTCCGCCGCCGACTTTGAGCGTCTTCGTCGCTCCGGTGTAAAAGTGCTGGCTGGTGCCGGCTGCTTTGCGCTTGGTTGCTTTGGCTCCGCTGAAGACGGGGCCTTGTTCCTTGGTGATGAATTCCCAGGGGGAATCCCCTTGCAGGTTAGCGCCAGCCGGGGCGTCGTCGTCAATCCAGACGTATTCCTGCGGCTCGGGGGAAGTGGGCGGGGCATCGGGTGTGGGATCAACGTAGACAATCTTGGCGAGTTCGGCAGTAATCTGCTCGTTAACCTTGGCGATTTCGCCGTCGAATCCCTTGAACTGCGCCTCGTGCTCCGGCGATTTCAGCTTCATGATCGGCGGCGGCGAGAGGGCGTTGCCGTCCATCGCGGCGTCGGCAGCCGAGTTGTAGAAGGCGTAGAGCGAATAGAACTCTTTCTGCGTCAGCGGATCGAACTTGTGATCGTGGCAGACCGCGCAGCCCATCGTGAGGCCGAGGAAAATGGTCGAAAGGGCCTCGGTTCGATCCGTCGCGTAGCGGACGAGAACCTCGTCATTGATGGAGCCACCTTCGCTCGTGCTGACATTGCATCGATTGAACCCGCTGGCGATTTTCTGCTCCAGCGTCGACCCCGGCAACAAATCGCCGGCGACTTGCTCCGTGGTGAACTGATCGAAAGGCTTGTTGTCGTTGAAAGCCTTGATGACCCAGTCGCGATAGGGCCAGAGAGCCCGTTCATTGTCGAAATGCAAGCCGTGCGTATCGCCGTAACGAACCGCATCGAGCCAGAACCGGCCCATGTGCTCGCCGTAGCGAGGCGACTTCAGCAGCCGGTCGACGACCTTTTCGTAGGCTTCGGGCGTGGTGTCCGCGAGAAACGCGTCGACCTCCGCCGGTGTCGGCGGCAGGCCGGAGAGATCATAGGTGACGCGTCGAATGAGCGTGACTTTATCAGCCGGGGCGGAAGGCTTCAGCCCTTCGCTTTGCAAACGGGCGAGGACGAAGTTATCTATCGGGTTCTTGACTGACTCTTTCGCGGCAACTTCCGGCGGCGCTCCATGCACCGGCGGAATGAAGGACCAGTGCAGCTTATACTCGCCCCCCTGGGCGACCCACTTCTTGATCAATTCTACCTGATCGGGCGAAAGCTTTTTTCCGCTCGACTCTGGCGGCATCTTTTCCGCGGGGTCGGCGTGCAAGATCCGCTTGATCAGTTCACTCTCATCCGGCTTGCCCGGCACAACGGCGACGGCTCCGGATTCCAGCTTCGCCCCAAATCCGTCCTTCACATCCAGCCGCAGCCCGGCCTGCCGCTGCTTCTCGTCAAAGCCGTGGCATTTGAAGCAGTTGTTGGAGAGGATCGGCCGGATATCGCGGCTGAAGTCGATCTTCTTTTCGTCGGCGGAAACGAGGTTTCCCGCCGCGAACAGAATCAAACCGGCCACCGCTGCACCAGCCGAGCGTAGGCGCACTTGAAGAAGACAACGCATGGTATGGGCGAAGAAATAGAGGGAAGGATTCAGGCAGGGACGCTGGCGGCGGATCAACCGGCCAGCAATCGAGGCGGGAGGCACGCAAATCCGCCCCGCAGCCCCAGATTGATTACAGCATACCGGGCCGGGAATGTCCAGCTTTGCGCCCTAGGCCAAGACCCGTTGCCATCCCTACTTCTTCTTCACGCTGGGCTGTTTGTTAAGCCGGGAAGTCGGCGCTTCCGAAGAATTCCCCGCGGGAGTGGGAACTTTACCCTCGTCCTTCGTCGAAGGAGTCTCGAGGAGCAGCAGTCCCGAGATAAGCTCCCGATCCAGAGCCGGATAACGTTCGATGAGTTTGGATTCGAGAGTCACGACGACAGAGGCCCGGCGATTCTGGGCGTCCGTGAGGTGATAATAGTACCACTGAATCGGAATTTCCGATGCCGTGCCGGCGACAGTGACGCGGAGGAGTTTGCCGCCGTCCTTGGTCGTCTCCTGGGCCGCTTCTGAAACCTGGCCTCCGTTTTTGGACAGCGTTGTCTCCACGCTCTTTTGGAAGGCGGCGAGAGTCAGCGGCTTGTCCTTGGGGAGCGGCGGGAGGCGGTTGATGTTGCACTGAGCAACTAGATCGCCACGGTCGATGAAGCGGAGGATGGCGGCGTCGATCCGGTCCACCATCACCCGCCAGCGGCGGTCGTGGGCCAAATTGAGGCCGGCTGATTCGGCCTGGAATTCAAGCAGCGTCAGTTCCGGCTTCGCTTCCAGCGTCAATGTTGAAAGCGCGTCGTTAGCAAGTTCCGGGATGCCCGCGGTTGGCTCGGCGACGGTGCGGACCCGGATGGTTGCGTCATAGCCGGGCTGGGCGTGGCCGATGGCCCGCTTTTCCTGGTACTGCATGGCGAGCCAGGTGACGGCTTTTTTCTTCAGGTCGAAGTTGGCTTTGGCGTGCAAGTCAATTTCCGACGAAACTCCGCCGACAGCGCCGGTAATCTTGCCGTCGAGCGCGAAGATGGCGATGGAGTCCTCGACTTTCGTCAGTTTGGCGATGATGTCCTGTTCGCTCACCGCCTCCAGGCCGAGCAGACGAGCGATGGTTTGATTGCTGAGCTTCCAGGTGTCGTCGATGGCGACTTTTTTGCCCGGCAGAATCGTGGCCAAAACCGTGCTGGAGCCGGGGGCATCGAGGAGTTCCAACTCTTCGCGGCTCAGTGGGCCGACCGGTGAGAAGAGCGAACCTTCCTCTCCTTTGTGCTGCACAACAATAAGCCGCCGCTCGTCGCGGATGGACTGCTTCAACTCCGTGTTCTTGATTTGGATCGTCGCCTCTCCCTTCTCATACCGCCGAGCGGCACGCACGGTGCTGTCGGCCTTGATGGCGAGGAACCGTTCGGTGTACTGCAAGTCCGCCTTCACGAGCATCGGGACGGTGGTGACTTCCTTGCCATCGGAGTTGAGCTTCAGGTCCCCCTTCACTTCGACCGCGGTTCGTACCGCTTGGGACTGACCGGGTTTGATGGCGGACGTGAGATCGTAGGTCTCGGCTGCGGAAACGACGGCTGCGATTGCAAATAGCGAAGCGACCGACACTAGTCCGGCGCGCCAGCGAGGGAAAAGCGTATCGCACCGGTGCCACGTCCAATACCCTCGCTGGCGCGTCGGGCTGGTGTTCGATTCCAAGCAAACCGTCCAAAAAGCGAACAACATGGCTGTCCCTTACCGCGCAGAGGTGTGTCAAGAAAGAACCGCGAGTTCTCACTTTTGCTCTCAAGCCGTCTCAATTTGATACTTCCTTGTAAAATCGACCAAAGGAGCGGCCCGCATTCAACTTCGGGAAACAAAGTGCCCCAAACTTCCCATTCAGAATAGGGAGGCGGTAAATTGCCACCTGGCAGAGATTTCCGCCGCCGATTTGGCACCCAGAGCGGAGCCCGATGCGTAGCGTGGTCGATGTCGCAAGTAAAGTGCTAGCAATTACTTGCGGTTTTGGCTATAAATCGGCTCAGTTGAAAAGATGACCGGATTCCTTGGCCGGATTGACAAGGCCTCGAGCCCGGCGCGAACCTGCCGGAGTCACCCTAAGTCCTTATTCGACAGCAGATGCGAGTTTGTGAATTTCCGTTCAGACCAAAACGGCACGGAACCTGCATTAAAGGGAGCGTTAAGTTCAAAGCCTGCCAACGGTTACAAGCACGTTACCCAAAGCAGGATGAACAGCCAAGAAGTACTAAACGTAATCAGGGGAGCGAACAGATCTAAGCACCACTCGATGGAGGAACAGCCAGCATTTGACGACAGATGCCTTCCCCAGGATGCAGTCTTACCGGGCGATGGGAGTCGCAGGGAACACCGGTCAGGCGAATGAAAAAGAGAAGAGCAAAAACATGAATACCGCATATCTGAATACGACACTTAGGCAACTGCGGGACCAGCAGGTCCGCTTTGCCCCTCGCGATAAGAAACTGGAGCAAGTCAACCGGGCCGAAAAGCTCCTGGCCGAACTCGAACCCGAGCGCAACTACACCTACGAGTATCTCTGCTACCGGATCACCGATTATCGCCCCGAAGCTTCCCCCAAGCTGACGATGAGTGGCGAAGAGGCCCAGCACGACCTCCGCCTGTTCGTTGAGGACGTCTCCGAGTCGGCCGAAGTGCGCGCCGAAGAAGCGGGCGAGCAAGTCCACACCGTGGAAGAGCTCAGCAAGATGTTCAAGGTTTCCACCAAGACCATCTCCCGTTGGCGGGAGCAAGGTCTCGTCAGCCGTCGCTTCATTTTTGACGGCCGCCGCAAGCGAGTCGGCTTTTTGCACAGCAGCGTCAACCGCTTTGTGAATCAAAACAAGCAGCGGGTGCAGCGCGGCGAGCGATTCAGCCAGGTTTCTGACGAAGAGCGAGGCGACATGGTCGAGCGGGCTCGCCGTCTGGCTCAGGCCGGCGGATGCCCCAGCGAAATCTCCCGCCGCGTCGCTCGCCATTTGAATCGCAGCGTCGAAACCGTGCGTTACACGCTCAAGCAATTCGATAAGGAAAACCCCACGCTGGCGGTCTTCCCCGACATGACTGGCGTCCTCAGCGATGACGCGAAGCGGCGGATTTATCAGCAGTATCGCCGCGGCGAATCGGTCGAAAACCTCGCCAAACGCCACTGCCGCACCCGCACTACCGTTTACCGAGTGGTCAACGAAATGCGGGCCAAGCAGATCATGGAACTGCCGCTCGATTTCATTCCGAACGACAGCTTCCGCAAGCCGAGCCTGGAGAAGCAGATTCTTTCGCCGATGCCGGTGGTTGCCGCATCCACGAAGAAAACCCGTGGTCCGGCTGGTCTGCCGCCATACTTGGCTTCGCTGTATGAAGTGCCGCTGCTTACCCGCGAGCAGGAATATCACCTCTTCCGCAAATTCAACTACCTCAAGTACAAAGCCGGCAAAATCCGGGAAGGCATCGATCCGAATCGTGCCCGCACGTCGGAGATGAACGAGATTGAGCGCCTCTACGAAGAAGCGGTCAAGGTGAAAAACCAGATTGTGCAGGCCAACCTGCGGCTGGTGGTTTCCATCGCCAAGCGGCATATCAGCGGCACGGAGGACTTCTTTGGCCTAGTCAGCGACGGCAACATGTCGCTCATTCGGGCGGCGGAGAAGTTTGACTTCGCTCGTGGCAATAAGTTCAGCACGTACGCCAGTTGGGCGATCATGAAGAACTTTGCCCGTACGATTCCCGACGAATTCAAGCAGCGGGACCGCTTCCGGGCGACCCCCGAGGAACTGTTCACCGCTCATCAGGACCAGCGGACGGATCAAATCGGCCAGGAAGCCGCCCAGGCACTGCGCGAACGGCAGGTGGAGAAGATTCTCGCCAGTCTCGACGAGCGTGAGCAGCAGATCATTATCAGCCGATTTGGCCTGGATCACACCGTGGAGCCGCTGACTTTGAAGGAAGTCGGCAGCGAAATGGGTGTCACCAAGGAGCGGATTCGCCAGATTGAATCCCGCGCCATGAACAAACTGCGCCAGGCCGCTGCGGAGGAGCACATTGAGATTCCGGAATAACAGTTTACAGCAACCCGCTTCGGCGGGTTTTGCAGACCAAGGTCAACGAGGCTGAATGCTTAAGGTCAAATGCCGAATGTGAAGAAAGCCGCTTGGCTTTCATGATCTCAGGCATTTGGCACTCGGCATTCAGCCTTTTTCGCATTCTTGCCCTGAATCGGAAGTCCCTTTCCCTGAACCTGTTTAGGTCCCTGCCCGTCCTTTCTCGTGCCGGCATCTCTTTTTTGGGCAGTCGCCTTGCGAAAAACCAGATGATCATTATATTTACTGGTTTTCCACGCGGCGCAAAAGAGAATGCATGCTCTGATGCCAGCGTAGCTCAATTGGTAGAGCAGCTGATTTGTAATCAGCAGGTTATGGGTTCAAGTCCCTTCGCTGGCTCTTCCTTTTTGGCTTCGCTGGTGCTGGCTGTCTGAATGTTTAGGCTGCCCGGTTGATTCTCGGCTCGTTTGTCCGATCGCTTTACGGCGATCGGCGGTGGGAGATTGGCGTAGCGACAAAACGAACGGGGAATTACCCAAGCGGTCAAAGGGGACAGACTGTAAATCTGTTGGCCTCGCGCCTTCGAAGGTTCGAATCCTTCATTCCCCACTTGGCGGCAAGGGGTTTGGTTTCGCGGGTGTAGCTCAATGGTAGAGCGCCTGCCTTCCAAGCAGGACACGAGGGTTCGATTCCCTTCACCCGCTCTGTATGGGTCGGTAAGATGGTGTTTGGTTTGGATAGGGAAATTACGGCATTACGCTGGAGGCACTGATTCAGTTAGCCAATGCGGCTCACGGGCTGCTGTAGCTCAGTTGGTAGAGCACTTCATTGGTAATGAAGAGGTCGTGGGTTCAAGTCCCACTAGCAGCTCCTGCTGGTTTGTCGGTACCTATATTCGTCAAGTTTTTTTCGGCAACGATTTACAAGGTGTAGAAAGCAATGGCCAAGGAACAATTCGTACGGGATAAGCCGCACTGCAACGTGGGAACGATCGGCCACATTGACCATGGGAAGACCACCACCACTGGTGCGCTTCTCGCGGTCCAGGCCGCCAAGGGTCTGGCCGCCTTCAAGTCCTATGCGGACATCGCCAAGGGGGGAACCGTCCGCGATGCCACCAAGACCGTGACGATTGCCGTCTCGCACGTGGAATATTCCACGGAAAAGCGGCACTATGCTCACATTGACTGCCCCGGCCACGCCGACTTCATCAAGAACATGATCACCGGTGCCGCCCAGATGGACGGCGCTATCCTGGTCGTCTCCGCGGCTGACGGCCCGATGCCGCAGACCCGCGAGCACGTGCTGCTGGCTCGCCAGGTAGGTGTGCCTGCAATCGTAGTCTTTATGAACAAGATCGACCTTGTCGACGACGCCGAGTTGCTCGACCTCGTCGAAATGGAAATCCGCGAGCTTCTTACCAAGCACGGCTTCCCCGGCGATGAGATTCCGGTGATCCGCGGCTCTTCGCTGCCGGCCTACCAGAATCCCAAAGATCCGGCTGCGACCAAGTGCATTTCGGACCTGCTGGACGCCGTCGATAGCTACATCCCCCAGCCGAAACGGGAAGAAGACAAGCCCCTGCTTATGGCGGTGGAAGACGTGTTCTCCATCGAAGGTCGTGGCACGGTCGCCACCGGCCGAGTGGAGCGTGGCGTAGTCAAGGTCGGCGACGAAGTGCAGATTATCGGTCTCTCCAAGGAGCCCGTGAAGACGATCGTCACCGGCGTCGAAATGTTTAAGAAGGAACTACAGGAAGGGCGGGCCGGCGACAACGTCGGCTGCCTGCTCCGCGGCATCAAGCGGGAAGACATCGAGCGCGGCCAGGTTATCGCCAAGCCCAACTCGATTACGCCCCACACGAAGTTTGAGGGCGAAGTTTACTGCTTGTCGAAGGAGGAAGGTGGTCGCCACACTCCGTTCTTCAGCGGTTATCGCCCGCAGTTCTACTTCAGAACCACGGACGTGACCGGCACCGCCAACCTGGTCGGAGCCGAAATGTGCATGCCTGGCGACAACGTTCGGTTGTCGATCGAGCTGCACAAGCCCATCGCCATGGACGACGGCATCCGCTTCGCCATCCGCGAAGGTGGACGCACGGTCGGTTCGGGCGTCGTGACGAAGATCATCGAATAGCAAAGTGGTCCGCTCACTCCGTGAGCGGACATTTCAATAAAAAACCTGGGCTGCGGCGCAATGAACCCCGCCGCAGCCGCGAATAGACGGAGAGACTCGCCGCAGCTCGCTGCAATGAGGCTAGAGGGGTGTAGCTCAATTGGCAGAGCACTGGTTTCCAAAACCAGCGGTTGCGGGTTCGACTCCCTCCGCCCCTGTTTTGTCCGCCGGGCTTGGCTTGGCGGACATTGTTGTTTGGGTAATGCCTGAGTGAATGTGGTTTGTTGAGCAAGCGAAAGAGTTTATGAGGCCGCACGGACTCGCGGACGAATGACCATGAAGGACACATCTGCCCCTAGCCCGTTTACTCTCTTCCTCCAGGAAATGACCCGGGGAGAGCTCTATAAACGTACTCAGGGAAAAATGACCCGCCAGCTGACGTGCATTGCCGTCTGGGTGGCTGCTGCTTTGCTCGCTTACCGCGTTTACGTTTTTCGGGGGAGCCTGTGGGGCTTTGCCGAACAGTGGGGAGGCGGCGCTGCCACCTACCTCGGATACGGCGTGCCGGTGTTGGTTCTGGCTTTTGGTATGTGGCTCGGATATCGCATTGTTAACTACGCTCCCTTCGCCGATTTTTTGATCGCCGTCGAAGCGGAAATGAGTAAAGTCAGTTGGCCTACGCAGTCGCAATTAACACGTGCTTCGGCCGTGGTGATTATCCTGATTCTGGGCCTGACCGTGATTGTGTTTGTGTATGACTTGCTGCTGCGGTATGTGCTGTGGTGGCTGGGCATCGTGCCGGAATAACCTGTTTAACTTGAGGAGTCTGCTCGCGTGACCATCGAGCCCGAAAGCTCGAACCTTTCCGGGGAAACAACCGGAGGTTCTTCAGCCGAGGCGACCGCCTCGCCGCTGGAGCAGCCTCCTGTTTCCAGCCCCGCGAGCGAGCCCGCAATTGCCGCCCCCCCTGAGCCCGAAGCCGAAGAAGAAATCGAGGACGAGCCCGAAGTGGATATTCCCTTCGCGGAACCCCTGGAATTTATCGATGAATCGGCCGGCGACAGCGATCTCAAATACGAATGGTTCATCCTCAAGGTCCAGGTGAACCGGGAAGACTCCATCAAAGACGCCTTGCTCCGCAAGGTGAAGATGGAAGGGCTCGATCGCTTCTTCAAGGAAGTTGTCGTCCCCACCGAGGACGTCGCCGAATTCACCAAAACCGGCAAACGCCGCGTGGTGAAGCGGAAGATTTACCCCGGCTACATCCTGGTCAACATGTCGGTCAACGACGAGACCTGGTTCATCGTCCGCGAGACTCCCGGCATCGGCGATTTCACCGGCGCGGGCGGCAAGCCCTCGCCAATGGACCCCAAGGACGTGGAGCGGATCCTTCGTTCGAGCAAGGCGATTGAGGATGAAGGTACCCAGGTCAAGACGGCCATACCGTTCAAGATTGGCGACAAGGTTCGGGTGAAGGAAGGAAACTTCCAGAACTTTGAAGGGGACATCGACCTGATTGACGAGGCCCACGGCCGCGTCCGGGTCGTCATCACCATTTTCAACCGGCCCACGCCGGTTGAAATGGAACATTGGAACATCGAGAAACTTTAATAAGGGTAGGGTGCCTAAGCGAAGCGCCATGCACGCGTGCATTTCGCTTCGCTCAGGCACGCTGCGATGAAAGAGATTTATGGCAAAGGTTAAGCAAGTCACCGGCAGTGCAAAGTTCCAGGTCCCAGGCGGATCGGCCACTCCGGCTCCCCCGGTTGGCACTTCGCTCGGTAAGTTCGGCATCAACCTGGGGCAGTTCGTTTCGCAGTTCAACGAGCGGACCCGCGAGTACAACGGCATCCCGATTCCGGTTGTGGTAACTGTCTACAGTGACCGCAGCTTCGAGTTCAAGACCAAGAGCCCCCCTGCTTCGGCATTGCTGAAGATCAAGGCGGGAATTGCCAAGGGCTCGGGCGTGCCGAACAAGGACAAGGTTGGCAAGGTGACCAAGGCGGACATCGAAGCCATTTGCAAGCAGAAGATGGAAGATCTCAACGCCCGCGACCTGGCTCACGCCGGCCGGATGATCGAGGGAACCGCCCGCAGCATGGGGATCGTCGTCGAGGGGTAGTATTCAGCACTCCTCCCTAAGCCGCAACCGTACATTGAATGAAGCTGGAAAATAATCATGGCAAAACAATCCAAACGATATCGCGCTCTCGCCGCCCAGGCCTCGGAAACTCCGGTCCCCTTGGCGACGGCTGTGGACAAGCTCAAAAAATACGGCACCACCAAGTTCGACCAGACCGTGGAAATCCATATGCGTCTCGGGGTCGATCCCAAGCAAGCGGACCAGATCATCCGCGGTTCTGTCGTGTTGCCGCATGGCATCGGCCGCACGCAGCGGGTCGTCGTCTTCGCCAAGGGTGAAATGGCCGAAGCCGCTCGCGCCGCCGGCGCGGACGAAGTCGGTCAGGAAGAACTGGCCCAGAAGATTAAGGACGGCTGGACGGAATTCGACGTCTGCATCGCCGCTCCGGACATGATGGGTCTCGTCGGTCCGCTTGGAAAGGTCCTCGGCCCCCGCGGCTTGATGCCTTCTCCCCGCGCCGGAACCGTCACCCCCGACGTCAGCCGCGTGGTCAAGGAATACAAGGCGGGTAAAGTGGAGTTCCGCAACGACAACGGCGGCATCGTCCATGCCGTCGTCGGCAAGATGAGCTTCGACGGCCAGAAGCTCAAAGAGAATATCGACACGTTCATTCACTTTGTGCTGGCCCTCAAGCCCAACTCGGTCAAAGGCCACTACGTGAAGAGCGTGGCCCTGTGCGGCACGATGAGCCCTTCGGTTCGCGTGGCGCTGTAAGAAAACAAACCAACCCAAGCTTAACCGCCGCGCCTACGCGGCGCATCCCCGCGTGGTCGCGGGGGCTAAGCCTAATACCCAGATCCGCGTGCGAATATGAGCAAAGAACTTAAGAACATGACGGTGGAGGAGTACTCCCGCCGTCTCAAGGGCGTCAACGATGCCGTCCTGGTCAACGTCATCGGCATGGATTCGCTTTCCACGTTCAACTTCCGCAAGACACTCCGGAGCAAGAACCTGAATCTGCTCGTCGTGAAGGGGAGTCTTGCCAAAAGAGCCACCGAGGGGACCTCCCTCGTCAATGCGTTCGAGGGGAGCGACGGGAGCGTGGCGGTGGTCTGGGGTGGAGAGGACTTCGTTTCGCTCGCCAAGGAAGTCGTCGAAATCCAGAAGAAGCCCGAATTCGAGAAGTGCAAGTCTCGCGGCGGCGTGATGGACGGCGAGAAGCTTTCCCCCGAGAAATTGGTGGAAGTTTCCAAATGGCCGAACCGGACGCAGCAAATCGGCATCCTGGTGGGACAGATCCTCGCTCCCGGAGCCAACCTGTTGTCGCAAATCAAGTCGCCAGGCGGACTTCTGCTCAGCCAGATCAAGAAGAAATCAGAAGGGGAAGAAGCCCCCGCGGCCTAAAGTGTTCCGCTCGCTCCGCGAGCGGAACTCATCAATATAGACAAAAACAGGCCATTCTTCCGCTTGCCGAGCGAGCGGTGCAATAAATCAGATTTTTGTGCCCCCTTCCCGTGATGGGGGCTTTTGCGTTTTCCCTAAATACCTTACGTTATGTTGTTTGGGTCAAATCGGTCCCGCAGGTGCAAAGCCCGGGCCGCAATATCTCTGACCCAAAGCACGAGCTACGCGAGAAAGGATCCCTAAGCCATGTCCGACGTTGCAGTTGCTCCTGAACTGAAGGAGCTGGGCGATAAGATCGCCGGCCTGACCCTTAAGCAGGCCAAAGAACTCTCTGATTACATCAAGGAAGCCTACGGCATCGAGCCGGCCACCGGTGGTGGCGTGATGGTTGCTGCCGCTGGCGGCGCTGCCCCGGCAGCTGCCGTCGAGCAGACCGAATTTGATGTGGTCCTGGCGAATGTCGGCGATAAGAAGCTGGACGTCGTCAAGGTGGTGAAGAACATCACCGGTGCTTCCCTGATGGATGCCAAGAAGTTGGTCGAAAGCCCCAAGCCGACGATCAAGGAAAAGGTTTCCAAGGAAGATGCCGCCAAGATCAAGGCGGAGTTGGAAGCTGTCGGTGCGACGATCGAGTTGAAGTAATTCAGCTCTGCGTTGGTTCGCGTTGCAGTTCGTTCATCACCAGGTTGCCCTCGCCGTGGCCTTGCGGCGGGGCCCGAGCAGGTACGCTGTTGTTCACCCCGTTCCGATCCAGCGGTTTTTTCCATCTGGACTGGCCCGGGGTGCGATTGCGCGCACATCATCCCCTTGATGCGGCGCCAAACCGGTCAGTTGCCCTGTAGTTTCATTCCCTCCCCCCGCGGTCACGGAAGACGAAAGGCCTTTTATCTTCCTCGGAGCAGTTTCCCCATGGCCATACCCGCAGAGCGGCGTCTCACCCCGGCAGAAGTTCGTCGTTTCGGCAGCGGTCGCGATGCCCAAATCATCCCCGACCTGACCATCATCCAGACCGATAGCTACAAGGCTTTCTTGCAGGACGAAGTTCCGCAGGAAAAGCGCAAGGACCAGGGTCTGGAGGGAGTGCTGCGCGAAATTTTCCCGATCGAGAGCTACGACAAGACCATCAAGCTTGAGTATCTCAAGTACGAATTGGGGAAGCCCCGCTATACCCCCGACGAATGCCGCCAACTGCGGCTGACGTTTGGTCGTCCGTTCCGCATCTGGCTCCGGCTCAACAAGGAACAGCCGATCGAGGAAGAGGTTTATCTCGGCGACATTCCCGTAATGCTCGGCGGTGGTGAGTTCATCATCAACGGTGCCGAGCGCGTCGTTGTCAGCCAGCTCCACCGCAGTCCCGGCGTGGACTTCGTGATGGAAGAGGAAGGGACCACAGATCGCAAGTTGCCGTCCTGCCGCATCATTCCCGAGCGTGGAAGCTGGATTGAGGTCAACGTCACCAAACGGGAAACGCTCAGCGTTCGCATCGACCAGAGCGGCAAGTTCTCCGCGATGACTCTCCTTCGCGCCATGAGTCCCAAATACGGAACTGATTCCGACCTGATTAGGGCCTTCTACCAGCCGACCATGGAGAAGATCTCCGATGGCCGCAGTGTCGTGAAGATTGAAGGCAAGATTTCGGTGGACGACGTCGTCTATCCCAGCAGTAGCGACCGGGCCGGCGAGATCATCGTCGAAGCGGGTCACAAAATCAGCAAGAATGCGGCCGAAACGATCTGCACCGCTGGCGTCACCAAGGTGGAAGTTATCCCTTCTCCCAAGGTGGCCCTCGTTTTCAACAGCCTGGCTGAAGACACCACCAGCAGCCACGAAGAAGCCCTGCTCCGCATCTACCAGCGGCTCCGCCCCGGCAATCCGCCGCAGCTTGAAAAGGCTCGCACGCTGTTTGCCGAAAAGTTCTTCGACGTCAATCGGTATCGTCTTGGCCGCGTCGGCCGTTTCCGCATCAACCGCAAGCTGAAGCTGGAGACGCCAGAAAAGGAAATGACGCTCCGCCCCGAGGATCTCATCGCCTCGATTGCTTACGTCATCGAACTGATGGAGCACGGCGAAAATGCCCAGGTCGACGACATCGACAATCTCGCCAACCGCCGCCTGCGAACGATTGATGAATTGGCCAGCGACGAGCTCCGCAAGGGATTCCTCAAGCTTCGCCGCACGGTGCAAGAGCGGATGAGTCTGAAAGACCTCGAAGACATGACCCCCCGCAGCTTGGTCAATCCCAAGAGCATTTCCGCCGCCATCGAATACTTCTTCGGCCGCGGTGAATTGTCGCAGGTGGTGGATCAAACCAACCCCCTCTCGCAGCTCACCCATGAGCGGCGGTTGTCCGCGCTCGGCCCGGGCGGTCTCAACCGCAAGCGTGCGGGCTTTGAAGTCCGCGACGTGCATATTTCCCATTACGGCCGCATCTGCCCGATTGAAACCCCTGAAGGTACGAACATCGGTCTTATCTCCAGTCTGGCGATTTATGCCGGCGTGGATGAATACGGCTTCCTGGTCGCCCCTTACCGCAAGGTTCACAAGGGGAAATTGACGGACGAAATCGTCTGGCTGCGAGCGGACGAAGAGGCGGACGCTTACGTGACTCCCGCGGATACCGCCGTCGAAAACGGCAAGATCCTTCCCGGCCCGGCGCTCATTGCCCGCCACCGCAGCGACTTTGAAATCGTCACGCCGGAGCAGGTGCAGTACATCGACGTCGCCCCCAGCCAAATGGTCGGCGTCTCCGCCGGCCTCATTCCCTTCCTGGAGCACGACGACGCCAACCGCGCATTGATGGGAAGCAACATGCAGCGGCAAGCAGTGCCGCTCCTCGTGGCCGAGCCCCCGATTGTCGCCACCGGCATGGAGCGGGACGTGGCCCGCAACAGCAGCATGGTGGTCAAGGCCAAGCGGGCGGGCAAAGTCAACTACTGCGATTCGACCCGGATCGAAGTCGGTGGCGACGTCTACCACATGCAGAAGTTCCAAGGGCTGAACGAGCGGACCTGTCTCAACAACAAGCCGATTGTTCGAGTCGGCGACAAAGTCGAGAAGGGGCAGATTCTGGCCGATGGTGCCGCGACCCAAAATGGCGAGCTGGCACTCGGTCGCAACGTGCTCGTCGGCTTTATGTCCTTTGACGGGTACAACTACGAGGACGCCATCATCATCAGCCAGGAGCTGGTGCAGAACGACAC
>JBJXFF010000194.1:0-36696 GCA_046153945.1 Pirellulaceae bacterium
ATCCATGTGGAAACCGCCGATGTCCACGTCTACGGCAACCCCGCCGACCGCCTCGCCGTCGGCGACCAGGCCTCCCTCAGCGGCCGCTTCCAAGTCCCGCTCACCAAATCAATCCTGTTCCGCTCCGACATCATCTACGGCACCCTCGAAAACGCCCCCGACATCCTTGGCGGCCGCATCGAGCTGCGGCATAAGTTCTAAAAAGCAGGCTGCCAGTCCTAGCGGTATCCGCGGGTCAGGTCGCTAGCCGCGGGACTTCCGACCCCGTTTCCGCGAGCTAGAATGACAATATCCTGGTCATTCTTGTCCCAGCCTGGCAGCGATGCGACTCATGTTCCAGTTTCGAAACAGTCCGCTATTGAGCGCCCTGCTCATGGCCGCGTTCTTCTCGCCAGTTTTGCTTGGTCAGGATGCAAAACCGCCCCCTGTAAATAAAGCCGCCGCAATTGCCGCGGCGGACCCAGCTTTGCTGGCCGCGATTGTCGAGAAACTCTCTCCGGAGAATCGCCAAGCCTTGGGACAGATGCTCGCGGCAGATTGGAAAGATCGCCCCGAATGGGCAGAGATGCTCATCGCCATGTTGAAGCAGGACCCGATCAATTTGGGAGTCGGCTGGTTTCAGCCTGGCGTGCCGAAATACGACTGGAAGTGGCTCTCGGCGAAGTTCGACGCCAACAAGGACGGCGTGGTTTCCAAAGACGAACTTCCAAAAGACGGACCATACCCGGAAGTTCTCTACTCGCGTCTTGATCGTGATGGCGACGGCGAGCTCAAGCCCGCGGACTTTGACTTTTTCAGCCGTCAACCGCAAACGCCGCCGCAAATGCTCAGCCGGCTTCTCTCCGGACTCCTCGATACTGACAGCAACGGGCGGATCACCGCCGAGGAATTGCAGGCCTGGCTGAAGCGGGCGGACAAGGAGCAGGCCGGCTTTCTGACGGGGGAGGATTTGCTCGACAATTTCAATGAGTTCATCGCCGAGCAAAATTCCGGTCCTGACGACTTTCCCACGCCCGATGAGATGCTGAAGATGTTTTTTCGAGGCGAGCTGGGGGTCTGGGCACCCGGGCCCAAGCAGGGAGAGGATGCTCCTGATTTCACGCTCCCCACGCATGACGGGAAGCAAACCATCACTCTTTCCAAATCTCGCGGCAAGCCAGTCATCCTGATTCTCGGCAGCTTCACGTGAGGGCCCTTTCGATCCCAGGCTGGGATCCTCGACAAGCTTTTTTCCCGCTACAAGGATCAGGTGGATGTCTACGCCGTCTACATTCGCGAAGCCCATCCCGTCGATGGTTGGAAGATGAGTTCCAATGCCAAGGTGGGAGTGACCATTGTGCAACCCAAGACGCAGGAAGCGCGAAACCTCGTGGCGAGCAAATGCTGCCAAGCGCTTCATCTAGCGATGCCTCTCCTCGTCGACACCATCGATGATCAAGTGAATCGAGCGTACAGCGGCTTTCCCGACCGGCTCTATTTGATCGACCGCCAAGGAAAGGTTGCGTACAAGGGAGGTCGCGGGCCGTACGGTTACAAGCCGCGCCAGCTGGAGCAAAGCTTGCTCATGCTTCTTCTCGAAGAAAAAATGGCAATAGGGGCGAATCCCTAGATTTCCCACATGTACGACTTGAGCAGCCGGAAATCGTGTGAGCCGAAACCAAATTGTCTTCCACGGCTGCTGGTTTTCATCTATGATCAAGGGGCAATTGGAAGAGCATTCTCGCTTCATTCAAAGGTTGCCCATGAAACGGGCCTTCATACCAGCAGCGGAGATGGCGTATCGGGCTGTTTCGCTAGCGGCGGAACTGGGTCGATACGTCGGCGATGATCCCTGCCGGTGAGCGTCTAACGCTCGCCCGGGGCAAGCGACTCGCAAGCTCTCAGGCGACTTGGCCAGTTTGGTCAAGCCAATGAATGAAAAGGTTGGTCAATTTTTTACGTTCGTTCTGTTAGAAGATCAGAACCGCGAGATCCGAATTTCGCCGGGACCGGGTTCCTCTCTCCTATCACGCACCTCACACATTTCGCGATTGCGCGCGCAGGCATTCGACACGAATCATACGGAGGACTGACGATGCGTTTTTCTGCCCTGACGTTTCTTGGAATTGCTGCCGCGTGGAGCGCGGTTGCCAGAGGGGAGGATTCCGCGACGGCTCCTCGCCCGACGCCCCTCACTAGGCCTGAAATGAAACAGGCCCTGGAAGACTTGAAGGCCATCAAGCCGCGGATTCCGCTCCCGGAATTGACGGAGGAAGAAAAGGAAAAGGCCAAGACGGACGAGCGGGCAACCAGTTATGAAGGGCGTCTCCGTTCGCTGTACGCGCCAGGCAGCGGCGGCGCACGCCCAGTAGGAACTGCTGCCGGATCGAAGACGGGCGGCAGAGGTGGCCGCGACCAGGATCCCAAGATGACCCTGGACTACGCCTTCAAGACGGAGCTGTTCTGGATTGTGTCTCGCACCAATAACTGCCATTACTGACTGGGTCACCAGGAAATCAAGCTCGCGGTCGCGGGCTTAACCGAAGATGAGATTGCCGGACTCGATGGTGACTGGTCGGAATACACACCCGCCCAGCGGGCCGCCTTTGCACTTGCACGTAAACTCAGTTTTGAGCCGCACCAGATTTCGGATACGGACATTGAGTCGCTGCGAAAGCACTACACGGACCTGCAAATTCTGGAAATGATCCTCTCGGTGGCAGGAAACAATTCCACGAATCGCTGGAAAGAAGGAATTGGGATACCTCAGGAAAAAGAAGCCACCCGTTTCCTGACCAACAGCGAAAAACCCGTTCCCCAAGATCGGCCGCTGCCGGTCAAGAGCTTTTTGACTCCGACGCCAGAAAGCCGTCAACGTAGTATTTCGGCAGTTGCACTGGTTCACACCGACAAGACTACGGGCCAGCCGTCTCACCAGACCGTCAACCGGCGTGCGCCGCTGGGGTCGCGGAGCGAGGCCGAGAAAATGCTGGCCGCTAGCCAGAAGCGAACGCCGCGGCTGCCGCTAGTAGCCGAAGCAGAAGCCCGTCAGATTCTCGGCGAAACTTGGACCGACAAAGCTCCGCTCCCGCAGTGGGCGAGGCTGCTCGTCAATTTCCCGGTCGATGGCAAATCGCGGGTCGCCAGCCTGCGTTCCGGCGACGAGAAAGGGGACCTCACGCCCCTTCTCAAAGCCCAGGTGAGTTGGATCATTGCCCGCCATGACCGGGCCTGGTACGCACTCGGCCAGGCAAAAGAGCGGCTGCGGAAGCTGGGCCTCTCGGACGACGAGATCTATAAACTCGACGGCGATTGGCAAGGATATTCAGCCACGGAACGGGCCTTATTCAACATGGCCCGCAACCTGGCGGCGTCCCCCATTATGATCACGGACGAAGATGTTGCTCTCGCGCTCAAGGCGACGGGACCTCGCGAAGTGGTGCAGCTCATCACCTACACGACGAACCGGGCCTCGTTCGACAGGATCACCGAGGCCGCGGGACTTCAACTGGAGAACTAATCGAAATTGCGCGGTGAGGCTTTCCAATTTTCACCTTAAGGAGGTTTGCTATGAAACGGTTTCTAGTTCCGATTGCCATCGTGGCCGCGTGTGCGGCTGCGAACGCAGCGGATTTGAAGTCGGGCCTGCAAGTCGGCGAATCCGCCGGCTATTTCGAGGTCCACGATGTCACCGGCCCCAAGGCCGGCAATGATCTCTGCTATCGCTGAGCGTATGGCGGACGTCCGGTGGTTGCGATCATTACTCGCAAGCTGACGGACGACTTGGCCAGTTTGGTCAAGCAAGTGGATGAGAAGGTTGGTGCGAATAAAGACAAGAAGATGGCGTCCTTCGTGGTCGTGCTTTCGGAAGACCCAGCCGCCAACGAAGCCAAGCTCAAGGAGCTGGCGAAAAAGGAGGGGATCAAGAACGTCCCCCTGACGACGTTCGCGGATTCGGCTGGGCCGGAGAGCTATAAGGTCTCCAAAGACGCCGAAGTGACTGTCCTGCTCTGGGTCGGCCAAAAGGTGAAAGCGAATCACGCCTTCGCCCCCGGCAAACTTAACAAAGACGGCATCAAGGCCGTCCTTGACGACACGGCGAAGATTCTGCAGTGACCTCGCTACTCACCGCGCATTGACCAATCCTCATGAGCACGCCTCATGCGGATTGGTCTCATTTTCGACGAATCCCTAAAAGCTGGGCTACCGCTCCGCGCGTGAACCCTGCTGCGCCGACTTATATTCGCTACTTCAAAACCCACGGGAGGTTTCCGTGCGCATTTGCATCGCTACGCTCGTTCTATTGCTTCAAACCTTTGCCTTTGCTGACGAACACGAGGAAGGAAAGTTTGCAACTTTTCCTGCTGCTGAAATCAAGTGGCAGGATGGCCCGGCCTCGCTTCCCAAGGGAGCCAAAATTGCCGTACTGGAAGGCGACCCCACGAAGGAAGGCCCGTTTGTATTTCGGGTCAAAGTTCCAGACGGCTATCGCATCCCAGTCCACACACATCCCAAGACGGAACGCGTGACGGTCATCTCCGGCACCTTCAATATCGGCATGGGAGTGAAGTTTGACGAGAAGACCACCAAGGCTATGCCAGCGGGGACGTACGGATACTGGGAATCGGGGATGAAGCATTTTGTCTGGACGAAGGGAGAAACCGTCGTGCAGTTTCACGGGATGGGGCCGTGGTCCATCCAGTACGTCAACCCGGCCGACGATCCGAGAAATAGGAAATGAGACTTAGCGGAAATTGGCGAGGGCGATGCGGTGGAGGAACTTGGTCAGTTCAAGGTCTGACAATTTCTACAGTCCGGCTTTTCACCTCAGGTGACAGGGACTTCCACCCTGCTGTTCAAACACGTTCACAAACGCACTAGGATGGGAATCCTCTCGCGAGCCGTCAGAGGGGAGTTGGCAGCGACGACAGACATTCCGCGTCGAAAGGCGCTGCGGAAGAATCTCGCTGCGATCCGGCTCGGCCGCTCAATGTCGGTGGGGTCAATTCATCAACTCTCAGGGCTCGCCAGAGGTCTGGCGGCCTACTTTTCTTGGCTGCGCCAAGCGGAAAACAATCCTTTCTTAATAGTGAACAAAAGAGTCTTCTCGGGCGTCTTGCCTACGGGGATCGCTGCGCGCATGGGTGGGCCTTCGGGCGTCGGCAGTCCTCGCAGATGACAGAAGCTTTGGTTCGCGACGAAATCCGAGGGGGAGCAAGTCATGTTTCAAAAAAAGCCTTATCAAACGGGGTGCTGGGATATGAATCAAGATCGAGCCCATGAATCAGACTTACGACGCCGATTCATGTTGGAACCTATGTTCACAAAAGGAGTTCAGCCGAACGCGGTCGCCGTAAGTGCTGAAAAAAAGAAGGCTGAATCAGTGAATCAAGGCACCCGCAAGGGGGGTTATCGGGGCTTATCAATCAGTTGCAGCACACGGAGTGAGCGGACTACTGTGACGCATAGACTTAGGGCTATGCGGGAGGCAAACTAAAGAGATGAATACAGATACGAAGGGTAGCCAACCGTTTTGGGCCAAAATAGCCATGCTCAGGTCCGTGTTTTTCCGTGTTTCATCCGTGACTCTGCTTCTGGCGGCCGCAATGGTCGCCAGAGCCGAACTGCCGTCGCCACGGTTGGATCGGATTGCGCCCCTGGGAGCGGCGGCGGGGACGGCGGTGGAGGTTGAAGTCCAAGGGGCTGACCTGGAGGACGTGAGGTCCCTCCGTTTCGACCATCCCGGATTCTCTGCCGAGCCGGTGCCGATGAAGGAGCGGCTGTTTAAGGTCACCGTGGCGGCGGATGTGCCGGCGGGGACTTATGACGTTCGCACCGTCGGCCGGTTTGGCGTCAGCAATCCGCGGCTGTTTGCGGTGTCGCGCGGGCTGGTGGATGTGGCGGAGAAGGAGCCGAACAATGACGCGGCGACGGCCAAAGTGGTGCAAGTCAATTCGGCGGTGAACGGCACGTCGGACGGCAATGACCAGGACTTCTTCAAGCTGCCACTGAAGAAGGGGCAGCGAGTCACTTTCGACTGCCAGGCCCAGCGGCTCGATGTGCAGATGGATGCGAACCTGGCAATCCTTTCCGCAGCAGGGGCGCAGCTTGCTTCCAGCGGCGACTATCACGGCCGTGATCCATTTATTGATTTCGTCGCGCCGCAGGATGGTGATTATCTCGTCGTCATGAGCGACCTCACCTTCCGCGGCGGCTTTCCCTATCGCCTGGTCATCAGCGACCGGCCGCAGGTGGAGAATGTATTTCCCCGTGCGGTGCAACTGGGCCAGAACACGGAGTTGACACTGCTGGGGCGCAACTTCGGCTCGGCTGGGAAGCCCTCCGCTTTCACACTTTTCGATTTGCCGCTGGACGAAGCGAAGTTTCCCCTCACCGCACCGACCGATGCCAGCGACCTCGGCCTCTTTCGTTTCTTTGAACATCCCACCGCCTACAGCGTCCAACCCACGGCCGCGACATGCACGGTGAGCGGCTTTCAGATTCGGCCGAGCCTCGGTGGCAGCGATGCTTTGAACGCCACTTCCGTGCTGCTCGTCGATTCTCCGGTGACTCTTGAGCACGAGCCCAACGATAAGCAGGACCAGCCGCAGGCCATTTCGCTCCCCGCCGTCGTCAGCGGCCGGTTCGATGCGGCCCGCGATGCCGACTGGTATGAATTCCAGGTCGCGGAGAATGGTTCGTACGGTCTCGAAGTCTACTGTGAGCGAATCGGCGGCCAGGCGGACCCTTATGTGGTGCTTGTAGATGAGAAAGGAACCCGCGTCCAGGAGTTCGACGACTTCGGCCATCGGATGGGGCCGTTCGACGGGCATCTCCGCGATCCCTCTGGCTCCATCAATCTCAGTGCGAACAAGAAGTATCGCCTGTTGGTACAGGACCGCTACCGCCGCGGCGGGGCTCGATATCAATACGTTTTGTCCTTTCGTAAGCCCAAGCCTGATTTCTATCTGGCCGCCATTAATCCGCAGAACCCAGCACCAGCCGGCCTTAACATCTGGAAAGGGGGGGCGGCGTACTTGCACCTCATCAACCATCAGCGCGACGGCTGGAATGAGCCGATCACCATCATTGCGGAAGGTCTGCCGCCGGGAGTCCACGCGGCCCCGACTTCTTTACTGCAAGAAAACCAGTGCGGGTTCGTCCTCTGGGCGGACGAGAACGCAGCCGACTTCACCGGCCCGATCAGGCTGATCGCCACCGGCAAGGCGGGTGAAGAGAACCTTCGCCGGGAGGTCCGTCCCTATACCCGAGTCTGGAACGACGGCAGTGGCGGTGGCGGCAGCAGCAGGCCAGTGCGCGAGCTGACTCTGGCCGTCCGCGAGAAGGCCCCCTTCTCCCTCCGCTTCGCCGCCGAGCAAATTCAAATCGAAGCGGGCAAAAAGGCCCAAGTGAAACTCGTCCTCACCTGCCTCAACCCTGACTTCAAAGAGAAGCTCACCCTCCTGCCGCTGCCGCTCCCCGGCAACCTCAAAATCACCGCCCCCGAAATCGCCGCCGGCGCGAATGAAGCCACCATCGAAATCGAACCCCAGTCCGGCACCCGCCCCGGCACCTACACCCTCTCCATCGTCGGCCAGGGTCAAGTTCCCTACGCCAAAGATCCCGCCGCCAAGGACAAGCCGAACGTCCTGGTCTCGCTTCCCAGCCAGCCGTTGACGATTACGGTCCTGCCGCCGCCGGCGAAATGAATTCATATCGGGTGACTATTTCCAAGGAGACACGAAAGCATTTACAAACTCGCCGCGGCTTTCCCCCGCATCTGCCGAAGCTGCTGGCTGATTTCCACCAGGTTGGCGTTCACCTGGCGGAGAGTGGCCCGGCGGGTGGCGAGGATGAGGAGGACCGTCAGGAAGGCGGCGAGCGTGGTGATGAAGACAGAGAAAGCGATGATTAGCGTCCCAATGTGAAATTCGATGAGCAGGTCGCGCTGGACTTGAACGAGCAGTGCGTCGGGCAACTCGCCGGCATCGATCTGCTGGTGAACGAGCGCCTGCCGCGGGAAGAGGAGAGCGAAATAGACAAGGTCGCCGAAGATGAGCACAAGAGCCAAAAACCAAATGGCCATGGTGGACCAGGTGAGCAGCTGCAGGCGGATTCGGTCGCCGCGCAGGAGGGCGGCCGTTTTGCCCGCGGTGTCGTCTTGGCGGGCAAGGGTGGCGGCATCGAGGTCGAGGAGGGCGCGGCCCAGGTCACGGTCAGTCATGGCAATAGTCCTTGGCAAGGAGTTGGCGGAGCGATACTTTTCCATAAAACAGGCGGGAGCGAACGGTCCCCAGCGGAGCGGCTGTGATGGTGGCGATTTCCTCGTAGGTCATCCCTTCCAGAAATCGGAGCACCAGCACTTCCCGTTGCTCCGCCGGCAATTCCGCCAGGGCGACATGCACGGCTGCCGCGTCCTCGGCGGTGAATTCCGGCTCTTCGGCGGCTGTGGGCAGGTCTGCTTCGGACAGCGATGCTGCGGGTTGATGCTTTCGCAACAACCGCCAGGCACGGTCGCGGGCGATGCGGTAAATCCAGGCAGGAAAGGCAGTCGCGTCACGCAGGGAACCAAGCGAACGGACGGCATCGCACCAGATCTCCTGGAGCAAGTCCTCCGCTTCGCTATCCCTCCGCGGCAGCATTTTCCGCAGGTAGTACCGCAGTCGCGGAGAGTAGAGCCCGATCAACTCCGTGAGAGCCCCTTCGTCTTCAGTCTGAGACCGGAGAACGAGCAGCCGCTCATAGAGTCGATCTTCGTCCGTCATCGCCGCGAGCCCCGTGGGTTACAACCATCAAGGTTGCGCGGCGACGGGAAAAGTTCAAGAGCGCAAACAACAACGCCCCGTGCGGCGTGTGCGAGCCGCCCGAGGCGTTTTGAAGAGTCTTCAGTCCGGGTAGCTGCAATCTCTGATAAAGTCGCAGTCGAACGGACCTTTCGACTCCTTGAGCCGCAGGGGAATTCGGCCCGTTAGCACTTGCAAGCGCTCTCGAATTCCTTGATCTGCTTTTCCGCCTCTTCCTTGGCAATGCCGTATTTCTGCTGGATGACGCCGGCGAGCTTATCCCGCTTCCCCTTGAGTTCGGTCCATTCATTGTCGGTCAGCTTGCCCCATTTTTCTTTGGCGGCTCCCGAGAATTCTTTCCACTTGCCTTCGATTTGATCCCAATTCATGACTAACTCCTTTGTGAGAAAAGTTGGTTCAACCGGAAGACCTGTCGCTAAGCAACGGGTCGTCGAATGGCTCCCGTGAGCAGGCTCACCAGGAACAGGATGAGAAATACGACGAACAGAACCTTGCCGATCACCGCCGCTTCCGCCGCGATGCCGCCAAAGCCGAAGAGCGCTGCCACGAGCGCCACGATCAAAAACATGAGTGCCCAGTACAACATGATTGTCCTCCTCGGAATAATTTCCGTCTGGTGTTTTGGCTGCCATCCGAATGAGCGATTCGCTCTTGGATGCCGCCCTACCTAATGCAAAGCCAGTGCCAAGACATGCCAATCGCGATGGATATCGGCTGTAGGTGCCGCTGCGGCAATGAGTTGCGCGCGGTGGTGAGGACGCACAAGCCTTGGCTTTTCGGCGCGTCGACGTTCGCGGTGACTTCCCTGCGGTCCTTCGGACACCAGCATGGTGAGCAGCACGCCGTCTACTTCACCACAAAGTTCACCAGCTTCCCTGGGACTACAATCGTCTTGACGACTTCCTTGCCGCTGAGCAGTTCGGCAATGCGAGGCTCGGCGCGGGCGGCGGCGATGAGGGTGGCCTGGTCGCTGCCGGCGGGTACTACGACTTTGCCCCGGAGCTTCCCCAGGATTTGCACGGGGATTTCGATCTCGGCGTCCTTCGTCAGGGCGTCGTCGAACGTCGGCCAAGGCTCGTAGGCCAGTGTCTTGTCGTGGCCGAGCAGTTGCCACAGTTCTTCCGCGATGTGCGGGGCGAAAGGAGACAGCAACAGGACGAACCGCTCCATCACGGAGTGGGGGCGGACCGACTGCTTGGTGAAGAAGTTGACGAACTCCATCATCCGCGAGATGGCCGTGTTAAACGCCATTCCCTCCAGGTCGCTCGTCACTTGCTTGATCGTTTTGTGGAGCGTGCGGTTCTGCTCCTCCGTCGGCTCTGTTTTTTGAACGGATGCGTTGAGTAAGAGCACCTCGCTCTTGTCATCCACAATCAGCCGCCAGGCCCGGTCCAGAAACCCGCGGACGCCGACGACGCCGGCGGTGCTCCAGGGCTTCACCGCTTCCAGCGGGCCCATGAACATTTCAAAGAGGCGGAGGGAGTCCGCGCCGAATTCCTTGACGACGTGGTCGGGATTGATCACGTTGCCGCGGCTCTTGCTCATCTTGAAGGCTCGGCTTTCGATCCGGATGGCCGGCTGGTCCTTGAGGAAGAAGCTATCCCCCTTTTTCTCAATCTGGTCGGGGGTGAGCTTGTGCGGCTTCACGGTCTCACTGGTGGCTTTGATGATCGGTTCACCCTCATCGTCATCCACTACGTCCGCGGAGCTGACGAACGAACCATCGGCCCGGACGTAAGCGGTGTATTCCACTTCGCCCAAGATCATTCCCTGGTTCACCAGCTTCTGGAACGGCTCCTTGGTGCTGACGTAGCCCCGGTCGAACAGCACCTTGTGCCAAAACCGCGAATAGAGCAGGTGCAGCACGGCATGCTCCGCTCCGCCAACGTACAAGTCCACCGGCATCCAGGCTTTTTCCTTCTCCTTGTCGATGAACGCATTGCCATTCCGCGGATCGATGAACCGCAAGTAATACCAGCAGCTTCCCGCCCACTGCGGCATGGTGTTGGTTTCGCGGCGATACTTTTTGCCGTCGATGACCGGATACAGCCACTCCGCCGGCGCTTTCCCCAGCGGCGGCTCGGGGCGGCCGTGCGGCTTGTAGTCGTCCAGATGGGGCAGATCGACCGGCAGGTCTTTCATATCGACCGCCTTGATCATCCCCGTCGGCTGTCCTCTGTCGTCCAACTCATGCAGAATCGGAAAGGGCTCTCCCCAAAACCGCTGCCGCGAAAAGAGCCAGTCCCGCAGCTTGTAATTGACCGCTTCGCGGCCGAGGCCGGAGGTGGCGAGATCCGAAGTAATTTGTCGCTTGAAATTGACAGTGAGTGCGCCATTGTAAGGACCGGAGTTGATGGCGGTACCGTAGTCGGCGAAGTACTGCTTCCCAGCGAGGATTTCGGCGCGGAAATCATCGGAGGAAGTATCAGGGGGCTGACGCCCCCCGCTCGCCTTTCCAGGATCAACGACTGCGACGATCCGCAGTCCAAACTGTTTGGCAAATTCAAAATCCCGCTCGTCATGTGCAGGAACCGCCATGATCGCTCCGGTTCCATATCCCCACAGCACGTAATCCGCCACCCACACCGGCACGGGTTCGCCGTTCACCGGATTGATGGCATGCGAGCCCGTGAAGACGCCAGTCTTGGTCTTCGTCGCATCCTGCCGATCCCGGTCGCTCTTGCTGGCGGCCTTTTGGACGTAGGCTTCGACGGCGGCCTTCTGTTCCGGCGTAGTCAGACGCTGCACGAACGGATGCTCCGGCGCAATGACCATGTAGGTCGCGCCGAACAGAGTATCGGGGCGCGTGGTGTAGATGCGGAGAACGTCGTCTATCGGCTTCTTCAGAAACCCACCCTTCGCCCGCGATTCCTTCCACTTCTGAAATTCGTCATTCGTCATTCGGACTTCGTCATTTCCCACGTAGAAGTCCACCTCCGCTCCCACGCTCCTCCCAATCCAATCGCTCTGCAGCTTCTTGATGCCGCTCGACCAGTCGAGCGGTTCCAGGTCTTTCTCCAGCCGGTCGGCATAGGCGGTGATGCGGAGCATCCATTGCCGCAGGGGCATGCGGACGACGGGATGGCTGCCGCGCTCGCTTTTGCCGTCGATCACTTCTTCGTTGGCCAGCACGGTCCCGAGGCCGGGGCACCAATTGACCAGGGCGTCGGCCTGATAGGCCAGGCGATGCTCGTCCTGGAATTTGCGGACGGCGTTTTCTCCCTGGGTCTTCACGTCGGCGGGAATCGGCAGCTCGCTGATGGGCCGTCCCTTCTGCTGCTCGGCGTCGAACCAGGTGTCGAACAGGACCAGGAAAATCCACTGCGTCCAGCGGAAGTACTCCACGTCGGTCGTCGCCAGCACCCGATCCCAGTCGTAGCTGAACCCCAGCATCTTGAGCTGGCGGGTGAACTCGCGGATGTTGTTTTCGGTGTTGCTGCGGGGGTGCTCGCCGGTCTTGATGGCATGCTCTTCCGCCGGCAGGCCGAAGGCGTCAAAACCCATCGGGTGGAGCACCGTTCGCCCCCGCATCCGCTCAAACCGGCAGACGATGTCCGTGGCCGTGTACCCTTCCGGATGCCCCACGTGCAGCCCCGACCCGCTGGGATATGGAAACATATCGAGAGCGTAGAGCTTCTTCCCCACCGGCATTTCGGGAGTGCGAAAGGTCTGGTTTTCAGCCCAATACTGTTGCCATTTGGGCTCGATCGCGGCGGGGGAGTAGCGGGGCATGGAAGCGGGTTAATCACAGAGGCACAGAGGCACGGAGAAGGCGGAAGAAATGCTAAATGCAGGATGCTCAATGCTAAACGTCAAATGTCGTGAAAAACTACGTCCACATTTGCCATTTAGCCTTTCGCATCAAGCATTTAGCATTGCTGCCGCCACGAAGCCAAATTCTATCGCCAAGCGTAGAACTCGATAAGCGGCAAGACACACGCCGTGGGTAGAAGTTCGCCTCTGCGCCCTCGCTCTGTGTCATTGACCGAGCGAACTGCCCCGGCCTACGATGGGGAGTTTGCCCGGTTTTCAAGGCTTGCTAATCTAATAAGGTGTTCCCGTGCCCGGTACGTGCGTGATTGGCCTCCAGTGGGGGGATGAAGCGAAGGGGAAGTTGGTCGACCTGCTCACCACGCGGTTCGACATCGTCGTCCGCTACCAGGGAGGGGCCAACGCCGGCCATACCGTCGTGGTGGGGGACAAAACCTATAAGCTGCACCACGTTCCCAGCGGCATTCTGACGCCGACCGTGATGAACGTGGTCACGCCCGGGGTGGTGATCAATCCGCCGACGATTCTCAAGGAGATTGAGTCGCTCACTTCGCAGGGTGTGCTGGTCGGCCAGAACATGATGCTCTCCGACCGGGCTCATGTCGTCTTTCCGTGGCACATTGAAGAAGACAAGCTCCTCAACGTCGCCCCCGCGGGCGAGAGCATCGGCACTACGCTCCGCGGCATTGGGCCG
The DNA here is from genome assembly GCA_046153945.1 of Pirellulaceae bacterium. Lineage (GTDB taxonomy): Bacteria > Planctomycetota > Planctomycetia > Pirellulales > Pirellulaceae > SXOA01. Next base: position 13,249 of record JBJXFF010000194.1, read on the forward strand.
TGCTATCGGGACAAGGTGGGGCGGGCCCATGCGATTCGCCTGGGGGACATGCTGCGGCCTGATTTCAAGAGCCGCGTGGAACATATTGTGCTGGCCAAGAATCGGCTGCTAACGGGACTGAGCGGCGCGGACCATGTGGCTCTCGATGCTGGGGCGATCTACACCGAATACAGCGGCTATGCGGAAAAACTGCGGGCGTATGTCGGCGACACGACGGCTTATCTTCTAGACGCTGCTGAGGCGGGGAAGAAGATGCTGTTTGAGGGGGCTCAAGGCTCGCTCCTCGATATCGATCACGGCACGTTCCCCTACGTGACGAGCAGCAACAGTTCAGGCGTCGGCGTCTCCGGCGGCAGTGGCGTGCCAGGGAAGTGGATTGGCAAAGTGATCGGCGTCTGCAAGGCGTACAGCACGCGGGTCGGCGGCGGGCCGTTCCCCACGGAGCAGGACAACCCCACCGGCGAGAAAATCCGCCAGATCGGCCGCGAATACGGCACCACCACCGGCCGCCCCCGCCGCTGCGGCTGGTTCGACGCCGTCGCCGTCCGCTACACCGCCAGGCTCTCCGGCGTCGATTGCCTCTCCCTGATGATGATGGACGTCCTCAGCCATCTGCCTGAGATTCAAATCTGCACCGCCTATGAACTCGACGGCCAGCGGACCACCCGTTTTCCCAGCCACGTCGACGACCTCCGCCGCGTGAAGCCGATCTACGAAACGCTCCCCGGCTGGAACGTCGACGTCACCGGCATCCGCGAACTGGCCGCCATGCCGGAAAACGCCAGGAGATATTTGGATCGAGTCGCCGAACTCATCGGCAAGCCGGTGGAAGTTGTGTCCGTCGGGCCGGATCGGGCGCAGACGATGTTTGCCGGGAAGGTGGGGCTGGTGGGGTAGTGTGAGGAGCGGTGAGCGCTAGGAAGTTGGGTACTTGGTACTTACGTAATCGACGCCTCATAAATGCTCTGGATAGACCGATCGAGAAGGGCGTTGAACTCCGCGTCGGATTGCCGAGCGGATAACCCTTCGGCGAGCGCGCGAGAAAAGCTGGCCACAACGCCGTGGTTGCGGCGGAGACGCTCGTTGGCTTCCTCGCGGGCATAGCCGCCCGAAAGCGCCACGACCCGGACGACCTGCGGATGGTTGACGAACTCTGCGTAAAAGTTGTCCTGCTCGGGCAGCGTCAGTTTCAGTATGACCCGTTGTTCAGCCGGCAGATCCGCCAGCCCTTTCACGATGCTCGCTTTCAAAAGCGCCTCGGCAATCGCTTTCTCGGGGCAGTGAATATCGACTTCCGGCTCGACAATTGGCACGAGACCAGCGGCGATGATCACCTCGGCAAACTCGAATTGTTGATTGACGATGGTATTGATGCCGGCGGCGTTTGCCAACTTAATCACGGATCGCATCTTCGTGCCGAAAATGTGCTTTGACCTCGCCTTTTCGAGGAGCCCTGCGAGCTGAGGCATGTGCTTCATCATCTTGACGCCATCCTTTTCAGCCGCCAGTCCCTTGTCAATTTTCAGGAAAGGCACAACGCCTTTCACGTTCCAGAGATAGTCTGCGGTGGGCTGCCCCTGGATTTCGCGGTCCATCGTATCTTCGAAGAGGATCGAACCGAGAATCCGGTCGCCGTTGAACGCGGGGCTGGTAATGATGCGAGACCGCATCTGATGCACGATCGCAAACATTTCCTCTTCGCTGGACCAGGAGCCCGGCTTGATTCCATAGTCCTGGAGAGCTTGGGGAGTGCTCCCGCCGCTTTGGTCGAGCGCGGCAATGAACCCAGGGCTCGACTTCATCTTTTGAAACTGCTGTTCGTAAGCGGGCGTTTTCATGGCGATTTCCTAGTTTTGCGGTACTTCCGGATCATCTTTTACCAATTTGTTCAGCGCAAATTTCTAACCGGCCTGCGACATGGCAGCGCACTTGGAAGTTGACTCAAGAGCAGCCACTCGGTTGGACGTTTTTGTCAAGTCACTGAGCCAGTCGAAGTTGGCTGGCGAGAGCATCTTGTCGGACGCTCGCCACCGCCAATTTCCTTCGGCCTGGCCCGGCACATTCATCCTCGCTTCTGCGCCCAAGCCGAGAATATCCTGCAAAGGTGCAAGCACCACTGCAGCTTTGGACGACCAGACGAGTCGGAGGAGCGACTTAACAGCTTCCTCGCCGCCGGCCGCCGGCTGCTGCAGATAGTTCCAGAGCCCTTCCCGCTGCTCAGGCGGCAATTCATCGAACCAACCCCGCGTGGTGTTGTTGTCGTGCGTGCCGGTGTACCCAATGCAATTCGTCGGATAGTTGTGCGGCAGGTAGGGGTTGGCGGCATTGCCATCGAAGGCGAATTGCAACACCCGGGTTCCGGGGATCTGAAAGTCATCGCGCAGCGTCTGCACGTCGGGCGTGATAATGCCCAAGTCCTCAGCCAGGAAAGGCAAATCTCCAAACTCACGCAGGACGGCAGTAAAGAAATCGGTGCCCGGCCCCGTCACCCACTGGCCCGGCCGGGCGGTTAGAGCGCCCGATGGGACATGCCAGGCGGCCGAGAATCCACGAAAGTGATCGAGGCGAACTAAGTCGACATGGGCCAGCAGCGACCTTACTCGATCAATCCACCAGCGGTAGCCCGATTGCCGCAGCGCGTCCCAGTAATATACAGGGTTGCCCCAAAGCTGACCTTCAGCACTGAAGTAGTCAGGCGGAACTCCGCCGACAAACCGCGGCTGATAGCGGTCGTCGAGTTGAAAGAGCTCCGGGTGCGCCCACACATCGGCCGAGTCAGGCGAGACAAAGAACGGCAGGTCGCCAATCAATCGGATGCCGCGGGCGTACGCATAGTCTTTGAGCTTTTCTCCCTGCCGCAAAAACAGGAATTGGGCCAGTCGAATCTGTTCAATCTCGCCGGCCAGTTCTTGACGCGCGCTGGCCAGCGAAGAAGGCCGCCGCTCGACATATTCGTGCGGCCACTGGAGATAATGCACGCCGCCGAATTTTGCCTTCAGCGCTCGAAAGAGCGCATAATCTTCAAGCCAGTGCGATTGCTGCTCGCAGAACGACTCAAAGGCAATCTTTAGACTGCGATCGGCCCGGCTCTTGAAACCAGCCGCGACTCGCCGCAGCAGGTCCAGCTTAAACGGAATCACCGATTCATAATCAACCAGGTCACCGCGAAAACTCGGCAAGGAGGGAATTTCGCTTAGCAACCCTTCGTCGATCAACTCTTCGGGACTGATGAGCAGCCAGTTGCCCGCAAATGACGACAGTGACTGATACGGTGAATTGCCGTAGCCAGTTGGGCCAAGCGGGAGCGCTTGCCACCAGGCTTGGCCAGCCTCAGCAAGTCGATCGACCCACGCATAAGCCGCCGGCCCCAAATCGCCGATACCGTAAGGCCCTGGCAGCGATGTGACGTGCAGCAGCACACCCGCCGCCCGATAGTTGACGGGGAATGGAGATTTGCATTTTTGTGCGTCGTCGGGAGTCATACGTAGTAAAATGGTTATGAAATCGGGCAAGGTTCCGCATCCCAGATTTCGGCTGCATACTCACAAATCGTTCGGTCGCTCGAAAACTTCCCTGAAGCCGCGACGTTCAGAATGGCTTTACGCGCCCACTCATCCGGCTCCGCATAGAGCGATACCAGTCGTGCGTCAGCTTCCAGGTACGACTTCAAGTCCGCCAGGTGCATGTAGTGATCGCCATGCGTCAGCAGTGCGTCCTGCAGCGGCGCGAAAATCCCGCGCTCCGTCTTGGAAATGTAATCAGAGAAAACAAAGTCTAGTGCGGAACGCGTTTCCGGCTCATTGTCATAGTGCCAGTGCGGGTTGTACCAATTGCGGTTGCTAATTACCTGCTCAGCCGTAAGGCCAAAGAGGAAAAAGTTTTCTTCGCCGGCTTCTTCGGCCATTTCAATCGTCGCGCCATCCCGCGTGCCCAGCGTCAAAGCGCCATTCATCATCAACTTCATGTTGCTGGTTCCACTGGCCTCGTAGCCCGCCGTCGAAATCTGATTGGAAACGTCCGTTGCAGGAATCAGTCGCTCAGCCAGCGTAACGTTGTAATCAGGCAGAAACAGGACTTTCATGCGACCTGCGACCAGCGGATCGCTATCGATCACGGCGGCCAGGTTGTTCATGAACTTGATAATGACCTTGGCGAGCTGGTAAGCCGGCGCAGCCTTGCCCGCGAAGAAAAACGTGCGGGGGGGCACTTTTAGATCTGGATTGTGCCGCAGTCGGTTGTAAAGAACCGCAATGCGCAGTCCATTGAGAAGCTGACGCTTGTACTCGTGGATACGTTTGATCGGGCAATCGAAGATGCTGTCGGGATCGACCGATTGGCCGTAGTTATTGTGCAGCCACGTCGCAAATCGCACTTTGGAAGCTCGCTTGGCAGCCAGAAATGCGTTGCGGAAGGACTTGTCCTCAGCCAGCGGGCGAAGCTCGCCCAGTCGGCTTAGGTCGGTGATCCAATCGTCACTGATCGCTTGGGTAATCAGTGTCGCCAGTTCCGGATTAGCCTGCAACAACCATCGTCGCGGGGTGACGCCGTTCGTTTTGTTGTTGAACCGCTCGGGAAACATTTCGGCCAAATCTTTGACCGTCACTTCTCGGAGCAACTGAGAGTGAATGGCCGCGACGCCGTTGGTGCTGTGAGAACCGACGATTGCCAGGTTCGCCATCCTGACTTGTTTCTTAGGCCCCTCTTCGATCAAGCTGATTCGGTTCGCGCGATCCTCTTGCCCCGGGAATCGTTGGCGCACTGCCGCCAGCAGCCTGCCGTTGACTTCATAAATGATTTCCAAATGACGTGGGAGCAGGATCTCGAACCATTCGACGGGCCATTTTTCCAGGGCTTCGGGGAGCAGAGTGTGGTTGGTGTAAGCCAAGGTCCGCTGCGTGATGTGCCACGCCTGGTCCCAGCCAAGCTGAACATCGTCGAGCAGAATTCGCATCAACTCTGCCACTGCTACGCTCGGATGGGTGTCATTAAGCTGGATGGCGACCTTGTCGGGAAACGTGTTCCAATCTTGGTTCGTCTTCTTGAATCGCCGGACTGCGTCAGCGACCGAGCAGGCAGCCAGGAAATACTCCTGGATAAAACGCAACGCCTGGCCTTCCGGCGTTTGATCGTTGGGATACAGGACGCGCGTGATCGATTCAGCGCCCAGGCTTCCCGCAAGGGCGCCAACGAAGTCGCCGCCGCTGAACCGCTGGAAGTCAAAATAGTCCGGTGCGGCGGCGGCCCACAGCCGCAGGGTGTTGACAGTCCTGCCACCGTACCCAATCACCGGCCGATCGTACGGAATTCCAAACAAACTGGACTTGTTGCCGATCACAGGCCGCAGAGCTCCCCCCCGGAATTCGATCGAACAGTTCAGCTTCACTTCGACTTTCTCCTGGGGCCGAGCTACCTCCCAAGGATCGGAACGGCGCAGCCAATTGTCGGGATGCTCCTTCTGCCACCCGTGGTCAATCGACTGCCGGAAGATGCCGTACTCATAACGGAGGCCATAACCCATCCCCGGAATCGCCATCGTCGCCATCGAGTCGAGAAAACAAGCCGCCAGCCGTCCCAATCCTCCATTTCCGAGCCCCGCGTCCCGCTCCTCCTCCAGCAGCCCCAGCCAGTCCAGCCCTTTCTCCTTGGCGGCTCGTTCCACGCGCGCTCCCTGCATTAAATTGAGCAAGTTGTTGGTGAGCGAACGCCCGATGAGAAACTCCATCGAGAGGTAGTAAACCCGCTTCACGTTTTCGCGCTCATAGACCTCTTCGGTTTGGAGCCAGCGCTGTGTCAAAACGTCGCGCACCGAGCGCGCGAGCGCTTCAAATCGCTCACGGGGGGTCGTTTCCGCCAGCCTGACAACGTTGTCGAATGCGAGATGCCGCTCGTAGAGCGCATCGTCGCTCCCAGTCAGACGCAGCGCGGGTGTTTCGCCGCTGTCGAGCACCGTTGCTGCCGGCTTCTTTTCGCGACGTAACGTAGTAACCGCTGAACTAGACACGCTCATAAACGATCTTCCTTGCATGTGGGAATGCACATTGGCTCATTCATTCAATCTGCCTGCACGTAGACGAAAGCATCTACCGTGCCGTGAAGATCAAGACCTTTTGCCCGGAGTGAGCCTGGGATCCGGTCATTTCAGCGACTTCAAAAATCCCCATGTGCCAGTCGGCGGGCAGACGTGCCCACGTGTGGGCACAAATCGAGCCGGGGTGAGAACCACCGCCAGCTCATCTCCAGCTTCGGCGCGTTAGGCGAGCCGGTGTTCGAGCTCCTCCCGAATCCAGCCCTCAATTTTGCCGCGAAAGAGCACTGCCGCCAGCGGCAGGGAACTCCGAACTTGCACTTGGTTCTCTTCCACATCGAGCGTGCAGGCGATCGAGAGACCGCTGATGTGAAAGCCAAATTGAAGGCGGTCGTTGTCCCAGTCGCCTTGCACATCGCTGATCTGATTGGCGTACTCTCGCTGCAGGCTGTCGAGAAACTGCTGGACGCGAAGCTTCGCTGCCTGCTGGCCAAGTTGATGCCGCACTGATATTTGAATCGGAACCATGATTTCACTAAGAACGAATAGGGTGGAGGTGTCTGAATCGCATCATTTCAATGTCCGCCCGCGCAGTGCCGCTGCGCCGAAGCACAACCTCACTCACTGGAATGCGAACTCCGTGCCAACGCCGGAAACGACCCTGCTCATAGCGCACCTAATCGCGTCCACAGTCACGGGCTCTCCGCTGCCGCCAAGCCCCTGATTTGCGCTTCGGCCTCGCGGCGGAGGATGTGAGCGATCCACGCATCATGATTCACAGCCTTCGCGGCGCTCCAATCGTAGGAGGCAATTGCCGCCGCCAGAGTTTTTCTAGCTTCATCCAATTGGCCCTTCTGATGCTGCGCCATGGCCAGAATTATGCCGGGACTCGGCCTCATCACGGAGGCGGCTTCACCGTTCATCAGCTTGATGGCATCGTCCAACCGTCCTTGACGATACCGCGCCAAGCCCTCGGCGAATAAACAGTACGGGTGGGCAAACTCGCGGCCCTGGCGCCCGGCGGCGACGGCGCGCTCGATGAGCGCGACGGCCTGCGGTAAGTCCTCTGCAGGCGCAGGCAGCAGCAGGAAGGCGCGTCCGGTCCGCTCGGCGACCACCGGATCTTTGGTCGATCCAAACTGTGCTAGCAGGTCGCGTCGGGCATTGCGGTACTCTACTTCGTCCTCCAGGAACAGGCACAGCTCGGCGTAGCCGAACCAGTCGTCGTGCTTCGGCGGACCGGCGTCGAGATCCTTCCGCCACGCGGCTTGTACTTCCTGCCATCGTCCAAGGTGCGCCAGAGCCTTGCGCAATTCAGCTCGCGCGGGTGTGTCCGTCGAATCGATTTCGATCGCTTGCCGCAGCTCCGCGATCGCCTCCTCCGCCCCGCCACGATTGAACAAGATGCGGGCGAGGTTCACCCGGGCCGCCGGATAGCGCGGATCGAGGGCCAGGGTCTTGCGGAGGTACTCGATTGCCTCGTCCTGGTGGCCCGGGCTGTTGAGGGCCATCCCGAGATCGTACTGATGCCAGGCCTTGTCGGGACTGAGGGCGGCTGCCTGCCGAAAGTGGTGGATGGCCTCTCCCCACCGCTTCCGCTCTTGCAGCGCGAAGGCGAGCACTCTGTGCGGCCTGCTCGACGGCTCGACCAGGGGGAGGGCGCGCTGCAAGTGCTCAATCGCCAGGTCTGTGTGACCCTGCCGGCGCAGCACTTCGCCGAGGCTCACGTGCGCCCAGCCGTTGGCCGGGTCGATGCGGATCAACTCCTCGTTAACAACACGAGCCTCGTCCCACTGCTGCAATAGGAGGAGCGCATAGCCGAGGTTGCCTCTGGCGACGGTCGAGCCCGGACGGAGGGCCAGCGCCGCTCGGAAGTACCCGACGGCGTCGCCGAACTGGTCCACGTCGACGAGCGCGTTGCCGAGCATATTATTGGCGTAGAAGTCCCCAGGATGGGCCTGCTGCACCCGCCGCAGATAGGCGACTGCTTCCATCTCTCCGCCGGCATTCAGGAGGCGGCGTCCCAAGGCATCCAGCAGTTGCACGGATTCCTTCTCCACAGGTGCCGTCCGGGTCAGTTCGGTGAGCCTCGTCCGGTCGGCCCATGCCTCCGGGTCGGGATCGCGGACCAGATCGCGCCACGAGTCCGGGTCGGCCAATTGGACGACGCGAAGCAGCCAGGCGCGGCGGCGCTTGTCGTGCGTACAAGCCGCCCAGTCATCTAGCGCCGCCACGAGTTCCTTGCGAGCGGGCGAATCGCCGACTCGGGCGGCGACGATTTTCACCTCCTCCTGATCGGTACCGAGCCCCGCCGAGCGGAACACCTCCTCGTAGTCGCGGTCGGCTTGTGCCGTGTCTATTTCATAGTCCTTACCACGTAGGACCGAGCGGCCCATGCGGATGGCATCCAGCCGTGAGACAAGTTCCAGGTTGGCGAATGCTGCCGCAAGGCGATCATGCAGCTCAGGCGGGACGATTCCGCCTAACCTGTCGTTGGCGCGTTGCAACACGGCGGAGGAGGCCGTGAAGTCTCCCTTGTCGCGCAGTCGCTTGGACTCGCTGAGGTCTGCCTCGGCATAGGCCACGGACGTTGCCGCGAGCGCCGCCCGCTGGCCGTTCCACCAAACTACGGTTGCAATGAGGGCTGCTGCCAGCAGCACGCCGGATGCCAGTGCCCCGGCCAGAGCCGGGCGGCGTCGCACCCAACAGACAGCGCGTTCGACCAGGCCCACGGGGCGCGCTTTGATGGGCTCGCCAAGCTGAAAACGTCCCAGGTCATCCGCCAATGTCTGCGAGCTGGCATAACGTTTGTGGGGTTCTTTGTTAAGGCACTTCAGGCAAATGGTTTCCAGGTCGCGCGGCACACGCGGGTTCAATCGCGCGGGTGACACAGGCTCGTCGGCCAGCACTTGTTGCAGCGTCGCTGCCATAGTTTCCGCCTTGAAGGGGGGCCGTCCCGTCAGGCACTCATAAAGGATCGCACCGAGCGAGTAGATGTCGGTCGCTGGGCTGACGGCGTCCTTCTCGCCCCGCGCTTGCTCCGGTGCCATATAACTTGGCGTGCCGAGCGGCACACCCGTCAAAGTGATCCCTGACCCGCTGTCCTGTTGCCGCGCCAAACCAAAATCCGACACCTTTAGCGCGCCGTCCGCGGTCAACAGAATATTGGCTGGCTTCAGGTCACGGTGAATAATGCCGCTTCGATGCGCCGCTTCGACGGCTGCCGCCACTTCCACCATCAGACTAGCCGCCTCGGACGCCGAAAGCGGCGTGCCCGACAGCTTGCGGGCCAGACTGCCGCCTTCGACCAGTTCCATCGTGAAGTAAGGCCGGCCCTCCACCTCGCCGGAGTCGTGGATCTGCACGATGTTAGGGTGATTCAGCGCGGCGACCGCCTCCGCCTCGCGGAGGAAACGCTCCAACTCCTGCGGCCGGGCATACGGGCCGGACAGCAGCATCTTGAGTGCAACCGGGCGATTGAGACGCAGGTGCCAGGCTTTGTAGACGACGCCCATGCCTCCCTGACCGAGCACCGCATCCATCCGGTAGCCGGGAATCTCAGGCATTTTGGCTGGATGGGGAGTCGACTGCATTGCGTGCGGTCCATTCGAGGATGGAAGCAACGCCTCGAAATCCGCTTCGATCCGGCAGAAAGAGCTCCACTGCTGGCGGACCTCCAGAAGTAACTCAGGCTCGTCGCGACAGACCTCTTCCGGTGATTGACCCGATTCGAGCATCTCCTCGAGCAGCACGAACACGCGGGGGTTAACGGCCATCGGCGGCCCTCTTTCACAGTTCGGGCGTTTCGCGAGACGATTCCTAAATGGGTCCGCCCTGCCCGTCGGGATGCAGGTCGGCTAACTGTTGCGCCAAAAGCAGCCGCGCACGATTCAGTCGCCGCATGACCGTCATCGGCGACACTTCCAGCACGCGCGCCGCCTCGGCTTGGCTCATGTCCTGAATTCGCACCAGGTCAAACACCTCTCGCTCTTCCTCGGGCAGCCGGTCGATCGCCTCAAAGATCCGGCGGGCGTCTGGCGTCAGCCCCGACTGGCTGCTCACCGGCGCTTCGGCCAGTTCCTCGTTGAGTTCGACAACAGCGGGCTGCTCATCTAAGCGTCGGGCCATATCATTTAGCTCCCATCGCATGTGTTGGCCCGCCAATGCGAAGAATTGCCGCACGTTTGTGGGGCGGGTTTGCCGCATCGCCTTCATTAGCCGCTCCACGACGGCCGACAACATTTCGTCGACCTGCAAATTCAGCGGTGGGCGCGTCAGTCGCGGGTAACCGCGGTGCAAAAGCGCGGCACAGAGCTGCCACAGGCGGCCAGCGGCACGCTCCAAAAGTGCCCGGATTGCCGTCTCTGAGGAAGATCCTTCAGCCAACCCATCCAGGTAGTGCTGCACAGCGATGGTGGTATTGTTGTCGCTGATGGTCAGGCTCCACAGGAGGCAGGAATAGAACCCAAGGGGAATATTACACTATTTTCATGTTAGCCCGCCACGCCTTAGTCTCTTGCGGGCGGAAAGACGCTGTCTTGGCCGCGCCGGCGAATGATTAATTGTCGCGAAAGGAGCGAGAAATGATTTCAGCACTCGCAATGCCTGACTCCGCCGATACTTGTGTCGGCAATTGTGATCTGTTGGTCAGATCTTTAAAAAGTGCCAGATTGTTTTCCACCCAGTCGCCTTGGAACACCAGGGAGGCGGTTGACCCGTTGATGGTTCTGAATCAGGAACCGACTAGGGTTTTCGTCAAGCCAAGCGCGCCGTTGGACGGACAGGCAAGTGTTAGCGACGACCAGTATCAGGCCCTGTTGTCAGTTTGCGAAGCAATCGTTTTACATCGCGAATTGCCCTCGCTGTTCCACGAGCTGGGCGGCCGCCTCCGGCAGATCGTAAACTTCGATTACCTCGCGATGGTATTGCATGAGGCCGAAACCAACACCATGCGTTTGCATCTACTGGAGGCCGCGGAACCTGTTCCTGGCCCCTTCGTTGTTGTACTCTCTGTCGAAGATGACCCGGCGGGTTTGGTGTGGCAGAACCAGCAGCCACTGGTCACTGCGACTGCGAAAGAACTCCGGCGCTGGCCGGGGCTGCTTGAGCGAGTACAGCCGCATGGAGTCGAGAGTTGTTGCTGGCTTCCGCTGACCACGGGTCGGCAGCGTCTGGGCACGTTGGTGTTCGAATGCAAGCAGCGGTCGGCGTATGACTCTGTGGATATGGGCTTCCTGCAGCTCGTTGCCAACCAGGTGGCGGTCGCGGTCGAGAACGCTCTCGCCTTCCAGCAGATCGACGCGGCATTTCGGCAGATTGAGGTGCTCAAGAATCAGGATGCCAAAGAGAAGGCCTACCTGGAGGAGGAGGTCTGCAGTGAGCACAACTTTGGAGATATTGTCGGTCGCAGCTCCTCGCTCCGGCGAGTCCTTCACCAGGTCGAGACCGTCGCCACCACCGATTCCACGGTGCTCATTCGCGGCGAAACGGGCACCGGTAAAGAACTTGTCGCGCGAGCTTTGCATGAGCTGAGCCCTCGGCAGGGCCGCACCTTTGTGAAGCTCAACTGCGCGGCCATTCCAACCGGCCTCTTGGAGAGCGAACTGTTTGGCCATGAAAAAGGTGCGTTCACGGGCGCGGTCAATCAGAAGATCGGTCGGTTCGAAGTGGCGCACCAGGGAACTCTATTTCTGGACGAAGTGGGCGACATCCCGCTGGAGCTGCAACCCAAGTTGCTGCGCGTCCTCCAGGAGCAGGAGTTCGAGCGACTTGGCGGCACGAAGACGACCAAAGTAAATGTGCGGCTGGTGGCGGCTACTCACCGGGACCTGGCAAAGTTGGTTGCCGAGGGCCGCTTCCGCGAAGATCTCTATTACCGCCTCAACGTCTTTCCCGTCACGATGCCGCCGCTGCGCGAGCGGGCCGACGACATTCCGCGGCTGGTGGCCCACTTCACGCAGCGGTTCGCGAGGCGAATGGGCCGACGGATCGAGTCGATCCCCACCGAAATCATGGACGCGCTCGTGCGATACCCGTGGCCAGGCAACGTGCGCGAACTGCAAAACATCATCGAGCGAGCAGTCATACTCTCGTCAGGCCTGTCACTCCAGCTTCCCCTTGACGACCTGCGGCCTGCCATCGCGCAGGCCGCGGTTTCAGCCGTTGCAGCGGTGACTTTGGCCGACGCGGAACGGGAGCACATCCTTAGCGTCCTCAACGAAACCGCCTGGGTGCTTGGCGGACTAAATGGCGCCGCGGCCCGTCTGGGGATGAAGCGCTCCACGTTGCAGTGGAAAATGAAGAAGCTGGGCATCTCAAGATCCAAGTAGTGTCACGCCGGTCCACTCACATTCGCCGTTTGCACGTTTCCTCATTGTCCTCGCATCAGATGGGCCTCTGGTTGAGTTGCACGCTGATAAAGCAGCAGTGGTCGACAGCACCCCCGAGATTGCCAGGGAACGCTAACAAAGCGTGTCGCCCAGTTCGTCCAGTTACTCATAGGTTCTACGCAAATAGCTGCGGACAAGGACACGCGCAAGTCCAGTCGCGGAGAGTCCCAACTGCCTGGCGGCAGCGATCAGCTCCCTGACGTCGCGACTTTGCAACAGCACCGGGAATTCCTCCAGGTCGTCGGAATCGTCGATGGCGAGAAGCTGCGAATCGGCGATGGCTTCGTTTGCATAGTCTCGCACCCGTTTGTTAAGAACTTTGGTGGTTGTCATTGTCAACTCTCCGCTCGTGATGAGCCGACTAAAGCACATTCGATGCCAGCAGTCGCGACACCGATTATTAATCCTGCATGCGGAGTCGACACGATGAAAAAGCTTGGCACCGCCAGTAGCCTGGTGAAATGGTTATCCGCCAATCCGGGCGTGGCGCTGTGGTCGCAAGCATCATCAGAGAACTCAGGCGTCGCTCCAGGATTCCATCGTTGACTCGCAGCCTGCTGACACTCGGCGGACCAATCTTTGTCGCGGCCTGTCTTGGGATGAAACGCTCCACGCTGCAGTGGAAGTTGAAGAAGCTAGGCATCTCTCGTTCTGATTATTGCCCGCCGGTTGGCGATCACGCCGCCCTTGGGCGGGCAGAGTTTGGAATGTCCCCAACATTCCTGGCACTGCCTGCACTACTTCAAACCTTCCGTGCGGCTACCAAGCCATTGAATTGCCAAGTCGGGGTGCGATTGACTGTTTGGCGGCCAGGAATTGTTGCCTGTGGAACGAAAGCTGCTATTGAGGACGAATCTAATAACCTTCGTGTTAGCCCACGGCGGAGTCTTAAATTATGTCTACTTATGTTCGGGGGATCATTCCGGGAGTCAATGTCGTAAGGACGCTCGTTCTCGCGCTGGCTGCCAATTGCGGAGCGGCTCATCTCACCGGGCGTGCTCAGGCGGAAGACCCGCCGCGGAGTCGAATCGTCGTTCGCCTCGACTCAGAAGTGCTTGTGCCGGTGATCGAATGCCCGATTGAAGAAGTACAGGCAGTCGATGAAGTGATCCTGGGTGTCCGGATGATCGGCGATGCAAATGTCGCTGGGCAGCCAAGAATTAAAGTGGTCGACGACCCCCACGAGGCGGCGTTTAGCGTCGTAGTCACCGGTACTATTCATACACGGACGACGGGCCGTAAAGGCCCAGTGCAGATTTACAGCCGTTCAACCACGCAGTTTACGGCGACGAAGCGTATCGCGTTTCAGCCTGGCCGCGGGTTCGTTGGAGAAACGGCCGAGTTTGCTGCTCGAACGAGCAGCCAGCCTGAGCGAATGGTGGCGAATCGTGGCGGCATCCTGGGGCGGTCTATCGAGCGGCGAGCCTGGGTCCGGGCTGCACAAAGCAGCGAGCAAGTCAACCAGATCGTGCAGGCGATGGCGGAAAAAAAGGTTCGCGAGGCATTCGATCGGTTGCTCGAGTCCCGTCTGGCCCAGGTGAACCAGTTGGCCCAGCAACGCTACTTGGCGGCAGCCCTCCTCGGGAGCCGGCGCTATGACTGCTCAACTAGGGGTGGTTGGATCAGCATTGCCGTATTGTCGGCAGACGAATCAAACAGCGATTCGTCGCCGGCGCCGGAAGTGATGCGCGGCCGATTCGGGACTCTGGGGCGAGAGGGGCCGCCGATCCAAGTTTGGGTTCACGAACAAGTGCTAGGGGAGCCACTCGCCATGCTTCTCTGGCGCGTGGATTTAACCCGGCGGTTTCTGGGTCAATTGATCGTCGCCAATCAGGCATTCGACAAGTCGGAGGTGGCGCTGTCGTCGCAACCATCGTCAGAGAGGTCGTACGGTTTCGCAATGATCGATGGCTGGTTCGTGATTTATAACGGCCCATGGAATCGAACGAAGTTGGCCGTTAAAGCTACGGAAAATTCAACTAGTGCCCCGCGAACGGCCATTCGGGGGACGGGCAATGACTAAGGGCACCCGATAGCGCCCTTCAACATCAGGCTCGTCGTTCAGACTCCCTTCAGTGACCTGAAGGCCGTCGATTTGCAGCCGCATTACCTTGAATCTGAGCGCGTACAAGAGCACGAGGTTGGTAACTCCAGTTCCTAGATGGTACATGCTAATTCGGCGACTTTTGAGAGGCGGCTGTTTGGTCGCAACGGGCGATTCTCCGTCATGATTGGTGGCCTTTTGTCAGGTATTGATTTGGTGTCGTAGTATGCTCGTTCGCAGCGAGGAAGCTACGCCCTGCGGGCTATCATGCGCGGTCTTTTTGCTGCTGAAGTGCTAAGAGTAGCGGGTGAACATATACGGCGTTGTATTGACCGAACGCATTCTTGTTCACGGGCTTGCGTCGCTATGAATTCAGAACCCCCAACCGCGGCCATCCAGCGATATCTGGACGCCCTGCTCGGCGATGCGTCGGCCGAACGCTTGCCAGGCGAGAATCGAGAGGTGTTCGAACTGGTTCGATTTCAGGGGCTTATCCATGGCGAGGCCGCTGGCGTCGTCGGGACGTCGGTGAAATCGGTGCAACGGCGTCTGAACCGTGCCCGCCTGCTGTGGGCAGCAGAGGTGGGGGACATTTGTCCCGGCGGCTCTCTGCAGACACCTGGCGACACGCCGACGCCTTAAGGAGAGCCACCGATGGACAGCAATTCTCGTGTGTTCGAACTATTGGAGGAGGTGCTCAACACGGGTCGAACTCCGGAAGACGTGTGCCACAACTGCCCGGAACTGCTTCCCGAAGTTTGCTTGCGGTGGAATGCATTCCGCCGCATCGATGCGGAATTCGGGGTGTTGCTTCCCACCTCGGACACAACCCTGGACGCGGAAGGGATGCAGACCCCACCCCGCCCCACGGAACTGCCACAAATTCCGGGCTATCGAGTGGAGTGCGTCCTCGGCCAGGGTGGCATGGGCATCGTTTACCGCGCATGGCATTTCCGCCTCGACCGGGGCGTCGCCCTAAAGATGCTACTCGCGGGTCCCTACGCGCGGCCCCATGAGCGGGAACGCTTCCTGGGCGAGGCCCAAGCAGTGGCCGCACTTCGGCATCCCAATATCGTGCAGGTCCATGATGCGGGCGAAGTGGACGGTCAGGCATTTTTCACGATGGAGCTTGTCGAGGGTGGCGACTTGGCTGATCGATTTCGCGGAGTCCCCCAGCCTGCTCGCAAGGCGGCCGATCTTGTAGCCACAATAGCCTGTGCCGTACAAGTGGCACACGAGGCCGGGATCGTCCATCGTGACCTGAAGCCCAACAACATACTGCTCACGAAGGATGGTACGCCCAAGGTAACCGATTTCGGACTGGCGCGGCGAATGGAAACCGATGGCGACTTGACATATGGCGGTGCCACGATGGGAACGCCAAGCTACATGGCCCCAGAGCAGGCGCGCGGTCAAAAGGACGCGATTGGACCGGCGACCGACGTGTACGCCTTGGGCACCATTCTCTACGAACTGCTCACCGGACGGCCCCCGTTCCGCGCCGAGAGTCCAACCGCGACGTTGCAGCAAGTGGTAATGGACGAGCCCCTATCGCCATCACGGCTCAATCCACGAATCCCGCGAGACCTCGATACGATATGTCTGAAGTGCCTGCATAAAGAGCCTCACAAACGCTATGCCAGCGCGCAGGCACTGGTAGACGACCTGCGCCGTTTTGACCATGGCGAGCCCATCATGGCCCGCCCGGTGGGGCCGTTGGAGCGCGGCGTACGCTGGGTGCGACGCCGGCCGACCTTGGCCGGGGCGCTAAGTGCCGGCGTGCTGCTGGGATTGGCCCTCATTATCACTGTTCTTTGGTGGCACGGGCAGCAGAAGGCGCTCGAGGCGGAGGCCGTAGCCTACGCCGAGGCAGACCTGAGCGAATCGGTGCGACTACGGGATAGGGGGGAGTTCAAGGCTTCGGCTGCTTCGCTGCAACGGGCCAAGGAACGCCTTCGCGAATTTGTTCCCCCAGAGCTGCGCGACCGCCTTTCGACGGCGTTTGCGATTTTGGAGCTTGTCACTCGCCTGGATGCGATCCGCCTGGAGCGTGCGCAGGTCAAGCCGCCGGCCGAAACGCTCAGCGTCCTGGTCCTGCCAATGACCAAGACTATCAATGCGATACCCTCCGGTCGCCACTACGAGAAAGAGTTCCGCGATGCGGGGATCGGTGCGCCCGGAGATGATCCCGCAGTAGTAGCCGCGCGCGTTCGTAATTCGCCCGTGAGCCAGGCTCTAGTGGCCACGCTGGATGACTGGATCGCCTGTGCCGCCGATGGGGACCAGCAGGCCTGGGTCCTCGCGGTGCTGCGGCAGGCCGACCCGGACCCTTGGCGCAATCGCGTCCGCGATCCCGCGACGTGGGAGAACCCGCTGGCGCTCGGCGAACTCGCCGCGCAAGCGCGCCTGAATGAGCAGTCATCCCATCTTCTGGCCGTACTCGGCGCCAGGCTGCGGGCTAAAAAAATTGATGCGGTCCCGTTCCTCTCGCGCGTGACGGCGGCCTACCCCCACGACTTCTGGGTGAATATCGAGCTGGGCAATGCGTTTCTCGATCAGTCGAAGGCGGTGGAGGCGGTTGAATCCTATCGGGCAGCTCTGGAACTGAGGCCCGGAACGACTTCCGTCCATTACGCACTCGGCTGCATGTATCTCGGTATGCACCGCTCGGAACGGTGTATTGCTGAGTTTGAGCAGGCCATCCACCTGGATCCCAACAACGCCTGGTGCCACAACCGCCTGGGGGTCGCCTGGGCGTTGAGGGGAGGCCACGACGACGAGGCGATCGCCCAGTACCGCGAGTCGATCCGCCTCGATCCCACCATCGGCTGGACGCACCATCATCTGGCCGTGACTCTGGAGCGTCAGGGCCATTTAGAAATGGCCGCAGCGGGATTCCAGGAGGCCGCGCGCCTGTTTCCCGAGAAACGCGCTGAATGGAAGCGCGACATGCGGCGCATGTTGATGAGACTCGGCCGCGGTGCCGACGTGCATACCGCCTGGAAGAAGGAGCTAACGGCTCATCCGACGGGGCCGGACGACTGGTTGGGTTACGCCGAGCTCTGCCTGTTTCTAAAGGATGAAGTCGAATACCGCCGCGTCCGCCGCGATCTGCTGGCGCAGTTCGGGGCGACCAACGACCCGGATGTCGCTGAGCGGACTGGACGCGCCTGCCTGCTGCTGCCGCCGTCAGCCGACGAGCTGCGACAAGCCGTCGCGCTGACGGAGCGCGCCGTGGCGGTCGGCCGCGCAGGACATGAGTACAACTACCCCTACTATCGCTTCGCAGAAGGGCTGGCGCGCTATCGCCAAGGGCGGTTCGACGACGCCATCGCGCTGATGACCGGCGACGCCGCCCAGTCATTGGGGGCGTGCCCCCGCCTCCTCCTTGCCTTGGCGTTGCGCCAACAGGGGCGCACGGAGGAAGCCCGCAGCGCGCTGCAAGGGGCGCTCCGCCAATTTGACTGGACGCCGCTGAGCGCCGACCACCATGATATCTGGACCGCCCACATCCTCCGCCGCGAGGCAGAGGCGATGATCCAGGTAGACGAGCCGACAGTTCGAGAGAAGAAATAACAGCAACGCATCGACAATTGTGACCGTCATGGCTTTTTGGAAAACTGACCGCGGTACATCTCGACTCGGCGATCACTTTAGCCTTCCGGCTGATGGCGCAACTCCATTTGAGCATGCACCCTTTCGTCGCTCAGCGGGCGGTAATTGCTGGGAGCAGGGAACATGACGAATTCGATTAGAATGACATCGTGACCGACCTCGTGGGCGGCTTTGTTACTTGTGGAGTTATTTGCGGATGAGCTGGCTGCAACGCTATCGACTAAAACGAATTCTTCGCTGGTCGCTTTGGCTCTTGCCTGTGCTGGCCATTGGGGCTGCTCTCACCGTTGCGCCGTTAATCCGCTGGCTCGATCAAGTAACGGCCTGGACTTGGTTCAACTTCACGCCGGACGGCGCACGCACGATCCTGGGAGCGTTCACATCGTCGATGTTGACATTCGTTGTCTTCGTCATGTCCTCGCTGTTGATTGTCGTGCAATTGGCCAGCGCGCAATTGACGCCTCGCATCATCGCCAGAGTGTTCGCGGATGGACGATTGAAATGGGTTCTCGGCATCTTCACTTTTTCCTACACGTACACGATCGCAGCATCGGGCCGAATCGAAGACACGGTGCCCCAGTTACCCGTCGCGCTCGCCATTTTCTGCAACTTGGGGTGCATCGCGATTTTCTTTTGGTTCGTGCAATGGCTCGGTGAATCACTGCGACCCATTGCGGTGCTTCAAAGCGTCGCTGAGGAAGGACTCGCCGTGGTGGAGAGCGTCTATTCCGAGCCCTTTGATCCCGCCGAAGCGCAAACAGGGTGGTCCACCCCGCCGGAATGCAAGATTTCCACCGTAGAACACCTTGGGATATCCGGCGTCGTGCTGGCCTTTAGCCAGCACGAGCTAGCGGCAATAGCTGAACAAGCTGACGTGGTGATCGAGTTGGTGCCGCAAGTCGGGGATTTTGTGGCGCGGGGAGATCCTCTGTTTCGTGTCCGAAATGGTCCTGTCGATTCCGGCAGTTTGCGGGCCAGCATCGCCATCGGTTCCGAGCGCACGATGGAGCAAGATCCGCGATTCGCATTTCGTATTATGGTCGATATCGCCAATAAGGCCTTGTCGCCAGCCATCAACGATCCGACGACGGCCGTCTTGGCGTTGGATCAGATTCATCACTTGCTGATGTATATCGGTCAGCGCCGGCTTGATGCAGGACAGAGACTCGATGCCAAGGGGCGACTCCGCTTGTGCTTTGGGACGCCCAATTGGACCGATTATGTCAGCCTGGCTGTCACGGAAATCCGCCATTTCGGTGCCAGCAGCATGCAGGTGGCTCGGCGGATGCAAGCCATGATCGAGCACTTGCTGTACGTACTGCCCGAAGCACGAAAGCCAGCGTTGCAACAAGAACTCAGCCTGCTCCAACACGCCATCGAACGCAGCTTCCCCGATGAAGCAGATCGAACCCAAGCAAAGGTCTTCGACTTCCAAGGGATTGGCAGTTCGCGGTCGTCCTAAGTTCCTTTCCCTAAAGTAACGCCACAGTTGAGCCGTGGGAGCAGCGGACTTGAGGCGGGTATCCCCTCTACTTGAGTGCGCTCGCAGCCCCCTTTAACGTAAACACAATGCCGGAAGCCCTGGTCACCCACACTGAGTTGGACCGCATCATGGCTACCGATGGTGGCGACTGCGCCGTAGAGTTTGCAGAATCCGGCATCGATCAGGACGCACTGTATCTCCCGAAGGATGGGGCCAAGTCATTTGTCAAATCGTGGAATTGCTTGACAACCGTGATCGCATCGAAAAGCACTCAAACTCAGTGACATCCTTGGAGAAAACAACCTATGAATGTACTCACTATTGATATCGGTGGAACAGGCGTTAAGATTCTCGCCACGGGAGAAACGGAACGTCGCCGATTTGATTCTGGCCCAACCATGACGCCAGAAGTGATGGTTACTGGGGTCAAGAAGCTGGCTGCCGATTGGAAATATGACGTGGTCTCGATAGGCTACCCTGGCACCGTGCGCAACAATCGGCCCTTCACCGAACCGCATAACCTGGCCTCTGGGTGGGTTGGATTTGATTTTGAGTCCGCCTTTGGCTGCCCGCTGAAGATGATCAACGACGCGGCGATGCAGGCACTCGGCAGCTACCAGGGACGCAACATGCTCTTCCTCGGACTGGGAACGGGCTTGGGCAGCGCGATGGTCGTCGATGGCACCGTGGTACCGTTAGAACTGGCCCATCTCTCGGTCGGTAAGAAGACGTTCGAGGACGATCTCGGACGGCGCGGGCTCAAGAGGCTGGGCCGCAAGAAATGGGAAAGGCGAGTCAAGGCAGTCCTGAAGAGGTTTGTCTCCGCGCTCCTTCTCGACGAAATCGTGCTCGGCGGAGGAAACGCCAAGAGGCTGAAAAAACTGCCGGACGGATGTCGATTGGGAGACAACGCTAACGCGCTTCTTGGTGGTTTCCTTCTTTGGGAGAAACAAAAGACATGAACCCGACTGTGACCCCACTTGCCAGCCGCCCGGCGTGGAAGGCTCTCGATACGCACGCCCAGACAATACGCGACATCCATCTCCGGACACTGTTCGCGGACGACCCGACGCGCGGCGAGCGTCTGACCGCCGAAGGCACCGGCCTGTTTCTCGACTATTCGAAGAACCGCGTCATCGACGACACGCTGAGGCTCCTCGTCCGGCTGGCCGAGGAGTCGGGGCTGAGGGCCCGGATCGACGCCATGTTTCGGGGGGAAAAGATCAACATCACCGAAAACCGGGCGGTACTTCACGTCGCTCTCCGCGCGCCGCGGGGTGCCTCGATCGTCCTGGACGGGATGAACGTCGTCCCTGAGGTGCATGCGGTCTTGGACAAAATGGCCGCCTTCGCCAACCGCGTCCGTAGCGGCGATTGGAAAGGTCATACCGGCAAGCGCATCAGGAACGTGATCAACATTGGCATCGGCGGGTCAGACCTCGGGCCCGTGATGGCATACGAGGCGTTGCGACATTTCAGCGAGCGCTCGCTGACCTTTCGTTTCGTTTCGAATGTCGACGGGATCGACTTTGTAGAGGCGACTCGCGACCTTGATCCAGCCGAGACGCTGTTCATCGTGTCATCGAAGACCTTCACGACTCTGGAGACGATGACGAATGCGCACAGCGCTCGGCAGTGGGCGCTTGCTGGACTCGGCGACGACGTCCAAGCGGTGGCGAAGCACTTCGTTGCGGTCTCGACAAACGCCGAAAAAGTTTCAGCTTTCGGTATCGATACGGCGAACATGTTCGGGTTCTGGGACTGGGTCGGCGGCCGATACTCGATGGACTCGGCGATCGGCCTTTCCACGATGATTGCCGTCGGCCCCGACAGCTATCGGGCGATGCTGGACGGCTTCCGTCAGATGGACGAGCACTTCCGTACCGCGCCCTTTGAGAAGAACCTGCCGGTGCTGCTAGGCTTGCTGACGGTTTGGTACGCCGATTTTTTCGACGTGCAGACGGTGGCAGTGCTGCCTTATGAAAACTACCTGAAGCGTTTTCCGGCCTATCTCCAGCAGTTGACCATGGAGAGCAACGGCAAAAGCGTCACTCTGGAAGGCAGCCAAGTCACCTATGATACCGGCCCGATCTATTGGGGCGAACCCGGCACCAATGGCCAACATTCGTTCTACCAAATGATTCATCAGGGAACGCGGCTGATTCCATGCGACTTCATCGCCTTTGGGCACTCGCTCACGCCGTTGGGCCGGCATCACGACATACTACTGGCGAATGTCTTCGCCCAGGCCGAGGCGTTGGCTTTTGGCAAGACGCCCGAACAGGTGAAAGCCGATGGCACTTCCAGCATGCTAGTGCCACACCGTGTCTTCGAGGGCAACCGCCCGTCGAACATGATCCTGGCCGACCGGCTCACGCCCGAAACGCTGGGCAAGTTGGTTGCCCTGTACGAACACAGCGTCTTCACGCAGGGCACCATCTGGAGCATCAACTGCTTCGATCAATGGGGCGTTGAATTGGGCAAGGCGCTGGCGCAGGCAATTATTCCGGAAATCGAAAGCCCTGCAAACCCGCAGCTCCAGCACGACAGTTCGACGAACAACCTGATCCGGCGCTACCGGAAAATGAAGGGTGAAGTATAACAACGGCGGCGTAGGTCAAGGCCTTCGTCAGTCTTCGGTAACAGCAACGATGTGCTGGATCCACGACTACCTCGGGAAGTGCGCTGCATGTTGTTCTTTTATTTCACCAACTCGTTCGTGCGCATCGCTGGCTCGTTTCTCAGAGTGCGATACTGAGCGTCACCGACGGGGGTGGCCCTCACTGGCCTCTGTCAGAATCGACGATGTGCTCCGTCTGGCAGCCGGTTTTAACCTCATTTGGGGCATCAATTCCATGATCTCGGCCACCGAACCGGACTCATTACACGTTTCCTCACTGCGAGCCCCGGCGGGAGCTGCGCGGCACGGGCGTCGTCTGTCGCTCAACGCATGTTTGGCAATGAGGGGCCGGAGGCGGGCACTTCAAGCCGGCGCAGGGTGGGCAGAAGATACTTGGCAACGGCTTCGGGCAATAGTCGTCACAGCAGAAACGGTTAACCGCCACCGTGCAAGGTATTCGCTTGGGACAATAATCATCGCAGCAGAAACAGTTGACGGCTTTTGGGCAGGGGAATGGCTTCGGGCAGTAGTCGTCACAGCAGCATCTTTGATTGCACTTTGGGACGCAAACACTACGAATCAACTCGTGGCCAAACTCAGCCGCGACCGATTGCAATGACGTAACAAGAATCCCGAGCAGAACCGCCGGGAGTAGAATTCGGATACTCATGCTTACATCCCTAGTCAATGTGCCTGGTTGGCGTTAGTAATCAGCCATCTCTTTCGGCAACGGAATCGAATCCCGTTCCGACCGGCAGAGTGTCGGCAAGTGCCGGAGTCTATTCCACCACCGGCGGCACCGGCTCCGGCACCGGCGGCTTCAAGACGCCTTCGACCGCCGGCAAAACCTCTCCCTCAACCAGTGGCGTGTCGAGTCGGACCTGCCATCCGCCTCTCAAAGATCGGTAAACCTCGATTAAGGAGAGACTGATTTCAGCGCGAGCCGCAGCCAAGTCAAGTTCCTGGCGTACGAGAATGTTCTGCAAGTTAAAGATTCTCTCATAATCGGTTGTACCCGCACGATACTGAATGACTGCGAGTTCGACCGACCTTTTGGTTGCTACGACGGCACTATTGAGCCGCTCCGCCCGTTCTTGCGACTTCTGGAACGTGATCAAGGCATTTTCGACTTCCTTGTTCGCATTCCAGGGCAAGCGCATCTTAAATCGCGGCTTTTAGCATATTGAGGAGTTCGGCTTCGTTCCAGGCGGCCCGTTTTCGTTTGCGGCGCATACTTCCTTTCGATTTGTCCTGTTTCAGGATGTTGAAGGC
>JBJXFF010000204.1:0-7151 GCA_046153945.1 Pirellulaceae bacterium
CCAGGGGGGTTGTTGGTTTACCAGGGGGGATTAGCAACAGATGTGAGGCTGAGAGTGGAGCGACAACGTTTGGCGGCTCTCCCTCGCTGGCGCGTCGGGTTAGTGGGCGGGGGTTGATTCACTTGGAAGCAACTGCAATCGTTGGTTCACGATGCAAAGCATTGGGGATCAATGACTTAGGTGGAGCGAGCGAATCGAAAAGTCGCTGATTCGGGCTTGATTCAGGGACTTGAGTCAATCGTGAGTGCCGTAAATCATTGCCAGCAGGCGTTTTACGGTGACGGAAGTCGACGCAAGTTTTTGAGAAATATTTGCAAAAAACATGAATCACACCTTCTCGGCTTGATTCATGGACGCACTGTAAATCCTTGCTTTGACTGGACTTCCAGCCAAGTAGGGTGCATGAGGCTCTGCGAAATGCACGCGTGTTCCGGCTGGAGGTGTGAATCAGGCAATCGCCAATGAGAAATCAACGTCGTCGCCACGCGTGCATGGCGCTGGCGCTTTATGCACCCTACGGGCTTTAGACTTCCAGTGCCGGCTCGCCGACGTAGAGTTGGAGAATCTGGCTTTGGACCTTGATGGCCCGAATGAGGACCCAGATTTGCTGCGGGGTGAATCTTTGCGGGTCGGTGCGGGCGAGCGTTTCCAGGTCGTCGGTCATGGCCGCGTGTTGGTCGGTGGCGGCTTGCAGGCGAAGACCCATTTCCCGCCACATGATGGTCAACGTCCGATCGTCGGCCAACTCGCTATAGTCGTCCGTTGAGTTGGTCAGCAAAAGGCAGAGTCGGGCGACATCGCGGGCATCCGCGCCCGGCTGAAGGCGTTCGATTCGGCTGGCTAGTTCCTGGCAGTTCATCATCGGCACCCGAAGGTCCTCGCAGATCCGTTGTCAAAAAAATAGGGCCATGCGGTTGGCCGACATTGAAACTTTAGCTCGGAATTACAAATCGGGAAAGAAAATCGCAAGTTGGAAATTGCGAGTGAGATGCCGAGTATTCAGCCAGTAATTGCGTGGAATATCCCTTCGGCATCGCAAGGCTTGTCGGGACTTGGGCTTGTGGGAGAATGACAGCAGGAGATGCAATGCTTCTGCTTGTGGACGGTTACAACTTGCTGCATGTTTCCGGGCTCTTCGGTTCGGCGGACGGTCCCCCCACGCTGGAGCGATCTCGCCTGGCGTTGCTCGAGTTCCTGGCGGACAAACTTCCGCAGCCACTTCGCAAGCGGACGACGATTGTGTTCGATGCTGCGTCGGCACCGCCGGGTTTGCCGTCACATCTGGCACATGCGGAAATGACGGTTCGATTCGCACCGCGAAAGCGTACGGCGGACGACTTGATTGCGGAAATCATCGAGCAGGAAGCGGACCCGCGGCATTTGACGGTAGTTTCCAGCGATCACGCAGTCCAGCGTTCCGCCCGGCAGCGAGGGGCGAAATTCGTCGATAGCGAGGTCTGGTTTCACGAGCTCAAACAAAGCGCGGCCGCGAGTGCTTCTGTCGCTTCGACTGAAAAGCCAGCGGGTCCTATCGGCAATCCCTTTCCTCCCGGCTATGCAGATGCCGAAGCCGCGGAGTTGCGAGCATTCGATGAGCTGCGGCCGTCCGCCAAAGGGAATTCGTCACGCTGGCGAAAGTCATAGCCGATGCGGCGGACGAGGTAGAAGGTGAAGAGGATGGTGGCGGCGGCGGAGAAATGAGTCAGCAGGTACTCTCCAAACATGCGTCCGAATTCGGGCCACCAGGGCGGGGAATTGCTCAGGCTATAGTAGGAGTTGGATAGGTAAGAGAGTTGCACCCAGGTCAACAATAAGGAGCACAAGAGAAGATACACGCTAAGCGCCGCGTAGCGATGCCAAGGACGCCGCTTCGCCAATCCCACAAATACGACGGGAAGGATGGTCGCACTCACCAAGGCCGGAATGAGTTCCTGGGTTTGATACATGGAAGGATGAAGTGCAGTCCAGAATTCCGCGATGCTAAATCGATTGTTGAGAACGACTTTTTGGAGCGCCAACAGCACTGCCAATTCCGCGGTAATCAACATCAGGCTGCGCGTGCTGAACTGCCACGGCCTTTCGCCTGGCACGGACTTACCGATCACAAATCGCCGCCGGAGGCAAATGCCATAGCTGAAAAAAGCCACAACGGGTGCGAGCATTAAGAAGAGGGTATACGCCGCTTGCTCTTCCATAATTGACGGAGTTGAGAATCCGACAGTGATGAGGCTTTCCCCCAAGCAATTCAAAAGGAGAGACCAGATAAGGAGTGACAAAAGTCGAGGAAACCGGAGAACCCAAGACTGTCCCGCAAACGCTCCCCAGGACACAAGGAGTAGAATCTGACTAATTTGAAAGCCAAACAGGGTGGCAACCAAAAAACGAGCAATAGAACTGGGGACGCCGTCTCGAAGATAGAGGTATTCAAATCGCAAACTCAGGTACGCTGCTGGGCAGATCAAACCGATGTGAAACGCAACCAATGCGGCAACCTGCTGCCGCGGGCCCCAAAGGGCGGGCGGCTTCGATTCGGAATTGGTTGCATTGGCGGCCAAAGACATGGGTAGCTCTCTCAACGCTTAAGCCTAATTCCTGCAAGCCTTTGCGGCCATCAGTGAGCAGCCTGTGGAGCAATGACAGGTTCCGCTCGACCGGGTCTAGGTTTCCCCGGGGGGGCTCAATTACGATAGGGATTCGCTTACCGACCTGCACCTTGTGATCTACTTAAGTCGCTGGTCCAAAAAGGGGCGAACCGTAAGGACGCAGGCTCCGTAAATGGCCTGTCTGTCTGTATTTATCGCTCCTCAGCCCGCCAATTCCAATTCGCGTAGTTCGCCTTTCCTCTTTGCACCCATGCCTTTGGCTCCCCTCTTTGCCGACATTTTTGACGCCGTTCACCTGCAACTGGGGGACGCGGTAATTAGCTGGCTGACGCCGGTGTGGGTCATTGGAGTGGGGGCGATTTTAGGATTGCTTTTCTGCCTGGCCCTCTGGGGAATTGGCAATTTGCTGAGCCGCATCTCGCCTCTGGAGGCTGTTGCCGAACACCGCCAACAGCGGTGGGCGGTGGTCGGCGCACTGACGGTCGTCTATTTGGCAACAGCGCTCGTTTTCTTCGTGTCCTGGGGAAATGCCCAGAGCGCACCGGAGAATCCGGCCGCGAAAGCAGCCGCCACAGAGGGTGGTCCGATTACCTCGCAGCGTACCGCAACCGACCTGGCTGGAACCGTGGTCGCCTGGGGTGTGGCTTCCCTTTTGGCAGCCATGGGAAGCGTGGCCCTGATTTCCCGCCGGACAAACTCCGAAGTTCCGCTTGCGGTGCGCGAAGGGGTGCTGATGCCGCTGTTTGTGGTTGTCTGTTGTCTGGCGGCGTTTGGCATCCTTGGGGTGACCATTGTCCGCAAGCCGATGCAGCTTTTGGAAAATGTCTGGGCGTATCCCAAACTCGTCGCTCGGGGAACGGTCAAGGAAAGCTACCAAATTCCCGCCGCCACCAACGACTTTCAGGAACCCAAAGAGATAGCAGTTCCGGTTGAGATTCGCAAGAAGGAACTGATGCAAATGATTCTCCGCGGCGACCAGCGGATGCGAGTTAGAACCGAGTCCTTTGAAAAGAACAATTTCGCTGCCGAAATCCTGAATGTTGCCACCGATGGAGAAACCGTATGGAATCGCAATCCGGATGGGACTTCTCCCTTCATGGATGAGCTGGTCACGGAGTTGTTCGTCCGCAATTATGGCACCAAGCCGGCCACGCTGGAGATTACCTTCCGCAACACGCTGGCCATGCCGGAAATGCTGTCGGTGATCTATACCGCGGTAGCGATTGCATCGGTCTTCTTACTCTACCTGACTCTTCGCACCTTCTCCCCCAAGCTGGCGGCTGTCGCGCTCTCCACCGCCAAATCGGAAATTGCCCAGCCGCTCTTTATCATTCTGTGTTCGCTGGGGGTTTTTGGGCTGATCGTGTTTGACTTCGTCCCTTACTACACGCTGGGCGAAGACATCAAAATGCTCAAGGGAACCAGCCTCAATCTGGTTCTGATTCTGGCGATCATTCAGGCGATCTGGGCCGCCAGCACTTCCGTGGCGGAGGAAATTGAAGGAAAGACAGCCCTCACCGTGCTGTCCAAACCGGTCAGCCGCCGGGATTTCATCCTGGGAAAGTTTGTAGGAATCGCCTGGACCGTGGCGATCATGTTCGTGATTTTCGGGGCAGTGATGTTGGTTACGGTTACCTACAAAACCATCTACGACGCCCGCGAAAACTCCACCGATATGGAACAGATCACCTGGCAGGTATGCCACCGCGAAATGATGCAGACAATTCCCGGCCTGTTCCTCGCCTACATGGAGACCATGGTGCTCGCGGCCTTAAGCGTGGCAATTTCCACTCGACTGCCAATGCTCGCCAACTTCACCATTAGCTTCGCGATTTACGTTTTGGGGCATCTGACGCCGTTGCTCGTGCAATCGCAGTCGATCGCGGAAAATGTCCCCGCTCCCGTGGTTTTCCTGGCCAAAATTTCGGCCACGGTGCTTCCAGTGCTCGACCACTTCAGTACCGAGGCCAGCTTTGCCACGGGGGATCCGGTTCCCACGGACTATCTCCTCTGGTCGCTCGTATACTGCGCGCTGTATAGCTCAGTGGCCATGCTTTTGGCTCTGACGCTGTTTGAGGATCGCGATCTGGCGTAGTCGACCTAAAACGCGTCGGTTCGCAGCGTACTGACATCAAACGTGCCACCAACGCACATCAGCGAAAACGTGGTGCCGCACCAGGCCCAATACCCACTGCCACTGCCGACGGCGACCATCGTCGCCAGCCCCAGCACCACTAGGCAGCCGAGATAGATTCCGCGGCCATAGTCGTGTGACTTCGTCGCCCGCGGCAGGCGAGCGAAAAGGACGCTAGCGAGGCCGAGGACTTGCACGGCGGCAGCGGCCCAAAACACAAGAGGGTCAACAAGCTCATTCATCTTTGGCTCCAGATTCCCTTCTAGAACACGCTGCCAGGAACATGCTGCGGGGCGAGTGGCAGTGCGGCGGGAATGTAACCGAAGGGCCGAAACGGGGCAAGCAAACATTTTCCGGTTTTTAGACCCGCTGGAGTCCCGGCTTCAGCCGGTCTTCGATTTTCAACCCCGGGCATAGTCGAAAAAAGCCATTCGCCAGCCTCTGGCACCTTGCGGACCTGCCGCAGACTATGGTAGCCTCACCCAATTCCCCTAAGTCCAAGTCAGGTCGGAAGTTGTCCCGGGAGGTAAGCGGTGGGTGTTAAAAAGACGGGTAAAGGTCGGCGAAAGTTAGGCCAAAAGAAGCGGCGAATGCGGGCTCGCATTCGCCATCGGAAGAAATAGCGCGGCCAATGCCTCGTGAACTGCACCCCCTCCTAAATGGTCCGCGGTGATCGGCCGGCGGATTTTCATGTCTCTGCCTCGCCTTCCCAGACCCCGCCGCGAGGATTTGCGGCCGGGGGAATCTTTGTGCGACCATTGCACCGCCAAGTGCTGCCGCTACTTCGCGCTCCCAATTGATACTCCGGAGTCGCGAGAAGAGTTCGACTACATCCGCTGGTATCTGCTGCACCAGCGGTCCTCCATCTTCGTGGACGACGGAACCTGGTATCTGCTGATTCACACCGCCTGCCGCCACTTGCAGCCAAACAACTTGTGCGGCATCTACGAAATTCGGCCGCAGATCTGCCGTGAGTACACAACCGACAACTGTGAGTACGAAGAGAACTGGACCTACCAGCAGTACTTCGAGACTCCCGAGCAGTTCGACGAATACTGTGAAGCGATCGGCCGCCCCAGCACCATCAAGGGACAGAAGAAGCGGCGGGGAATTCGAAGCCCGAAGCCGGTTGGGCTGCCGATGGTGTAGAGGGAGGTTAGAGAGGAGAGGTTAGAGGATAGGAAATGAGCGATAAGGCATTTCTGCCCTCTAACCTCCCCACTCTCATTTCCCGGTTATCTCCGCGCCAGAAATGCGGTAATCTACTCCCGGAGGGGGAGCCATGAGCGTTGCGACGTCGAGTGTTGTTCCTGCGGCAACTATTAAGCAACGCGTGAGCGAGCGGGTATTTCTGACCGCTCAGTGGCGGGCGCTCGCCATGCTCAATTGGAAAGTACCGGCGGAGATTCTGGAGCCCTATGTCCCGCGTGGGACGGAGCTCGATTTTCACCAAGGAGAAACGTACGTCAGCATTGTCGGGTTCATGTTCCTGGACACGCGGCTGCTCGGATTACCGATTCCCTTTCACCGCAACTTCGAGGAAGTGAATCTGCGGTTCTATTTGCGGCGGGAAGTTGGCGGCGAGGTCTTTCGCGGCGTCGCCTTCATCCGCGAGATCGTACCCCGCTGGGCCGTCTCCACCGTTGCCCGTCTGGCGTACAATGAACAGTATGTCTCGCTGCCGATGAAAAGCCAACAGACGAATTACTTGCTCGATAAGGCAACTAGTGAGCAATCCGATCCGCATGTGGAATACGCCTGGCGGCATCGCGGCACCTGGTGCGGCATCCAAATGCAGTGCGCCGGCGAGCGTCGGCCCCTCTCCCCTAGCAGCGGAGAAGAGTTCATTGCCGAGCACTACTGGGGCTACAGCCGCCAGCGGGACGGCAGCACCAAGGAGTTCCGGGTCGAGCATCCCGCCTGGGAACATTGGCCGGCTGTCAATTCGTCTCTGATTGGTCCAGTCCCGGAGTTCTACGCTCCGGAGTTCGCCGAGACACTCTCTCGCGCTCCCGATTCGGCCTTCCTGGCGGATGGTTCAGCGGTAAAGGTCTACCAGCCGCGGCGGATTGAATAGGAAAGTGCTACGAGTTGGGTAACTCATAACCCCGCCAGCTTCCCTTCCGCATCTCCAAACCGCTCCTGCTTTACTCCCATCTTGTCCATCAGCGACAGGTACAGGCTGCAGAGCTTGCGGTTATCGTCCCCCTTCTCTTTGAAGTCGAGGACGCGGCCGGTTTCAAGCTGGCCATTGAGGCCGCCGACGAGGAGCAGCGGGACTTTGGAAGAGTCGTGCTGGCTGCCGGACCACATGCTGTTGATGAACATCAGGCAGGAGTGGTCGAGGACGGTCCGCTCCCCTTCGGGCATGGCGGCCAGGCGGGTGGCGAGGTGGGCGAGCTGGCTGACGTAGA
>JBJXFF010000208.1:0-65095 GCA_046153945.1 Pirellulaceae bacterium
CGTATAATCGTATTTTCTCAACCGGACGGGACTGGAGTCCCATCCTACGACGGCTGACGAATTCCGAGCAGCGTTAGGCTGTCCCGCTTAATCATCCGCTCAATCGCTTCCATATTCAGCCGCGGCAGGTTGGTCCCTTCGACCATCTTGTTAAGGCTTCGCAGGCCCTCGAGCGTGGCCTGCACATTGGTGAAGGGATAGTCGGTTCCGAAGAGCAGCTTATCCCAGACTCCATATTCCTGCACCAGCATCAGGCTGTGAAAGAACTGGAACGGGCGGTAGTGCAGCGCGCTGATGTCCGCGTAGAGATTGGGGTGCTTGCGAATGGTGACGATGCACTCCCCTTCGTACGGATGACCTAGATGGGCGAGGATCATCTTCACTTCGGGGAACCGCGTGGCGACGACGTCGAGGTGCCGCGGCAACGTACATTCCAGTGGTGCCTGCGCGATGAACGTGGTGCCGGTGTGGAGCAGCACAGGGAGCTTGTGGTCGGTCGCGTAGCGCCAGAGTGGATCGAGCCGCTCGTCGTCGGGCCGATAACCGCCATACATCGGCATCAGCTTGATGCCGGTCAAGCCAAGCTCATGATGGCCAACCCGCAGCTCGCGCTCCCAGCCATCGACAGCCGGATCAACGGACAGAAAGCCGACCAGCTTATCGGGGTGGGCTGCGACATACTTCGCCACATAGGCGTCATCCACCCACAGTCCGCTTAACCGGGCCTTGCCGCCGAAGACAATCGTCGTCACGTCTGGAGCCGAGAGCCGCTCGTAGTCTTCCCAGCGGACGGTGAGGTCCATCTCCACGCCCGCCTTGGCGCGCTTCGCCTGGCGGCGGAAGTCGTCATTAAAGTCTTCCGGAAATCGCCAGGTGTGGCTGTGAACATCAACAATCGGCACTATTGCATTTCCTATTTCTTTTCGCCAAACGGATCGGCCCCTTCCGCCGCCGGTTTTTCTTCGGCAGGGGCTTCCGCGGCCGGTGCCTTCGCACCGGCCGCTGGCTTGGCGAAAGGATCGTCTTCTGCCGGTTTGGTGTCCTCGACATCAGGTTTGGCCTTGCCCCCTTCTTCCTTCTTCTCGCCTGTCTTTTCCGGTTTTTTCCGCTGGCCGCCGTCTTGCATCAGGCGGATTTCCGGCCATTTGCGGTCGACCTCACGGAAGCACTGCAACAGCCCGGAAGGGGTGCCGACTACGATCCGGTCAGTCTCGGTATTCACCATTCGCACCTCCAATTCCGGAGCGGAAATGCTGGCCACGCGGCTGCCGGAGCGGGAGTCGATCACCACCAGGCTGGCGGTGATGTCGGTGCAGTACAGCCGATCCGAAGTTGCCGCGATAAATCCGCGAATGCCGGAAGTGGTCCATTTTTCCGTCCCTTCCTCCGCGTCGATGGCATACATGGTCCCGCTATCGGCGATGGCATAGACAGTATCTCGCACGCCAATCGGTCCGTGCGTGATCGATTCACCGGTAGAAAACCGCCAAGCAATCCCCCCTCGCGATTCCCGCACCGAATAGACGTAGCCATCCTGCGAGGTGGCAAAAATTTTGTCGGGCGGAAGATACCCGGGCGTGGAAACAACATTGTCTTTGGTTTCCACGCGGTACTTCACTTTGGCGTCGTTCGTGTTCGCCACATAGACATGTCCGCGGTCGGTGGCCCAGGCCACGCTGTGGTTCAAAACGACCGGCTGCGTGGTGGGATGCCCCATCGTGCGAAAAGTCGTGGCGGCTCGCCTGGGGTAGTTGACCTGATAAGCTTCGACCTTGCCACTAATGAGCGGTACAAAAATGTAATCTTCCGTCACTGCCGGCCCCTCCACGGGGGCTCCCGCAACGGCTTTTTCCCAATTCAAGGTTCCATCGCTGGCCTTAAGGACATAGATTTTCGAGCCGTTGAACACGCAGACCACGTCGTCCGAAGCACCGCAGTTGGAGGTGGGAAACCGCGGATCACCAACAAAGCTGGCCCACTTGGTCTTGCCGGTCTCGCCGTCAATCGCATGGACGAGACCGCGCTCCGATGTGGCATAAATGGTGATCTCAGGAATAATGTGCATCGACACTTTCGGCATCTCGGCGGCAGGTTTCGCGGCGGCGGGAGCAGCCGCGGGAGCCTCAGCAGCGGGAGTGGCAAGCAGGGTCAATGCGGCCACCTTCTTGTCAGCGGCTTCCTTGGCCCCTTTCACTCCTACGGGATTGCCGAAGGCATCGAGATCCCGCTGCGAAAAGAGGTAGCTCCGTCCGCGATAGGTAACTTCAAATTCGGTGTGGGCCTGGGTGCTGCTGACGTGCTGGGTCACCCCGCGCATCTTTCCACGCGAACTATCCATCTCCAGATGGGTGAACCACATTCGGGTGAGCCCCGCCCGCTGCGCACCCTCCGAAGATAACAATCCCTGCTTGCTGACCTGTCCCAACGATGCCAGCGGAGAAGCGGCAATGGCCAGAACCG
This sequence comes from Pirellulaceae bacterium, assembly GCA_046153945.1. Classification (GTDB taxonomy): domain Bacteria; phylum Planctomycetota; class Planctomycetia; order Pirellulales; family Pirellulaceae; genus SXOA01. Next base: position 2,461 of record JBJXFF010000208.1, read on the forward strand.
CGGCGGTGAGAAGGAGAACCTGACGGCGCAACATGGCAAAATCCTCGAAAGGAGGAGCGAACGAAATCTGGTGATTAACCCTTTAGTCTAATTGCCCTGGTGGGAAAAAGGATAGCTGCGATCTGGAAAAACGAAAGACTCCTGCTGGCCCCCTGCATTCGGCGCTCGGCGGGGCGCAGGGATTGGTGACCTCCTCCCGTGACATCCCTTCGAGTTTCTTCCCGATCGAGAACCTGGACGATCAGGCGCGATAAGCAACTTTTCACGCCATTTAGGCTCCAATTATTCACTATTCACGATGCATTTTTCGCAGGACTTACGCTCTGCACATTCTCCGCATCTCCTTGCTATTTAACATCTTGCGTCATTCACATTTGACGCAACTTGAGTTGTGGTGGCCAAAAACCGCGAATTCTTATTCACTCCCACGCAGGCCAACTGATAAGTCATTTTCCAGTTCGTTAGAAGCTTCAGCCCTGCCATCTCCAAGCGCCCAAAAGTTAACAACTCTCTTTTGTGGTGCTTCCATGCGTCACCAGCCAAGCAGTGCAACGAGTGGCTCCCAAGGCAATTCAACCCGACTCCCGCTGCGCAGCAGCGAACTAACCGCCTAATCACGGAACATGGACAATTGTACCATTACGGGGTGCCAGATCAAGGCCCTCCGCCAAAGATTTTCCTACTTTTTTGGCGAGAAGGCCGTGGCGGTCATATAGACGCTTTCCACCTTTTCCACGATCTTACCGTCCTTTTCAGATGCATCCCGAGCTTTGATCCAATCCGGATCGGCGCGGAAGCCATCCCAGGACTTCTTGGCGGCTTCGACGCTGTCGTGCGAGACGACATAGATTAGGACGTGGTCCTTGAGTTTCGGATCGGTCGGCGTCCAGTACATCTCGTTCTTCATGCCGTGCTTCTCAAACAGCTTGAGCGTGTGGTCGGCGAACCGCTTGTGCAACGCCTCCAGCCGGCCCGGCAGGCAGTAATACGTCCGCAGTTCATAAACCCTTTCACCCTTCGCCGTATTCCCTTGCACTGCATCCTCCCCCGCGGTTTGCCCCGCCCAAAAAGCCCCAATGACAGCCGTCATGATCACGATTCCAGCCGACCAATTCAGGTAGCGTCCCATTGCGAAATCCTCTTCTAAAGGTCGAAAAATGGTTGGAAAGTTGCTCGGAGTGCCGAACCCCAGCCGGCCCCCCGTGCTCCTCAGAGTAGCGGAAGCGGCACCCCAAATCATCCCCCTTGCCCGCCCCTCGGCGAGTAACAACCGCACCGACCAGCCACTGCCCTTGACCGCCCTAAGCCCAAGGCGTAACGTATTTTGAGACGATCCTGACCCCTAGTGTAATGGTAGCACGACTGACTCTGAATCAGTTAGTCAAGGTTCAAATCCTTGGGGGTCAACTGTTTGCAGCATAAATACTTACGATGAATTCAAAGATTTAATGGAATCACGCAGCGCTATGCCGGCGCTTTGAATGGGGAAACATGATTCCCATCCGAGTTATCTTTGGCGCAAGCTAAACCCCCGCCGGTCGTCCCCCGTCTAGGGCATATTGCTGCCGGCTAGCCAAGTATTAAAATCTCCGAACTTATAAAAAGCCGGGTTCCCGGCCTTTACCTTTCGGAGTGAATGATGGTTCCGCCTAAGCCAACGGCTTGCCCCAGTTGTGGGTCAAGCAAAATCGCCAACACTGGAAACAAAGAATTCTACCGACTAGGTGCCGACCGCAAAAAGGACTCCCCCTACGCAATCATCTTCGCGTTCATGTGCGATTGCGGACATTCGTGGGGAGTTGAAGTGACATCGGAAACTGAGAAATGGGTGGCGAGATGAGTGCCACTGCCCATACCGCTGGTGAAAATGCTGCGAAGGACGGAAAGACGGCAGCGGATTGTCCTTACCCAATTGGAATTCTCCGCCGTGCTTGGCTGGATGGCTTCTTTTCGGAACGGCCAGAAATCTTGCGCAAGGGAAATCGTCCAAAGAGCAAAAAACCCTGATCACTGTAGCGCGGGAGGGATCAAGCTGTCGATTTTTTTCTGTCTCTCTTGGCGATGGGCGAGCAACCAAACCTCTTGTTCTACTCACGTTGGGCAACAGGTTTTTCCTCGCCGCCCCGCCGCACGCGCGGACGGGGAAGGTGTGACGGTGACAGGGTTAGGCTTTCACCTTCGCTCTTGTCCGAAATACTCCGAAGCAAATCATGTTGTTCGAGTCTTTGGCCCATCTATTCATTCGCAAAGGCGATGGTCCTTTTTATCCGCCGGACGTCGCTTTCCGATTCGCTGAAAATCGGGCCTGTGATAGCCACCCCTTGGTTTCCAAGAGGGTCGTAAACACCTAGGCGAATCGACTTAGGCAGAGGGGTTTGCTTCAGGGCCACCCTTCCACCCGAAAGACAGTGAAAAAATTCAGGCCGACACATCGCCCAACATCGGTAAGTCATTTCAGCACTGCTGATTGTCGTCATCAGTTGTCTAATTGAGGTGGTAAGAAAGCGCGTCGAGGCTCTCCCTGACGCGCTCGACCTAGTAGACACAAAGCAAGACGGAATCAATATTAGGCCGAGGCCGAAATCAATGGCGAGAACTTAGACGCAAGGAAACGACCGGTGAAGTTCGAATTCATTCAACTCAAGAATCATCACGGCGACGATCAGCAGACGCAGGCCGTCCGCGCGGGCAACCTCATCCATGTCGGCGGACAGATGTCGCTCGACGCGCAAGGCAATGTCATTGGTACGGATATCGCCACCCAGACGAAGAACGCTTTCGATTCGTTGCAGCGCGTCCTGGAAGCCGCCGGCGCAACGATGGCGGATGTCGTCAAGCACAACATCTATTTTCAATGCAATGGCGATGATGCCGCGGTCAAGACATTTCTCGATGAAGTCGACCGAGTCCGCATTCCCTATTTCCCCGATCCCGGCCCGACCACCACCGAAACCCACGTTGGTCTGGAGCGCGAAGGGGCCATGATTCTGGTCGATGCTTGGGCCATCGTCGGTGGCAAAAAAGAGTTGCTCTCGCCCCCCGGACACTGGACCTGGTCCAAAAATCTTCCTTTTGTGCAAGGTTGGAAAGTAGGCGATCTGATTTTTATCAGTGGTCAGCGGTCGCTCGATCAGAACGGGCAACCTGTTGGCATTGGCGACATCGAAGTTCAGACCGATCACGCCTTCCGCAATCTCGATACGATGCTGATCGCCGCCAGCGGGAATCGCCACAGCCTGATGCGGCAGAACACCTATTTTCGCTTTCATGGACAGGGACGCCAAGTCACCGAGTACTGGGAGAAGATGACCAATGTCCGGCGGCGGTACATGGCGGTCCCCTCCGCCGCGGGTGCCGGTTTGCGAATTACCGGAATGCCATTTTCGCAAGAACTCATTCAGGTCGAAGGAGTAGGTCAATTGGGTGATGAACGGCAGCGTTTGCAGCCGGAGAATCATTGGGACTGGAGCATCTCCAATTCGCAGTTCACGCAAGGCTGGCGAGTCGGCAAGATGGCGTGGATCGGCGGGCAGATCTCGGCCGACAATCAGGCGAAGGCCGTCGGCAAGGACCTCGAAACACAGACGCGGAACGTATTCCAGTTCATCCGCAACGTGCTCGGCGAAGGCTCACTGACCGAAAAGCATGTCGCTAAACTGTACATTTACTATTACGCCCCGGACGATTGGGCAAAGATCGCGGAGGCGAAGGCGACGGTCGCGCGCGTCCAGCGAGAGTTCTATCCCGTACCGGGGCCGGCCGTCACGGCAATCCGCGTATCGGGCTTCGCCTTCGAGGACCTGCTGATCGAAATCGAAGCAATGGCCGTCTGCGATTGACCCTGAGACAACCAGTGCGGTCCATTTTGCATTTTCCAGCGGTCACTGCTAAAACAGGGCTATGCTCCAATGCCCACACTGCCGAAATGCTGTTGACGATGCCAGGGACCTGGCCGGACAGCTTGTTTTTTGTCCATTCTGCCGTGGTCAATTCCAGATGCCCGCGCCGCTGGCAATCGTTTCGACTGCCGGTGCCGCGCCTCACCGCGCAACAGATCGCGTTCTTCGTCCGCTCAACAGTCCGGGATTGGCGGCTGTGCTGAGTTTTTTCTATTGCGGGCTCGGGCAGATTTACAATGGTGATTTTGCGAAGGGACTCCTCTTTCTGCTCCTTTATTCGGCTTGTTATGCCGCGTCGGTCGCTTCCATCTGGATCCCCTTGATTCCGGCCTATCCTAAGTTTCCCGCGTTCTTCGTTTTAGTGCCGCTGGGCCTGATGATCTGGCTGTACGCCATGCTGGATGCTTTTGTGGGGGCGGACAAGTACAACCACCGGCGGCGGTGAGCAGCGGCAATTGGGATATTCTGCGCGAAGCGTCACTCACAATTGGCCTTTTGGGGAAGCGATGAAGTCGACCGTTGAAGAAATCCGTCAGCGTTTTGATGCGGAAGCAGACCTTTACACGAACCTGGAAACGGGGCAGGTCTCGGCAGTGGATTCCACGCTCGCCATGAGTCTGGTGGCGGAGGCAGCGGCGGTTACGACTTCGCACGCCACAGAGTTGTTGGAGATCGGCTGCGGCGGCGGGAATTACACGTTGAAGCTGTTGGAGCGACTGCCTGCCCTGAATGTCATGCTGGTTGATCTGAGCCAGACGATGCTTGACCTGGCCGTTCCCAGAGTCCGTCCCCGAACCACGGGTTCCGTGGAAACGATTCAAGGTGACATTCGGACTGTTGATTTTGGGAAGGAACGTTTCGACATCATCTTGGCTTCCGCCATGCTGCACCATTTGCGCGGTGACGACGAGTGGCACACGGTCTTCCAAAAGCTGCACGATGCGCTCCGGCCCCGCGGCTCGCTGTGGATCTACGATATTGTCGAAAGCCCACGACCTGAGCTACATGCCATTCACTGGCGGCGCTACGGAGAATATCTAACGGCGATTGGAGGCGATGCCTTTCGGGAAGAGTTATACGCCCGCATCATTGCCGAAGACACGCCCCGCTCGGTCCCGTATCAGCTTGACTTGCTGCGAGCAGTCGGCTTTCAGGATGTTGAGTTGCTTCACAAGAACACTTGCTACGCCGCGTTTGGGGCGATCAAGCGATAGGTGCGAACTAGCAAGCTGCCATGACCTTCCCAACCAATCTTTTCGACGATCTCCCCCGGCAGTTGCCCGATGAAGTCTTCACGAAGTTGCTCGAAGCGGACGGCGTCCGCATCGAGCGAATTGTCTCCCAGGGACATGCCTCGCCACCCGATTTCTGGTACGACCAAGATCAGCACGAGTGGATCGTGGTGCTGAAGGGTGCGGCGCGGCTGCGATTCGAGAACGAGTCGGTGGAAATGAAACGTGGCGACTTCCAATACATCCCAGCTCACATGAAACACCGGGTCGAGTGGACGACGCCCGATGAGCCAACAATCTGGCTGGCGATGTTTTTCCATCGGGAGAATTGATGGCCGCTGAGTATCCCTTTCGTATTGCCTTGGTGATCGTGGTCGTTCTCACGACCAGCGTTACCGCCTATCATCGCCTGCAGGCCGCATCGTCGGGGGAGAAGATCTCTCACCGAGAAGAAGGCTATTTCTTTGCGGCGGTTTTGCGGCTGGCGGGACTGTGCCTGTTTGTCAGTACGCTCGGATATTTGCTCTTTCCAGCAAGCTTTCAGTGGGCATCGCTGCCAATTCACCCCAGCGTCCGGTGGACGGCCGTAGTCCTTGGCGCAGGCTGTTCGGTCCTGATGTATTGGACCCTGAGCAGTCTCGGCAAGAACCTTACCGACACCGTGGTGATCCGAACCAACGCGACCTTGGTGACGCACGGTCCCTATCGCTGGGTCCGGCATCCTTTTTATGTCACAGCAGCGTTGCTCATGGGCTCGGTAACTTTGCTAACAGCAAATTGGCTGATTGGCCTAACCAGCCTCCTCGTCCTTACCTTGCTCGCCATGCGGACGAAGAAGGAAGAGCAAATGCTCATCGAACGATTTGGGGACCAGTACCGAGACTACATGGCGAGGACCGGTCGGTTCATCCCGCGAATTACCACCTTTAGGAAGTCTACTGACGAATGAGCGAGACTGCTTATGCACCCGGCCCAACTCCCGATTCCGTCCGCACCGCTGACGGCCGAGTCCTGCCCGTTCCGCAGGGTTGGGTCTTGCTGCCGCCGGGTGACGCTGCCCTGACGCGGCGAGTGAAAGCGGCTGGCGAACACTGGGTCGTGCAAGAGAAAAAGGGGCGGAAGATTTTTTCTCGAGGGGTCTGGGCGGAGGGTGCGGCCATCGAGCGTATTCGCGGGGAACTCGAGGTGGAGCGCTCTACGGAAGGCTTTGCCAGAAGAAGGGAAGCGGACGCACGCCGACGAGAGAAAACACAAGCTACCTATGTCGAAGACTTTCTCGGAGCGGTCGTAGCGTTTCTGGATTTTCATCCAGCCCACGCCGCGCTCGCCGATCGCCTCGCCCGAGCTGTCACGGAGCATGCCACTCCTGTCGGCAGCGGGACGGTGGCCCGGACCAAGAGGATTCCGGTCGAGAAACGGGCCGAAGCAGCCGTGATTGCCTGGATGCGGCACCAGACCACCGGCTACGAGGGAATGGTTGTTCCCAGAATCAAAGGGAAGCGGCGCGAAGTTCGGCGAATGTTGGCTCGGCGGTCCCATGAGCTTTTGGACCGTTATCGCCGAGGAGAATCTGCCCCCGAAAGGTGTCCACTCAAGCAAGCGTTAAAGGGTGGCTGACGCCGGTGAATCGCGATTTGGCTTCGTGGGGAATCCAGCAAAAATGGTACAATTCACGGCTGAGCCGCCACGAAACCTGGTTTGATCCGCCCTATGCCACCACTTCCCTTGCGAGAGCAGACCATTGGCCACGGCCATCGCGACTTCTGTTACGGTTGCTTTCGACCGGCCGGCGATTGTTTCTGCGCTGTCATTCCGGCCATTGAAAACAAGACAGAAGTGCTGATTTTGCAACACATGCGGGAGCGGTTTCATCCTTTCAACACCGCCCGCATTGTCCACCGAGCGTTGAAGAATTCCACGCTGCTGGTCGATCACACCCCGCAACTGGCGGAGCGGATTTCGCTCAAACCGGGAGCAGGCATTTTGTACCCAGGGCCCGGCGCGATGCTACTTGCGGATGTCCCTGCTGGCCAGCGTCCCCAGCAACTCGTGGTCCTCGACGGAACCTGGCACCACACTAAGACTTTGGTCCGCGATATTCCGGCCCTGCGCCATTTGCCGCGCTACCAACTGGCCCCTGCTTCCCCCAGCCGTTATCGGATTCGTCGTGAACCGTGCGCTGAATTCATTTCCACCGTGGAAGCGACCGTTGCTGCCTTGCGAGTCCTGGAAGCGGATACCCTTGGCCTCGACCGTCTCCTGCAAGCCTTCGATCACATGGTGGAGCGGCAACTAGCTCATCCGAAGTCCGAGGTCTCGCGCCGCCGACTAGCGCGGCTCAGCCGCACTGTCAGGAATATTCCTTTAGCACTTCTCGGCGATTTGAAAAACATCGTGGTCGCTTATGGAGAATGGCCGGCGGGGAAACTGGGAAGCAATGGGCTTCCCCGGATGCCTGTGTACTGGGTTGCCGAGCGGCTGGGGAGCGGCGAGCGATTCGCGTGCACTCTTCGCCCAGACGACCCAATGACGGATTCTTTTTTGACCCATTTAGAGTTGACTAGCGACGACTTCTCCGGCGCGCTGTCTCCCGAGGAGGCTCGATCCTCCTGGAGTGCATTTCATCGTCCCCAAGACACCATCGCCGTCTACAACCAGAGTTCGGCCAATCTGCTCCAGCAACTCAGTTCCCTTCCCAGCAAGTACCTCGTCCTCAAGTCGGTTGATTTCCATCCGCAAAGGCGGTACGGAACGCTCGATGAACTTGTGGCGGCCGAAGGTCTGCAGGTCGATCCTCCCCAGAACCCAGGCCGGGCGGGAAGGCGCGTGGCCCAAATCGCGGCGCTCGTGCGCCATCTCAACGCCTTGGGAACTGCCCCGATGGTGGATGAGATACTGAATTCGGCGACTATCGAAGCGGCCTGATAACAGCCCTGCCCAATTCACAAAATGCGACGCCTCGTCTCCGATTATCGTTGTCCCCGCTGCGAAATTCGTAGGCCGCTCTGTTTCTGTTCGCTCATTCCGCAAATCAACACGCAGACCCGGGTCATCGTCCTCATGCATACCGCGGAGGAGACGTTGACGACCAATACGGCCAGGCTCACGGCTCAAGCGATCGTTAGCAGCGACCTGCGAATTTACGGCAAACAAGGGGAATGTTTTTCGACGGAGGGTTTCCAGCAGGCGGGAAGAACATCACTTCTGCTCTACCCAAGTCCGCATGCCCAAGAATTGAATGCGAATTATGCTCGAACGCTTTCAGGTCCCGTGAACCTGATTGTCCCCGACGGCAATTGGTCGCAAACTCGCAAATTCGTCCGCCGCGAGAAGTCCCTGGTCAACATTCCCCATGTGAAGCTGCCAGGTGGTCCTCCTTCGGAATATCGGCTCCGAATTCAGCCCCGGCAGACTGGGTTTTGCACCCTGGAAGCGATTGCCAGAAGTCTCGGAGTCTTGGAAAGTTGCGAAATCCAGCAGCAACTGGAAACGCTGCTGCGAGTCATGGTCGAGCGCACGCTGTGGTCGCGTGGGGTGATTAAGGCTGCTGAATGCATTGTGGCGGGAATTCCGGTAGAAGCCTTTTATTAGCGGCCCAGCACTTTACTTTTCTGCCGGTTTTTCCGTCGTCGGCTCCTTTAGCGACTCTGCCTTTGTCGCTCCGTCCGATGAACCCGGTGCCAGGCGACCGAGCAAATCTCGCAGCCGCTTTTGATTCGCCTCTTGAGTAAACGGATTCTCGTCCGGCGAGCCACCGCCCATTCCCCCCATGCCGCCTCCCATGGCCATCGGCGCAGGGGGCGCTCCCGCAGGGGCAGCCGTCGCCGCAGGAGTGGCCGCACCTGCACCTGGGCGTCCAGCCGCACCACGTCCGCCACCTCGGCCGCCACCGGCTCCGCCGCGACCGAACGGCAGGCTGACCAACTCCAGCGTTGTCTTTTGCTCCGGCGACAACAAACCTTCTAACGCATCCAGATGAGTCTGCGCTTCGTCGGCTGTCATCTTTTCCGCCTTGTCGATTTCCGCGAGCTTGGCGGCAACCTTCTTGGATTGTTCCGAATCAAGTTCAACATGCAACTTCAAATCGGCGCGCGAAAGCAGCTCCAGTTTTCCAACAAGCGCTGTCAAATTGCGTTTGCCTCCTCCACCGCCACCCATTCCTCCCATGCCACCTCCACCCATTCCTCCCATGCCCATTCCGCCGCCACCCATTCCTCCCATCATTGGCCCTCCGCCACCGCCCGGCATTGGAGGGGGTCCGCCAGAAGCACTCTTGGGTGCCACAGCTTTTTCTTTTCCAAGTTCAGGTCCCCATAGATTGAGGCCCAAATACATGGCCCCCGCACCCAGGGCGAGTCCCAATGCGCCGGAAGTTATCCAGGCGGGAATGGAACCGGAAGCACTCGACGGTCTTGCAGTTTCAGGTGTGGTCGCGGACATGGGACGTCCTTGGAGAAAAGTACATGAAGGGGCCAAATCAGCAACCACGATCATAACGCAACCTAAACCTTGGGGCAGCACCCCGGACAATTTCGAGACCGGATGGCCTTGGAGCGTGGCAGGTGCATATTCCGGCCCCCGCCGAACTTCCTCGGTGGGGGCGAATGCGGTGCGGCTCCCACAACCGCTGCCGCCTGCGTGCGCCGCTCGGCGGCTGTTTGGATTCATCCAATACTTCTCGGGGCTCGCCAGGGAAATGACGGATTCAATTTCGCTGGCTACCGGGTCTTAGGACACGGAAAAAACTTTGGCATATTCTTGTCAGCAGTCACTTGATTGTGCCAGCCCTGGTGTATAATATTTTGTACACATACCGATGTCCTGCTGTGCGCTGGTGCAAGGCGAGCGGGGATTTGTTCTTTGGCATCCGGGTTGTTTTTGAAAGTGCCGTGCGCCAGGGGAGATTTTGCGCACGGAGGGAGTCTCGAGGGGATCGACCACGGATAACACGGACTTCACGGATAGGTATTCGGCGGAGGACCGTCATTTGTTTTTGTTTCAAAATATCCGTGTGCTTCGTGAAATCCGTGGTTGGATTCCTGTGCTTGGTCCTTGCTGGCGTGATGTATTTCGAGAGCCTTAACTGTGAATCATGCGTCAAATCGTTGGGGCGCAAGGACTTGCGATCTCACCATGAATCAAGAAGGGGCTGATTCATGGCTTGATTCTCGCACTTACGTCTAATGAGATTGTCTTAAGTCATCTAATGGCAATGGCTTAAAGAAATCACCGTCGACGTAACTTTTTTTGGAAAGTCGCGTGAAAAAGGTGAATCTTAGCAACACGATTTGAATCATTTGAAGCCGTAACTCTTTTGCTGCCAAATGTTTGTGAGCACATCGAGCGGCCCTACACAAACTTAGTCACTCCCGGCCTGGCGACGGGCGGAACCGGCAGCGGCACGTCCCAGTCGTACTTCGGCGGCGTGAGGTCTTCCTGGCTGTTCATGGCCATTTCCCAGGTGATGGCCTGTCCGGTGTAAGCGGCCATGCGGCCCATGATGGCGAGGAGGGTGCTTTTCGCCATGTATTCGCCATTGTTGATCGGCTTGCCGCTTCGGATGCTGGCAAAGAGCTCGTCGTGCTCGGTTTGGTACATCTGGTTTTCCTTGCCGCTGTAGACCCAGTCGCCGGCGTCGGTCTTCAGGACGAGCCCCTTGTTCTTCTCGCTGATGTGGGCCACCCCTTTGCTGCCGGCGACGTGGGCGGACATGTCGCTGACGCACCCTTGCTGCTGGCGGCAGTTGCTGAAGAATTTGGCCCCGTCCGCGTACTCGTAGACGATCGAAAAATGGTCGTAGATGTGGCCGTACTCCTGTTCGGTCCGGACCTGCCGCCCGCCGAGGCCGACCGCCCGCACCGGATACTGGTTCCCCATTACCCAGGCACAGACATCCAGAAAATGGACGTGCTGCTCGACGTTGAAATCGCCGGAGAGCCAGGTGAAGTAGTACCAGTTCCGCATCTGCCACGTCATGTCCGTCCACTCCGGCAGCCGCGGCTTAACCCAGATGCCGCCGCGATAGTCGTTGGCCTGCAGCGTGTGGACCTTGCCGATTTCGCCGTCATGAACCCGCTTTACAATCTCTTGAAAGCCGTAGTCGTAGCGGAGGCAGAGGCCGGAGACGATGGAGAGCTTTTTCTGCTCCGCCTCTTTGCAGATTTGCAGGACTTCCCGAACGCCAGGAGCATCGACCGCGCACGGCTTCTCGGCGAAGACATGCTTGCCGGCTTCGACGGCCGCCTGCAGATGGAGCGGCCGGAACTGCGGCGGCGTGGTGAGCAGCACGACATCGCAGCAGGCGATGACATCTTGAAAGGCATTGAAGCCGACAAAGCGGCGTTCCGGCGGAACGTCGATTTTTGCAGCGACGTCCTCGACCTTGCTGAGACTGTTGCGGCTGCTTTCGAGGCGATCGGAGAAGGCATCGGCCATCGCCCAGAGCTTGACGTTCTTATCGGCCCGCAGCGCTTGCCGGGCCGCGTCCGTCCCGCGTCCGCCGCAGCCGATGAGGCCGACTTTGAGCGTGGGCTCTTCGCCCGCCGCATGTGCGGAGTTCTTGGGGAATGTCAGCCCTGCCAATCCGATAGCAGCAGCGGAGGAAGAGCCGAGAAAGGCGCGGCGGGAAGGCATAAGTGAAACTCCAAGTCTCAGAAGATAGATGGATTTTGATGTTACCGCGGTTCTCTTTTCAACGCAAAGACGCGAAGACTAAAAGTTGCAAAGGGAAAGCGAAAGAGAAATGGAAAGGAATGGAAACGATCGCATCAGGCGTCTAATCTATCTCCGTTCTCCTTCTCCCTTCTTTCTCCTTTGCGTCTCCGCGTTTTAGCGCCTTTGCGTTAGAAACGGACGACGTTGATTCACTTCAGCGGACTAATCTCAAATTTCCGGAACCAAATCTCAAACCCTTCTGTCTGCAGCAAAATGCGGCCGGCGGAGGGAAAGACATCGTAGCACTCGTTGACGACGTGGCCGTTGATGCTGACGGTGATCTTGCTGCCGGCACAGACGATCTCGGCCCGGTTCCATTCGCCGGTCGGGCTCTCGACATCGTGCTTGCCACGGGTGTCGATCAACTCCTCGAAGGTGAGGTCATGGTTGTTCCACCAGAGCTGGCCGCGGGTGGGTGGCCAAGACTTGACGACGCCCCCCTTCTTCCAGCGAACCGTGCGGATGCCCGGCGTCGACTCCGTCTCGGCTGTCATTTTCACCGGGATTTCCTTGCCGGCTTCGTCCTTGCCACGGATGAGAATAAAGTCGCCGGCGCAGCCTTGAGCCAACTGGCATTCAATGCACGACGGCCAGGCACCACCCGCACCGCCGTCCGGCCCCGTCGCGTGCAAGAGAATTCCCGAATTGCGGACATACTTCCCGCCATCCGACTTCTTTCCCCATTTGTATTCCACCTGCAAGCGATAATCGCGGTATTCCTTCTCCGTGGCAACATAGCCGTCGCCATCGCCGGAGAGATGCAGCATCCCCTCCTCGACCTTGAACACGCCGCGCGGGTCTTCTCTCTTGGTCTCTTTGAGCCAAGTGGTGAGGCCGGAGAGATCCTTGCCGTTGAAGAGGGAAGTCGTCTTGTCGGGCGCGACCGCCGCACTTTTAACGGCCTCATCGGCCGAGAGCGGAATTGCCCAAGCAGCGACCAGCAGGATCAAGAGCGGCATGCGAATCGTCATCAGGCACCTCATGGATCCAATCACTGTACAACGGCTGGAGGGGAATCGCCACACGATGCTCTCCGGCAATGTTATAGTGCCTCTCTGGTCAAACTCTTGGTCCTCCGTCCTTGGGCGAGTGCCGTGAATCCTGCGAATCCCCAGCGAATGTTGCCCTCTCGCAAGCTCATTAAGCGGGAACTCGATGCTGGAAAATTGGGAGCGCCGGGGCTGATTCGCATTCACCACTGGGAAGCCGGCGGGGAAGTCGATGCTGCATCTAAGTTGCCACTGGCTCTGCTGCAACAGCTTGATGTGATTCTTTGGTTCATGGAGAAGCCACCCACCGTTGTCTACGCTGTGGAGCACGGAGATAAGTCGAAGAGCAAGCAGGGCCGGTACATCCAAATCCATCTCGGCTTTCCAGGGGACGCGATGGCCCTGCTGGTTTATTCAAGCTTGCATCCCCCTGGTGATCCCTACCGCTCGTTCCACGTCATCGGCTCGGCGGGAGCCGCGTATGCTGACGATCAGCAGAATATGCAGTTGCTTTACCAAGGAGGCCAGCCGCGGGGAGTGATCGCGGCGGAAAAGCCTGCGGGTGGGGACGATCTAAGGGGAACTACCCAGGACTGGAAAAACGTGATGGCCGTCGCCGACGCCGTACAGCGTTCGCTCGATTCGCGGCAATCAGTTTCGCTGGAGGGCCACTGACATGCCGGTGCCAACTTCTCCAGGCCAGAAATTCCGCTGTGCCGTCCTTTCCGCAGTGAAGCACGACTACGTTGCACGAGGCGTGGCTTCGCATCCGCGATTCGAACTTGTTGTGGTGGTGGACGATCCTGAGACGCCAAATTGGAGCCACGACCGGAACCAGCAATTGGCGGATGCGTTCCAAATTCCTTACGTCCGCGATGTGGAGCGGGCGCTCCGCGAGTTCAACGTGCAGGTCGCCATCGTCAGTCCCGAGGCGGAACGCCACTGCGAGCTCTCCATCCGCGCCGCAAATCTAGGTATCCACGTCATTCAAGACAAACCGCTGGCGGTTTCGCGCCCTCAAGCTGATGCCCTCGTCGCCGCGATCGAAAAAACCGGCGTGCGGTTCCTGATGTGGAACCGCAACTTCATCCCGGCGGTGCTCGATGCCCAAAAGCAAATTCAGTCCGGCGTCATCGGACAACCGTACGCCATCCACGCGGACTTCTACTTCGCCAAGGATGCCGGGCCGCCGAAAGGTTCCCGCCAACCCGGCTATCCCCCCATCAACTGGCTGGCTCATCAGATTGCCTCGCACGTCGACGGCTCGGACGGAGGACTTGGCGAGCAACCGATGGGAGAACTGGCCATCGAAGGCATTTATCCGCTCGGTTATTTGCGAATGTTAACCGGCAAAGAAGTCCGCCGGGTCTTCGCCCGCCGGGCATCGCATTTTCACCAGCTCTATGCGGACAACGATGTCGAGGACCTGGCGAGCATGACGCTGGAGATGGAGGAGGGGCTTGTTGGCTCCGTCACTCTTGGACGTATCGGGGCTTCCAGTCACAACAGCGGGGGCGAAATCAAGCTGCATATCCTGGGAAGCGAAGGGGCACTCGTCATCAACGAAGCCCTTCCGAACGTCGGAATCCACTACCGCGGCCAACCGGCGAAGGAACCTCGCCAGCGGCGGGTGGCGAGCGAAAACGACTTCCTTCTCGCCGAAAACTTCGCCCAGGCTATCGACAACAACACTGACACCATCCTCGGCATTCACGCCAGCAGGGCCATCTTTGCAACCATCGAAGCGGCACTTCAATCCTGCGAAAACAACCAACCTGTAGACGTACTAACCTGACTCCTGACCCCTGACCCCTCTCCTCCCATGAACGGTCGCGAAATCATCGCCGCTCTCCACGCCGGCCGCCGCGTGTATTCTTCCGCTATCGTGGCTACATCGCCGCTTTGGCCGAACCTGGCCAAGCAGGCAGGAATTGATTTTGTCTTTGTCGATACCGAGCACACGCCGGTCGGCCGCGAGACCCTTTCCTGGACCTGCCAGACCTACAACGCCCTCGGTGTCCCCCCGGTCGTGCGGCTGCCGTGCAATGATCCGTTTGAGGCGTGCAAGGTGCTGGATGCCGGGGCGGGTGGCGTCATCGGTCCGTACCTGGAAACGGCGGAACAAGCCCGCGAGCTGGCGGGGGCGGTGAAGTTTCGCCCGCTGAAGGGGCGTCGCTTGCAGGAAGCACTTCGCGATCCGAATTCGCTGGAGCCCGAGCTGCGCGAGTATCTGGAGAAGCGGAACGGCGACAAAATCCTGATTGCCCAGATCGAAAGCGTGCCGGCCATCGAGAACCTGCACGCCATCTGCTCCGTCCCCGGCGTCGACGCGGTCCTCATCGGCCCGCACGACCTCTCCTGCAGCCTCGGTATCCCCGAGCAATACACGCACCCCCGCTTCGACGACGCGGTCAGGACCATCTTCCGCATCGCTCGCGAGCACGGTGTCGGAGCCGGCATCCACTACTGGCTCGACCTCGACCAGGAAATCACCTGGTCCAAGGCCGGCGGCAATCTCGTCATGCACTCCTCCGACCTCGCCACGTTCAGTCGGACGCTGAAGAAGGAAATTGGGGAGCTGCGCCAGCGACTGGAGGATTAGTCGCTTGGGGATCAATGTTATTTGGCAGCTTTGGCCAAATCCAAGCTCCGCCACAAGTACCAGGTGGCGAAAGTAGAGTGCGGCGTCCACGGAGCGGCCAGTGCGTGGGCCTCCGACTTCGACGGCAGGTCGGTCAGGCCGTAAAGGTTTCTCAGAGCCATCTTGATCCCCAGATCATCCGGAGGAAAAACATCGGGGCGGCCAAGAGAGAAAATCAAGAACATTTGCGCCGTCCAGCGGCCGATGCCTTTCACCTGAATCAGTTCTTCAATGGCTTCTTCGTCTTCCATTTTGCCGATGGTCTTCAGACGCACGGTTCCATCCGCCGTCTTCCCAGCCAGATCGTGCAGGTAGGTCGCCTTCTGGCTGGAAAGGCCGGCACTTTTCAACTGCTCCAGCGTGAACCTTGCCAGGACTTCGGGACTCACTTTTTCTGGAGCGATCAGCGCCTCCAGCTTCGCCCGGATGCTGCGGGCCGCTGCGGTGGAAATCTGCTGGGAGATGATCGAGCGGACGAGCATGTTGAAGCGGTCCCGCTGGGGCTTCAAAGTGCAGGGACCGACCTGCTTGATCACTCTGGCAATAACAGGGTCCGCTTTGCGGAAGTGGCGGGCGGCAGCGGCATGGTCAATCTTGGCGGCGGGCATGGAGCTAGACTTTCCGGTTCTTCTCATCCACATGGATGATCCGCGGCTTGAGCGAGCGGAGGTCCTCCGGGCTGGCAATGCCGTAGGCGGCAATGATGACGACATCCCCCGGATGCACCAGATGGGCGGCTGCGCCATTGATGCAAATGACGCCGGAACCTGGCGGCCCCACCATCGCATAAGTAATCACCCGGCTGCCGGTAGTGACATCGTAGATATGCACCTGCTCAAACTCAGCAATATCCGCCGCTTCGAGCAGACTTGCATCCACGGTCACGCTCCCCTCGTAATCGAGGTTGGCTTCAGTGACAGTTGCGCGGTGGATTTTCGCGCGGAGGACAAGGCGGTTCATGCGAGATCAACTTGCAAGTTTCTAGAGCCGGCAATTCGCGATCTGCGTCTCCAAGATCGCACTCGCGCCGAGGATTTCGAGCTTCTCCATCACATCAATCACCTTATTCGAGGGCACCATAACCCGAATGGCGCACCAACCAGGGTCTTCCAGCGAATTGACGGTGGGGCTGTTAAAGCCGGGAGTGATCTTTTCGGCCTCGGTCAGTTTGCTGCGGGGAATGTTGTATTCGAGCAGCGACCAACTTCGGGCAATGACGACTCCTTGCAGGCGGCGGACGACCCGCTCGGCAAGTTCCGCATGTCGTTTGGCTTTGTTTTGGATCAAGACCGTCTCGTAACGGCCGATTTCTTCCAGAATGCGGAGGCGATTGGCGGCCAGAGTGCTGCCGGTTTCCACGAGGTCGACGATGGCATCGGCAACGCCGAGAGTGACCATGATTTCCACTGACCCGCCGAGCGTGACTAAATGGACTTCCGCCTTGTGGTCGCGGAGGTACTTCTGCGTGATATTGGGGAAGCTGGTGGCCACTCTCTTGCCGTGCAGGTCCCCGGGCTTCATCACGCCCGAATCTTCCGGAACGCACAAAGCCAGCTTGCACCTGCCGACGCCGAGGTCCAGCCGCGTTTCCACGTCAGCACACGCTTCGGTCATCAGGTCGCTGCCGGTAATTCCCATGTCGATGGCCCCTTCGGCGCAAAGGACCGGAATGTCGTCGGTGCGGAGGAACGTAATATCAATCGGCATATCGCCCACGCGGGCAAAAAGGCTACGCTCTTGCCGGCGAAACGGCAGACCTGCCTGCTTGAGAAGCTCGCCCGCTAATTCACTGAGCCGACCCTTGCTGGGGACGCCGATACGGAGGTTAGACATATTTCAGGGGTCGGGAGTCAGGGGTCAGGAGTCAGATTTAGGGCGAGCAGCTTTCTCGTCGATTCCGCTCATTCCGAAGCGGCGGGCGAGTTCGGTTTCGACTTCGGCGAGCGCCACGCCCTTGTAGCCGAGCATGACGAAGAGATGATAAAGGAGGTCGGCGGATTCGTAGATGAAGTGAGTGCGTCCCGTGTCACCAGGTTCGCCGGCTGCTTCCACGACTTCCGCGGCCTCTTCGACGATTTTGCCACCGATTTTCTCCACGCCTCCCTGAAACAGCGAGGTTGTGTAGGATTTAGGGGGCGGATTGGCGCGGCGATCCTCAATCACCGCCATCAGCTTTTCCAGAACGGTCGGTGGTGGCGAAGTGGCGGACACGGCGGCAGCAGGAATCGCAAATATTTGTGGCAGTTAGGCTTAGAGCAGCACGGCAAGTGCACAATCCGTTATGGTTTCGCCGTCGCAACGGGTAAGCATCTGGTCCATCGTAGATAGGCATCCCTGACCCCGCAACCCATCCCCCGAATGTCCTCTCCCTCTGCAACCGACTGCTGGTTTCTCACCGGCCCAACGGCAGCCGGCAAGACCAAGGTCGGACTTGAATTGGCCGAGCGAATTGGAGCCGAGATCGTCTCGCTCGACTCGATGACGCTCTACGTTGGCATGGACATCGGCACCGCCAAGCCGACGGCCGAAGATCGCGCCCGCGTTCCCCACCACTTGCTAGACCTAGTCCCCCCCACGGACGATTTCAGCCTTGCCGAGTATCTTGACGCAGCTCACGAAAAAATTAACGACATCAAGGGCCGCGGCAAAAAGGTTCTTTTCGTAGGTGGCACGGCGCTGTACTTAAAGTCGTTGCTTCGCGGCGTTTACCAAGGCCCGCCCCCCGACTGGGAATTCCGCGAGGCAATCGAAAAGGAGTTGGAAGTTGTTGGATTGGAGGAATTGCATAAACGGCTGCAGGTGATTGACCCGCTGCTGGCCGCCAAACTTCATCCCAACGACAAACGGCGAATCATTCGCGCCCTGGAAGTCTTCCGCGTCACTGGCGAGCCCCTCAGCCATCGCCAAACACACTTTGATGAAGGCCGCACCGCCAGCCAGTGCAAGGTCTTTGTCCTTTCTTGGCCACGCGAGGAAATTCATCAGCGAATCGACGCCCGCGTCGATGCCATGTTCGCAGCCGGTCTCGTTGAAGAGGTTCGCGGACTCCTCGCCAGCTACGGCAGCCTCAGCCGCACGGCATCCCAAGCAGTCGGCTACCGCGAAGTGATGGACCATTTGGCGGGACCCGCAACCCCTTCCAACTCACTGGCCGCCTGCATCGAGCTAGTCAAAGCCCGCACGCGGCAGTTTGCCCGCCGTCAGGAAACCTGGTTTCGCGGCCTTCCTGAATGCACGTTTGTCCCGCAATCCGCGGATAAAAGCCCAGCGGAAATCGCGGCGAACATCCTCCACTTGCTTGAATCGCAGCCGACGAGCAGCTAAAGTCAAAGGCGCCCAGGCGAGCGCCGGTCCGTGGCGATTTCGTACTTATCTATCCATTCTTCGCAAGGACAGAGCAGAGCCTCGGCACATAGACGACTCTTCGTTTCAATTGCCTCTCGTCCGAGGACCAACCAGTGCCTCTCCATTGTCCCCACTGCCAGCACAGCATGGTGGTGAAGGACGCCAAGCCGGGAAAATACAAGCCCAAATGCGCAAAGTGCGGCGAGCGGTTTTCGCTCACTGTTTTTCCGGATGCGTCGAAAGAACCAATCGTAGAAAAGCTCGCCGCGGAGGCAACACGCCCGGATATTGCCAAAGCAGCCACCGTGCAAAATTCGCCTCCCGCGGAAGCGACTACACTCCCGGAGACTTCGTCCCCACCTGCGGCGAAGACCGTCGTGCCTAATTCGCAAATCGAAGCGACCATTGTTTCGCCTCCTCCTCCGGCGGCCAAATCATTGCCCCCTTCCCCCATCAGCAGCGAAAAAACTGTCAGTGGGGGAGTCGAAGCGACCGCGATGTTCGACACAGGTGCAGCAGCAACCATGGCACCGACTCCGAGTGCCGGAGCGACGATTGCAAATCGTGGAGCGGACGTCACCTCCCCCGGTAACTATGGCGGAGCAACGCGGGCCGACTCGGCCCCGGCCCATGCCATTGGCAGCGGCGGCGTGCCGGCGACTATCGGCGGCTACAAGATTGTTAAGGAGCTCGGCCGCGGTGCCATGGGCGCAGTCTACTTGGCCAGGCAGACCTCGCTTGACCGGGATGTGGCACTTAAGACCATCCAGGCTCAGTATGCCGACAATCCGACGTTCATTGCCCGCTTCACTCGCGAGGCTTACGCCGCCGCTCAGTTGACGCATCACAACGTTGTGCAGATTTACGATTTGGGGCAAGAGAATGGCACCAATTACTTCAGCATGGAGTTTGTCCGCGGCCAGTCGCTCGACGACATCATTCGCAAGGAAGGGAAGCTCGATCCTGAAGTCGCCGTCGGTTACATCCTGCAGGCGGCTCGTGGACTGCAATATGCCCACGACCACGGCATGGTTCACCGGGACGTCAAGCCGGCGAACATGATGATTAACGACAACGGCATCGTGAAGGTTGCCGACCTGGGGCTCGTCAAAACTCCTGCCGCTGCCGAAGCCGAGGCTGCCGCGGAAGCAGGAGAAAACGCTTCACCCAGCGACCGGTCGGCTTCGCTCGCTGCGGCCACTGCCAATGTCACGCTCAACAATGTGGCGATGGGTACTCCCGCCTATATGGCGCCCGAGCAAGCCGCCAATGCTGCGGGAGTGGATCACCGGGCCGATATTTATTCCCTCGGCTGCTCGATGTACGTTTTGCTCACCGGTCGGCCGCCGTTTGAAGGAAAAACCGCGATGGAGGTCATCACGAAGCATAAGACGGAGCCAATCGTCCGTCCGGAAGCCATCGTCAAGCGGGTTCCCCCCCGGCTCTCGGAAATCTGCCTGAAAATGGTGGCCAAGCGGCCGGAGGATCGCTACGCCAATTTGGGAGAGACGATCAAAGATCTGGAAGGGTTTCTCGGCGTGCAAGCCAGCGGGACATTTTCTCCCAAGGAAGAACATGCGCAGGTTTTAGAAGAGTCGGTCAAGTATTTCAACTCGGCCGGAATGGCGAAGCTGCGTGGCATTTTGCCGCTTGCGTTCTTTGGCCTTTGTGGATTGGTTTTCCTGGTCTCGCTTCTGTTCAGTTGGGGCCTGGCCGGTGGCGTCATCGGCCTGGCCGCCATGACAACAGCCGCCTATTTTGTCATTTCTGGCTCGCGCCAACGGACCTACTTGTTTGAGCGGACTCGCGGTTTTCTCTTTTCCGCCCGCATTACGGACTGGTTGACTTGGATCGGCGGCACGTTGGTGTTCTTGCTGGCCCTTTGGCTTCTCGGCTCGCTGTGGTACTGGCTTGGGTTTGCGATTCTCGCGGTCGGCCTGGCGGCAGGATACTCTTTTGTCGTGGATGACAGCATCGCCCGCCAGCGCAAGGAACCGCTCGACAAGATGGAGCAGCTTCTAAAGTCGCTGCGTCTCAAGGGGGTGGATGAAACTTCGCTGCGCTCCTTCGTCGCCCGTTACAGCGGCGACAACTGGGAGGAGTTCTTTGAGGCCCTTTTCAACTACGAAGCCAAACTGGCCGCCCGCGAACAATTCGGCCGTGGCGACTCCGGCCGCACCCGCAAGAAGTTCCGCGGCTGGCGGGATGGAATGATCCGGTGGATGGATGACCGCTTGAAGGTCGACAAGGAACGCAAAGAGCGTCAACACCTGCAAAAGGTGGAGGAGAAGAATCTGCAGGCTCAAGGAGTCGACTTGCTGGCCGCCCGAAAACAAGCCCAGGCCATGGCCGACGCCCTGATGGACGAAGCAGAGCAAGGACGCAAAGAGCCAGCTAAAGGAGGCGCAACCGTCATTGACCCCAAACAGGCCGCCGACGCCACGCGACAGCGGATCAAGCAGATGCTGGCCGATGCTCGCAAGGGTGCCTATCAACCCAAGAAAAACCGCATGCTTGGCTTGGCGACTTCGCCACTCACGTTCGCGCTGGGGGGCAAGATGCGGTTCTTGCTCGGTTGCGTGCTGATTGCCGCGTTTGCAATGTGGGTGAAACTCAATCCCGAAGTGTTCAAGATTGGTCAAATCTCGAATGCGGCGACGAATCTGGCAGAGTCCGTCAAAACGGGTGATGTCAAAGCGGCCACGGACACCGTCAAGGGAAGTGTCGCGGACACCACCACAGGAGCTGCCGGCGCTAAGTATCTTCCCATTCCAGTTCTCGGTCACTTCCTCAGCGGCACTTCGGCTGGTGTCGCCGGCCTCGTACTTGTCATTCTGGGACTGTTCCGCGGCTGGAAGATGTCGATCTTCGCATTACCTGCGGCAGCTCTCATCCTCTTCGGCTCGACGCTCGGCATTCCCGGCGGATCCTGGATTGCAGTGCCAATTGGACTGGCGGTGGCTGGAGTTGGATTCTTCTTTGGCAGGACGCACGACGGTTAGCAGAGGAGGCACTCTATGGAAGGACTCGACGGTCGCCAGCACAGCATCCAAGTTCGTGATGAGCCGACGGCACCCAAGTTGATTCCTTCCCACGCCTTTGCTGAGCCCTTTGAGTTCACCCCCGCAGACAGTGAAGGACTCCGTTTCACTCTGAAAGAATTGTTCATCGCCACAACTCTTGCGGCGACCATGCTCGCGGCGTTCCGCGCGCTCGGAATCACTAGTGCCGTCCTTTCCTTCCTGGTGGCAATCGTCGCGACCGTGCTGATCATTCCGCTCCTAATTCCCGATAACATTCCTCGCCAGCGACTGTTCTTCGATTTTGTCTGGGGGATGGTGATGCCGGTCGTCTGTCTTGTCTTCGATCCAATCGTATTCAAACAAGGGGACGTCCAGGGCGATCGACACGTATGGATGGATGGCCCAGGAGACGCGAAGGTGCAGATCGCCGAACTCGCTTATTATGCATGGCCCCTGTTGGCCGGAGAAATTGCGACGCTGGGAGCGGTTCTCCTCTTTGGCAAAAAGCTTCGGCCGGTCGCGCCCGTGCTGGCTGGCGCGCTTTTTGTCGGCTTTCTGGTGGCGCTGTGCCTGGGAGTGTTGTTGTCGCCTCTGGCGTTGCTTGCCACGCTGCTAATTGGAATTGGACTTCTGGGATTCACCCCGATTTTCACATGCTGGGCCTACTATCGGCGCATGCGCGTCATGTGGCTGCTCACGAAAGGTGAACGGTCTCTCGAGTGGCTGTACGTTTGGGCCGCACTGGGGATTTTGATTTGCCTCGCCCTTGCCTGGCTGGTCGGAACTGTGTCATTACAACTCGCGATCCCTGCGCGATAATTGTAGCGACTAGGTGGTAAAGGACTTCCGCAGCAGTTCCAGGCTCTTCGGGACCGCAATCTTCGGGTCTTCCTTCCCCTCAAATTCCAGTGATACAAAGCCGCGGTAGTTGTGCTTGTGGAAAATCTTGGCGATGCGGTCGTAGTCGAGGTCGAGCTGATACCAGAGGCCGCCGCCGTAGTAGGTTTTTGCTTGAAGCAGGATAGTCTTGGGGGCGAGGAGTTCCAGGCGGTCGTACGGGTCTTCCAGGAAATTGCCCGTGTCTGCCGTAACTTGCAGCCAGGGTGACTTGATGGCATCGACAATCCGCAGCACTCCTTCCGCGGTGCGGCCGAGTCCCCAGTGGTTTTCCAGGCCCAGCAGGACGCCGCACTTTTCTGCCGTCGGCAGGAGTTTCTCAAAGCTGTCGATCACCCACTTAAATCCATCCTCGTCGGTATACCCCGGCAGCCGCGGCTCGATCCCCCGGTTCTTCATCAGCTCGTCAAAATCCTTGCTGGTCCCCCAGCGGCCGGTGTTCACCCGCATGGTGGGAATGCCGAGAGCGTAGGCCAGCTCGATGCAGTGGATGGTGTGGTCGATATTCTTCCTTCGTTCCTCCTCCTTGGGCGAAACGAACCCCTGGTGCGTGGAGAAACCCATCAAGGCCAGCCCATTCACAAACGCTCGCTTCTTGAGCTTCTGCAAATAGCCGTTTTCCTCGTTCGTCATCTGCCGGTGCAGAATCTCTACTCCATCAAATCCCCACTCCGCCGCCAGGTCGATGCACTTCTCGATATCGCGATACTCTTCGTGCTCGAACTGCCAGAAGGAGTAGGTGGAGATGCCGATGGGATTGGAGGGAGAAGTCACCTTTGCGGCAGCGGCCTGTGGCTTATCTTCTGCCCGACTTTGCACTGTGGAAAGCGACAGGGCGGCGGCACCCGCAAGTAATTCGCGGCGACTGAGAGTCATAAGATTGTGTCCTTAAGCGATGAGATACCGAAATCAAGCGTTGGGCGTCATCTTTTCCTTCCCCATCCATCCCCGCAGCGCCTGCGGCACTTCCACGCTGCCGTCCGCCTGCTGATAGTTCTCCAGCACGGCAATCAGTGCTCGGCTGAGGGCGATGGCGGTGCCGTTGAGGGTGTGGGCGAAGCGGGTTCCTCTTTCGTCCTTCTTTTTGTAGCGGATGTTGAGGCGGCGGGCCTGGTAATCGGTGCAGTTGCTGGTGCTGGTCACTTCCCCCCACTCGCCGCCGGTGCCTCGGCCGGGCATCCAGGCTTCCAGGTCGTACTTGCGATAAGCGGGGCCGCCAAGATCGCCACTGGCGGTGTCGATGACGCGATACGGAATGCCGAGGCCGTCGAAAATGTCGCATTCGATGTCCCGGAGTTGCTCCAGCATGGCATCACTCTGCTCAGGAAGCGTGAAGGCGAACATCTCCACCTTGGTGAACTGGTGGACGCGATAAATTCCCCGAGTCGCCTTGCCGGCCGCTCCCGCTTCGGTGCGGAAGCAGTGGCTGATGCCGGCCAGCTTGATGGGAAGCTTCTCGGCATCGATGGTTTGTTCGGCATACATGCCGCCGAGCGTGATCTCTGCCGTACCCACGAGACACAAATCACTCCCGGCGATGCTGTAGATCTGGGTCTCCGGTCCGCGGGGGTTATAGCCAGTCCCCATCAAAACTTCCTGCCGGGCGAGGTCTGGCGTCGTCGTCAGCGTGAAACCATATCGATTCAGAACCTCCACCGCATAACGCTGAAGTGCCAGGTCGAGTAGCACACAATCGTTCTTCAAGAAATAAAAGCCATGTCCTGTCGTCCGCGCACCGGCTTCGAAATCGAAGAGGTCGAGCTTCTCGCCAAGCTGCACATGGTCGAGCGGCTTGAAATCGAACTTGCGGACGGCAGTCTTTCCTTGGCGGACTTCCACATTGGCGTGATCTCCGCTCCCAATGGGCGCGGCCGGGTGGGTCATATTGGGGATGTGCAATTGAATCTCGCGAGCCTCGGCGTCGAGTTTGTCATGCTCGGCCTGGGCGGCATCTTTGGCGGCCCGGAGCTTGCGCCCTTCTTCCTTCAAGGCGTTTCGTTCCTCTTCGCTCTTCGCCGGGCCAATTTTTTTGGAATTTTCGTTGGCCTTTCGGTTCAACTCTTCGGCTTCCTGCAGTTTTGCCCGCCGCAGCTCTTCAATTTGCACAAGCCGGTCGATTTCATGGCTGACTCCTCGGTCAAGGCAGTTCTTTTGGACAGCAGCGGCGTTTTCAACGATGAATTTGCGGTCGAGCATGGGTTCGATAAGGAGTTGGAAAGGTTGTCGTGTGAATGAGCCACTTTATCGACTGGCGGTTCACCGGAACAGGCGATGGTGGAGCGTCGGCCTGAAATTCGTTAGTCACCAAGGGCCATAATAGTTTTTCGAATCTGTGAAATCCGTAACCTCTTGCAAAAGCGGACTTTACGACAAATCGCAGGAGCCGACCCATAAGAGTTGTTCTTATGGGCTTGTTCGGAAGTGATAAGTGATTCTCACGTGACAATTCAGCCTGTTCATTCGCCGCAAAACCTTTCGCCAAAATGACTTGCAGTACAGAAGATGCACAGATTTGCTCAGAACCCGATAAGTCGTGATAAGCGCCCTTCGCCGCGCCATGGGCAAACCGCGCCACCTCCGGCACGGACGTCGTAGAATGTCCCAACCACAGGATGCGCGAAAGTAATCATTTATTCACTGGTACAAATGGATAATTTGAAGGCCCTCCAATTGCCAGAAGGCTGCTTCGAATTAGTGTGCTTGGGAGGTTGCAATTCTCGCGAGCAACCCCTATGATGAAAGGCGCAGTTGAGATTAGGTCTCAGTTGCATTAGCCCTCCTCGCGAGCCCGACCTTGCCAGACCTCATTCCCCTAGAGTTTCTACCGACCGGACACCGGGCCTACGTTGACCAGCTTGTGGGCGACGACGCCAGCATTCATCGATTGCACGAGATGGGACTGCGGAACGGGATCATCGTGGAGATGGTTCAGCCCGGCTCGCCGTGCATCGTAAAGCTGATGGGAAATAAGCTCTGCATTCGGGACGCCAACCTCCACCAAGTACTGGTCCGACCGGGAGCGGAAGAGTGACCCTCGCCCAACTCCCCATCGGCAGCCGCGGGGAAGTGGTGCATGTCGAGGGGGTGGATGAAATCAGCCTCCGTCTCATGGAAATGGGGCTGGTGCCGGGAACGGAATTCACCCTCCTCGGAGCCGCTCCGCTGGGTGACCCGCTGGAATTGGAAGTTCGCGGCTATCGGCTCAGCCTCCGCAAGAGTGAAGCAGCCCGTGTGGAAGTGACATCCGCCTGAAGCGCCAGCGAAGGACAGCATCGCATCGCTAAAAAGTCACTATGTCCCTCTCCGCCCCACCTCAAGTCGTCACCGTTGCCTTGCTCGGCAACCCCAACACGGGCAAGTCCACGCTCTTCTCTGCCCTTTGCAACGTCCGTCAGCGAGTTGCGAATTACCCTGGCGTGACCGTCGAGAAAAAGATCGGCCGCACCGAAATCAGCGGACACACCCTCGACATTATCGACCTACCCGGGACATACAGTCTCGCTCCCAAATCCCCCGACGAGATGGTAGCCGTCGACGTCCTCCTGGGCCGCCGCAGCGATGTACCCAGGCCGGACGTGGTACTCGTCATCGTCGACGCCAGCAACCTGGAACGAAACTTCTACCTCCTCAGCCAGGTGCTGGAGCTTGGCCTGCCGACGGTCGTCGCGCTCAACATGACCGACGTTGCCGCGGCCAAGGGACAGAAGTTGGATGTCGCCGCGCTCCGCAAGCGGCTGCATATTCCGCTGGTGGAAGTGCAGGCCAACCGAAAGATTGGCCTCGCGGACCTCAAAGAGGCAATCGCCAGTGCCGTCGGTGGAAAATCTATCGCAATTGAGAGTCCCTTTCCGGAGAAGTTCCAAAACGAAGTTGAGACATTGGGAAGGCTCGCTGGAAAAACCGAGGGCAATGTACTGCCGCGCTACCTTGTCGAACGAGTATTGCTGGACACCAGCGGCTATCTCTCGGAAGCGAGCATTGCTGGGATCACGCCGGAGATTCTCCAGGAAGTGACCGCTGCGAGAGCACGCTTGAAAACGGCTGGAATTCCAGTTCCCGCCGTGGAAGCGATGGCCCGTTATCAATGGGCTGGCTCGGTACTCAAAGGCATCGTCAATCGCCCAGCACAGCGGCCCGTCACGCTGAGCGACAAGCTCGACAAACTGCTCACGAACCGCGTCTTTGGCACCGTCTTCTTCCTGGTGCTCATGCTCTTCATGTTCCAGGCGGTGTTCTGGATCAATGACGTGCTGATGATCGGCGACGGCATTGATTACGCTGCGGGTTGGCTGCAATCGCTTGTCTCTTCCGTCCTCCCCGAAGGGGCACTCCGCTCTCTGATCAACGACGGGGTGATTGCCGGCGTCGGTGGCGTGGTGGTCTTTCTGCCGCAAATCCTGACGCTGTTCTGCTTCATCGCCATCCTCGAAGACTGCGGGTACATGGCCCGAGCCGCGTATTTGATGGACAAGCTGATGTCCAAAATCGGCCTCTCCGGCAAGTCCTTCATCCCGCTCCTCTCTTCATTTGCCTGCGCGGTCCCCGGCATCATGGCGACTCGCGTCATCGAGAACCGCCGCGACCGGCTCGTCACCATCCTCGTCGCCCCCCTCATGAGCTGCAGCGCCCGTCTGCCGGTCTACACGCTGTTTATCGGAGCCTTCATCCCCAACCGGACCCTCGATCTGACGCTGGCCGGCTGGGGAATTCATGTCCCGTGGCTGCGGGGCCTCGTCATGTTCAGCATGTACATGATTGGCATCGTCACCGGCATCCTGGTCGCTTGGATTTTGAAGAAAACGCTGCTCCGCGGGGCGACTCCGCCCTTTGTGATGGAACTTCCCAGTTACAAGCTTCCCGGCATTCACATCGTCTGGCAGCGGATGTCGGAACAAGGATGGGCGTTTCTGCAACGGGCCGGAACGCTCATTCTTGCTATCTCCGTTCTCGTCTGGGGCCTGGGATATTTTCCGCACGACTCGGCGAAGATTGAGCCCGCCCTCATTGAGCAACAAAGCCAGCTCGAATCCCAACTGGATGAGTTCAGCCCCGCCGACTTGGAGAAAAATGAACAGGCACTTAAGCTCCAGTTGCAACTCGCTGCCGTTGAAAACCAAATCGCCGGCGAATACCTCAGCGACAGCTACCTCGGCCGGATGGGGCACTTCATCGAGCCGGTCGTCCGCCCGCTCGGCTGGGATTGGAAGATCGGCTGCGCGGCCATCGCGTCGTTCCCCGCCCGCGAAGTCGTCAACGCCACCCTCGGCGTCATCTATAATCTAGGAGAAGGTGCCGAGGAGCAGCAGCTCGAAGAAACCATCCAGGCGGAGAAAAATCTCAATATCCCAGTCGCCCTCTCCATCATGGTTTTCTTCGCCCTTTGTGCCCAGTGCGTCTCCACCCTTGTCATCATCCGCCGCGAAACCGGCAACTGGCTCTGGCCCCTGTTCACCTTCGTTTACATGACCGTCCTCGCCTATCTGGGGGCATTTGCAACCTACCAAATCGGAATGCTCTTCGTTGCTTCCACGTAGGACGGGTTTCCTAGCCCGTCCAAAAACCGTGGACGGCCTTGGAAGGCCGTCCTACAAAACTCATGTCCCCCTTCCTGCAATCCTTCATCGCCGCCACTCTCTGCCTCCTTGCCGCAGGCTATCTCGCCTTTCGCGCTTACCGCACATTCACCAAGCGGGCCGGCGGAAGTTGTGGAGGAGGAGGTTGCTCTTCATGCCCAAGCAGCGAAAACGTGGCGGGTGCGAAATTGAAGACTCTTCTGCCGCTTGAGGCACCGCCAAAACGAGGCTAGCGATGAATGTTTGCCAATAAGCCGCGTCACGCCATCACTTGGCTGATGAACCGCTGAGCACGGGGGGTTTGCGGATTGTCAATGACTTCCTCGGGCGTCCCTTCCTCGGCAATTTTGCCATCAGCTAGTAAGAACACCCGATCCGCACTCCGGCGGGCGAATAGGATTTCGTGCGTCACCATGATAAGAGTCAGGCCGTCCTTCTTCAGGTCTTCGAGCGTCCCCAAGACTTCGACCTTGAGTTCCGGATCCAGCGCGCTGGTGATCTCATCGCACAGAAGGCCGCGGGGTTCCATAGCCAGTGCCCGAGCGATGGCTACCCGCTGCTTTTGTCCGCCGGAAAGCTGCTGGGGATAATAGTCGGCTCGTTCGCCGAGTCCGACCCGTTGCAGCAAAGCCCAGGCTTTCTCCGCGGCTGCGGCGCGAGGGAGCCGCTGAACCTGGATCGGGGCTTCCATCACGTTCTGGAGCGCGGTCATGTGGGGAAAGAGCTGAAAGTCCTGAAAGATCATCCCAAAGAGCCGACGGACATGAGCGGTGGAAGAGGGCGGGGAATTCGGACGCAGGACATGCGGTCCGACCGTGATGTCTCCCCCATCGAAGGAATTCAGCCCGTTGATGCAGCGCAAAATTGTCGATTTGCCACCGCCGCTCGGGCCAATAAGCGCCGCCGTCTGACCGGCTTCAATCGTCAGACTGATCTTGTCCAGTACGATCTTGCTGCCGTAGCGTTTGGTAACGTCGCGAAGAATAACTTGATTGACGTCGGACATGGGAAGTCGGCAGAGGTTAGAGGGCAGAGGGCAGACAATTCGTCTTTCGTCATTCAGATTTCGTCATTCTCTCACACTCCCTTCCCCCAACGCTTCTCCAGATACCTCGCTAGGAAGCCAAGGGGGACAGACATCAATAGGTAAAGAAGCGCCGTCGCGCCGCCGATTTCCAGGTACTTGAGGCTCGACTTCGCAAGAATTTGATACTGCTTGGTCAGTTCCACGACGGCAATCACGCTGACAAGGCTGGTGTCTTTGAATAGGGCGATGAAATCGTTGGTGACTGGGGGAATGATTGTCCGCAACGCTTGCGGCAGGATGATCCGGCGAAAGGTGAGTGGGCGGGACATCCCCAGTGAGGCCGCAGCTTCCCATTGGCCGGCTGGAATGGAGGAAATGCAGGCCCGGTAGATTTCCGCTTCGTAGGCGGCGTAGTTCAATCCAAAGGCCAGGATCGCCACCGTGAAATCGTTCGGCTTGAATTGAAAGCCGAGATTGGCCTGCGCCACAATTGTCGGCAGGCCGTAGTAGAGCAAATACAACAGCAGCAGCACCGGAATGCCGCGAAAGAACTCGACATAAGCAATCGCCCCCCACTGCACCGGCAGCGGCGCGTAGAGCCGGCACATGGCGACCAGCAGCCCGACGAACATGGCAAGCGCCATGCTGCAAACGGAGACTTCGAGCGTCACCACGGCAGCTTTGCAAAGCATCGGAAAGTAGTAGCTGAACCGAAATGTCTTGCCGGAATCGGCCAGCACATCTCCCACAGGATTTTCCCACTTGGTTTTGATCCGGGCGAGTTCGCCCTGCTGATCCAGCCGGTCCAGTGCCGCGTCCACCTGGGTGGCCAATTCCTCCTGGTCCTTGCGGAACGCAATGACGTATTGTCCTTCTTGAAACGGCTGGCCGACGAATTTCAGCTTGGGATTCTGCCGCGCGTAATAGACCGCCACCGGCTCGTCGAGCAGAACGGCGTCAATTCGGCCCAGCGCCAGATCCTGATACGGCTCCGCCTGTCCGTCGTAGACTTTGGACTTCATCTTCCGCTCGTCGAGAAGACGGGACGAAGCTGTGTCACCAAGCGTTCCTACCACACCCCCGCTTTTCTGGCATGTCTCGAGCGAATCAAACCGCTCTTCGTCGACTCGAGCGACCAGTTGCAAGCGATAGGTGTAATACGACCGGCTGAGGCGGTGACGAGCCTGACGATCGGGCGTCAACTCAATGCCGTTCATGGCGAAGTCGATATCACCTCGGGCCAGCCCCGAGAGCAGGCTGTCATAGTTGTACTGTCGAAACGCAATCGGCCGCCCCAGTTCCTTCGCCAAAGCCGCCGCCAGGTCGACCTCCATCCCGATGTTGCGCCGAGGATCCGCCGGATCCTTGAAGATATACGGCGCGCCCCCTTCGGCATCTGCCCCCCACTGAAGCGGCGGCGGTTCCTGGGCGAAGACTGCTTCGTCCGCCAGAATTGCGACACAAAGAAACGGAATGACAAGGAGAAGAAGGTGCCGCAATTGCTGCATCAAAGTGGTTCCTATGAAGATATTCTTGCGTCGCCAGCCGGTTGCCTGTCTACTGCAACATTTGTAAGCGTAATCGTATCGGCAAGAACTCTTCGCGTCAAAGAGAGTTTTCTGAAAGTACTTCGGCAACTTCGCACTTTTAATTCTCGAACGGAAAACCCAAGGGCTCGTGATGACTCGCTACACCTCAGTTCTACTTGTTCTATGTCTCCTGGAGACGGCCTTGTTGCCGGCGGCTGACAAGCCGGTTCGAGTATTTGTTCTCGCCGGCCAGTCCAACATGGAAGGGAAGGCCCCGAGCACGCTCTTTGACCACCAAGCAACGGACTCCAAGACCAAAGACCTTTTCGCTCATCTGCGGAAGGACGACAATTGGGCCATGCGCGACGACGTATTCATCAAATTCCTCGACCGTCACGGCCCCCTCACTCTCGGCTATGGCTCTCCCGGGCGAACAGGCGTCGAACTCGAGTTTGGCACCATCATGGGAAACCACTACGAGGATCCGGTCGTGCTGATCAAAGCTGCCTGGGGAGGACACTCGCTCGTCAAAAACTTCCGCTCCCCTTCCGCGGGCTACCCCGCCGCCGATGTTCTCGCCAAGGAACTCGAACAGGCGCAGGCCAACGTCAAGAAGAACAACGAGAAGAACAAGAAGGACGATCCGCTACCGACGATGGAGGAAATCAAGAAGCCCTACGGCGCCTCGTACCGCGAAATGCTGGCGGAAGTGAAAAGCGTGATGGACAACTACGAGTCGCTGTTTCCAGCCCTCAAGGGGAAGAAATTGGAACTCACGGGTTTCGTGTGGTTCCAAGGCTGGAACGATCAGTACGGGGGACAGGACGAGTACGCCGCCAACATGCAGCACTTCATCCAGGACGTGCGCAAGGACCTGAACTCTCCGAAGTTGCCTTTTGTCATCGCCCTGATGGGCCAGAACGGCTCGAAGCCCGCCAGCGGCGCGATGCTCACCATTCAGAAGGCGCAGCTTGCGATGAACGACGTCCCCGAGTTCAAGGGAAACGTCACGGCGTTCCGCACCGACGTGCTCGTCGATAAAGCGGCGGAAGAACTCTATCCGACCTGGCAGAAGAACGTCGAACAATGGAAGCTGGTCGGCGGCGACCATCCTTACCACTACCTCGGGAGCGCCATCTGGTTCACCCGCATCGGCCGTGGAATGGGTGAGGCGATGCTCGAACTACGCAAGGGGCAGGACTAAAACAGTTCCAGAATCGGCCGGCCTTCTTCCATGAGCTGAAACGGACGGCCGAGGCGGTCGACGGCAGATAGGTCATCGATGCCGAGGGAGTGAAAGATGGTCTTGGCGATGTCCTCGGGTGCAACAGGCTTATCGGCAGGGAATTCGGCCCGCTTGTCCGTCGTGCCGTAGGCCTGACCTCCTTGAATGCCGCCGCCGGCGAGGAGGACGGACATGCAAGCCGTCCAGTGGTCGCGGCCGGCTCCGCCAGGACCGCCGGAACGGGGGTCGCCGATTTTCGGCTTGCGTCCCATTTCGCTGGTGACGATGACGAGCGTCTCTTCCAAGAGTCCTCGCTCGTGCAGATCGGCGAGCAGCGCGGCGAAGGGGCGGTCGAACTCAGGCAGCAGCTTATCTTTCAGGCAGCCGAAGTTGTTGCCGTGCGTATCCCAGCCGCCCCCGCTCTTGCAAAGTGTGTCGAGTTCCTTGTTGGCTTTGTAGAAGACCGTGACGAACGGAACCTCTGCTTCGACGAGTCGCCGCGCCATCAGGAGCGACATGCCCGTGATGCCATTGCCATACCGCTCGCGGACTTCAGCCGGCTCGGCGGAGAGATCAAAGGCGGCTTTGGTGGCCGAGGATGTCAGGAGCGAGAAGGCCTTTTGCTGGTGCTTGCCGTAGTTGACGGTGTGCCCCGTGTCATCTACCCGGCGCTCCGCCGCATTGAGCGTGGCCAGCAGCGAGCGGCGGTCGAGCAATCTTTGAGCCGTCACGTCCCCCGAGAGTTGCAAGGCGGGGACAGTAAACTGCAGGGGCTTTTCGCGCGAGCCATCGACGAAGAACGGGTCGTACTCAATCCCGAGACGAGCAGAGAACTGTCCCGGCCGCGTGTATTCGGGAGCACCCTCTTTTTGTGGCAGCGTAATGGCCGATGGAAGCGAGGGATGGACCGGCCGTTTGTAATTGACCACCGAGGCGATGGAAGGCCAATCGGTGGGATACGGCGTCCTCGCGTTGAGCAGTTGATGGAACGACCGGTCGGGGGCGTGCCCCGTCAGGTTGTAGTAATACCCGGCATGATGGTCCCCGGTGCCGCGGCCATGGTCTCCGAGCGACCGCACGATGGCCAGATGCTGAGCCTGCTTCGCCAGGTGCGGCAGATGCTCGCAAAGCTGCACCCCCGGAGCCGACGTGGCCACGGGACGAAACAGCCCGCGGTAATCGGCGGGGGCATCCGGCTTCATGTCCCAGGTGTCGATGTGCGACGCCCCGCCGCTGAGCCAGATCATGATGGCCGACTTGGCGATCTTGCGTCCCGGCCGAGAAACCGGCTGGGCTGCGGACGCGGTTTGATCGGTCATGCCCGACCCCAAGACGCTTAGCCCGCTCGCGACGAGAAAAGTTCGTCGATTCAGGGGAGTGGCGGGTCGAAAGAGTGCATCCATCATCGGCAAGGGCTCCTGGTACGATGGTAACTGACCGTGAAGGAGACGGCAACTTCAGCTGAGGACAATAGCCCGACTCGCAAGCGAGGGAATTCCGCGAGGCACCGGTAAACGGCTGTTTTTTTCCTGAGCCATATTGAATTCCCTTGCTCGCGCGTCGGGCTAGTGTCGGGGAATCACCTGCTGGGATTTGCATTCGCACGGACTCTGTTCTTACAATGCAGGAACTGGCAACTTCCCTGTTTCGCTCGATTTGGCCATGGCATCTTTGCAAGGCAACTTTTTGATTGCGTCTCCGCATCTCGGGGATGGCAACTTCAACCGCAGCGTCGTGCTGATGGTGAAGCATGACGACGAGGGAGCCTTTGGCCTCGTCCTGAATCGGCCCACGGGCAACACCGTCGCCGAAGTCTGGAAGCTCGTCTCGGAATCTTCCAGTGACCGGCAGGATCCGATTTACCTCGGCGGGCCGGTACAAGGTCCGCTTATGGCCGTGCACGGCCTGGCATCCGCCGCGGAGTCGGAAATCCTCAGCGGTGTCTTTCTCTCCGCCCACAAGGACCAGCTCAAGGAAGTCGTCGCGGCCGAGGACACTCCATT
Source organism: Pirellulaceae bacterium (assembly GCA_046153945.1). Classification (GTDB taxonomy): domain Bacteria; phylum Planctomycetota; class Planctomycetia; order Pirellulales; family Pirellulaceae; genus SXOA01. Next base: position 36,558 of record JBJXFF010000208.1, read on the forward strand.
TCGCCTCTTCACCGGCTATTCCGGCTGGGGCGCGGGACAGCTGGAAGGGGAGTTGGAAGCGGGGGGCTGGCTCATCGCCCCCGCCACCGCGGAACTGGTCTTCCACGACAAGGATGACCTTTGGGAGCTCGTCATGCACAGTGTCGCGAAGGACATCCTGGCTCCGTCCCTCAAGACAAAACATGCCCCGCCGGACCCGACGCTGAACTAGATTCGTCCCGATGTGATTCGAGACTTACGTCAAATCCACTCGACGTAAGTCTGATTCACCGCTCCTTCGGAGCGAATCATTGGCCCCCCCGATGGGACGGCCCTGATTCATCGATTCATGGCACTTTTTTCAGCGAGAGCCTTTGTCGCAACTCGTTGGCTAGTAATAACATTGGTGATTCACACCCGATTCACAATCGACATTTCTGATTCACGATTCGCGGGCCCCCACACAAACTCTTTCGCGGACAGACTTACGTCAATTCGTCTCGACGTAAGTCTCCATCGTGAAGGCCCCCATTCCGCTACCGTTTCTCCCGCCGACTCCCGCATTTCAGCGCGCACCTTAACCCAATTAGCCACGTCCTTTATGCGAATTGTCAAAGAACAAACCGGCTTCTCGCCGGCCCGATTAGACTCAATTGTACACATGTCTAGTTACTTTGACAAGTACCCAACAGAGGGGGTCGTGAGAATTATCTTGGATGGCGCATCAGGCTGGTGGGAGTCAGGACGGAAGCGGTGATGAATCCCTCGCATTGCCATCGATCGGGGTGAGCGGCTGTTCGTTCGCGGGTTGAGTCATCGGCCGGAACGGCGAGGCAGGGGGCGGGACAGGCTTTTTGGGCTGAGCCGAGTAGTAGACGGCCATCGATACCCAGCCCCCGAAAAAAGCCATGATGACCGGGGAGAAAATGACCAGTGAGGCAAACAAATTGACGAGTTGCGTCTCGCCAAATCCCGTCCGGCCCCAGCCGCCGCGGTAGCCCCATGGCCCCCTGCCGTCAAAGACCACCCCCAGGGAGTAAAGGGCTAGTCCCAAGAACGGTAGCGCGCCGCTTGCCAGTCCCCCAATGAAAAAGGCCCGCCGTGCTTCCCGCATGTAAATGACTCCGGAAATGAAGTAGGCCGGAGACAGCCAGGCCACCGCGCAAAAGAGCGGAAACGCGATGACCGCGGGAAGGTTGAGCACGGCGCAATAAACACAAACGATGCCCGTGATGATGAACAGCGTAATCAAGCGGAATTGCATGGCCAGTCTCTTGGGTCAGGAACTCTTCGGAGTCTCAATGTCCGGAGTATACCCTTCACCCACTGACCAGTGAGCGCGCCGCGGCTTTCGTCAACGGCCAGAGCCTAGATGCGAAGAATTAATCGCGTCTCGAAACTCCGCGCGTGAAAAGTGACAAAGCCACCCCCGCGAAGCGGGGGTGGCTTTGATAGTATTTGGAGTTTAATTCGACTGGTTTAGAGTATCCAGTTCTCTTCGCTCCCAAGCACGGAGTCGACCGCTTGCAAGTGGGCGCTGTCGATCAATCCGCCAAACAGGTCCTCTTCGCCGGAGCCGATGGCAATCGAAACCGCGGCGGCCGTCAAGGACTCGGCTCCCAGGTTGTCTTTGATCTTGTAGGTAAAGCTGTCTGTGGTCGCCGAGGAATTGTCGTGTTGATAGCTGACGGTTCCGTCGGTGTTCACCGTCACGGTGCCATGCGTCGGCTGCGTGACGATGACGATGGAACTCAGGCTGATCGTTCCATCGGAATCGGTGTCGTTAGCGGCGACGCTGATCACTTTGGTCGCACCGGCCGCCAGCGTCGTGCTATCGGGGACAGCGATGGGCCGCTGGTTGACGGCGATCGTCACCAAGGCTTCGCTGGAAACCGCTCCTTGGTTATCGGCAATCGTGTACTTGAAGGAGTCGCTCGAACCTGCCAGACCATTGTGGGTATAGGTCACCGTGCCGTCATCATGCCTGGTGGCGACACCGCTCGCCGGCTGCTGGGTAATCGCGAGCGAGGGGAGACTCACGATGCCATCGGTATCCCCGTCATTCGCCACGACGTTGATGATCGTTGTGGCGCCGGCAGTGATCGAAACCGCATCAGCCGTGGCGGTGGGCGCGTTATTGGGGAGAGCCGTGAATTGGAAGTTGGCCGGATCGCCGACCAGCTTGATCAAGAGCGTGCCGTCGGATTGCTGACCCAAGCTGAATACCTTGGTTTTATCGATCACCGAAACCGTCGCCCGCAGATCCTGGTCCTGCTGGTTGCGGACATCCACCTGCAAGGTGCGGTTGTCACCGGAGAGAGCGTACCGGAAGGAACGGAACTGGCTCCACTGGCTGCCCGTGATGGTTTGCCAATCAGGAGAGACGGGGGATCCGAATGTTGTCGGCAGACTGTCCGCCGGGGTGGCAAAGGCGACCGACGCCAGGACGTTGTGTCCAAGGTTGGTGGCAAAATACTCTTCGATCCGGGTCAAGGAGCGTGGCTTGCCAGCTTCCGCGAAGTTATTTCCCGTTCCGTCGGTCCCCTGAACCAGATTGATGGAAATCTCATCGTTGGCACTGGCGGTGCCCCCTTGCGAACCGGGGATGTCCTGACCGTCTGTGAGAAACGTGGGCTGCACCTGTTTGAGCTTATAGTCGCCGGGGGCCAGATTCGCGAAGAAATAGGTTCCGTCAGCCGACGTGCGTGTGCTGTGGGTAATGGGACTTCCCGACGTCGGTGTGCCGGTGAGATCTATTTCCACATTTCCCACGCCGGTTTCCAGCCCGTCCAGCTTGCCGTTGCCGTTCAGATCGACAAAAACCTGCCCCGCCAATTTGCTGGGGATGAAATCCTGCACGGTCACTGTGGCGGCTGCCGTGGAAGTCAAGCCGCCCGCATCTTTCATCGTGTAGGAAAAAGAATCCGGCCCGGTGTAATCCGTCGCGGGCCTGTAGGTAATCCGCGTGCCGTTATTGGTGATTGTGGCCGTGCCATTGGACGGCGCTGTGACACTCAAGATGGTGAACGCTTCGGTCGGATCGGGCGCGAACAAATCGTTTGCCAGGACGTCAAACACGTTGTCGGTGTTTTTGAAGCCGGTCAATGTGTCGGCAGTGGCGGTGGGGGCATCATTGACATTGGTCACGGTCACCGTGACCGTGCCGGTGGCCGTCCCACCGTTTCCATCGCTCAGATTGTAGGTGAATGTTTCAGTTCCCTGGAAGTTTGCGGCCGGAGCATAGCTGACGCTCAGCTTATCGAGGGCCAGGGTAACGATCCCGCCACTGTTCGGCGTGCCTACCGAGGCAATGGTGAGCGTTTCACCCGTATCAACGCCGTCGTTATCGTTGGCCAGCACATTGACCGTTGTGGCCGCGCTGTCTTCGGCGACGGTCAGGGTGTCCGCGGTGGCAACCGGATTGTGGTTGGTGTGCGTAACGGTCATCGTGGCAGTGGCCTGGGCGGTCCCGCCATTTCCGTCGCTGATGGTGTAGGTGAAGGTCTCGGTCCCTTCAAAATTCGGGGCCGGGGAATACCGCACATGTGCTCCTCCGGATCCAATCTGCACACTGCCGCCATTATTGCCCTGAGTGACCGTCGTCACCTTGAGCGTTTCGCTGCCGTCAGGAGAAGAGGAGTCGTTGCCCAAAACATCCAGGACGTTATTGGTGGACTCACCTGCGACGGAAAGGGAGTCCGCCGTAGCAGTGGGCGCGTCGTTGACCGGCGCGACTTGCACAGTAACGGTCGCGGTGGAAGTTTCGTTGTTCTGATTCTTCACGGTGTAGGTGAAGGTTTCCGCTCCGAAGAAGTTGGGAGCGGGTGTGTAAAGCAGAGTCTTGGCGTCCCCCGCGATGGCGACTGTTCCGGAATTACTTGTCGCGCCAACTGCGGAAATCGTCAAGACGTTTCCGGAGCCGGGGACAATCGTGTCATTGCCGAGGACGGTAAGCGAATTGTTCGTTGTGTCTTCGTTAAAGTTGAAGGTGTCGTTAACGGCGGTGAAGGTGGTATCCACGCTCAGGGTGAGAGAGCCATACTTCACGGCAGCCGACGGGACCGGCGGATCCTGTCCGAACAGGAGCACGTCGTGCGCGGGAAGGATGTCCGCGGGATCGGTAGTGAAGCTGAATTGGCCCCCTGCCAGAACCTTCATCGGGATTTCAAACAAGAGCTTGAATCCGGTGTTAATGGGGGCGGTGCTGTTGGATACCGCGCCGAGCTCGTCCACCAGGCCGGCGGTCGCCGCCGAACCGGATTGTCCCACGGTATAGCCGCCGTTAAATTGCACGGCCCCCGTGATTTGGACCTTGGCGGGGTCGTAGTTTAAGTCGGCGAAAAGTGCGTAGACCCCTTGGGCACCGGTGGTCCGCAAGTCTCGCGTGGTTCCTCGCAAGATGAAGTTATCACCGACGTGCAAGGTGCTCAGAGGGACCTGGTTGGCATCGGTAATGGTCAGAACAACTTCGGCCACCTTGGTGACGGCCGCGGCCACGGTCACATTGGTGTTTTGAGTGACGGCATTTCCGGCTGCATCGCTGGCGACGACTCCGAAGGTCTGAACACCCGTCTGGTTATCTGCCGGTGTCCAACTGACAACCCCGGAGGTGGAATTAATCGAAGCTCCGTTCAAACCCGGCGAGAGGGAGTAGAGAAGTCCCGTGTTGGGGACTGCATTCTCGGCGTCGTAAGAATAAGGAGTGCCAGCCGTGCCGGTAGTGAGAGCGGTTGAAGTGAAGTTTCCCGGAGGAGTGGCGTCATAGGTGACCGTCAGTGGAGATGACTTGAGGCTTTCAACTCCCGAGACGGCCTGGGTGACGGTGAAAGTGTGTGCCCCTTCACCGAGTGTCGCGATGTTGTTGAAAGTGATGGTGGGGGAAGTGCTGGTGGCGGTGACTTGTGCCAGGACGTTGGTCCCTTCATACAATCGAATTACGGCGTTATTGGTCACACCGCTCATCTGAAATTGCAGCGAACCGGCGTTCGTGATGTTGTCGGAGGGGCTGGTTCCTGTATCCGAAGCTGCCACTAGGTCCAGGCCCGTGGGCGCGGTTGGCAGCATATTGACGGTGACTTTCTGCACGTCCGTAATCGATTGGCTGGTGTCGGTATTGCCCTGCTGGGATAAGGGCTTGGCGGAGACCTGCACCTGGAAGCTGCCGACAAATCCGACCGGAGGGGTGACCGTAACAATGTTCGTATTGTGATCGATGGAAACCGTGTAATTGACGCTGCCAATCTTGGTGGCATCAAAGTAGATCGCGTCTCCTTCGACGTCAGTTCCCGTTAGGGGGAAGGTGACCGTGCTGGCCCCCACAGTCGCTTGCACCGCGGGGATTTCAGCAAGGAACGGATTTCCATTGGATGTATCGGCAGCCACTGTGACATGGAACGTGCGGGCAAAGGTTCCGCCTTGGCCGTCGTTCGCAGTAATCGTGATATCCGCGGAGCCGGAACTGGCCAAAGCTTTCAGCATGAAAGCCTTGTTCTGCGGGTCGCTGTTTAGAACCGAGGCAGTGGTGATGATTACCGGAGTATTGGGTGTGCCGGAACCGTTCGCGGCAACATTGCTGATCGCTTCCCGCACCGATTCTCCTTCGGTCAATTTGCCGAAGATGGTGTGGTTGAAATCCAGATGGCGAGGAAAGTTGGTCGTGGGGGGATTTACGGTGTCCGTGAGAAAGAACTGAGTGTCGTTGGAATCGTCGAGCCCTTTCGCCATGGCGATGAGGCCGGGTGAAGTGAATTGCAGGTCGGGATTGTACTGGTCATCGAAATCCGCAACGCTGGCGTTGGGACCACCCGCGCCGTCGGCTGCTCCCCCTTGAATCACGAAGTTATTCAGGATGCGATGGAAAGTCAGCCCGTTGTAGAAACCGCCACTCGCCAAGCTCTCAATGGCGGTTGTTGCCCGCGGAGCTAGACTGTCGAACATCTCGATTTTCATCGTGCCGAAGTTGGCCACGTCAAGTTGCAAAGTCTTGTTGCCGGTGGGCACAGTCACCGCCACGACGCTGGGGTTGTTGCTCGTGATGGTATAGGAAATTGCGTCATTATCCGCGTCCGAACCGTCGATCCCCAGCCAGAGGGGAGCTCCGCTCAGCACGGTTTGATCCGGGATCGTCAAGAACGAGGGTGCATTCCCCGTCAACATGGACCGTTCTTCGAGCGACTCAAAGAAGAAGCCGCGGCGAGCTGCGCGGTCGGACGATCCCTTGCGCCGTTTCCAGAATTTACGAAGTTGAACAAGCGCCTTCGTAGCCAGTGAGCGACGAGTCGTTTTCATAAGTGCCAATCTATTCCTGTTCTCGGTTCCGGAAATGGGAAGGTTGCTCGCGCGGACCTCCCCCAAATGCCTCAGGCTTTGGACGCTGTCACGCCTCCATTCGTTCCGAGAATGACGGCGTTTCCGCAGGGGCAATTGACAGCGGCAAGTGATGGCAGTTGTACTACGTGGCAGGCAATGGAAGCAAAAGGCGCTCCCAGGGCCTCAATTGAGAGGACATGGTTCGCAGATTTGGCACATTTGGGTGCTGTCCTATCCAATTGAAAAAGTCACAACTCGTTACTGGATAAGCACATGGGAAGCATTGGGTTGGCATTTCGAGTATTCTTTAAGACCATGTTCAGTGCGGAAGTTTCCCGTCAGGTTCGCTCCGTTTTGGATGGCGAGCAGTTGCCAAAAATCACCACCGACGAAAAATCGAAACAACGGGAGGCTGAGCCAAAGACCCGCGTCCACGCCCCAGAACCCCCTCCAAAGAGGAGTGAAGCGATGACGCTGCTTGCCGCTTTGCAGCGCGAAGCTCGCCTCGTGGACCTTGTCCAGCAGCCGCTGGCGCAGTTCACGGATGAGCAAATTGGGGCTGCAGCCCGAGGAGTTTTGGGGGATAGCGCGGCGGTCTTGTCCAGGTTTTTTGCCTTGAAGCCCGTTCTGACCGAGAACGAGGGAGAACAGGTGCAAGTGCTCGCCGGATACGACCCAGGACGCTTCAAACTTTTGGGCAACGTGAGCGGCAATCCTCCCTATAACGGCAAACTTGCTCATGCTGGCTGGGAAGCGACCACTGTAAACCTGCCGAGTTGGACCGGAAACAAAACCTCGGCCAACATCATCGCCCCCGCGGAAGTCGAAATCTAACTCTGTCCCCGGAAATCATGTCCGTATTCGTCATTGGCATCGACCTTGGCACTACCAACAACGTTTTGGCGTACGCGCCGCTCGCCGGGGATGCGCCGGAAGTCAAAATCCTGCCGATTCCGCAACTCGTAGCGCCGGGAGTCGTGGAAGAGCGGACCAGTCTTCCCTCGTTCATCTATCTCCCCCCTGAGCAGGAAGGAAAAAGCGGAGCGTATGACCTGCCGTGGCGGAAAGGGAACACGAGTGCCGTGGGCGAGATTGCCCGCCGTCAGAGTGCCGAGTCGCCGCAGCGGAGCGTGAGTGCCGCCAAGAGCTGGCTCTGCCATAGTCGCGTTGACCGCCATCAGCCCATCCTTCCTTGGGGAGCACCGGCAGAGGTTCCCAAAGTGTCTCCGGTCACTGCCTCGCGGCGGTGTCTCGAACATCTCATTGCGGCTTGGGAAGACGCCCACCCGGAAGCCCCCATCGCCGAGCAGCAGGTCATTCTCACGGTTCCTGCCTCCTTCGATGCCGCCGCCCGGGAACTGACGCGCGAAGCGGCTTTGGCGGCTGGGCTGCCGGCGGAATTGGTACTTCTCGAAGAGCCGCAGGCGGCTGTTTATTCGTGGCTGACGACGATGGGGGATCAGTGGCGAAAGGCGCTGAAGGTTGGGGATACACTGCTGGTGTGTGACGTTGGTGGCGGAACCACGGATTTGACCCTCGTCGGCGTGGGAGAAGAGAATGGCGAGTTGATGCTGCGCCGAATAGCTGTGGGAGACCATTTGCTCGTCGGCGGCGACAACATGGACCTCGCGCTGGCGCACTTCATGGCAGCAAAGTTCGGCGAGAAAGGGGTCAAGCTCGATCCCTGGCAGTCCGTCTCCCTCTGGCATTCCTGCCGCACGGCTAAAGAAACATTGCTGGCGGAAGATGGGCCGAAGAAGCATCCCCTCAGCGTCCTCGGCCGCGGCAGTAAGCTGATTGGCGGGACTGTCACTATCGACGTGGATCGAAAACATGCTTCGGAACTACTCCTGGAAGGTTTCTTTCCATCCGCTGCGATTTCCGATCGGCCCGCTCGCCGCCGGCAATCCGGGTTTCAAGAAATCGGCCTGCCGTTTGAATCCGATACGGGCATTACGCGGCACTTGGCGGCATTTCTGTCCGCCCATGGCAGCGACCATGCCGTTCAGCCCACGGATGTCCTCTTCAACGGAGGCGTCTTCAAAGCCGAGCCCTTCCGTCAGCGGCTGATGGAAGTGTTGTCGTCGTGGGCACCCGATGCACCTCCCAAAATCCTGCAAGGAGAGCATGATTTGGATCACGCTGTGGCCCGTGGAGCGGCTTACTACGGATGGGCGAAGGAGCATGGGGGCGTGCGGATTCGAGGTGGTGCGCCGCGGTCGTACTACGTGGGAATCGAAACTTCCGGGCTCGCCATCCCCGGCGCTCCCCGTCCGCTGCGGGCGCTCTGCGTGGTTCCCAACGGCATGGAGGAAGGAACCAGCATCGACGTCCCCTCCGGTGAATTCGGCCTGGTCGTGGGAGAGCCGGCGACCTTCCGCTTCTTCAGTTCCGCCACACGCAAACAAGATCGGCCGGGCGATCTGCTGCAGAGCTGGTCTGAAGAAGAACTTGCCGAAACCGATTCGCTCGAAGCAACCCTTCCAGCTGACGAAACGCTCGACAGCGATTCCGTCCCGGTCCGCTTTCAGTCGAAAATCACGGAACTCGGCGTCTTCGAACTCTGGTGCTGCGGCACCAAGAGCAATCAGCGGTGGAAGCTGGAGTTCAGCGTACGGAAGGAAGAGTAGAGGCGAGCGGGGGGCGTCAGCCCCCTGATACTCGCCCAAGAGAAAGTTTTGATTCTCTTGAGACCAAGGTTTTAATATCAGGGGGCTGACGCCCCCCCGCTCGCCTTTTAGCACACCGTGGATACCGACAACAATTTCGACGAACTTGCCAGCCGCTATGTAGTCGGTATCGACTTGGGGACGACAAACAGCGCGGTTTGCTACGTCGACACGTCGGAAAAGCCCTGGCGGGTGCAGGTTCTCTCGATTCCTCAGCTTGTTGCACCGGGACAAGTGGAGAAGCGAGATACGCTCCCCTCGTTCCACTATCAGCCGACGGCGGAGGAGGTGGCGGCTGGGGGAACGAAGCTCCCTTGGCCTAACAAGGAAGAAAAGACGAAAGGCAAGCTGGCAGCTTGCCCCACAGGGGCTGTTGGTTTTTATGCACGGGATTTTGGGGGGCAGATATCAGGACGCATGATTGCGTCGGCGAAGTCTTGGCTCTGCCACAGCGGCGTCAATCGCACGAGCGATATCTTGCCCTGGCATGCGGCTGCGGATGTCGAGAAGCTTTCACCGGTGGAAGCCAGTGCTTGTTACTTGCGGCATATCCGCGATGCTTGGGACTTTCAGCACCCCAAGGAGCCGCTGGAAAAGCAAGACATCGTCCTCACGCTCCCAGCGTCGTTCGACGAAGTCGCGCGCGAGCTGACAGTAGAAGCCGCCGCGAAAGCCGGCTTGCCGCGCGTTGTGCTCATCGAAGAGCCGCAGGCGGCATTTTATGCCTGGATTTACAAGCACGCGGAGAACTGGGACCAACTGGTTGCTCCAGGACAGAAAATCCTCGTCTGCGACATCGGCGGCGGAACAACCGACTTTACGCTCATTCGCGTCCGCCGCGGCGAAGGGGGCAAGGTTCAGTTTCATCGCGTGGCTGTCGGCGATCACCTGATTTTGGGTGGCGACAATTTTGATTTGGCCCTCGCCCAGCATGCTGAGAAAAAGCTGACCAGCGGCGGAAAGCTTCAGCCGCGGCAGTGGGATCTGCTCGTCCGCGCCAGCCGGCAGACGAAGGAAGAGTTGCTCGGCGATCGCGCGAGAGAGCAAGTGACAATTACCCTCCCTGGGTCCGGCTCCAAACTCATTGGGGGAAGTCTGCAAATCGGGCTCTCTGGCGAGGAGGTGCGAGAGGTACTCGTCGAGGGCTTCATGCCGCGAGTGGGCCTTTCGGACAAGCCGGCTCCCCGTCGCAGCGGTTTTCAGGAATTCGGCCTCCCCTATGCCAGCGATCCGGCGATCACCAAGTATCTCGCCGCATTTCTCTCGGCCCATCGGCATGTGGCGATGGAGGAAGACGATGCCAAGACTGGTCATGATCCCGCTCGGCCCGACGTGGTTCTCTTTAACGGCGGCGTTTTTGAGTCGAGCCTCCTCAAACAGCGGCTCATCGATTGTTTGAGCGAGTGGTTTGGGATGACGGATGCACCGTGGCAGCCGCTGGTCCTGGATAACGATCGACTCGATCTGGCCGTTGCCCGCGGAGCGGCCTACTACGGAATGGTCCGTCGCGGCGAGGGTGTAAAGATCGCCGCTGGGCTGGCGCGGACGTATTACTTGGGCCTTGATTCCGCGGATGCAAAAGAACCGCCGCAAGCCGTTTGCCTAGTCCCCGGCAACGCGGAACCGGGACAGGATATTACGCTCCCCGGCCGTCATTTTGACTTGCTCGTCTCCGAACCGGCGGAGTTTCCGCTCTACGTTTCCAGCACTCGCCTTGCTGATCGGCCCGGCGAAATGTCTCCCATCGACCCCGAGCAAATGACCGCCTTGCCGCCGATTCGGACCGCTCTCAAGACCAGCAGACGGAGCGAGCGAGGGATCGTCCCGGTGGAACTGCACGCTAGGCTCACAGAGATTGGAACCCTCGATCTATGGTGTAGCGAGGTAAACGGGGTCGGGAGGAGTTTTTGCGGTTCAGAATCAACTCCGACACCAGATCTTTCGAACACGAAAACCCCTCCCGACCCCTTCGTTCCCCGCACCTGGCGGCTTCAGTTCGATGTCCGCAGCGCTACTCAGACTGATGTCGAAGCTCATGAATCCGCGGCCGAAGGAGAAGGAATCGTCGACGAAGAGGCCTGGCAAGCCTGTCAGAAGGAAATAGAAACAACCTTTGGTGGTGATGCAAACCAATCGCCTGATTCGCTCCTCAAACGGCTGTCGGAGGCAATCGGCCTGGAACGCGGCGAGTGGCCGACGTCGCTATTGCGGCGGATTTGGGAAACGCTCCTTCAACTTGAACCGGGGCGTCGCAAGAGTCCGATTCACGAGGCCCGCTGGCTGAATCTGCTGGGATACGCTCTTCGGCCCGGTTATGGCTTGGCCGTGGATGACTGGCGAGTGGCGGAAACGTGGCGAAAAGTGCAAGGAAAACTGGCGCACGCCGCCCCCACCAGCCGCACCGAGTCGCTGATTCTCTGGCGGCGGATCGCCGGCGGCTGTTCGGCGGGACAGCAGCGGGCGATTGCCGAGCCGCTTCTTTCCGCGGTCCGGACGCTCCACAAAAAGCAAATGACGGGCAAAGGGAGCGAACCGACCTTCGGTCCCCATGAAGGATTGGAAGTCCTCCGGCTGCTCGGCTCGCTGGAACTGCTCCCAGGCGAAACGAAAATTGAACTCGGCAATCTGCTCGTCGATCTGCTCCCCAAACGAAAGCTCGAGCAACTGCGGCCGGCGCTCGCCTGGGCACTCGGGCGCATTGGTGCTCGAGTTTCCGTTTATGGGCCACTAAATACTGTCGTTTCGCCGCGTGAAGCGGGAATCTGGGCCGAGAAGATTCTCGCGGCCGGCGAGAACGATCCGCTAAGTCAGTTCGCGCTCGTCCAAATCGCCCGCCGCACCGGCGACCGTTACCGAGACCTGCCGGACTCACTGCGGAAATCCATCGTGAATGAGCTAGTCCGCGCCAAGGCTCCTCCGCACTCTTTGGAGTTGGTTCGAACGGGTGGCCAACTTGATGATCAGGAGCAAGCCCGCGTGTTTGGAGAATCGCTGCCCAAGGGGCTGCGGATGCGATAGCACAGTCTTGCCTTGGCGGCGCAGCTCGTCTCTTTCGGCCTAAGGCAATTCATAACAGACCGCCTCTTCCGCATTGCGAATCAGCAGGAGCTTTCCGGCGAGGCAGAGATTATTCCAGGTCTTGCCGTGCAGGGCCTGGATTTTGCCGAGCTCGCGAAACTCGGCGGGGTCGGCAGCGACCAGGACGAGTTCGCCGGCTTCGGCGAGGACGAGGATTTTGTCGCCAACTCCGAGGACCTGGCCGTGACCGTAGCGCCCTTTTTTCCAGGTCGGCTTCAGAGTTTTGACTTCGACGCATTCCAGCACGCCGTCTGAGAGTCCGTACGCGTGGCCGGCGATGATGGTGATGTTGGTGAATTTTGTCTTCAGGACTCGCGGGTTTTTCTCCAGCGATTCCACGTTCCACTTCCCTCCCTCCAGCTTCACGGAAATCAGTTCCGCGCCGCTGCCGTAACCTTTGCTGAGGAGAAGTTGGTCGGTGCCGACGAGATGGGCCTGGGACGAGCTGGCCGGTCCATTGCTCCTTCCCTGCCAGGGGTGCGACCAGAGTTCTTTACCTGTCTTAATGTCGTTGCCGGTGACGGTGTCTTCGTTAACGCTGACGATTTGCCGTTCGCCGCCGAGCGTAATGAGGCTGGGGGAAGCATAGCTGATCTGCCGCTCCCCTCCTTCCCAGGCGACCTTGCCCGTTTCGATATCGTAGGCGATGAGGGACTTGGATTTCTGCAGCGGCCCGCCGGCGGGGATGACGACGAGATTGTCGACAATCAGTGGCGAATTCGCTCGCCCCCACATCACAATCTCCTCGGCTGGGATTTGCTTCAGGCCGTAACGGGCCAGGAGATCGTCTTTCCAGAGGAGCTTGCCGGTCGCACCGTCGAGGCAACGAAGGACACCCGTCGCCCCCAGGGCGTAAACTTTGCCGTTGTGAATCGTCGGCGTCGAGCGCGGGCCGGCTCCCCCCAGGACATTGAAATGGCGGGCCTGGATGCTGTCCCCCCAAACCGGCTTGCCCGTGGCGACTTCATAGCAGGTGACCCATTCCTCGTCGCCGCGCTGCTCGAGCGTCACCGCATAGCCGTTTTGGACGCTGAAAGCCGACCACCCCGCGCCGATTTTCTGCCGCCAGATTTCTTTGGGGGGCGTCGCCTTCCAATCGTCGGCCAGCTTCGGGCCAGGGAGATAGTTGCTCCGGTCGGGGCCGAGGAATTGGGAGAAGTCGTCGGGTGTCGAGGTCGCCAGATCGATCCCCGTCTGTTTCTTGTCGGATTTGACCTCTCCGAGCGTCGCATCCTGTCGGGGAGCTCCGCGCCGGGCGATGGTGGGAATCATGTTCCCATTCACCTCGACGATTTCAAAGAAAACAAAGAACAACACAATCACCCCAGGAATCGCCAGAAATGTGAGCAGCCGCACGAGGCCAGGATAGCTGCTGCGGAGGACTAACCAGAGGAAGAAGGTCAGGACTGCGATAAAGCCGAGGATAAACGTGGAGAGGTTGAGAAACGCTTCATCGAACATCGGCGCGCGGGCGGCAATCTCATCCTGAAAAACGCGAGTAACCAGAATCATCAACAGGCAGACGACGATCAGGAACGATGCGACCTTTCCGGGGAAATATCGCGGCGGCTTAGGACGAGGCTGTGCGGTGGGACCGGCCTGGGGCTTTGCTTCAGTCATGAGTTCTTCCGTCCTATATTCTTGCCACCCATTTTCTTGCCATCATTCTTGAGATTGGCAAGAAAATGGGTGGCAAGAAGATTAGACGAGATGGTCTCTGCGATCATTTTACGTTCTTCACCGTTTTGAGATAGGCATACAAATCGGCCAGATCTAAATCGGACACATCGTTCAGCAGGCCGCTCGGCATGAGCGAGACTCGCCCCTTTTTCATCGACAGGATTTCGTCCCCGGCAATGCGAATCGTGGTGTCGGGCGTGGTTTGCACCAGCGTCCCGTCCGGCGATTCGTAAACAAGCAGACCGCTGTAGACCTTGCCGGAGCTGGTGGCGATTTGCGTCGTTTGATAGGGCGGCGCGACATCCTTGTGCGGGTCCAGAATGGCCCCGAACAGATCCTCCCGCGAGAAGCGTTTGGCCGCACCCGCCAGATTCGGCCCCAGAGGACTGTTTCCCGCGTGGCACTTGTGGCAGGCCTTTTTCTGAAACACGGCGAGCCCTCGCATTTCATCCCCCGCTGCCCAATCGACCTTCAAAAGGCGGGCCAGCCACTGCTCGGCCGTGGCATCTCCCAATCCGGCAACTTTCTTGGCGACAGCCGGATGCTCTTTTTCCAGCCAGTCGAACCATGGCTTGTAAGCGGCGAGGAGTTTTTTCTGTTCCTTGGGCTCTTTCGGTTCTTCGATCTTGATCTCCTGCTTGCTCCACATTTGCAGTAGACCGACAAGTGCCTCGCGGGTGCTCTTATTTTCCAGCGTGTGACAGTGCTGGCGAATTGCCGAAAAGGCAGCGCCCAGTTCGGCGTCGCTCGGTGTATCCCCAATGGCAATCATCGCCCGGGCGGAAGCTTCTACGACATCAGGCTGCGTGGACGAGAGCCCTTCAAAAAACATGGTCGAATCTTTGCCGTTCGGATACTTGGCGGCTGCGAGGATCACCGACTCGCGCACGGCTGTGTCGAGCCAGACCAGCCGCAGGTGATGCAGGGCCTCCTCTTCCGGGAGTTCCCCCACGAGACGAACCAGATCGTCGGTCCATTGAATCGAGGAATCCAATTGCTTGAGAAGCTGACGCGTGGCAGCCACGCGCAGCTCCGGCGGCATTGGAGAAATCAATAACGAGTGCATCGGAGAATCAAGTCGCCCGTCCGCGGCAATCAGCGGAGCCAGTGCCGGATCCCGCTCGTAGAGCCCCTTGATCACTTCGCCCAAGCGAAGCGGCCAGTTGCGGCTGACAGTGCCATCTACGTGGAATGCTTTAAACAGGCCGGATGCCGTTCTTTGAGTGGCCCCTTTGCTGCGAGCACCGGAGGAGCGGGAAAGAGTGATGAGAAAATGAATCACATCCGGATTTGAAGGAAAATTCTGCACGAAAAAAGTAGACTCGCGTTCGATAAGTGGACCGTCGGGGACTTCGAGCATCCCAAGTAGCCGAGCTAGTTCCCGATTAATATCTTCGTCGAAAGTAGGGAACTGGTTGGCAAGCGAGATTCCGTGCTCCTTCCGAATTTCAACTAATTCTTCCGCGGAAGCATTTGCGGAATACCCTGCATACACATCCTCTTTCTTGGCGTCGACATTGATGTCTCCCAGTGACAGTTGCAAGAGGCGGAGCGTGCGGAGTCTTGTTTCCGGGTCGTCCGCATCCAGAAATTCCTGAAGTGCAGCGCCAAAGTGGCGGGGCGTCAGGCCTCCTCGTGCCCATAGCCGCCAAAGGTTAGCTTGGCCACGAACTCCTGCCGCATCCTCAAGAGGTGTGCGCAGTTTGGCATCGGCCCGCAGAATCGCCATGTAACTTCGCCGCGAGCGTTCTTTCACGAGGGCGAGTTGCGGATCGGCAAAACGGAGTTCCGCATCGACTTCATCACTGGACCCAGCCAGATTGGCAACGGCCTGCCATAAAGCGAGCCCGTAATTGGCGCTGGTATCGTAACTGGTTGGCCCTCCGTCCGCATGGACCTTGCGGGCTTGTTCCGCAAGGAACTGGGCAAAGTCGCGACCGCGGGACTTTCTGCCAAGCGACCATACAATGCGGCTGGCGTACGTCCATCCTTCTTTTTTGGAATCCGGTGTCGGCAGTATCTCGGTCGCTTCTGTCACCGAGACACCGCCAAAAAGTTCCGTAATGATCTCCGCAGCGCGACTACGCTCAAATTCGTCACGACTTTGGTCCTGGAGTGCAAGGAGGAATTCCTGGCGGCCAAGTTTGCGTGCGGCGTCAACCCACGCAGCACGCGACCAAGCGGTCAAAGGCTGAACAGCTTTAAGTACATCGTCGACGCTCTCCACAAAATACGCTCGGGCCGACTTGCCGCCTGCATCGAGCGGAAGTCGAAATTCGGCGATCGGGTTGTCCTCATTGTCCATGCCTTCGCCCCGATAGGCGATGCGAAACACGCTTCCCCGTGTATGGCGTCCGCCGATAGCAACAAACATGTCCCCTTGCGGCCCGACCGCGAGGTCTACGGGAGCAAATCCGATTTCTCCCGTGGTTTCCAGAAAGGGATATCGTTCACCTCCGGTGGTGGCGAAAGGTCCTTGGTCATTCTCTGGACAAAAGCAATAGACCTTTCCGAGTGTCCAGCAAGCGGAAAAGACGGCGTTTCGAAAGTCTTCCGGAAACTGCTTATGCCGATAAACGACCACTCCCGTAGGACTACCACGACCGATTTCGCCAAGGCGGGGGGCGACATCGGGAAAGTAGGCCGGCCGGTTCCAGCTTCGCTGGTGTCCTTGCAAGACCCAGCCGTGGTGCATTCCTTCGCCGACGTCGAACAGGCGGGTGGGGGCATACCAGGGGAGATGATGGTCCCGCTCGCCGTCGCTATCGACGGTGAAGAGCTGGCCGAAGGCGTTGAAATCGAGGTCGTAAATGTTCCGAAAGCCATGGGCGAAGATTTCGGAGTGCTTGCCGTCCGGGGAGAAGCGGAGGATCGCCCCGGCTTCGGGCTTCTTGACGGGGGAAGTGGGAAGTGTTGCATGAGCGGCTGTGACGCCCGCGTCGTTGCCGCAGGCGACGTAGATCCAGCCATCGGGACCTTGGACGATGCCGTTGGCTCCGTGCTCGGAACTCTTGAGCTTCGCCCACATCTCCGGTTCGCCATCGGCTACTCCGTCTCCATTAGTATCGCGGAGTCGCATCAAGCTATTGTCGCCGGTGCAGATGAGATCGTTGCCGACGAAGACCATCCCATGCGCGCCGCTGGCGGGTTTGCTGGAGAACAGCGTGGCCCGGTCCGCTTTGCCGTCGTTGTTGTCGTCGTGCAGGATTTTCACATAGCCGGCTCCGGCCACGACGATGCGCCCTTTGCTATCGATGGTCATCGAGAAAATATCGTGCGCCAGGTCGTCGCCGGCGAAGAGGGAGACTTCAAAGCCATCGGGAGCCTGAATGCCGAGAGCGGCACTTTCGTCAGCGGCAAAAGCGAATCTCGATGAGAACAAAAGTCCGCAGACCACCAGGAGGAGGAGAAAGGACGGAAGTCGCATGGAGGAATCTCGGAGAAATGAGCGCGGGAGTAGCGCTGTCATTGTAATCCAAGTCCAAAGTACTCGTCACACTCCGTGTGACCAGATGTCCGCTCACGGAGACAGCGGACTACTAAAAGGAGACGCCGACGCTGTAGCCGGGGCGGCGGTGATGGTGCCCGCGGTGAGGTCCGTGGCGATAGCCGAACCACGGGGCAGGCGGTCCCCAGTAAGGGCCACAATAAGGGGGCGGGGCATAGACGCGCTCTTGAACGATGACCGGTGGCGGACCGGGAGCATTGGCCATGGCTTGGGGACCGGTCGAGGTTTGCATGGCTTTGAGGACGTTGTCGCTGACCCCTTGATTTCGCAGGGTAATCAGGTCGTTCACTTGCGGCTGGGGGGCGACTCCATGGGCTCGAATGTGGGTGGCGATTACGTCATCGCTGAGGCCGGCCTGGGTCATAGCGACTACATCTTCCGGCGAGACGGCGGCTGCCATTTGCCGGCCCATGCGAGCTTCAACTTCGGCCCGATTGCGATCCACGTCGGCCTGGACTTTATCTCCCACCGCTCCGCCGGTGATTGCTCCGATGGCGGTGCCGATGATGGCACCTTCCACGGGATGGCCGCTGTTAGAGCCGATGGCTGCCCCAGTTCCGGCCCCGAACAGGCCCCCAAGCAGGGCACCCTTGTCTCCATAATTCGTTGACCGGCAGCCGGATGAGAGGCTGACGACGGTTGCGGCTAGAACGAGGAATGCGATGCTGGGGCGATACATCAAACACCTGGGAAGGGTGCGGGGTCGGCTATTTTCATCAGCCGCTCGGGACGATTTGGGGGATAGTCTTAGGAATGGCCCGCCGCGTCAAGATTGACCAGATAAGTTGGGTTATCCACTGGCGGAACCGGTCTTTCCCGCCGTTGACCATTCGCGGGGGGACTTGTACATTACTGGATTCCCCTGACCGTCGTTCCAAGTGTAGATGGCGGCAGGGTTTCGTTCATTTTTTGGTCCGGAAAGTTGGCGAAGGTCCTCGACCTGTGAAGTGCGATTCGCCCTTCATTTGCCGCAGCCGGAAAAGGAGCCTTACGTGTCGGAAAGTCTGGTCAAAGAGTTGGTGGAAGCTGGGGTACATTTTGGTCACCGCGCCAGCCGCTGGAATCCCAAGATGGCCCCCTACATTTACGCCCGTAAAAACGGGATACATATCGTCGATATCCGCGAGACCGTCCGCGGACTTCTGCGGGCCAAAAAGTACCTGGCCCAGGTTGCGGCTCAGGGAAGCTTGGTGCTGTTTGTCGGCACCAAGCGGCAGGCGGGAGCAGCCATTGAGCGAGAATCGCTCCGCTGCCACATGCCGTTCGTGGCTGAGCGCTGGCTCGGTGGCGCTTTGACCAATTTCCGCACCATCCGCAGCCGATTAACCCGGCTGGAAGAAGTGGAGCGGATTCGCGGCAGCGAAGAGCTGAACGCTTACAGCAAGAAGATGCAGTCGGCCCTGAACCGCGAGCATCGGAAGATGTATCGCAACCTTAACGGGCTGCGGATTCTCAACCGGATGCCGGAATGCCTGGTGGTTTTTGATCCGAACAAGGAAAAGAACTGCATCAAGGAGGCGCGGGCCCTGGGAATCACAACGGTCGCCCTGATTGATACCGACTGCGATCCGGACTTGGTGGACCTTCCCATTCCCGGCAACGACGACGGCATTCGCAGCATCGAGCTGATTGCTCGGCACCTGGCGGAAGCCATCCTCGTCGGCAGCCAGAGTGCTGCTGCCGCCCGCGGTGGGAAGGACAAGCCGGAAGCGGCCAGTGCTGGCGGCAACACCGCCGCGGCAGCCGAGGCTGCGAAGGCTGGCCAGGCGTAGGTTTCGGCGAAACAGGATAAATTTCGTATGATTCGTAGGATGGGTCTCCTGACCCGTCCTGATTGAAGCAAGGACGGGTCAGGAGACCCATCCTACTTTCCGGCGAACCCACGGATGCGTTCGCCCATCTTTCAGTACATGCACACATTCGTTTTTTAGCTGAGGAGACAGGTTATGGCAGAGATCACTGCCGCTTTGGTTCGGGAACTGCGGGACGAGACGGGCCTTCCCATGATGGATTGCAAGAAGGCATTGCAGGAGAGCAATGGCGACAAGGACGCCGCCAAAAGAACTCTCCGCGAGCGGGGAATCAAGCTAAGCGAATCGCGCTCCACGCGAGAGACGGCCTTCGGCCGCTTTGGTATCCACGCGGGTGTCGATAAGAAGGCCGGTGCCATCGTTGAGGTGAAGTGCGAGAGTGCGCCCGTCGCCAACAGCGATGAATTCATTCAGTTCGCGAACGACCTGGCGCAGATGCTGGCAACTTCCAGCGTCGCCACTGCCGACGAACTGCTGGCGCAGGCTTCCCCCAGCAAGCCCGGCAAGACGCTGAAGGATGTGAAAGACGACATGTTCAACCGCATCCGCGAAGTCTTCAACATCGGCCGGATGAAACGGCTGGAAGGCTCCACTGGCGGATACAGCCACAACAGCGGCACCGTCAGTGGCGTGCTCGTTGGCGTCGAAGGTGGCAACGATGTCGCGGCCAAGGACGTGAGCATGCATGTCGCCGCGATGCACCCGCTCGCCGTCGTCAAAGAAGAAATTGACCCCGCTCTGGTCGCCAGCGAGCGAGAAATTCTCCGCGCCGCGGCTTTGGCGGAAGGAAAGCCCGCCAACATCGTCGACAAGATGGTGGAAGGGCGGCTCAAGAATTTCTACGCCGAAAAGGTCCTCAGCGAGCAGCCGTTCGTCAAGGAAAACACGCAAACGGTCGGGGCCTATGCCGGCGGGCACAAGATGAAGGTCAAGCAGTTTGTGCACTGGGTGCTGGGGAAGGAATAGCTTAGTCGCCGCGTCCACGCGGCGCGGATGACGTTCATTTTCCCCGCGTGGACGCGGGGGCTAAGCGAGAAGGAGCTTTTCATGGCCACTGCAGACTCACCCCGCCCCGCATTTAAGCGGATCATCCTCAAACTCTCCGGCGAAAGCCTGTCGCATGCCGGCGAGCGAGGGATCGGCATGGAAGAGGTGCTGCAAATCGCCCAAGAAGTGAAGCAGGCTCAGGAGGTCGGTTGCCAGATTGGTCTCGTCGTGGGTGGTGGAAACATCCTGCGTGGAGCCCAGTTTAAGAGCGCCCACGGCAACATCCAGGAAGCGACCGCCCATTACATGGGAATGCTCGCGACCGTGATCAACGCTCTCGCCTTGCAAGACGCCCTCGAATCACTCGGCGCGGACACTCGCGTGATGTCGGCAATTCACATGCACGGCGTCGCCGAGCCCTACATCCGCCGGCGAGCCAAGCGGCACTTGGAAAAGGGACGAATTGTCATTCTGGCCGCCGGTACCGGTAGCCCGTTTGTCACCACGGACACCGCTGCCGCTCAGCGGGCGATGGAACTCGAAGCCGAGATCTTGATGAAGGCGACCCGCGTGGAGGGTGTCTATAGTGACGACCCGGAGCGGAATCCACACGCGGTTTTTTACAGCGAACTGGATTACGCCACCGTCCGCGAACGGAACCTGCGGGTGATGGACAGCACGGCCATCGCCCATTGCATGGAACACAACATGCCGATCCTGGTCTTCAACTTCCGCAAGGCGGGAAACATCCAGCGGGCCGTCCGGGGCGAGAAAATCGGCACTCGCATCACCAGCAAGGCAGTCTCGTAGCCGAAAAAGGGGTCTGGCTCCGAGCCAAGAAGACATTCGAACTTGATAACAGGCGGCGGCGAGGTGCCTGACCCCTTTTTCGTTGCGGATGCAGAGTTAATGAGAAGCGGCAACCATGAACATCCTCGCCGAGCTAAAATCCCGCTTCCGCCCTGCCTTGGATTCGCTCGTCTCCAATCCGGCCAAAGTCAGCGAGCTCTTGGCGCTCATTCGCGTGGCCCAGGATCCGAAATTCGGAGACTATCAGGCAAACTTCGCCATGCCGCTCGGCAAGGTGCTGGGGAAGTCGCCTCGGGATGTTGCCGCGGAAATTGTCGCCGCCGCGAAGCTCGATGACTTGGTGCAAACGCCAGAAATCGCCGGGCCTGGCTTCATCAATCTGCGGCTGCGAGATGACTGGGTGGAGGCTCAACTGCGGAATGCGGCGGCGGATGAGAGGCTGGGGGTGGAAGCGGCGGCCAGTCCGCGGACCTACGTCGTCGATTACTCTTCCCCCAACGTCGCCAAGCCGATGCATGTCGGGCACATCCGCAGCACGGTCATCGGCGACTCGCTCACCCGCACCTTGCGGTTCCTGGGGCACAAAGTCATCAGCGATAACCATCTCGGGGATTGGGGAACCCAGTTCGGGATGATCATTTATGGCTATAAGCACTTTGTGGACAAGGCGAAGTTCGCGGCAAGCCCCGTGACCGAACTCAGCCGGCTGTACAAACTGGTCAGCAAGCTTGTTGAATATCGCGAGAGCCTAAAGACGCTCCCCGAAGCGGAACGGCGATTGGCAACAAAACAGAAAGAAGTCGAAGAACAACGGTCGCTTGCCAAGTCCGCTGACAAAGCGATCAGCAAAAAGGCTAATGAGACGGCTAAGCGAGGGGCCAGGCAAGCCGAAGAACTAACGGACGAAGTAGAGTCTCTCAAGAGCAAGATTGCTGCCGTGCAGCAAGACGCAGCAATGCTCGCACTTGCCAACCAGCACGCGAACATTGACGAAGCCGTCCTCGCGGAGACCGCGAAGCTTCATTCCGGCGACGAAGAAAACCTCCGCCTCTGGCATGAATTCCTTCCCCACTGCCGCGACGAAATTCAAAAGGTCTATAGCCGCCTCGATGTCAAATTCGATCACGAGTACGGCGAAAGTTTCTACCACGACCGACTTGCGGCAGTCGTGGACGACCTGAAGAAAAAGGGACTTGCCAAGGAAAGCCAGGGGGCGATTTGCGTTTTTCTCGATGGCTTCGAGGCTCCGATGATTGTGCAAAAGAAGGACGGGGCCTTCCTCTATTCCACAACCGATCTGGCGACGATTCAGTACCGGATGGAAACGTGGAATCCGCAGGCAATTCTCTACGTAGTGGACCATCGGCAGAGCGACCATTTCGACAAGCTCTTTGCCGCGGCCCGGAAATGGGGCTGCGAAAGGGTTGAATTGCAGCATGTGAAATTCGGCACCGTGATGGGGAAAGACGGCAAGCCGTACAAGACCCGCAGCGGCGATACCGTCGGCCTGGAAGGGCTGCTGGATGAGGCGGTCAGCCAGGCCCTCAAGGTCGTCAGCGAGAACGACGATGCGAAGCCCAATGGGCCGGAGCTTTCCCCAGAAGAGCGGCGGAATGTGTCCGAGGTGGTCGGCTTGGGTGGGCTCAAATACGCTGATCTTTCCCACAACCGGGAGACCGACTACGAATTCGACGCCGAAAAGATGCTCGCCAAGACGGGCAACACCGCCACGTACATGCAATATTCCTACGCCCGCGTCCGGAGCATCTTTGCCCGCGGCGGCGTATCGACTGCTGAACTGAAGAGCGCGGCGGACAGCCTGGTGCTGACCCATCCCGCGGAGCGAGCTCTCTCGCTGATGCTCCTCCGCTTCGCAGAAGCGCTGGCCGAGACGGAGGCAGACTACATGCCTCACCATTTGACGACTTACCTCTTCGATCTGGCCAAAAGCTACTTCACTTTTTACGAATCCTGCCCGGTCCTCAAAGCCGACACTGCGGAAAGCCGCACGACCCGATTGCTGCTCTCCGATTTGACGGCTCGCACGATTAAGCAGGGATTGTCGCTGCTGGGCATTGGCGTCGTGGAGAAGATGTAGTTCCCAAGGAAATCTCCATGCCCCTCTCCGCTCTCGATCTTCCCTCCACCGACCCCACCTCGATCTTCGAGAATTTTCGCGGCAATCACGGGACGGAACTGCTGGTGGCGGCGGCGGTTCACCTCAAGTTGTTCGAGAAGCTGGCCCGCGGGCCGAAGTTCCATGACGAATTGCGGCGCGAACTGGGCCTGGCAACTCGCCCAGCGGCCGTGCTGTTCACGGCGCTCCGCGCGATGGGGCTGATTGTTGAGGCCTGGGGGAACCTGGAATTGTCTGCTCTTGCCAAGGACCATCTGGTTGCCGGTCAGCCGTTTGACGTCAGCGATTACCTCGGGCACGCCGCTCAGAGCTCCGGCGTCCTGGAAATGCTGGAGCGGCTGAAGACGAACAAGCCCGCGGGCTCGGCCAAAGAAGGAACGGCGTTTATTTTCCGGGAGGGAATCGATTCGGCGATGGACCAGGAGGCTCCCGCCAGGCGGCTGACTCTGTCACTGGCGGGTCGTGCCAAGAATGTTGCTCCACATCTGGCGGCGAAGGTACCGCTGGAAGAAACAAAGCACTTGCTCGATGTCGGAGGGGGGACCGGCATTTACAGCATCGCCCTTTTGCAAAAGCACCCGCAGCTCACGGCAACCATTCTCGACGGCCCTGAAGTCCTCAAAGTCACCGCCGAGATGGCAGCCGCCTATGGGGTGGCTGATCGCCTAACTTGCCTTTCCGGCGACATGTTCAAGGACGCTCTCCCGAGTTGCGATGCAGTTCTGCTTTCCAACGTCCTCCACGACTGGGATATTCCCCAGTGCCGCGAGCTACTCCGCCGCTCGGCCGCTGCAATTCCTTCCGGCGGCAAGCTGCTAATTCACGAAATCTTTCTGGCCGACACGCTCGATGGTCCGCTTCCCATCGCCCTCTATTCCGCCGCGCTCTTCACGCTGACGGAAGGGCGGGCTTACAGCGCTGCCGAATACCGCGCCTGGCTGACGGAATGCGGTTTGACGAGCGCGAAAGTAATTCCCACGCTGATCCACTGCGGCGTGCTCGTCGGCACGAAGAAATGAGTGGGAAGTGACGAGACGCTAAAATCCCTTGTACGAATTCGCCGCTTCCCGGTATCCCTTAGCCGCCTGCACATAATGCTCCGCGGCATGGTGAATCTGGACTAGATCTCGTTCCTCCGCCGGCCGCTTCACCTTCGCCGGTTGCCCCATCGCCACGCTCCCGGGCGGAATTTCCATTCCTTCGGTGACGATGGCTCCCACGGCCACGATGCTGCCGCGGCCAATTCTGGCCCCGTTCATGATGACCGCTTTCATGCCGATCAGGACGTCATCTTCCACGGTCGCCCCATGCACGATGGCCCCGTGCCCCACCGTTACGCCGTCCCCCAACGTGCATGGAAAGCCCGCATCCGCGTGCAGCACGCACAGGTCCTGAATGTTCGTCCGCTTGCCGATGCTGATGGCTTCGCAGTCGCCGCGAACGACCGCCCCGTACCAGATGCTCGACTGCTCCCCCACGGTCACGCCGCCAAGCACGACAGCCCCCGGAGCGATAAACGCCGACTGCGCGACGAGGTCGCGGCGAAACTGGGTGTTTTGAAAGTTCATGTGGGGAGACGTCGGGACCAATGAACAGCACGGCGGGACCGGCTATAATATCAGCCTTGCCCGCCGTTGTGTTCGAGTAGGAATTCCCGTCAGACCTGGGGAAGTTACCGATGCTTCGTTTTCGTCGACATGTTGTTTCCATCCTGTCGCTTCTCATTCTAGTCGCGCTGCCGCTCGCTGGCGGTTTTGCGGAAGAGCCGGCAGCAACCAAGACCGGGCCCATCGATTACAACCGGCAAATCCGCCATATCCTGGCGGACAAATGCCTCGCCTGCCACGGATTTGATGCCGCGGAGCGGAAAGGGGAGTTGAGGCTGGATGTGCGGGATTCTGCCGTGGGCAAGGCAGAGTCGGGCAAAGCCGCGATTGTGCCGGGGAAGCCGGACCAGAGCGAGTTGATCGTTCGCATCAATTCCGCGAATGGCGATGAGCAAATGCCCCCGCCGGAGACTCAAAAGAAGCTGACGGACGAGGAAAAGGCACTGCTCAAACAGTGGATTGCTGAAGGGGCGAAGTACCAAACGCACTGGGCATTCACCGCACCCAAAAAGCCGGCTCTTCCCGCCGTGAGAAACAAATCCTGGCCACGAGGGGAAGTCGATCTGTTCATTGCCGCCACGCTCGACGCAAAGGGCATCCAACCCAGTCGCGAAGCGGGAACGACGACGCTCGTTCGCCGCCTCACGCTCGACCTCACGGGACTCCCGCCGACCCCCGCGGAAGTCGATGCATTTCTCACGGACAAAAGTGCTGACGCTTACGATCGGCTGGTGGATCGGCTGCTGGCGTCGCCGTTTCACGGAGAGCGGATGGCGGTGGACTGGCTGGATGCCTCCCGGTTCGCCGATACGCACGGCTATCACATCGACAGCGGTCGAGACATGACCCGCTGGCGGGAGTATGTGATCGAGTCGTTCAACCGCGGCCTGCCGTACGATCAGTTCACGGTCGAGCAGCTCGCCGGCGATCTGCTGCCGGAGACGAACGAGCCGGCGGAAAATCTGCGGCGGAAAATCGCCAGCGGCTTTAACCGGAACAACATGATCAACTTCGAGGGTGGGGCGATTCCTCAGGAATATCTCACCGCGTACATCATCGACCGAGTTAACACGACCGGCACGGTCTTCCTCGGCCTGACCGTCGGTTGCACGCAGTGCCACGATCACAAGTTTGATCCGCTGACGCAAAGGGACTTCTACTCGCTCTACGCCTTCTTCAACGCACTGCCGGAAAACGGCCTCGATGGCAGCAAGGGGAATGCCGCACCGCTGATGAAAGCGCCGCGGCCGGGGCAGGACCAGCTACTGGCGGCGATTGCGGCGAGTATTGCCGATTTGGAAAAACGGCTGGCCAGCCCTTTGCCAGAGGTCGATGCGGCTCAGGCGAAATGGGAAGTTTCTGCCTTGGAGGAAGCGAAGAATGCGTGGCAATTCGGTGAAGTGAGCGAAGTCGTATCCAAAGGAGGGGCGACACTGAAGAAGATGCCGGATGGCTCCTATCTCGCGACGGAAAAGAATCCGGATAAGGAAACTTACGAAGTGCGACTGCTGGTGCGGCCGGAACTCAAGCAAATCACCGCGCTGCGGCTCGAAGCATTGCCGGATGACAGCTTGCCGATGAAAGGCGCTGGGCGCAGCGCCAATGGCAACATCGTGATGACCGGCATCAAGATCGCGCTCCGCACCGATGCGAGGGGAGAAGGAGAGTGGCTTGATTTGCCCATCAAAGCCGCCGAGGCGGACTTCAGCCAGAAGGAATATCAGATTGGCGGCGTGCTCGATGCCAATCCGGCCAATGGTTGGGGAATCTATCCCGAAGTCGGCAAGGCTCATCAGGCGATGTTCACGCTCACCGAGCCGCTCACACTTGGTTCACCCCGTGAGATCAAAGTCACGCTCGATTTCCAGTCGCAATTCTCCCAGCATCAAATCGGCCGCTTCCGCCTCGCCGTCGCCTCGATCGCTAAGCCGCAACTAGCGGATGTGCTGCCGGCGGAGGTGGCAACCTCGCTGACAATCGCCACCGACAAGCGCACCGAATCCCAAGCCGCTGCGGTGAAGAAGCATTACCGCGAAAAAGTTTCGTCGGAATTCGCGAAGCTGAATGAGCAGGTCGCGAAACTCAAGAAGGAGCGAGAGGACTTGGAAAAGAATGTCCCTACCGTCATGGTCATGCAAGACATGCCGAAGCCGCGAGAGACCTTTGTCTTGGTTCGGGGTGCTTACGACAAACCGGGGGACAAAGTCACCCCCAACGTTCCTTCCTTCCTGCCGCAGCTTCCCGAAGGGGCGACGCATAACCGTCTGGCGCTCGCCAAATGGCTGGTTGATCCGCAGCATCCGCTGATGAGCCGTGTAACGGTCAATCGCTACTGGCAGATGTTCTTTGGTACCGGCCTCGTGAAGACTTCCGAAGATTTCGGGACGCAGGGAGAACTGCCGACGCATCCGGAATTGCTCGACTGGCTGGCGACGGATTTCACGGGTGGCAGTCCCCCGCCACTAACCCGAAGCGCAAGCGAGGGAGCGACTGGTTGGGACGTAAAACGCCTCATCCGCCGAGTCGTCACCAGCAGCACCTATCGCCAATCCTCCGTCATCACTCCCGACCTCAAAGCCAAAGACCCCGAAAACCGCCTTTTGGCTCGCGGCCCGCGGCACCGTTTGCAAGCCGAGTTCATCCGCGACGAAGCCCTGTTCCTCGGCGGCCTCCTCAACCGCAAGATCGGCGGCAATAGCGTCTCTCCGTATCAGCCGGCGGGGATTTGGGAAGAGCTGGCTTCCCGCAGCGACGGCAAGAATTGGACGGCTCAGGAATATAGCCAGAGCCACGGTGAAGATCTCTATCGCCGGACGATGTACACGTTTTGGAAGCGGACCGCGCCGCCTCCCAGCCTGATGACTTTCGACGCTCCCGATCGCGAAACCTGCACCGTCCGCCGCGCCCGCACCAACACGCCGCTGCAAGCCCTAGTCCTGATGAACGATCCGACTTACGTCGAAGCCAGCCGCAAGTTTGCGGAACGGATTATTAAGGAAGGTGGCGGCTCGCTTGATGAGCGGCTGAAGTTCGCCTTCCGCAGCACGCTTGCTCGCCCGCCATCGCCCGCTGAATTCGCCGTGCTTCGCGGCATCTACGAGAAGCAACTTGCCCGCTTCAAAGCGTCGCCGGACGCCGCCAAGAAGCTGCTCTCGGTTGGCGAATTGTCCCGCGACGAATCGCTTGATGCGGCGGAACTGGCGGCGTGGAGCATTGTGGCCAGCGCGCTGATGAACCTCGATGAAACATTGACCAAAGGCTAACACCAGGAACAACAACCTTTCTGAACCCTTTGCCTCTTCGCGCCTCCGCGTCTTTGCGTTCAACGCAAAGATGCGGAGGCGCAAAGACGCTAAGGGGGGAGAGGTAAGAATTTGGGAGAAGGCAATATGAATCCAATGATGCACCACCAGCAGCTTCTCACCCGCCGTCACTTCTTCGGACGCACCGCCACCGGTATCGGCACGGCTGCATTGGCGTCGCTGCTCAATCCCAGCCTGTTTGCAGCGGACAGCAAGAACAGCCAAAAACTCCCCCGCGGCGGCATCCGCCCCGGTGCCCTCGACAAGCTCCACTTCGCCCCCAAGGCCAAGCGGGTGATCTACCTGGTCATGTCCGGCGGCCCGAGCCACATCGACCTCTTCGACTACAAGCCGAAGCTCAAGGAATACAACGGTCAGGAGCTTCCCGCGTCGATTCGCGGGGGTCAGCGGGTAACCGGCATGACCTCCGGCCAGAAGTCGTTCCCCTGCGCCGCTTCCATCTTCAAGTTCGACCAGCACGGCAAATCCGGCGCGTGGGTCAGCGAGCTGCTGCCGCATATCGGATCGGTGGCGGATGAAATCGCCATCGTCAAGACGCTCAACACCGAGGCGATCAACCACGACCCAGCCATCACCTTCCTGCAGACCGGCAGCCAGCAGCCGGGGCGGCCGAGCTTTGGGGCCTGGCTCGATTACGGCC
>JBJXFF010000212.1:0-14804 GCA_046153945.1 Pirellulaceae bacterium
GAATCTTCTCTCGCCAAAGACTCCCGACCCCCTTTCGCGGCACCGCCAGGCCCGCCCGCAAAAGCCGTCCCCATTTCTTCAATACTCCGCAGATGCCGCTCTGCATTGGGAAATCTCTCCTCGCCGATTGCCGCCACCGTCTTCCCCAGCCGCACCGCCGTCAGCACTTCGTGCAGCGGCTGGCGGGCGGGCGAGTGGTAATGGACATCGCCGGCAGCGACGAGGGGGAGCTTTGTTTTCTTGGAAAGAGCAATCAGTTCTGACAGCCGCTGCGCATCGTCGGGACCGCGGAAGAGTTCGGCCAGGAGGTAGGCCCGGTCGGCGAAGATGTCGCGGTAAGCGGAGAGGGGCTGGGGGCTGACTGGGGATTGGGGCAAGACTCCGGCGATGAGTCCTTCGGAGTGCGCAGCGATGTCTTCGAGTTTGAGATCGCATTTTCCCTTTTCCGCTCGCCTCCTTCCTACCGTCAGCAGTCGCGACAGCCGGCCATAAGATTTTCGATCGGTTGCCCAGACGACGAGGGCTGGAGCATCCAGCGGAGTCAGCTCCGCGCCAATCAACAGTTTCAGGCCGTGTTCTTTCGCGGCTAAATGAGCCCGGACGACACCGGCCAGCGAATTGGTATCGGTCACCGCCAGGGCCTGATATCCCAGTTCCTTAGCGCGCAGCACCAGTTCCTCCGCGTGAGAGGCTCCCACAAGGAACGAAAAGTTCGTTTTGCAATGCAGCTCGGCGTAACGCACAACAGTCTTTTCAACAGGGGAGTGGCCGCAAAAAACGCAAAGAGACACAAAAAGGGAAAGAAGATGTGGTGTTGATTTTTGTGTTTTTTGTGGCCATCCCATTCCGAAGTCTTCAGCCGTATTCCCCATGCAGATGCCATTTCCCGTCGGCCAGGCGGCGGAAGAGCCAATAGTGGTGGCCCGTGGTGGTTTCCACGCGGTAGTAGTCGCGGCGGTGGGAACGTCCGCGCCACCAGCCGGTCTCGATTCGCTCGGGACCCCAATGGCGGTCGATGCGATGGGTTTTTCCTTGGAAGTCGAAAGAAACCGGCGGGCCATCGGGAGCGACAGAAATCGCCGCGAGCAGCAGCGGCGGATGATGGAGAAAGAGAGGGCGGAAGGCGATTTGAGAATTGAGAATTGAGATTTGAGGACTTTGAACCTGGAACTTCGAACCTGGAACCTTCTTCCGCCGTTTTTTCTTGCCGACGACCGTCTCGTACGAAATGGCTCGTTCCGGCAGGGGGTCTGGGCGCAAGACCGGCTGCAGCACGGCTGTCGGGCCGAGTCTGCTGGCGAGGCGGTCGACGAGCAGGGCGTAGTCGCGGCTGGATTCACGCTCCGAGTCGGCGAAGAGCTCTGCCTGTCGATTTTCCAGCGGGGCGGTGAGCTGGGCCGCAAGGCCGATGCGGCCAATTTGCCGCGGCAACTGTGCCTGCTCAAGCTGCATCCGCAGCAGTTCTTCCAGATGCTCCCGCTGAGCTGACGGACGAAACAGCCCGATCGTGAGTTGCAGCGGTTTTCCACCCGCACCATCCAGGCGGCAGCCAAGCTGCACCACTCCTTCCTGCCGCGGGGCTAAATCCTGGGCAATTCGCCCCAGAAGCTGCGAAACAATTTGCTCCACCAGGTTGCGGCTATCCGTCGGATATTCCAGAATCCATTCCGCTTGAAACCGCGGGGGCGGATGATGGGGAGCAATGGTTTCTTGCGCCGCTCCCGACAGTTGGTCGAGCCTCAGCAACAGCCGGTCTCCGAACCGGGACTGCAGGCTTTCCCGCGGCAGGCGGAGGAGTTCGTCAACTTGCGTGATACCGAGTTGAGCGAGGAGGGAGAGTGTGGCGAGGGGAAGGCGGAGGGAGTGCAGAGTGTAGAGTGCAGAGTGTAAAGCGGGGACTTGAGACTCTTCACTTTGCACTTTGCACTCTACACTCTGCACTCTCCCCCACGCCGCTCCAATCGTTTCCGCAACTGCGGCCTGAATTTTGTATCCTTCCCGGGCAAACTCGCGGCGGATTTCGGCGATGAGCGGTTCTTCTCCCCCGAACAGCCGGCCGATGCCGGTGATGTCGAGGAAAAGATGAGCGGGACCGGTCGCGGGCCACCAATCGGTGGATGCATCCACCGTTTCCCAGCCGACGCAGGGACTGAACCGCTCGCACATTTCGGCGAGGCGAGTTAGTTCCGCCAAATCGGCGGCTGGATTGTGAGCCCAGGCGACAAACCGGCCGCCGCGCTGGGCCAGCGAGGAAGCCTCGGCCAGCGGCATGCCGATGCGGACACCCCAATCTTCAGCCTCTGGCGAGCAAGCCGCCACGCAGTTGCCGCGACGAGGATCGCGAGAGTGGAGGAGAAGACAGGGGACAGGAGACAGGGGACAGGAGTCAGAGGGCAGGGAAGAAGAAGCAATTTGAGATTTAAAATTTACAATTTGAGACCTTGGCCTTGGTTTCCTGGCCTTGCCTCTTGTCTCAAATCTCAAATCTGAAATCTGAAATCCTGTCCCCTGTCCCCTGTCCCTTGACTCCTGTCCCCTGGCTCTTTCAACCCGTTGCACGGGCCAGTTCGGCAGTTGGAGACAAAGGATTCGTTTCGCAGGATTCATGGCTCATGCTCGCGGTTTGAACCATCCCTGAATTGGTGATTGCAAGTTCGATGCTTCTGCCGGCGGTCCCTCCGCGGCAGCGGACGATTTCCAGGCGGAGCCTCCGCTGGGCAGGGGAAGCCCGCGGACGGACGGCGAGCTGCAGATCGGCCCAGGAGGGATCCCCCCGGACTGTGGCGGGGCGGAGGAAGAGTCCCAGCGTGCCACCGCATTCGGCCGCCAGTTGCAGTCGGCGGAAGTCATGCACGCCGAGCTTCGTCAGCGGAGCATAAACCGCCCCCACACCCCGGCAGCGGAGTGCCTGGTCCAGAGCCCAGAGCTCGTCTTCCTCGCTGCCGCTGCGAATCACCAGCATTTGCGACAGGCCATATCCCCACGCCGCCGCTGCCGGCGGATAGAAGCTCCGCTGCCGATCCATCACTACTAAAGCCCGTCCCGCTTGGCAAGCTTGCCGCGCCGTCAGCAGCGCCAACGTCCCTGCTCCGCTCCCCGGCTGGTCGGCCAGCCATTCCACCAGCGTCCCGCGGAGGAAACCTCCCCGCGGCAACATGCGATCCAACTCCCGGCAGCCGGTCGAGAGCGGCTCCTCATCCTCGGGCCGACGGCTCCCT
Source organism: Pirellulaceae bacterium (assembly GCA_046153945.1). Lineage (GTDB taxonomy): Bacteria > Planctomycetota > Planctomycetia > Pirellulales > Pirellulaceae > SXOA01. The sequence goes on from JBJXFF010000212.1 coordinate 3,219, forward strand.
TCCAGCTTCGCCATCTGCTGGCGCAGCTCCTCGACAAGAGATTGAGTGGGCATGGGATCCTCCAGGGCGGAAACTGTACACGAGAGAATACACGCACACAAGTATACTATACGGTGCTAGCATGTGCAATGGACGAAAATGAAGCAGTCAAACGAAACGCTTGGCGTCGCGAATTGAATTTACCGCGTTCGTCTTTCTACAGCCTGCCCTTTAAAAACTGCAAAAAAGGGGGCAAGAAGATCGGAAGACCAAAGGCCATTATCTTCCGCTTATGATTTTGCCATCCATCATTTTGCCAACGCCTCTTCCGTTTGTGCGCCGCGCAGCGACTGCACCTTGGGGAAATGTTCCTCCACGACTGCCAAAAACTCCGCTCTTGTCAGTACCTTGGCGGCATGAGTGCGGAAAAATCTGGCCCCTTTGAGCCCCTGGGCGTAGTTGCACGCGAATTTTCGCATCAGGGTGGTGCCGCGCTCTTCCCCGAATCGCTCGCAGACGAGCGCGTAGTGGTGCAGCAGGCAGGCTTTCTGCTCTTCAATGGTCGGCTCGGGCGGAATCGGCTCGCCGCGGAGGGCGGCGGCGGCTTGCTGAAAGAGCCAGGGGCGGCCGAGAGAAGCGCGAGCGATCATGACGCCGTCCACGCCGTAGCGGCGGAAGGCTTCCACGACTTTCGCGGCTGAATCGAGGTCGCCGTTGCCGATCAGGGGCATTCTCTTCAGGTGCGGCTTGATGGCGGCGATGTTTTCCCAGTCGGCACTTCCCTTGAAGAAGTCAGCCGCGGTCCGGCCATGCACCGTCAGGGCGGCGGCTCCGGATGCTTCCACCACTTTGGCCACTTCAACGGCGTTGATTTTGTCTCGCGAGCAGCCGAGGCGGATTTTGGCGGTGACCGGCGTTGGAGCGCAGGCTTTCACCACCCGCTCGACAATCGCCCCGATTCGCTCCGGGAATCGGAGCAGGTACGAGCCACTGTGCGCCCGCTCGCTCACGTCCTTTACCGGGCAACCGAAGTTGATATCGACGACGCTGACTTCGTATTCCTTCGCCAGCCGCTCACCGACCTTGGCCAGCGTCTCCGGGTCGTTGTCCCACATCTGCACCGCCAGCGGCCGGGCTTCCTCCTTCACCCCCCAGAGTCGATCCGGATTCTCGCACTCCTGCTCGGTGATCCAGACAAACCCACGGGCACTCACCATCTCTGTCGCCTGCAATCCGGCTCCGCCGAACTCCCGCACGATTTGGCGGAAGGCGAAATTCGTATATCCCGCCATCGGGGCCTGGAGGATCGGCGGGTCCACGACGACGTTGCCGATGCGAAGTGGAGCGATTTGCAGCGGTAACGGCACAGCGGGAGACGCGGGTGGAGAAATATCGCTGGCAGATGGTCGAATGGTGAGGTCGGCGAGTCGCATGGAATCATTCTAGGCGGAGCGTCATTCAATCAAGAAGCCATCTAGCAGTTGGAATCCAATTCAGTCAGGAACTGCTTAGGGGAAACAATCGAGAAACGCCATCTCCGGCGCTCTTGGTCAGCAATGTCGAGCAGATCCCGGTCATTCGAGACGACGTACGCTGCTCGTCCACTTTTGGCCGTTGATAAAAAAACATTGTCGTCTGGGTCCCTACTTGCCTGGACGCGAGGGCCAAGGTTGACCCATGTAACGGTTTCCCGGCTTTCCAATCGCTCGATAAATCGAACGATCAAGGACTCGTCCACCTTCAAGCGGCGCAAAACCTCCGCATACTCTTCGACGACCCCTTCGCTGACGACAAGTTGCAGCGCTCGATTCTCCCGCCACAGGCGGATGATTCTGGCCGCCGCCGAATCACGTTTTCGGCCAAGGTAAAAACTGACGAGGACGTTGGTATCGAGAACGACCGCGATACGCTGCTTACGTGGAGCCACGGCCGCGTTTCTCCCGGCGAACCTGCCGCACTAGCTGGACGGCATCGCTCGCCCGCTTTCCACTAGCTCGAGCCTGCTGGCTGATCTCCTCGTCCAGCCGCTGATCCCCCCAAGCCTCCAGGCACTGCTGCATGTACTCGCGAAGGAGCTCATAGGGATCCCGGCGCTGCCGGCGAGCAGCTTTTTCGAATCGGTCCCAAACCGGGGTTTGCAGAGATTTGAGTTGAAGCATGATCGATTCCTTTATCCCGGCTACAAGTTCATTATAACCAGCGAGGGCCAACCCGAAACAAGAATGATCGGCTCCCTACATTGCAAACCCCTTCACCACATCCGCCGGAGCCGGGGAATACATCAGCGGTTCCATGCTGCAACCGGCGCGACCCTGGCTGATGCTTCGCATGGCGCTGGAGTAGCCGAAAAGCTCGCGGAGGGGGGCGTGGGCTTCGATGGTGGACATTTTGCCGCGGCTTTCAGTCTTGGCGATGATGGCTCGCCGCTGCTGGAGGTCGCCGACGAATTCACCCAGATAGTCGTCGGGGGTGACGATGTCGAGCTTCATGATCGGCTCGAGCAGGACTTTGCCCCCTTCTTCCAGCCCTTTCTCGAAGGCGTCGGCTGCCGCCATTTTGAAGGCCCGTTCGTCGGAACCTTCCGGCTGCCACTCGCCGCCGAGGACCGTCACCTTGAGCTTCATGAGCGGATAGCCGGCGATGCGGCCGCCCCCTTCGCCGCAGGCCTTGAGTTCTTCGAGAGCGGCGACCAAGAGGTCGGGGGGCAGAGCATCCGGCGGAGCATGGTTCACGATGGCGACGGGAATGGTGAGACTGTCCGTCGGCTCCATCTTGAGTTTGAGCTTGGCGAAGAGCTGCTGGCCGGCGATCATCCGGTGGCATTCGCCGACGACTTGGACGGGGCGGCCGATGGACTCGCGGTAGCTCACCTGCGGCTTGTGGAATTTCACGTTCAGGTTGAAATCCCGCAACAGGCGGTTTTTCATCACCTCCAGGTGCAGTTCCCCCATGCCACTGATGAGGGTCTGCCCGGTTTCGCCACTGACGACGTGGAGCGTGGGGTCCTGCCGCTTGAGCATATCGAGCGTGTCATTGAGCTTTTTCCGCTCGGTGCTGTTCTCCGGCTCGATGGCCATCGAAATGACCGTTTCCGGGAACTTGATCGTCTCCAGCAGGATCGGCTCGCGGGTGTCGCAAATCGTGTCGCCGGTAATCGACTGCCGCAGGCCGATGATGCCAACGATATCCCCGCAGCCGGCCTGCTCGACCTGCTGCTCTTTTTTCGTGGCATGGATGTGCCAAAGCTGGGCGACGTTTTCCTTGATGTCCTTGCCCGGATTGAGCACCCGCGAGTTCGATTTGAGCGTACCAGAGTAAACCCGCACCCAGTGAATGTCCCCCGTTTTGGCTGGCAGGACTTTGAAGACTAAGCCGCTGAAAGGTTCGTCGGGATCGGGATTCCGCGTCAGCTTCTTGGGCTCAGTCGTTTTCTTCTTCTTGTCAGCGACTTCTTCCCCTTCGACCGGCGGCATGTCAGCGGGACTAGGGAGATAGCGTTGCACTGCGTCCAGCACCGGTTGTACGCCTACACCGTGCAGGGCAGAGCCGCACATCACCGGCTGGACCTGCATGTGGAGCGTGGTTTCTCGCAGGACCTTGTGGACGAGTTCTTCGGGAATCGGCTGCTCGGCGAGTGCCAGTTCCATCATCTCGTTGGAGAAGTTGTAGAGCCGCTCCAGCATTTCCATCCGCCAATGCTGAGCGTCGTCCGTGAAGTCCTCCGGGATTTCATGTTCTTCGACGAGTTTGCTATCCTTGTCAGGGCCGAAGGTCAGCATCTTCATCCGAATGAGGTCGATTACCCCGCGGAACGGCGTGGGAACATGAGGCGGACCCTGCCCCACCGGAATCTGAATCGGCAGCGGATGAGCCCCCAACCGCGACTTCATTTCCTCAACGACCGAATAAAAATCGGCCCCTTCGCGGTCCAGCTTATTGATGAACGCGACCCGCGGCACTTTGTACCGGTCCGCCTGACGCCAGACAGTTTCGCTCTGAGCTTCCACCCCTTCACGGGCACTAAAGACAACCACCGCGCCGTCGAGGACCCGCAGGCAACGCTCCACCTCTGCAGTGAAGTCGACGTGGCCGGGCGTATCCAGGAGATTGACGACGACATCCTTCCACTCAAACGTCACGCAGGCGGCATAGATGGTGATCCCCCGCTCCTGCTCTTCGGGATCGCAGTCGGTCTCGGTCGTCCCTTTGTCCACTTCGCCGACACGGTGCTTCGCCCCGCTGTAAAAGAGCATGCGCTCCGTCACCGTCGTCTTGCCCGCGTCAATGTGGGCAATGACTCCGATGTTGCGACTGTTTTCAAGCTTGCGGGAGGTCATGGGGGCTGGGGGCTAGGGACTAGGGGCTGGGGAAGAGACGAGACTACAGAATTCTCTGTATTCCCCAGTCCCTAGTCCCTAGTCCCCAGCCCCGGATTTCGCGCATGAAAAAGCCGCGGTAAGTTGGGGTTACCGCGGCCAATGTGTATTGGAAATTACCACGCAAAATGGGCAAAGGCCTTGTTGGCGTCCGCCATGCGGTGGACGTTTTCGCGCTTGGTGACCGCGGCTCCTTCACGATTGTACGCGGCCAGGAACTCATCAGCGAGCTTTTGATGCATGGCCCGCCCTTTCTTCTCCCGCACGGCCCCCAGGATCCAGCGGATGGCCAGTGACTGCTGCCGGTTGCGGTTCACCTGCATCGGCACCTGGTAGGCGGCACCACCAACGCGGCGGCTGCGGACTTCGATATGCGGCTTGACGTTTTCCACGGCAGCGTGGAAGACCTCAATTGGATCCTTGTCGGCCAGCTTTTCCTTGATGATGTCGAGCGCGTCGTAAAACACCTTCTGGGCGACGCTCTTCTTGCCGTCATACATCAGGCAGTTAATGAACTTGGAGGCCAGAATCGACTTGAATCGACCATCCGGCTTAAGCTGCGTTGCACTAGCGGTAATCTTGCCCATAACTCTGTATTCTCAAAAGCGCCAATTCGTTGTCTTAAATCTGCAATCTGAAATCCTAAATCTGCAATTCACTACCCGCTCTTCGCACCGTACTTGCTGCGGGCCTGTTTCCGTCCATTCACACCCAGCGTATCGCGGACTCCGCGGACAACGTGGTAGCGAACACCCGGCAAATCGCGGATACGGCCACCGCGGACGAGCACAATCGAGTGCTCTTGCAGGTTGTGTCCCTCACCCGGAATGTAGACCGTCACTTCACGGCCATTCGAAAGACGCACACGGGCGATCTTCCGCAGAGCCGAGTTCGGCTTTTTCGGGGTCATGGTCCGGACGATCATGCAGACCCCTTGTTTGAAGGGGCACTTTTCGAGCACCGGCGACTTGCTGAAGACCCGCTTCTGACGCCGCGGCTTGCGTACGAGCTGATTAATCGTGGGCATACGTGTTTTCTAGTGGTTCTGGGAGGCAGCGCAATCGCCAACTCGCTTCCGATAATCCGGCTCCAGGCCGAAATTTAGGGAATCCATAAGCCTATCGGTTTGGCCCTTGCTGTCAAGGGCAGGAAAGGCGAGAGAAAGGAGTCGAAAATCCTGGCCCTAGGCCCCTTCGGTAGTCTCCTCCAGCACATCCTCCGAGACATAGATCGGCAGGGGAGGGTCGCAGGCGACCGCAATGGCGATGGCATCGGAAGGCCGGGAATCGACCTCGATGATTTCTCCTTCTTTTTTGATCCGCAGCTTGGCGAAATAGATGTGATCTCTGAGTTCGCTTACTTCCACGCTATCAAGCTGTCCCCCGAGTTGCTCGACGGTTGCAACCAACAATTCGTGGGTCCGCGGTCGGGGCGAGACGACCCGTTTCACCCCAGCACTGATGCTGCTGGCTTCAAAATGGCCGATCACAATCGAGAATTCGCGCGTCCCCTCCACCTCACGGAGACAAATGAACTGCTGATCCGAGATCTCGCTGATGATGATCCGCGATAACTGCATCTGCACCGGCATGGGACACCGTGGGGGGGCGGCGTTTGAAAAATAGCTGTCCTCATTATAGGGCCAACGTCTGTTGTGCGCAGGGCGACCAAAGAAAATGACCAATGACCAAATCCCAATGACCAATATTGCCGCATTGGTCATTGAGGCTTGGACATTGGTCATTTGCTTCTGCTTCTCATTCGCATTCCCCAAAATTCCCCCAGCCGCTAAAATACGGCTATGCCCCGCAAGGTAATCATCGACTGCGATCCCGGTATTGACGATGCCGTCGCCCTCACTATGGCCCTGTTTGATCCGCGGCTGGAGGTGGTTGCGGTGACGGCTGTAGCGGGGAACTCGCCGGCGGAGCGGGCCTCGCTCAATGTGCAGGCGATCATCGAACAGCTTGATCCTCCCCGTTATCCGCGAATGGGTGCAGCTACCGCTTCCGATAATGCGCCCAGCCTGAACGCCAAACATATTCACGGCGATGACGGCTTGGGCAATGCCGGTTTGCAAGTATCGAAGCTCGCCCGGCAGCATCTCTCCGAAAAACTCATCTGCGACGAAGTTCGCGCCGCCCCCGGAGAAGTGACCATCCTCTGCCTCGGGCCGCTCACCAACATTGCCCGGGCCATCTCGCGGGACCCCGCCATTGCGTCCCAAATGGGGCGGTTGGTGATTATGGGAGGCGCGGTCAACTGCATCGGCAACGTCACGCCAAGTGCCGAATTCAACATGTTCTGTGATCCGCAAAGCGCCCGCGACGTCTTCCGCTCACCGACCAGCAAGACCCTGATACCTCTGGACGTTACCAGCCAGGTCACGTTCTCTCTCGGCCTCCTGGAGCAGCTTCCGGGAGAACTCACCCGCGCGGGCAAGTTCCTGCGAAAAGTTGTGCCGTTCTTGTTCCGGGCCTACCGCCGCGAACTGGGACTCGAAAACATTCACATTCACGACGCTGTCGCCCTGGTTGCCGCCCTCCATCCCGAACTGTTTGGTACGCACGACCTCAACGGAGACGTGGAAACCAGCGGCGAATTGACCACCGGTGTCACCGTCTTTGATCGGCGGGAAAGCTCCCATTCCCGCGGCAACATCGAAGTCGCCCTGGAAGTGGACGCCGCCGCGGCAGCCGATTGCATCGTCCGCGGCCTGGTCGAAGCAGGCAAGCAAACTTAAAGGCGCGCTTGCGCGGCGCTGCGCACGCACATTCTGATTGGAGTCTCCCCATGAAACGTTCCTTGATTCTCTGCATCGTGTCCGCATTTCTGGGAGGCCTGACGGCCCTCGCTGTACGCGAAACGGGCAGCCTGAGAAATGTCATCGGCCAAGAATCGGTGCCGGTGCCGACTCTCCGCCAGCCCGGGGGGAGTTCGCGGCGGCCTCCTCGGCCGGCTGTGTTGGGGGAGGCTCCCGCGCCGGCAGAAGTGCGTGGCGGAGATTTGGAGGAGTTTTCCCCCGAGGAACGGACCAACATCACGGTCTACGAGCGGGCGAATCGCAGCGTCGTGCATATCACCACCAAGGGAGACAAGACAGCGTTTTTTGTGATGGAAGTTCCAACCGAAGGAACCGGCTCCGGTTCGGTGCTCGATAAGGATGGGCACATCCTCACGAACAACCATGTCATCGACGGCGCACAGGAAATACGAGTGACCCTTGCGAGCGGCGAATCGTACGATGGAAAGGTTGTCGGTCGGGACCTTCCCAATGACGTGGCGATAATTCGCATTTCCGCGCCGCCGGAACTGCTGGTGCCAATCGACTTGGGAGATTCGTCGCGGCTTAAAGTCGGGCAAATCGTTTATGCCATCGGCAATCCGTTCGGCCTGGAGCGGACGATGTCCAGCGGCATCATCTCCAGCCTCAATCGCTCGCTGCCGGCGAAGGGGCGGACGATGCGTTCCATGATTCAAATTGACGCCGCCCTGAACCGCGGCAACTCCGGGGGGCCGCTGCTGGATACGCGGGGCCGGCTGATCGGGATGAACACCGCCATCGCCAGCAGCACCGGGGAGAACACCGGCGTCGGCTTTGCAATTCCGGTCGATACGCTCCGCAGGGTGGCTACACAACTCATCGAGACGGGCCGCGTTGTCCGGGCAGAATCCGGCATCACGCATGTGCTGCCGACCGAGCGAGGGCTCGTCATCGTCATGGTCGCTCCCGGCGGGCCGGCGGAGAAAGCGGGGCTTCGCGGCTTCAAGGTGATTCGCGAACAGGAGCGCCGAGGGCCATTCGTGATGGAGAAACGACGGGTTGACCGGAGTCAAGCGGATACCATCGTCTCCGTGGACGGCCACAAGGTCTCCAGCGGAGAAGAATTCCTCACCTTCATTGAGCAGCATCGCCCCGGCGAAGAAGCGATCCTGGGCCTCGTTCGGGGCGGGCAAATCGTCGAGGTGCCGATTACACTGACGGCTGGCGAGTAAGCCCCTTTCCCTTCAAGACATGCTCAATTCCTCCATCGCCGATTCCTTTGACCTGATTGCCGACCTCCTTGATTTCCAGTCGGCCAATCCCTTCCGCGTCCGGGCCTATCGCAATAGTGCCCGGACCATCCGGGACTATCCGGAATCCCTCTCCGCTCTTGCCGCCGAAGGGAAAGAGGAGCTGATGAAGATCGACGGCATCGGCGAGGACCTGGCGACGAAAATCGTCACGCTGGTAAATACCGGCGAATTGCCGATGCTCAATGAGTTGAAGGCGCAAATTCCGCCGAGCCTCCCAGCGCTGCTCCGCATCCCTGGCGTGGGGCCGAAAAAGGCGGCTCTGCTGTTCAAGGAACTTGGCATCAAATCGCTCGACGAGTTGAAAGCCGCCTGCGCCGAGGGGAAGGTGCAGAAGCTCAAGGGTTTCGGCGTGAAGACCGAGCAGCTCATCATGCAGGGGATTGGCATCGCCTCCCAGGCGAATGAGCGGCTCTATTGGTCCACGGCGGATCGAATCGCGCAGGATTTGCGGCAGCACATGGCCCCCTGCAAGAAGATTGAGAAAATGGAGTTCGGGGGCAGCTTCCGCCGCGGCAAGGAGACGATCGGGGACCTCGACCTGCTGGTCGTCTCCGCCGATGTGGCTGCCGTCATGGACCGCTTCGCCGAGTTCCCCGGCCGGGCCGATACCATCGCCCGCGGCGAGACCAAAATGTCAATCCGGACCGACGCCGGCTTTCAGATTGATCTGCGGGTGGTTCCCAAGGAGTCGTTCGGCGCGGCCCTTCAATACTTCACCGGCTCCAAGGAGCACAACGTCATCCTGCGCGGAATGGCCAAGGCGAAGGGGCTGAAGATCAACGAGTACGGCGTCTACAAAATCAACGGCGAGAAGGAAACCTATATCGCCGGCGAGACCGAAGCCGACGTCTACGCCACGCTCGGGCTGCCGGTTTTCCCGCCGGAAATTCGCGAGGCCCGCCAGGAGTTCGACTGGGCGGCGAAAGGAAAACTCCCCAAACTCGTCGAAGAGAAGGACATCGTCGGCGACCTGCACATGCATACCCACGCCACCGACGGTACTGCCTCGATCGAAGAGATGGCCGCAGCCGCCCGGGACCGGGGCCTGTCGTACATCGCCATCACCGACCACTCCAAGCGGGTCAGCATGGCCAGCGGCCTCGATGAAACGCGGCTGCTGGCCCAGTGGGCAGAGATCGACAAGATCAACAAAAAGCACGGCAAAAAGGGGTTCCTCATCCTCAAGGGGATCGAGTGCGACATCCTGGAAAACGGCGACATGGATTTATCGGACGAGTGCCTGGCCCAGGCCGACTGGGTCGTCGCCAGCGTCCACTACGGCCAAAAACAGCCGCGGGAGCAAATCACGGCCCGCATCGTCGGGGCCCTCGCCAACCCGCACGTCGACTGCATCGCCCACCCCACCGGCCGCCTCCTCAACCGCCGCGAATCCTACGACGTCGACATGGAAGCCGTCTTCGCCGCCGCCCAAAAGCACGGCAAATTCCTGGAACTCAACGCCAACCCCGCCCGGCTCGACCTCAACGATGTCTATTTGGCCATGGCCCGCGACCGAGGCATTCCTATTGTCATCAACTCCGACGCCCATAGCACCGATGGGCTGGAGGTGATTCGGTTCGGCATCTTGCAGGCCAAGCGGGGAGGGCTAACGAAGGATCAGGTGGCGAATACGCGACCGTGGAAAGAGGTGAAGGAGATGCTGGGGAAAAATTGCTCTGGCGATTACGGTCCCCAACCTTGATGCGCCGGCCGCAACTTGTCATACGCCTTCAACAGTTCGTTGAATTCGTCAGAAGTCTCCTTTTTCATGTCCTCACGAATCTCTTTACCTGTTCCGTATCGCTTCACTTCTCCGCAGCCGAAGCAAATCAATACCTCAAAGGTCTTGCCGTCCTCCTTCCAAGCGACTGCGTAGTCGGCGTGGAAGCCGCCACATTTTTTCTCTCCACTCCACGGCGAAAATCCACTTGCATCTGATAGTGCTGTTCTTAGGGTCTCGGCTTCTTTGCCGCTTAAAGTATGGTACTCGCGATAAAAGTAGAGCCCATGCAAAACGGCAGTCGGCTTGTTCTTTTCACTTTCGAAAAGGTCACCCTCATAGGCTGTGTGGGGCAGGCCTTCGTAAACTACCGTTGTTCCTTCTGGTATCGCTGCCACTGGGCTGGTGCATCCGCTGGTGAGAAATTCCAGCGTCGTCAAAATGAGCAGACGCGAAACCATGAGTGAATTCCTTTCGGATTTGACCGAAATGATCGCTTCCCTAAGTGATGAGTTTAGAGCGACTGCAAAAATATCTCTTGCAGCTTCTATAGCATTTTAGTTGCAGCCCTCCCTTCCAATCGTCTCAACTTCTTCACGAACTGCACTCGGTCTACGATTCGCATTTGCGGCTGGCGAGTTCCGCCACTCGCGTCACGCGGAATCACCGACGACCTCGCAATTCCAGCAGTCTGGCTGACACGGGTCAAGCAGGGACGTAACGAGAGTACTCGCCTGGACTCCCACCCGACAACTATTTATTAAAAACTTATTTCAATGTGTTGACTGTTACACCTAGAGTTGCATACGATGTTATTGCGAGCCTGGGGCTCGGATTCAGGGCGAAAACTCGCTCTGGAGCGCTGTTTGACAATTGGGTGGACAGTTGGGTTTTGGGACGAGCGGGCGGTCGTCCGTCGGGGTGATGCTGCGCGCTGGGACGTCTGACTTCAAGGGAGGGAGTACCACGAAGGCTCGAAGTCACGAAGGAACGCCAAAGAGCGTGGCGACACTGACTCCTGGCTTTCTTGCCGCCTTCGTGACTTCGTGGTTTGCTCCACTCACGACGAAGAGACGGCTTGTCGCAACGGAGATTCGCAATTTGAATTTCGCCTTATGAAACCCCTGGTAAATTCATGAATCAAGAACTGGTGATTTGGGGCCTTGATTCACGAAGTTACGGCGACGACGTGCGTCGTAAATTCCATGAGGATCATGGCTTAGGAGGATCAGCCGTGACGTAAGTCAACTTGCAAACAGATGCGCTGAATCAATGAATCAGACCCCCCGAAAGGGGCCTTATCAAATGGTACGTGCTTAGCCTGCTAGCGCTGGTTTGAGAGTGAGGGATTGGGCCAGTTCGGTAAGGAAGTCGCGGGTTTGTTGGTGGGCGGTGGTGATGATGCTCAAGAGGATTTCGTAGGCGTTGGCGCCC
>JBJXFF010000217.1:0-3147 GCA_046153945.1 Pirellulaceae bacterium
ATGTCCGCTCACGGAGTGAGCGGACCACTTTATTAGAACCCCAGTACCTGCACTTCCGACAACCCCATGTACACATTCGGTTGCCACGGCCCTTTGGCTTGCAGGCGGATGTAACGGCCGCGGATGAAAGGGACGCTGATGACGCTGCCGTAGTCGGGGGTGTCGGCGGCACCGGGGGCCATCGGGACGATGCCGGCAGCGACGGGGGTGGTTTCGGAGGGGCTGTTGCCGACGAAGATTTCAAAGTCCTTCCAGCCGCGGAACATGCCAGCCGGTTCGTTGAAGTTCCAGATCTTGACGGCCGTGACGGTCTTCTCGCTGCCAAGGTCGAGCGTGATGGAGCCCCGCTTCTCAATGCCGTGCCGCCACATCGTCTTGGGGTCGATGGAATTCCAAATGCCATCGAGCACTGCCGCCGCGGGGGCTTCCGGCACTTCGGCTTCGACGAGATGAATCTTGAGGCCAGTCAATGGCTGAGCGGGGACATAGCGAAGGGCAACTGCCAGTGACTGAGCAGCTCGAGCCACGTCAGCCGTTCCACTAGCGGCGGGATCCTTGGGTGCAGCGAGCGCTGCCAGTCGTTCGGGGAGTTTATCAAGCTGCTCTTCCTGCTGCGCAGTCATTTCCCCCTCAAAGCCGCGACGGGAGACGAGGTCGAACTGGGAATGGGTCATCGCGCCATGCAGCGCCGCGGCAAGCGCCAGTCGCAGCAAGGGACCATCCGCGTGCAGCGTGGGCAGCAGCGAGACGAGCGTTTGCGGCGGCGGATCGGCGACCTGAGCGAGCGTTTCCAGAGCCGCCATCTTCTGCTCGACGCCCACTTCCGACATCGCCAGCGCCAGCAGCGGCTCACCCGCCCCCGGTTTGCCGATGCGGATCATTTCCTTGACTGCGACCGGCCATAGCGTCTGCTGATTGTTGCGACGCAGGATGTCCACCAAAATGGCCTGCGCTTGTTGCGGGCGATCAAGCAAGCCCAGCGTCTCCACGGCATTGCTGGCGAGGACCGGCTTGTCGGTCCGGCCGGAAGCTTCCGCCAAAATGGAGAGACTCGTTTCCGGGTCCTTGAGCAACTCGAACTGGGCCGCCTCCACCTCGCGGCGGTTGGCGGAAGCGAGCATGTTCATGTACGCCTGCAAATCCCGCTTGGCCCGGCGGCGGCGTTCGATTTCGTCCTTGATGGCGGTCGCTTTCTCGTGCTGCTGCGGCGTGGGGTTGTGGGCGATGATGTCTCCGATGAGCAACTGGGCCTCTTCAAACTTGCCAAAATTCATGTGCTTCTCCGCCTGAACCAGATTGTCCGCCCGTTTCTTATCGAGCACTCCTTTGCGGGCCTCGGCCAGCTTCCCCGAGAGGGCCTGATACTCATCCGCCTGCTCAGCCGATTTTTTTTCGTCCCCAACGTACAGTTTGTCGAGCTTCTCCAGCGACTTCTGCGATTCGTCGAACTGGCCCGCTTCCAGCTTCCCCTTCGCATCCGCAGCCAATGTCTTCCACTCCCCCGCCAAATCCCGCTTCGGCGTCTCGACTCCCTTTTCCGGCTCAGTCGGCTTCACGGGCTCCGCCGTCCCCTTCTCCTCCGGCTGCTTCACGGTCTCCTTCGGGCCTTCCTTCTCTGCAACAGGCTTGTCGTCGCCGCAACCCGCCAAGAAACAGACCAATGCCGTACCACAGATTATAAGCCAGCCGCTTTTCATTTTTCTGTCCTTCATTTTTCTGTCAAACTACCGTTTGCTGAGTCGGATAGATTTCTAACCTTGTTAGTTGGCTTCCATCATAGCTTACTCCCGTTCCAGCAGCGCGTCCCCACATTTCAGGCAAGCGCGAGCCGACTTGGAATAGTGAAGATTACAGCGGGCGCATGTTCTCACACTCCCCTCGAGCGCGCGGTGAATAGCTTGCTGAATCAGGTCCCCCGAAACTCCTGGCTGCGTCATGATGTCCCGGACTTCTTCCACGGATTTCCCAGCCGCGAAATGATCGACCACCCTGGCCAGAAGTCGCTCCTTGGGACCGGGTGTTGGTTTGTAGGTCAGAGCATCCGTGTCAAACAGGCGGCCGCAATCGTGGCACTCCACTGCCTCCGACGCTTTTTCCAGCGGGAAAATGGGTATGAATGTCAACATGAAATAATTGCAAGACTTGATCAGCGTGTAACTTCGCTCACCGCGGCAAATCCGACAATGAAATTTACCGTACCCCGCGTGCCAATCACGTTTCTCACGGCCGATCTCGAACACGGTCAACGCCCTAGTAGTTCGGTAGGTGTCGCATTTCCTCAAGCGTGAATGATACAATCTTCGGCACCGGATTCCAAATTCCCGACACCGCTTGAAAGCGATTTCCATGCAGCGCCTCCCCCTCGGCCCCCTCTACTACGAATTCTCCCGCCACAACGAGCCCCGCCTCCGCATCCAGCCGGGCGAGACAATTTTCGTGGAAACCGAAGACGCCTTCAGCGGCCAGGTCCGGACCAACGCCGACCGCCGCGACAAATCGAAGAAGCCCTACGGCAATCCGCAGACCGGGCCGATTTGGGTCGAAGGGGCCGAACCCGGCGATTCGCTGGCGGTGAAGATCGAGGAGATTCGTCCCAGCCTCGGCCAGTGCGCCACGCGGACCAGCGACCCCAAAATGCTCAGCGAATGGCTGGGCACCGAATGTCCGCACGGTACGCACGTCTGCCCAATCAAGGACGGGCAGATTCACTGGAGCGATTCCCTCACCATCCCTTACACGCCGATGCTCGGCTGCATCGGCACCGCCCCGGACATGGGAGTGCCGACGACGTTCCCCGCCGGCCCGCACGGGGGCAACATGGACATCATCGAAACGGCCCCCGGCAACATCGTCTCTCTGCCGGTCTTCGTCCCCGGGGCCTACCTCTATCTCGGCGACGCCCACGCCGCGATGGGGCACGGCGAGCTCTCCGCCAGCGGCCTGGAGATGGCCTCGCACACCATCATCACGGTCAACCTGGCCAAAGGGAAAAAAATCGCCGGCCCCCGCATCGAAACCCCCACCGAAATCATGACCATCGTCAGCGGCTGCCCCATGGAGCGAGCCAGCGCCGAAGCCTTCGCCCGCCTCATCCTCTGGATGGAAGCCGACTACGGCTGGGACCGCTGGCGAGCCTACGACATCCTG
>JBJXFF010000001.1:0-35551 GCA_046153945.1 Pirellulaceae bacterium
ACAGGGGTCAGGGGACAGGGGACAGGGGTCAGGGGACAGGGGACAGGGGTCAGGGGACAGGGGACAGGGGTCAGGGGACAGGAGTCAGGAGTCAGGGGACAGGGGACAGGGGACAGGGGACAGGGGACAGGGGACAGGGGTCAGGGGACAGGAGTCAGGAGTCAGGGGACAGGGGACAGGGGACAGAGAGAGATGGAGGCGCAGAGGTTCATTCAAACGGATTGGGGGGAACTGCACCAGACCGTCAAGTGCGCGAACAACCGAACAGCACCGAAGGCCGAATTGCCGTGACGCCTGACCCCTGGTTCCTGACCCCTGACCCCGGACCCCTGCTCTATTTCATCTTCAAGATCAACATGACCGCGGGGCTGACCCGCGCGTCGACTTCTTCGGTCGAGAGCTTGGCGGTGCCAACCGGGGGAACGGGGGGAACCGTTTTGGGAAGATGCTGTTCCAGGAATTTAAGCAGGTCGGGAGAAGGGATCGCCATGCCATAAGTGTCTTCAATACCTCCGACGGCGCGGCCCGTTTTGGCAGTGATCATGCCGACGACATTCCCTTTGTTGTCGCAAAGCGGCCCGCCGCTGTTGCCGGGGTTGATGCGCATGTCGAGCAGAAACATGTTGTTGCGTTCCGCTTCCGGCAGCGCGGAGACGACCCCTTCGGTCAACTTCACTCCTTGGCCCGTCCGGCCCTGGAGGGGATAGCCGAAGGCAATGACCGACGCGCCGCGTCCGGCGGTGGAGTTGCCCAGGCTGATGGGGGAGAGCTTGATTCCTGGCGGGGGCTCAATCTTGATGAGGGCCATGTCCTTGTTTGCATCTTCGGCAATGATGGTGGCCGGCAACGGTTGGTCCACCCCCTTGAGTTGCACAACGACCTTGCCGTCACCTTCCACCACGTGATGATTGGTGAGCAGATAGCCCGCCTCGGAGATCACAAAACCGGTCCCCGACGACGCAATGTTGACGTACTTGATCGCGTCCTTCGCCGCAGCCAGGCGATCCTTCAATTCCTTGTTCTTGGGTTCGTAGGTGGCGGCTTCATTCAGATGGCGGACACCCTCTTCTTGCTTTTCCAATCTGAGCAGCACCGCGGCTGCGAGCAGGTGCAAGGACGCACCCCGATCGGGATCCAAAAATCGCTTCTTCCCGGTCCAATCATTCAGCGGAGCGATTGCTTGCAGGACGCCCGTTTCGTCCTCGAGTCGGACTCCCTGGATGCGGAGTTGCATATCGGCTTCGACAAAGGCTTCCAGCTTCCCCGCGGAATTGGTCGCATCCACGCGCTGGGCAATGGGAATCCAGGCCCGCACGTCGTCGGCATACGCGGAAATGAATTGCCGCTCCTTCAGCCAGTTCAATGCCTTTTCCGCCGCCGCCATGCGCGTGGCGTCGTCTCCCGTGGCGCGAGCCGCGGTGAGGAGCTGGTCCCGCTCCGCCCGCTTCTGCTTCCACGCAGTCAGGTTCTGGGCGACGTTCATGCCGCTCTTCCAGTCCCGCTCGATGAAATAGGGATGGCCCTGTTCGTCGGCCAGCATCAACACGGGAACCTTGCGGATGCCGTAAAGCTGGGCGAGGGTTTGATTCTGGAAAGCATCCTCCAGGTAGCGATGTCCCTGAGCCGTTTGCGGCAAATCGATAATCACCGGCACAAAGGCGGCGCTAATCGCGGCTTTGGTTTGGGGTTCGGCCAGGTCTTGGGCGAGCTTCTTCGTTTCCGCGTCCGCGTCGGAAATTCCGAACACGATGAACAGTTCCTTTTTGCTGGACTTGGCCAGGCGCCCCGCCGTTTCCACCAATTGGTACCAACCAGGAAAGCCTGGGGGCGAAGACTCCGCCGAGGGAACCGCACCGCCAAGCTTAAAGTCAGTCCCGGTGTCACTGCTCGACTTAGAGCCGGGTTCCTTGGTCTTGTCGGCAATCTTGGTGTCAATGGAATCCCACTTGGGAGCATAATGCGAAGTCTCGCCTCCGGTGAGGGCGAGCGTGGTCTCCACATTCTCATAGCCGCGGCGCTGCAGCAGCAGCTTTTTGGAGCCCGCAGGGAGCGTGTATTTGGCCTCTCCCTTGGTGGGGAGAGCCATCCGCTTGCCGTCGATGGAGAGAGCGCTGCCGCTCCGTTCCTGTTCGGGCCAATCGAGAATCAGGAAGGCCTTGCCATTGGAATTAGCGGCTGCCGTTCCAGTGGCCTGTTTCGTCTTGGAACTTTGACCACCAAAGCCGCCGAGCATTGCCGTGATGCCGAGGCCGGCACCGACAACGACGAGCAGCCCCAGCACTCCGCCGCCGATCAGGAGTGGAGCGCCGGACTTTTTCTTTTTGCCGGGGCGGTCGCCACTGGTGCTGGAAGCCGGTGCAGACGGAGTTGAT
This sequence comes from Pirellulaceae bacterium, assembly GCA_046153945.1. Lineage (GTDB taxonomy): Bacteria > Planctomycetota > Planctomycetia > Pirellulales > Pirellulaceae > SXOA01. Next base: position 2,373 of record JBJXFF010000001.1, read on the forward strand.
TTGATGGCGGGAGACGTATTCCCCAGGACGAAGTTGCCGACAGGCTTTTCCCTGGCGGTAGTTTTTGGTTCGGACAGCAGTGCTGAAGGTTCGTGATTCGGACTTGCTGGAACGGGTTCCGACAGCACGGATGAATTTACGGCAGAGTCCGAAGCAGCCGGCTCCGGAAACGAAAACTGCAGGTCCTTCTTCTTCGCTGCTTTGGCCGATGACGTGACGATGGCTGGAAATTCGACCGCTGGCTTGGGCGAGCTCTCTGCCGCCGGCTGCGGAGCGGGGGGCGACGGAGCCGCTTGCACCGCGGGCCGAAGGGGAGCTTGAATGGGTGGAACAGCCGGAGCTCTCGAAATCGGGGGAGCGGGCGGCTTGATCGGCGCTGGCGCAGGTGGCGGAGCTGCCTTGACCTCGGCCCCGACAGCGGGCACATCCACCACGGCAGTGCATTTGGGGCAACGGGCCTTCTTCCCCGCAGCGGCGGCACTCACCCGAAAGGTAGCGGAACAGGCGGTGCATCGGCATTGAAGTTCCATACAGCCATCCGAAAAGCGGCGAGAAGCAGCGTGAAGCAGTGGCAGCATTATCGAATGCCCTCCAGCCGACTGCAAGCATTCGCACCGGCTCTTTCCACTGAATCCCGTTCGCTAGCAATTCGCTAGCAATGCGAGCCCGCGAGAGCCGTTTTTCGCTCTTTACCTGTCTCCCCCAAACCGGCTAACATGGCCCGGCGCTGGATGGATTAATCAGGCAGGCAGGAGCCAGTGCCGACGGCCATTGAGCCTGTTGAAAAAGGGGTCTGGCTCGGAGCCAGCATTCGTCCCCGGTGATCGAAACCGGTTGCGGCGACGTGCCTGACCCCTTTTTCAGCAGGCTGAAATGAGCCGTTAATCAAGGAGATGATGCGATGAATGGACTCGCCGTAATGTTGTGCGTGGCCGCGCTGGGGGTGCAGCAATCCTGGCGGACGACGCCGGAGGGGCAGCTCGAATATGTGCTGCAAGTGGAGCCGACTTTCCTGGCCTCCTTGGAGCAGGGGGAGTCCGTCACCAGCAATCTCCCCCCAACGGCCAAGGAGGTTCATCGCCTCTGCCTCCGGTTTTCCGCGGGGGATTTGAAAAAGGCTCCGCAGCGAATGGCCGATCTGCCGCCGCTGGAAAGTCAAGAACGCCGAGCCGCCAAAACCGAGGCCGATATTCCCGTGGCCATTGTTTACGATTCCCAGGGGCGTTCCGAAGAGACCACCGACATCACGCACGGCTGGCTGGCGAACAAGGATGGCCGGGTACAGTATCTGGTGCAACTTTCGCCGGACCTGCTGGGAAAGCTCCGGGACGGAGACGAGATCTACCTGAATATCTACCCGGAGGCGGGACAGATTCAGCAGTTCATCGTGCTTGCCGGACAAGAAGTCCTCCCGCGGAAAGCAGCCAAGCCCGCTCCGCCGGCCACGCTCTCGTCGAAAGACCGGAGGACGGTTGCTCCGGTCGCGGCTGAGAATCAGATTGTGCAGGGACCATTCGCGGGCACAAATCCGGCACCTGGCGCGCGTTTGAACGCACCGCGTACTGCGGAAACTAAGGCCAAGGAGCCGCCCCGTTTACAGGGTCCCAAGAAGTTCACGTTTTCGGATGAGCGGCCGGAACAACCCGCCCAGCAGCCGATCGAGCAACCGGAAGAACAACCCCTTTATGGCGCGGAGCAGCCTCTTTATGGACCGGTGATTGACAATCGCGGTCCAGCCGCCGCGCCGGAACTCTTCTCCACCAACCCCCCGGAGGAAACGACCACCGAAGAGCAGCCGGAGGAAGCCCCGCTCTATGGCCCCGCCAATGGACCAGTCGGATACGGTCCGATGCGGCCCGCTCCCCGAGTTGGGCCGGCGGAAGCGCCCGTCTTCGACCGCAGCCAGTTCGACAAAAGCCAGTTCGCCAATGCGCCGATCAACAAGCCCAAGACGACGCCAGCGTCGCTCACACCCGACCGGGAGCAGAACCAGTATTTGCCGGACAACGAGACTCGATTAGGCCGGCCGCGCACCAGTTTTGGAGCCACGGATGGAGATGTCGCGATGACCGCTGGGGAAGAAGAGCGGACGGACATCGACAACAGTCGGACGGCATCGGTGGAGTCCCCCAAGCGGCGCACGAGCCTGAGTGCGGGGTCCACCAAGTCAACTAAGAACGCCACTTCCTCAGAAGGCACTGCCCCGGAGCCGGCGAGTTGGGGATCGTGGATGTTCGTCTGCTGCGCGCTGTTTCTTTCGATCGGCGGCAACCTCTACCTCGGCTGGACCGCCGCCGAGTTCTACAGCCGCTATCGTATGGCGATTGAGCGGATGCGCGGGAGCAGCCGGGATTCTGATCGGGATACTCGGGACGACTAAGCCACTTTCTTCAGCCGCTTCCCTATCTCATCGATCATTTTTCGCTCCTCCGGGAACTCCCCGGTGGCGAGCTTGGAGTAGATGAGAGCATCGCCGGCTCGCAACTCAAAGCAGCCCCCCATCGAGGGCTCGAGTTCCAGGGACTGAATCTGCCGCTTGAACTGCGTCAGGATTTTGGCCGCCAAACTGACGGCCTGCGGTTCATACCCTCAGGACGAGCAGTAACGCAAATGGACTTTCACGGGACACCTCCTGGAATGGACGCGAACAGGGTCGGGAGGGGTTTTCGCTGCCTGAGCGCTCGATTGTCTCGAAACGCCTTGGCGAAAACTCCTCCCGACCCCTTTTTGTGCGAACCGCGTGCCCACTCCGGCTACTTCTTCCCCTTCTTGGCCTTTTTGGCGGGGGCTTTCTTCTTCGACGGGGCCGCTGCCGACTTCTTGGCGGATTTTCCTTTGCCGAAAGCGCTGTCCCAACCGTTGGCATACTTGGCACTCGTACCGACTCGCGTGATGGTCATAGTTTTTAGCCTCGACGATGAATGGAGAGACCGCCAGAACTTCCGGCGGATGATGGATCTCCTTCTTTGGTAATGGAAGAGTGTACCATCGTCAAGCCGCGCAGGTGGAGCGGCAGACCAACTCCAAACACTAGCCCGACGCGCGAGCGAGGGAATTCCGCGCGGCACCGGCAACAACGGCCCTGCTTCTTGAGCGCGATGGAACACCGTCGGAGCAGGTCCGTAGGACCGACAGTACGAAAGCCCAAGTCGCAGGCCTGCGTGACCATTGCCATCCCATCCGATCTGATTTGCCCTCCCTCTGCGGGCTCCGCGCCTCCGCGTGATGCCCCGCTTTCTTCCGAGGTAGCATCACGCAGAGCGGCAAAAGCCCGTCTGCCGCACCGCGAGAGACCTACGCCATCCGTTTCGACGTTGCCTTGACTTGTGTTGGAGCGATTCCAGTACTTCACACTTTTCTGAGTGCGCTATTGACATTAGACTTTCGCAACCTCATCTTTAGGGTATGAAATAGCCACCGACATCCCAGAGCGTTGTTCGCAAGCAGAGAAAATGAAATTTACCTGGGCGACTGATCTTCCTCGTGGTCGCGCAGGAAAAAACAGAGGAAGCTTCCAGGAGACTGCAAATGAACCTTCAATCCTTCTCCCAGGTAGTGATTCTCGCCGCAATCTCGGGAGTGAGCGCCTTCGCGGCAGCGCCTACAATCTTAAGCGGCGACGCGCTCACCAATAAGCGCGGCGGAGTTGCTTGCACGGTTGGGCCCAATCGCCTTGATGTCGACTGCGACATTACTCCTGGCTACATGTTCTGCGCTTTTGACGTCCAGCGGTGTAATTTCGACGCTGGCGTAAAGACCCGCCTCTGTAACCCGAAAGGTTCTGCCGATTCAATTTGTTCGGACCATGTGGAGTGCAAGTCCGACAACGACGATACCCTTCTCACCCCTTGCGAACCCGGAATGTAGTATTGGCGGAAGTGTGCGAAATGTTGCACAACTTCGTTAAATTGCATTGAGGAATAGCGATGGCCCAGACCGTTCGCAACACCTTGCTGGCGATTGGCCTAGTCATGCAGCTTCAATGCGCCAGTGCCGCGCAAAATGCGAATGACGTCATAAGAGATCTAGAACAGGCGTTTCTGCCGGCAAAGACAATTCGCCTGAAACTTAAAGTCGTCGGCTACCGCAAGGGAGGTATTTATCAAAAAGAAACGCAAGTTGCTAGTTTGGACGCCGAGGTGATGCGCGACGACTATAAGTGGTGGATCAAGGGAAAAAATAGCAATTTGCGTTTTCAGAAGGGTGAAAAAAAGGAACGGTTTAGCAAATTCGAGTACGTCGTGCGTGAGGACCATCTAGCGAATGTGTCTTGGTCGGGCAATAAATCTGAGTCCGCTCCGAGTTCATTTACAGCCACCTTTGAAAACGTTGCGCTCCGTAATGAGCCGGGCGTCCATACGCTGCTCCATGCATATTTACTTTTTGGCTTCTCTCCTAACCATGGCAGAGAACTTATCGACGTGGCACGGGAAGCGAATAATGAGGGCAAGTTAAAGGTTTCTTTTTACGGATCAGAAACAAAAGTTGATTTGCGAGACGATAAAGGCCTGCTCTCAATTTGGCTCAGTGGCGACAGCGGCGCGCTTCGGCCTATGAAAACAGAAATTATTAAAGGGCCGAGCGATATCCTCAGCGGCAAGAAGCTGGCCACCATAGCGGGCGGCGGCGAAAACCCCGACGGCAAAATGCAGTCGTTTGAGCAACATATTGGCTCGATAAAGTTGGACCGTCGCGGGACGCTCGAATCATACGAGGTCAAAAGTGTAATGCGCTATGAGCCAGGAGGAAATGTAGAGGAGCGATTTGTAATAAGAGTTCTGGAAAGCCACACGCCGTCCAAGGCGGAACTGCAACAATTTGTCATTTCCGCCCCGATTGCAGATGGAACACCCGTCAATATTAGGGAAATGCGACATATCCCCCACGAATGGCGTGACGGAAGGATTCAGAAAGTACTAGATATCAGCGCCGCAGAAAGGATGTCGGACATTCGCTTTCGTCAACCGGTAGCACCCATTTTCACGCTTTCGCGTGTTATTTTGGGAATTTCCCTCGCGCTCGGAATCGCGGCTTTCTGTTGGTTGTTTGTCAAAAAAATGCGTGCGAATCAGTGAGGACTGATAATGGTAAAATTTCCTAGTCCCCGCCTTTCCGTTCCATTAGTTTTGGCCCTAACACCGTTGGCCTGCCTGAGTGCCGATAATAAACCCGAACTCGCCATTCCCCGCGTCGCTAAATCTTCGGGTCCCTACTGTGGTATCAATTGCGTTTATGCCGCCTCGCAGTATTATCAGCGGCACGCTTCTTATTCAACCCTAGTTGATCCACGTTTCGTGGGAAGCTACCAAGGCAGCAGCCCCCTGGAACTCCTTGCAGCAACAGAGTCCCTGGGTTTGGCTGCCACACCCAAATCGGGGATGACAATTGATGATCTGCGGTCTTTGAATTATCCGAGTATTTTACTTTTGTCCCGCCATCGCGACTCTGCCGCTTTCAATCACTGGGTGCTTGTGGTGCAATGTAATCGCGACGGAATCCAGGTCATGGAATCTCCGGACAATATTGAATTCATGAAGTACTCGCAATTATTGGCACAATGGGACGGTCTAGGGTTAGTGATTTATCCCGACGCAGCTACAAAGACTGCGGCAGATAGCTACCACACAGCATGGAGATCCGCCGTCGCGACCTTCACGGCTCTAGCGTGTGTTAGCCTCTTTGCTGCGAGGATGTGGTTGCCCGCCGCTTTGCGCGTTCCTGATTTTCGTCCGCGCACCGCGATCCTCACTTGCTGCGGCATTCTCGCCACCGGGATTGCAATGGCGCTACTATGGCATAGCTTGGCACCAACGGGCTTTTTCCGCAACGCAGATGCAATTGCAATTGTGAAATGGGGAGTTTTTTCGCGACAATTGCCACATATTGGTTTTCAGGAGTTGGACGAGTTGATCGAAAAGAAGCACGCGATTGTTATAGACGCCCGCTACGAAGAAAACTACGTCCTCGGCCATATCCCTTCGGCTATTAGTGTTCCGGTACACATATCACCAACCGCCCTGCAAGAGTTTGCAAAAAAAGTGCCGAAGGACAAACAGGTTGTCGTATATTGCCAAAGCGATGGGTGCCCGTACGATGAGCAGATTGGTGCGCAATTGCACATGGCAGGAATTAATAACGTGACCCTCTTTCAGGGCGGCTGGAAGGAATGGAAGCAGTCGACCTTGCATAGAAAATCCTCAAACCCCTCGGGGTCTGAAGAGGTTCGACAATGATAACCGAGAGTTTTCGCACGGCTATTCGATGTAGCGTCGGCGCGCTACTGTGCATTTCAGGTTGGCTGCACTTCACCAATTCTTACCAATTTCTAAATTCTGTATTCAAATACAATGCAGTAGGCGAAACTGCCGGCGTTGCCCTAGCCGCGATATTACCGTCGGTGCAGGTTGTCGTCGGAGTTGTACTCATTTTGGCGATTGCGGAAGAGGGAGCTTGGGTTGCTTCATTAGGTCTGTCGATGATGTTTCTCGCGGCTCACTTCGTTCTGATCTCGCATGGAGGAATGACGGATTGTGGATGCTTCGGCGCAGGTCCGCTAAGGGTTTCGCAATCAACTTCTATTGGGGTTGCGACTTTTATTTTTGCCGCATCTGCTGCTACTATTGCAGCTCGTATGAAGTGGACCATAGCCCCAGCAATTGCTGCCACTAACGTCGTTGATGGGATTCCGTTCCAACGTCAGGATTCGCGGAAAGGGATGACGCTCGTTGAAGTTTTGGTGGTCATTTCAATTATTGGAATTATCATAGGACTTATGCTTCCTGCGGTTCAGTTTTCTCGGGAGGCGGCGCGCCGGACCTCTTGTCAAAACAATCTCCGCCAATTGGGGTTTGCTGTGTCCTTATACCATCATAGCCTTAAAACCGTCCCCATAACTGTTTCCGCTTGGTCCGAAGGTCCGCATCCGGACGTGCAACGAAACGGGAAGAGTTGGTTTGTAGCAATATTACCGCAAATTGAGCAACAGGGGATATATGATAAACTATCGCCGGGGTTTAGCGGGGATTTCTTCTCAGGAGGCGGATTAATGAACCCTGCGATACGGCCCCATCTTGCTGCTCCTGTCCCGATACTGCATTGTCCGTCTGACGGCACCATTGAGTCTCCGTCGACAATCCAAGATAAACTGGAGGGAATTCCCGTCACTTTAACCAATTATAAAGGTGTGATCGGTGATACGAGGATCGGCGGCGAAGCGAGCATTCATGGCGGTTCGGAGCCAGACTGCCATCGCAATGGCGGATGCAATGGTATGTTTCATCGAAATACGTATCAAGAACCAATTACGTTCGCCGACGTTCACGATGGATTAAGCAATACGTTATTGGTTGGCGAGGTGGTCCCGAGTCAGCACCGTCACTATTGCGCCGCATTTTTCTGCAATGGCGATTATTCCAGTTGCAATGGGAGGATTAACTTTTTTCCAAATACTCCGGACGAGTGGTGGAATGTGGCCACATTTCGGAGTCTGCACCCTGGCGGCGCGCAGTTTGTCTTGGCGGATGGCTCTGTACGATTTATTAACCAGACAATCGACATTCACCTTTACCGAGCCCTATCGACGCGAAGCGGAAATGAACCTGCGTCGCTTCCGTGATATTACAAATTGCGTCGGTAAGTTACCATGGGACTATTTAACAATTAGAAGTCAAACGCTTCGCTCGGCTTGCGTGTGTGATGGATCGCGCAAGCGACCGTTGCGACGGTGGCTATGTCCCGCAAAGCGCCATGGAATCCGCAGCTAGTTTCGACTAGGCAGCCAGTGCTTCCAGGTTGCCGCATGCTTGCCGCGCAGCACCTTTGGCTGGGAGACGGGCCGTCAAATGGTGGCAACGCCGTCCTGGAGTGCTGGTTCCTGGGTGGCTGGAAGTATCAGGGGGCTGACGCCCCCCGCTCGCCTGGCGGAGAGGTTTTCAAGAATTTGGCAGAAAATACTCAGCGGGGGCTTGCTAGTGCCAACTGGTATGTATACAATTGTGTAATTACGTGGCGTCGCTCCGCGCAGGCTTGCCCCGCCGCGGGTGGCTGGCTCTTTTCCAATTGGGTTGTGGTGAAAAAGCACGAGGGTGGAAGGGAATCCCGCCTGTTCGGCGCGGGTCTCTGACCCCGCCGAAACGGGCGACCGCCTGTCTCCTCGGTTGGATTCAGGAGACCTTCGGTCAGTCGTAGGGCGGGGTCGGAGACCCGCGCCCAGCAGTGAGTCATTGCGTGATTCAATGGGGCGGTAGTGATTCAGATGAATCAGAAACGGAGGGTGAGTCAAAGTTACGGCGAGTGAATAATTTGGAAACTGGCTTTGCAAAAGGACTTGCGCGAGAGTGAATCGACGTAAGTCCCGAAAAAAAAGCGCCTTGAATCATGAATCCTAAGGGGTTCGGGGGGACCGAACGTGGGGAACAGCTCCAGGGTGCCACTGGCAGTCGAGCCGACAAAAACGGAACCATTCTGGGCAGACTCACCATCGGCTCGACAGCCGGTGCGGCACCGGGAGCGACGAACCACCGGGACAGACCTTGGGGGATGCCGCGTCCCTTGACGGCGCGGCACTGGCTATCAAAGGGGGGCGTGGTCTCGCCATATGGCTGAATTTGTCTCGTCCCCCTTTGATTGCCACTGGCACCCTCTGAAGCGTTTGAATCTCCCAGTTCCTATCGCTATGCTGGGGCCATGCGGCGTGCGCGGCAAAATCCTCGGCATCCAGTGCGGCAGCGGCGGCTTTGGCCGGTGTGGCTGACAGCGGTCTCTTTTCTGTTGGCGGCGGCCCTGTTGTCCGCTGAAGATGCTCCGCCGGCCAAGCCTGCGGCCAAGGGAGCCGCCAAGACGTATCGCCAGGCGGCGGTGATTCATTTCGAGGGGCCGATTACCCCCTGGCTGGAAGGCTATTTCAGCCGCAAGCTGGCGGCGGCGAAGAAGGCCGGGGCCGATTTGATTGTGGTGGAGGTGGACAGCCCCGGCGGCTATGTGGATGAAAGCCAGGAGATGGCGGAGATGCTCCGCGATGCCTCCTGGGCTCATACCGTGGCCTACGTTCCGGATGAGGCCCTCAGCGGGGCGGCATTCGTCTCGCTGGGGTGCGACGAAATCGTGATGCGGCCCGGTGCCCGGCTGGGGGACGTAGGGGTGATTTTTCTGGATCCGGATTTCATGTTCCGCTATGCCCCGGAGAAGTATAAATCCGATCTGGTGCAGCGGCTCCGGGGCCTGGCGATTGCCAAGGGGCGTCCGCCGGCACTCGCCGAAGCGATGGTCGATATGGATGTCGAGGTGTTTCGCTACCGCCATAAAACGAACGGCAGCATCACGTTTCTTTCCGAGCTCGAACAGACCAACCGGCCCGATGCCGCGGAGTGGGAGAAGCTGGAGCTGGTCCTCGAATCGCAAAAGGGCCGATTTCTGGAAGTCAGCGGCACTCGGGCCGTGGAGTTGCAACTGGCCAGTAGCACAGTGTCCGGCGAGGAAGAGCTCCGCAATCGGTATCAAGTCGCCGGGGAGTGGCGCGAGTATCGCCCGGACACCGCGGATAAGGCGGTCTATATTCTGAGCCTGTGGTGGATCACGGCGCTACTCTTCATTGTCGGGCTCGTCGGTCTGCTCTATGAACTGAGTGCTCCCGGCACCTGCATCGGCGGCATCACGGCTCTGCTCTGCTTCGCCCTCTTCTACTGGAGCCGCTTCCACGCCGGAACGTCCGGCATGCTGGAGCTAGTGCTGTTTGGGACAGGGGTGCTGCTGCTGGCCGTGGAGATCTTTGTGCTGCCAGGCTTTGGGGTAACTGGGGTTGGCGGCATCCTGCTGATTGTGGTTTCGATGATTCTGGCCTGCCAGAATTTCATCGTCCCGCGGAGCGAGCATGACTGGCACACGCTCCTCGGCTCCAGCGTCCTCGTCCTCAGTTCCTGTGCCGCCTTCACCGTGGTCGCCGGGGTGATGATGCGCTATTTTCATGTGATTCCCGTTCTGAAGGGGATGATCCTTGCGCCGCCGGTCGCTAGTGAGTCCGCTGTTGTTGGGCCGGGTGTCGAAATCCACCGCGACGGTTCCAAGACGAGCGGCAAATCCATCGAATCCGCCGTGTCGATCGGCTCCATCGGTCGCACCGAAACTCCCCTCCGCCCCATCGGCCGCGCCCGCTTCGGCGACGCCTTTCTCGACGTTGTCTGCGAAGGAGATTACATCCCCAAAGGTGCTTCGATCCGGGTGCTGGAAATCCAGGGGCACAAGGTGATTGTGGAAGCGGCAAACATCTAACTTGACTTGGAGGTAGCGATGTTGAAATTCATGTTCATCCTTTGTGTTCACGCCGCAATGCTGCTGGCAATTTGCTCAGCGATCGCCGTAGAGCCCAAGCGAAAAGATTTGGATTTGAAGAACCATAAGCCCATTGCCGCGGCCATTGTCAAGTTTGACGAAGCCACCCTCTTCGAGGGCGTGCCTCGAAAGAAGGACTCCAAAGCGCCTGAACCAACTCAGAAAACCATCAAGATTCACGAGTACACTTTTTTTGACGAGACGCTGGAAATCTCCGCTGATGATGCCAAGGCAGTTGTGAAGCTCCTGGCAAATGCTGACTCAGTGTCTGAACAACACCCGAAATTCTGCGGCGGATTTCATCCGGATTATTGTTTGCAGCTGAACGTTGGCAAAGAAAAGTGGTTGGCCCTGGTGTGCCTCACCTGCCACGAAGTGAAGTTTTATGGGCCGAAAAAGCTTCATCTGTATTGCGATTTGAAGGACCCGGCTTATGAAGATGTAAAAAAAATACTGATTGAGTATCGGAAGAATCGACCGGTGCCACGTCTCAAACCGGAGACGACAAAGAAAGAAGAAAAGTGAAGACAGCTTGCAAGATGAGTAGGGGTCTCGTCCATTCGTCGCTCAGATGACTTCCTCAATTTCCGTATAGAGAAACGTCACGCCTCCAGTCGCATAATTTGGCACGTCGGCCACGGCAGCTTGCCCTTCGGGAGTGGCCAAAAGGTATTCGAATTCCTCGCGGCTCTCCATGAACAGGTCGGCGATGTAGTAGTAGGGAGGCGGTTCCTCACCTGGCTTCACTTGCACTTTGCCGACGGTCCACTTCTTCAGCCCTTTCATCTTTTTGGCGATGGGAATGTGGCGGTCCTCGTAGTACTTGTCGAACGCGGCGGGGTCGGTGGGATGACCGTAGAGGACGAGAAGGCGGACCATGATTGATCTAGCGTAAGGGATGGGATCGGGTGGCACGCTCACGGCTCTGCGTGAGCGTGAGGTTCGAGAAAGTGAACTTTATCACGCCCACGCAAAGCCGTGGGCGTGCCACCCAAAAGCAATGGCGTGCCGGCTGCGCGGGTTGTCAGCGGTGGGCCGGCGGGGTACTCTATAACGTCACGCCCTAAGACTGGGTTTGCACCCAGTTTGACGCGCCCCGCCGCTGATTTTCCTTCCGTTTCCCGCCTCGAGGATCTTCGATGACACTGGTTGAAACCGCTACCCCGGCGGAGATGCAATCCCGCTCCCAGGCCGCCAAGGACCAACTCGACAAGCATGCCGTGGAAACGATTCAGTGGCACTTCCACGAGTCGACCGGCAGTCCGTTCTGGCTGGAAAAAAAGAAGGGGCTGAAGTTTGATCCGCTCAAGGAAGTGAAGTGCTTTGCGGACATCCAGAAATTCCCCCTTTTCGAGGATGACTGGCTCCGCGGCGGCCCCATCAGCCGCTGGATTCCCAAGGGGCTGGCCGGCAAGCCGACCTATGTCTTTGAGACCGGCGGCACGACCGGCATCCCCAAGAGCCGGATGGTGATTGAAGACCACTGGATCGACTACGAGAACTTCAGCGCCACGCTGCCGGACAAGTACTTTCCCAAGGGGGCCAACTGGCTGATGCTCGGTCCCTCCGGTCCGCGCCGCCTGCGGCTGGCGGTGGAGCATCTTTGCCAGTTCCGCGGCGGCATTTGCTTTTGCATTGATCTCGATCCGCGGTGGGTGGTGAAGCTGATCAAGAAGGGTTGGATGGAACACCTGGAGGCGTACAAGGATCACTGCATCGACCAGGTGCTGACGATTCTCTCCGCTGGGCACGACATCAAATGCATGTTCACCACGCCGAAGCTCTTGGAAGCTCTCTGCACCAAGCTCGAGAAGCAGGGGAAGAGTTTCAAGGACACCGGCATCACCGGCATTTTCAGCGGCGGGACGGAGTTCACACCGCAGTTCACCCGGTTTTGCGTCGAGGAATACTTTGGCGGTTCGCCGGCAGAGAGCGGCATCTACATGACGCCGACCTACGGCAACACGCTCATGGGGCTCGCCTGCAGCAAGCCCGTTGGTGCTGCCGACGGTTACAAGATCACCTACTACGCTCCCCAGCCGCGGGCGGTTATTGAAGTCGTGGATTTCGACGATCCGCTCAAGGTCGTTCCCTACGGCGACTCGGGACGCGTCAAGCTGACCACGCTCACCAAGGAACTCTTTGTCCCCGGCTTCCTGGAACGGGACGAAGGAGAACGCGAGCAGCCGTATGCCAAGTATCCCTGGGACGGCATCAGTGGCGTGAAACCGTGGCGCGGGATCGCGGCGACGACGACGGTGGGAGTGTATTAAGAAGTCAAATTTGGCCTGCTGCGAGCGGCGGGGTAAAATGGATAGTCGATTGAAAGTGGGAGAAGGACCATGTCCACGGTTTCGCTGGAAGAACGACTGACTGCACTAGAGTCTGAGTTGCGGACTCTCAAGGACGAGGTGCGCTCGCTCTCTTCTGGTAAATCGAAATCCAATTGGGTTGAACAGGTATCGGGGTCGATGGCGGACTTCCCTGATTTTGAGGAAGTAGTGCGGCTGGGCGCGGAGTGGCGGAAAAAGGTCAACGAAGAGTCGCTCGCCGACCAGGAATTGCCGGACAAGTAAAGTGTATTTGCTGGATACCGATCATCTGAGCATTTTGCAACGCCCCGAGGACCAAGCTTTCCCGCGATTGATGTCACGAATTGCTTCTGCGGACCCCGCGGAGATTTTTGTTTCCATCGTTTCGTTTCAGGAGCAAGTGACTGGTTGGAACAATTACGTTTCTCGTGCCAGGAGCCCTGAGTCGCTCGTTTATGGGTACAGAATGTTGCGAAGCTTGCTAGGCAGTTATTGCAAGATGCAAATCCATGACTTTGAACGAAACGCCGCAGATCTGGTAGAAACATGGAGAGCCAGCCGCGTTCGAATTGGAACGATGGATTTGCGAATAGCGGCGATTGCCCTGACAAATGGTCTAACGCTGGTGACTCGCAATACTGTGGATTTTGAAAAAGTGCCGGGACTCAAACTCGAAGACTGGCTTACCTAATAACTGGAGTTTGTCGTGCTCAACCTACCCGTCCTCCGCTGGGGCAAGCCCTACGATTCGCTCGATAAGGATACCGTCAATCACTTCGCCACCGGCGAGCCCGTTGCCAAGGTCAGCCAGGCCAATCGCGGCCTGATTGAGCGGGACATGCGCTCGGCTCAGAAGGCCCGGGATATTCTGCGGGCGATCCCGGTCGCGGACCTCATCAGCCGCATCAAGAAGGCGGCTGATCTGTATGAATCGGCCACGCTGCCGATGGGGGACGGCCAGCAGTCGCCCGAGGACTTTGCCCGGCAGCAGTCGTCGACGACCGGCCTTCCGGAGCACATGTGCCGGATGAATATGCCGAAGAACTCCTTCGTGCTGAGGAACATCGACAAGATTCTCGACTGTCTTACCCGCGGCTTGGATTTGAACATCCTGACCAAGGGTTACGGCGTGGAGAGCCGCGGTGTGACGGTGAGTTATCAGGCGCAGGCACCGACCTTGAGTGCGGTGCTGCCCTCAAATTCTCCCGGTGTGCATACCCTGTGGCTGCCGGCGATTCCGTTGCAGCTCGGCCTGGTCCTCAAGCCGGGTCCGCAGGAGCCGTGGACTCCTTACCGCATGCATGCGGCCTTTACCGCGGCGGGGATTCCGGGCGAAGTCTGGTCGATTTTCCCAGGCGGACCGGAAGCGGGCGCGGCGGTGCTGGCGACGGCTGAGCGGGCCATGATTTTTGGTGGAACCGCGACAGTCGAGCAGTACAAGGGGAATCCTCGCGTCCAGGCTCACGGGCCGGGATTCTCGAAGATTCTGATTGGCGACGACGAAGTCGATAACTGGCAGAAGCATCTGGAACTGATGTGCGAGAGCATTTTCATCAACTCCGGCCGCGGCTGCATCAACTGCTCCGGGATTTGGGCCTCGCGACATACCAAGGAAATCGCCCAGGCGATTGCCGACAAGCTCGGTCCCATCGAAGTCAAGCCGCCGACCGATCCGCAGGCGGGCCTCGCGGCATTCACTATCCCCGGCCAGGCCAAAGCGGTTTGGGGAATGATCGAGACCGATCTCAAGGAAAGCGGCGTCGCCGATCTCACTTCCAAGTACGGCCCGCGACTGGTGGAGGCGGAACGGTGCGCGTACATCCGCCCGACCATCGTTCACTGCGACACACCCGAAGCGGCCATCGCGAAGAAGGAATACATGTTCCCCTTCAGCACCGTCGTTAAGTGCCCGCAGAGCGACATGCTCGCCAAAATTGGTCCCACCCTCGTCGGCACGGTCATCACCAGCGACGAGAAATTCCGGGCGGAGTGCGCCGATGCTACCCACATCGACCGCCTCAACCTCGGCGCTCTCCCCACCACCCGCCTCAACTGGCTACAGCCGCACGAAGGGAACATTATTGACTTCTTGTTCCGCAACCGGGCGCTGCAGACCGCGTAAAGAAATGACCAAGCACCCAATGACCAATGACCAACGGATCGAGTCATCGTCGGGAGTGCCTTCGTCATTGGTCATTTAGCAATTGGTCATTGGTCATTTCCCCCCATGTCTCCATTCGACTTCCAGCCGCGTACTCGGATCGTTTTTGGTCCGGGGAAGATTGATTCGCTGGGAGAATTGGGGTCGGAGATGGGGGCGCGAAGGGCACTTGTGGTGAGCGACCCGGGTGTGGTTTCCGCTGGTCACACGGCCAAGGGGATTGCCGCTCTTGCTCGGGCGGGAATTGAAACGCATCTCTTTGGCGGCTTGCACGAGAATCCCACGACGGACGATGTTGCGGCTGGCCTCAAGGTCGCTCAGCGGCATGAGCCGGAGATTCTGGTTGCGATCGGCGGGGGCAGTTCGATGGACTGCGCGAAGGGAATTAACTTCGTCTACACCGGCGGCGGCGAGATGAAGGACTATTGGGGAACGGGCAAGGCCGTGAGGCCGATGCTCCCCATGATTGCAGTGCCGACAACGGCAGGGACGGGGAGCGAAACGCAGTCGTTCGCCCTGATTTCAGATTCGCAGTCCCATGTGAAGATGGCCTGCGGAGACAAAAAAGCCTCGTTTCGCGTCGCGATTCTCGACCCACAACTGACGGTCACTCAGCCACCGCGAGTCACAGCCCTTACGGGTATCGATGCCGTTTCGCATGCCCTCGAATCGTGGGTCACCACCCGGCGCAATCCTGCCTCGCTGGCATTCGCTCGGGAAGCCTGGCGGCTCTTGGCCGGAAACTTTCTCACTGTCCTGGCGGATCCGGCCAACCTGGATGCCCGCGGGGCAATGCAACTGGGGGCGTCGTTCGCGGGAATGGCGATTGAGAACTCAATGCTCGGGGCCGCTCACGCGCTTGCCAATCCGCTGACCACCGCCTACGGCATTCCGCACGGACAAGCGATTGCCGTCATGCTGCCGCATGTGGTTCGTTTCAATGGAGAGCAGTTCCGCACTTGGTATCTCGATCTGCTCTCGGGGGGCAACGGCGATTCGCTGCTGCCGGGCCCTGGGGAAGATGTGGCGGGGCTGGTGAATTTCGTCGCCGATCTTGTCGCCCAAGCTGGACTCGAAAGTTCACTCGCCGCGCTCGATGTGGAACGGCTCCGTTTGCCCGATCTTGCCGCCGAAGCCGCTAAACAATGGACCAGCCGCTTCAACCCCCGAAAGGTGGAGCAGGCGGAGCTTTTGGCGCTTTACCAGGCGGCATTTTGATACAATGGGAGATGTCGACAAGCGGCCCGCATCTCCGCTGGCCCGAATCCAGGAGGTTGCCGATGACCATGCTCAATCGCCTCACGCTGCTTTGTCTGACTCTGTCCGTTCTGTCCTTGGCGAGCCACGCGGAGGATGCCGCACCAGCCGCGAGGCCCATCGTGGCAGCGGCGAAGGATTGGCCCCTGTTTCGCGGCGATCCGCTCTCCAGCGGGGTGGCGCATACAACCCTCCCCGACAAGCCGGAACTTCTCTGGAAATTTACGGTCAAGGACGGCGCATTCGACAGCACTGCCGCGATCGCGGACGGCGTAGTTTACATCGGCGATTTAGATGGAACGCTCTACGCCCTCGATCTTGTCGGCGGCAAGGAAATCTGGAGCCAGAAGTTTGACGCCGGTTTTATTGCGGCTCCGGCAGTGAAGAGCGGATATCTGTATCTGGGAGACATGGACGGAAAGTGTTATTGCATCGACGCCAAGACGGGCAAGACGAAGTGGAGCTTCGCCGCTGAAGCGGAAGTCGATTCCAGCGCAAATTTCTGGAAAGACAACGTCCTCTTCGCATCGCAGGACCGCAATCTGTACTGCATGAATGCGGTGGACGGCAAGCAGGTCTGGAAGTTCGCCATCGAGGATCAGATTCGCTGCACACCCACGGTCGTCGGCGACAGGGCCTTCGTCGCCGGCTGCGATAGTCGCCTGCATATCATTGACTTGAACAAGGGAGAAGCCGCTTCCAGCGTGGAGATTGGCTCACCGACGGGAATCACGCCGGCGGTTCTTGGCGACCATGTTTACTTCGGCACGGAGTCGGGAACTTTCTTCAGCGTGAATTGGAAAGAGGCCAAGGTGGCCTGGAAGATTGAAGACGAGAGTTCCTCTCAGCCCTATCGCAGCAGCCCCGCGGTGACGGAAGGACTCGTCGTTGTCGGCAGTCGCAACCGCATGGTGCAGGCGTTCAATCCCGCGAGCGGCAAGGAACTCTGGACCTTCGCGACCAAACAGCGTGTCGACAGTTCCCCCGTCATCGTCGGCAACCGCATCTTCATCGGCTCCTCCGACGGCCGGCTGTTTGCCCTCAGCACGAAGGACGGCACGGAAGTCTGGCAAGCCCAAGGAACCGGCGGCTTCACCGGCTCCCCCGCCGTGGCCGACGGCAAGTTGGTCATCGCCAGCGACCGGGGCGTGGTGTATTGCTTTGGAAAGAAGTAGGAACGAGTTATGGCCACAGCAACGCCCGTTGGCGAAAAACTCCTGACAATTGACGATATGACAAAAATGCCCAGCGACGGCCGGCTGCACGAGTTAGTCCGTGGGAGACTGGTAGAAATGAATTTTCCAAGACCGAAGCATGGCTTCATTTGTTCGGAAATTAGTGGACTCTTGAGGGACCTTGTAAAGCCACGCAAGTTGGGCCGTGTCTTTAGCAACGATTCTGGCGTCATCATCGAGCGAGATCCGGACACGCTGCGCGGCCCTGACGTCGGCTACTATAGCTATACCCGTGTGCCGCGAGGAAAGGTTCCCGAAGGTTATTTTGCCACACCGCCTGAGATTGCCTTTGAGGTGCTGTCGCCGTCGGATACTTGGCCGGAGACTCTTAAAAAAGTTGCGGAACTATTGGATGCTGGGGTAAACGTGGTTTGCGTTGCGGACCCTCGGAACAATTCCGTGCAAGTGCATACCGCCGACCAGCCGGTCAAACACCTCGCTGAAGGCGACGACCTGACATTTCCGGCTGTCCTTCCCGGCTTCAGTTGCAAAGTCGCCCAGTGTTTTGACATCGACTAACTCCTCTTGTTGGAAGCGATTACGAGTGTCCACCGAAGCCACCAAGACCGAAGTCGGCAGTTACTTCATTTCCAACTACCCCCCATTTTCCCAGTGGCAGCCGGAGGGGTTGGCGGAAATTGAAGCCGCGCTGCATGCGCCGCCGCAAGATGTGCCGCTGGGGCTGTATTTGCACATTCCTTTCTGCCGCAAGCGGTGCAAATTCTGCTACTTCCGTGTTTACACCGATAAGAACGCGCACGACGTCGAAACTTACGTTTCCGCACTCTCCCGCGAAATCGAACTCGTCAGCCGGTTGCCGGTAATGGGTGGTAGGCCGTTTCGCTTTGTCTATTTCGGCGGCGGGACGCCGTCGTTTTTATCGGCCAAGCAGCTTACGTCGCTGGTGGACCGGCTGCGGGCGAACATCAATTGGGACAAGGCAGAGGAAGTCACGTTTGAATGCGAGCCGGGGACTCTCTCGGAGCCCAAGGTCCACACGCTCAAGGAACTCGGCATCACGCGGCTCAGTTTGGGGATTGAAAACTTCAGCGACTCAATCCTGGAAGAAAACGGCCGGGCGCACCTTTCCGGCGAAGTCTATAAAGCCTGGGAATGGATTCAGGCGGCTGGTTTTCACAATGTGAACATCGACCTCATCTCCGGGATGGTTGGCGAGAACTGGGACAACTGGAAGGATTGTATTCGCAAGGCGATCGCGCTTTCACCGGACAGCGTGACCATCTATCAGATGGAACTCCCCTTCAACACGGTTTATTCCAAGGATATTCTCGGCAACCAGATTGAAACTCCGGTGGCCGATTGGCCGATCAAACGGGCCTGGCTGAGCTACGCTTACGACGAACTGCTGGCCGCCGGTTACCACGTCAGCAGTGCCTACACGCTCATCAAGGACCCGTCCAAGGTCAGTTTCAGCTACCGGGACAACCTCTGGCGAGGGTCTGATTTGCTGGCCACCGGCGTCGCCAGCTTCGGCCATGTCTCGGGTGTCCACTACCAGAACAAAGCCGACTGGGGAGACTACGTTGGCGATTTACAGGCGGGCAAGCTGCCGCTTTGGCGCGCCATGCGGCCCAGCAAGCATCAACTGCTGATCCGGGAGATGATTCTGCTCCTCAAGAAGGGCTGGCTCGACGCGGGCTACTTTCGCCAGAAATTCGGCGTGGAAATTCTTGATGAATGGCGCGACGTGTGGAACGAGCATGTCAGCGAAGGGATGCTAACCATCGACGGTGACCGGATTGAGCTTACCCGCAACGGTTTGCTCCACGCCGATGCCCTGCTGCCGCCGTTCTTCGAGCCAGAACATCAGGGAGTCCGCTACACATGAGCGGGGGCGACGAGAAGCAAGGCGAGAGTCTGACCTTCATGATGGGGAACTTCGCCGCGGAGTTTCCCACGGACAGGAAGTACGCCAAAAACCACATGTGGGGAGAGATCCGCGGTGATGTCATCCGCTTCGGCTTCACAGCCTACGCGGTGCGGCTCCTGCAAGATGTATATTTTTTGGACTGGACCGTGGATGCCGGAGTAAACCTGGCCCTCAAGCGGGAAATCGGCCAAATCGAAAGCAAAAAGGCGGAAAGCAGCCTCTACTCCCCTGTAGCCGGCAAGCTGGTGTGCTTTAATGAAGAGCTGCTGTCCGACCCGTCGGCAATTAATGTAGATAAATATGGCGACGGCTGGATATTCGAAATGCAGACTGCGGGTGAAGGCCTGATGACAGCCGCGGAATACTTGGAGCATCTGGCATCGGTCTGGGAAGTGACGCAGCGGACAATCAAAGGACAAATGAACGAGTAACAGCATGGCCAAGAGAATCGCCGTCGTCGTTTCGCAAGGCCAAAGCGCCAGTCCCGCCAAGCGCCAGCTTGAGGAGGACATCATCTCCGCCCTGCTCTTCGAGCAAGGGCTGGACTTGGTCATCATCCCGCACCTGTATGACCTCAAGCCGGATGGGACCGGGATGCTGGCCCTCAATGGCATCATGGGGAACATGATTGTCCTCTCCTGGCTTTACGAGCGCGGGGCTCGCTGGACGCTTGACCGCTTTGGCATCCGCGGCAAGGAAGGGCTGACGCTCATCAAGTCGGATGATGACGATGAAGAAGAAGAAGACGAAGACGCGGAAGCAGAAGCAGCGACAAAAAGCAATGGGAAAGAGCGAGTAATCGACACCCAGGACTTGCCCAATCGCCGCATCTATTGCCTCGATCTGCGCATTCACGACAAGGCCCAAGTCTACATTGACGAGGTAAAGCGAATCGCTCGCGAGAACTCGCTCCCTCTCGTTGGGCTCTCTGGTCTGGGAATGCCTGGACTTGCCACGCCTGGACAGGCCGCCCGCTTTGTTTCTCCCACAAACAACACGGCGCTTCCGTTGGCTGGTGAAACTCCCAGCGCAAGCATTGTTGCAGAAACGAAATCCGCCGCGGAGCCGCTTCGTATCGCGGAGGACGGTACTCGCCGCTGGTACCCGGTCATCGACTACTCCCGCTGCACCAACTGCATGGAGTGCATCGATTTCTGCTTGTTCGGCGTCTATGGCGTTGATAAAGTCGAAACGATCCTGGTCGAGCAGCCCGACAACTGCCGCAAGGGGTGCCCCGCGTGCAGCCGCGTCTGTCCTGAGAATGCCATCATCTTCCCGCAGCACAAAACACCGACCATTGCCGGGGCCGACGTCGTCGCCGGTTCGCTCAAGATTGACCTTTCGCTGCTCTTTGGAGCACCGGAAACCGGGGAAACCGCCGAGCAGGCGGCGGTGCGCGAGCGGGACGAGCAACTTCTTCTGGCGGGAAGACAGACGGTCGGTGCGACCGTGGGCCTTCCCATGCGGCAGGAGAATAAGGCTGTGGAGCCGAAAGACGAACTCGATTCGCTCATCGATGCCCTGGATGAGCTGGATGTTTAGCGGGGCGGATTACTCGTCCTCGAGCAGGCGAAAACCGCCGTAAATGGGCGGATATTCATTGCGGGGGGAAAAATGCTGCCAGCTATCGTCCTCCCCCTTGTCTCCCTGCCACTGCTCGCGGGCGTACTGATCCAGCGTGAAGTCGTCGTCCAGCAGCCGCTCGGTCGCTCCGTGCTGCCGTTCTAGCTTCATCATCAGCGAAGCGATGTACGGGTCGGCCCAGGGCAACAAATCGCGAGGCCATGTTCCTTCGTTGCGGGGCGACGTGTCGTCCAAATCAGGAACTTCCAAAACCTGGCAGCGAATCGTGGGGCCGTACATGGCGATCTTCCTTGAGCATGAGTATTGGTGCGGGTTGGCACGACTTAGAGCAACTCGAGTGCCGATTGGTTCCGCAATTCGGCAAGGAATCTCCTATCCTTGGACACTGTCAGGACTTAGTGAATTGGTCGCACCGCAGCTAGCAAGCCGCGATGCACGGTAACTCTTTCAATCTCACGCCATTTTATGGGCGGCTGACCGTCACCACGCGCAGATCGCACACATTAGTATGCGTGGGGCCGGTCTTGATAAGGCCGCCAAGCTGCTCGAAAAAGGTGTAGGCGTCGTTGCGGCGGAGATAGCTCGCCGGATCGAGATTCCGCTTCAGCATTTCGCTTGCCAGGCTCTCCGCGAGCAATGCCCCCGCGGCATCGGTCGGGCCATCTTCGCCGTCCGTGCCGCCGGAAAGGAGCACGACTCCCTCCGTTTCGTTTTTTCCCGTTTGCAGAAGACGCTGCAGGGCCGCCAAAACAAGCTGCTGGTTGCGTCCTCCTTTGCCCCTTATTTCAGGCGAAGCTAGCCGGACCGTCGGCTCACCGCCAGTAATCAGGCAATCAGGCCCGTCGGTGGACTTCATGGAGAGGGCCATCTCCGCCAGGTGGATGCCGATTTCCTCCGCCGGTCCTTCGAGCTTCGTCGCAGCTTGCATGGCGTGCGAATATCCCCGCCGCTCGGCTTCGATGCCGGCAGCATCCACAGCCAGGGCATTGTTGCCGATGACAAGGTTGGTGACTTCGCAGCGAATGGGCTGTTTCTTATCGTTTCCCACGGCTGCTTCGAGATGTCCGTAAGTGGCTGTGGCGATTTGCCGCTCTGGATCCAGCCGCCGCAATATGGCCAGCGCTTCTTCGGGGGAACTCGTATCCTCCACCGTCGGTCCTGAGGCTATGACATCGAGCGGATCGCCAATCACGTCGGAAATAATCAGCGTGATCAGCCGGCCCGCGCGGCAAGCCCTTGCCAGTCCGCCCCCTTTGATACGGCTGAGGTGCTTACGAACGGTATTGAGTTCCTGAATATTCGCGCCCGCGGAACTCAGGAATTTGGTGAGCGAGACTTTGTCCTCCAGGGAAACACCTTCCACCGGCGCTGGCAAGAGCGCCGAGCCACCCCCTGACAACAGGCAAAAGCAGAGATCTTCAGGTCCAAGTGCCGCGACGGTATCCAAAATCCATTCCGCCCCATAAACGCCGTCCGCCGTCGGCTCGTTCACGCCGGCAGGCCGGGCGGACCAGAGGACAATCCTTGATAGCTTTCGCTTGCAGTCATCCGGAATGTTGATCCATCCCGTAAGCTTTTTCTCAGCCATCAAGGACTCGCCCAAAGCTTGCTCCAGCCCAGCCGCCATGCCGGCCCCCGCTTTGCCCGCCCCGACGACGGCGATTCGCCGAATGGACGGCAAATCAATCGGCTCATCTCCGATCAAAAGCTGGCTGCCGGCGACCTGCACGAATTCCCGCACCAGCCGATCGCTCCTCACGGCATCAACACCGGCGTGCCAAATCGCCAGGGCATCTTCTCGCAATTGCTCGGGAGACCGTTTCATGCGGCGGTCCTCACGCGCAGGACGCTGAGCCATTGCCCCGGTTTATCAACGGTCATTTCCCCCAGGCTGTTGGGCCCAGCCGCACAACAAATCAGCCCTGCCAGATATTGCTGGCCCCCTCCTTCGAACTTGCCGGCCGCGCTGCACCACGGCGTCCCTTTGCCGTGGTCCCCAGGCAAAGCGGCAAGATTGAAAAAGGCCTGCAAAAACCCCTGCGAACTCAATTGGCTTGGCCAAAGCACCAACTGCGGCTGCTGACGGGAGACGACTTCCGGCAGGCCAGGGAGCAGATTCTCGAGCACTGCGGGCAAGTCCGCCGGCGCGGGAATCTCACCTCCGCGGCCAACCGGTGCCAGCACCATCACCGCTAGCCGCACGGGCGTTCCATAGAATTCGAGTTGCGGTCCATCCTTTGGCGGCGGACCCGCCGGCAACGCCGCCACGTCAATCGCCAACTCATCCCGCTGGTCCGGTTGCAAAACTGGCCGCTTGCGAAAGAGGCGCAGAATCAGAAATAACATGGTTGCCAAACAGAGCAAGATTGCTCCACTCACGGCAACAAGCACGATGATCCGCGTCTTTTCATCCGCGAAAAGGTCAAGTCCGGGAATGGGAGCAACATCGGCGAGAAGCATCCCATGAATCTACCATGAAGCTATTTCGTCTTACTATCCTCAAGGCGACCACCAAGCGTCCTGTCGGCTAGTTGAAAATCCCGCCGCTAGGTATGCTGGCGGACGGATTGTGGCCAGCATCGGACCCACTGCTCAGTTTTCTATCGGAGGACCCAAGGATGATGTTACACCCTCGAATTTTTGCGGCCTGCGCGACGATTTTTTCCGCCCTAGTTGTTGCGACGTCACTGCGGGCCGAGGATCCCCCTAAAATTCAGCTCGTGGAACCCAAAGGCGTTGTCCAAAAAGTTGGAAAGCTCACTATGAAAGACGTTCCCTTGATCCCGCGAAAGGCTTTTTTTGGCAATCCGGAGAAGGCCCGCCCCCGGCTCAGTCATGACGGCAAGCAGTTGGCCTATGTCGCACCGCTGGACGGAGTGCTCAACGTCTTCGTCGGCCCTGCTGACAAGCCCGATGCCGCCAAGCCGGTGACGCACGACAAGCACCGCGGTGTGACCAATTACAGTTGGGCTTACACCAACCAGCATATCGTCTATACCCAGGACAAGAACGGCGACGAGGACAATCACGTCTATTCGATCAATCTCAGCTCGGGAGAAATCCGGGATCTAACCCCCATCGAGAAAATTGCCGCCCAGATTGAAGGGGTGAGCGAGAAGTTTCCCGAGGAAATCCTCGTCGGCATCAATGACCGCGACGGCCGCGAGTATCACGACATTTACAAGATCAATATCGTGAGCGGCGACAAGAAGCTCCTGCAACTCAATCCGGGTCTCGCTGGTTTCATGACGGATGATGATTACAAAGTCCGCTTCGCAATGAACTTTCAGCCCGACGCCAGCACGGTGCTGCTCACGCCCGACAAGGAAGCGAAGAATGGCTGGAAGCTTTTTCAGAAAATCGACGCGGCTGATTCGATGACGACTTCCCCAGCCGGTTTCGACAAGTCGGGCAACATCCTCTACATGATGGACAGCCGCGGGAGGAATACGGCTGCTCTGAAGTCGCTGGACCTGAAAACCGGCGAGGAAAAGCTGATTGCCGAGAATGCGAAGGCGGATATCGGCGGCGTGCTTGCTCATCCCACGGAGAAAACCATCCAGGCGGTCAGCTACACCTACACCCGCACAGAGTGGCAGATTTTGGACGAAGCTATCCGGCCCGACCTCGACTTCCTCAAGACAGTTGCGGACGGGGAAATTCAGGTCACTGGTCGGACGCTCGACGACAAACGCTGGACAGTTGCCTTCCTGATGGACAACGGCCCCATCCGCTTTTTCATCTATGACCGCGAGCCGAAAAAGAAGGCGACCTTCCTGTTCACGAGCAATCGCGAGCTCGAAAAACTGCCGCTGGTCAAGATGCATCCCGTCGTCATCAAGTCACGGGACGGGCTCGATCTGGTCAGCTACCTAACGCTTCCCAAGTGGGCCGATCCTAATGGGGACGGAGTGCCGAACGAAGCCCTGCCGCTGGTGCTCAATGTGCATGGTGGACCCTGGGCTCGCGACGATTGGGGATACGATCCTGAGCATCAATTGCTGGCCAACCGCGGCTACGCGGTGCTGGCGGTGAATTACCGCGGTTCGACCGGCTTTGGCAAGAATTTCATCAATGCCGCCAACAAGGAATGGGCGGGGAAGATGCACGATGATTTGGTAGATGCCGTGAACTGGGCCGTCGAGAAGAAAATCGCCAAGAAGGACAAGGTTGCCATCTACGGGGGGAGCTATGGCGGCTATGCGACGCTCGTCGGCCTCACGTTCACTCCCGATGTCTTTGCCTGCGGCGTGGACATCGTCGGACCTTCCAGCCTGGTGACGCTCCTTAACAATCCGCCGCCGTACTGGGGCCCCTTCATGCCGGTGATGAAGCTGCGGGTCGGCGACTGGAAGAGCGACGAAGGAGTGAAGTTCCTGGAATCCCGCTCACCCCTCAAGTTTGTCGACAAAATCAAGAAGCCGCTCCTCATCGGCCAGGGTGCGAATGATCCGCGCGTGAAAAAGGCGGAAGCGGACCAGATCGCCAAAGCGATGACCGAGAAGAAGATTCCCGTCACCTACGTCCTGTTCCACGACGAAGGGCACGGCTTCGCCCGGCCGGAAAACCGCTTTGCCTTCTACGCCGTCACCGAGGCCTTCCTGGCAGAGAACCTTGGCGGACGCTATCAGCCAATTGGCGAAGCGTTTACCGGTGCCGACTTCTCGATTCCCGATGGTGACGAAGGAGTGCCGGGAGTGAAGGAGGCGCTCAAGTCTTACACGCCGCCGAAGAAGAAAGACGTCGAGAAATAATACTTCACATTCGTCTCTGATCTCTGTGCCTTCGTGCCTCTGTGCGAGATACTCTTCGGATTTCTCACACAGAGGCACGGTGTCACAGAGGTTTTTCTAAAGGCTTGCTTGCTTTCCTATCGCAATTTCGCAGTCAGCGAATCCTCGATACGTCATACGTGGCCAGTTCGCTCGCAAACTGTTCTGACACGCCTGCCAATTCGATTTCGCTTTCGGTCGTCTCGACGACATTGAGGAAGGCATCGTGATTACGCGCGCGAATGTAGAGCGCCAGCAAGAATCCCCCGCTGGCAGCAATGGCGATCCACCAGTGTTCGGGGAAGCCTTGCCACCAGAAAAATAGTTCAGCTACGAGCAAGAAACAACTTAGTGCGGAAAGAATTCGGATCGAGATAGGCATCACATTCGAATGCCACCAAGCGGTCGAAAGATGGCGCTCGCAAAGCGGGGCGTTGAAGTTCACTCGCTTGCCAATGCAAACGCCATAAAGAATAAGCGGAAGTCCGACCAAAGCGATAAAGACTCCTCCGCCGGAATGAGCCATCAGGTGGGCTCCTTCTGGCGGGATACCACCACTGAGAATGCGAGTCGTAGTCGGCACATAGGGAAGCTTTATTTCGGTCAGTGTTACCGGCGTTTCGCCGCACCAGAGGCAAACCGCTGGGACGGTGGACGGATCAACGATATTTAGAGGCAGTCGAACATTCGCCATCGGATTCGTCCTGAGGTATAGACCGTCTACTTGTCTTTACGCGGGAAAGAAGACGCTACTCTTTCCTCGCTTTCTTCGACGCCAGGTATCCGACCAGGTCAAAGAACTCCTGCGGCGTGACGATCTCTTGCACGTTCGAGGGCATGAGGGAGAGCCCTGTTTTCTGCTGCCGCTCGATGC
The DNA here is from genome assembly GCA_046153945.1 of Pirellulaceae bacterium. Taxonomy (GTDB): domain Bacteria; phylum Planctomycetota; class Planctomycetia; order Pirellulales; family Pirellulaceae; genus SXOA01. Next base: position 28,785 of record JBJXFF010000001.1, read on the forward strand.
TGGCTTTGGGGAGGGTGAATTCTTTGCCTTTGTTGTCGACGAGGACGAGCAGCGCTCCTTCCTCGCGACGGACGAGGGCGGAGTAGACTTGGCCGTCGTCGGTCATGAGGGTGGTGGTGCGGAAGGCGACGTCGACGTTGCGGTTGGGGTCGAGGAGGTCTTCGATGAGCCGTTCCACTCCGCGGAGGCCGATGCCGTCGAGCTGCGGGCCGACGACTGCGCCTTTGCCTTCAATCTGGTGGCAAGCGGCGCAGTGCTTAGTGAAGAGAGCAGCCCCATTTTCGAGGTTCGTGTTGGCCTTGGCGTAGTTGGCACGTCGCTCGGTGAGGAGCTTTTCGATTTGCTCGTTGACGGAGGGCAGACTGGCGGTCAACTCGGTGACTTTCTTCTTCTGGTCGTCGCTGGCGGCCGTTTGCAGCTTCGTGCTGACGTTGGGAGACGTGAGCAGCCGCGGCGAGAGGTTGCCGGAGTTGACGAGGGCCAGAAGTGATTCGATACCGTCCTTGTCGCCGGCCAGAATCTCAGCCATCGTCGTTTGCAAGCGGTGGGGGACTTCCTTGACGGCGAGTTTCAGAGCTTCGTCGAGTTTCTTGGCGTCACGACCGGCAATGGCTTCGCCCAGTTTGGGGCGGAGGTTTTCCGCGAGGATCGGATCGCCAATCACCGCGACGAGAGCTGCCGCCCGGCTGTCGGGAGCAAGCTGGAGAAGCATCTGGCCGATCGCGCCGCGGGCTGCGCCGTCGGTGTTGGTGGCGACGAGGATTTTCACGAAGTCGCCCCGGAGGGACTGGAGCTTGAGCTTGCCGGCGATTTCGGCAGCGGCGATTTGATGCTGGGATTGCTTGCTGGGGTTGAGGCCGGGGATGGAGAACCGGCCGACGGCCAGCCAGGCGTAGCCGGAGGTAGTGTCGCCGTCGACGATTTCGATGTAGCCGGTTTTGTCTTTGTGCTGGCTCAAATCCCACTGGATTTTCTGAGCCGTATCGTTGCGTGGTGGCGACGCGGAAGCCAGTACTTCGCCTGTTTTGGCGTCTTTGAGCTGGATGAAGTTCTTCTTCCCCAGCGGCATCGACGGAATGGTGTCATGCCCCGCACACCAGAAACTGAGCTTCGCCGGCAGCGAGAAACTGCTGCTGCGGTAAATGCCGGTCTTCTGCTCTCCCTTGGGGAGGCTATCGAAGAAGAACGCGTCCTTATTGACATCCTGGCTCACTCGTTGCCGCAAGACCCACGGGCTTTCGCTGGCGGGGAGTCCTTCGACGGGATAGTTAGTCCAGGGGACGGCGTCTTCTTTGTCGAGGGAGAGTAGCTTTCTGGCGAGTTCTTCGCCCCAATCTTCTACGGCGGAGGAAGTTGGGTCCGGCCCAGCGACATTAAACACGCCACGTTTCTGGAGCCCTTGATAGAGGCTATCAAATGCTCGAAATTCTGCCTCCGGGTTATCGCCCAATTCACCTCTGGCGAATTTGATCAGGGATGGAACTTTCTCCTTTGGAGCGAATCGACAGGCATGTTGAAGGAACGTGAAACGGGCATCTCTGGGCTCATATTCATTCTTCAAATAGTCAACGAGGAATTCACCGGCAATGGACGACTGAATCGCAAGACAAATGGATGCTATTTCCGATTTCTGAGACGGAGTTAGCGATAGCTTGTCAAGCGTAGCAGCACTTGAAAGAGCAGAGATATGCGATTTGAGCGATTGGCGAATCGCATATTTCATCAGTTCATCTCGGTTGCTCGTCTTCGCCAATAATTTCGAGAGTAACGGAATCCGTTCGGGTCGAGGGTGTTGAGCAGCTGCTTCAACGGCAGCACGAACAAAATCAGAATCGACGGGACGATTACATTCAACCGACATACACCTATCCACAATCGCGTGTACATTTTCTGACCAATCCCGGCGTTCCGCCAGAGCCTTCAAATCATGAATGCTCGTGACTCGTTGTAGTGGCCTATTCGCATCGAAGGACCCGACATTGATCAACTCGATGATTTCCTCATCTGTCTGAGGGCTGACCGCATTAATGATCCAGGAAAGGTGAAGCATGCGGCTCACATGTGGTTCGGGCTTAATTTTGATCAATTCCTGGAGCTTTGATTTCGCCACAACGTCTGCGAGCCAATGCTGAGCGAGCAGCCGATACGTCAAATTCTCAGTGCTGCCTAAAACATCCACTAATTGTGCCGGCGTCATCTTCGTCAAATCCCCCGGCATCTTCGCTGGTTTCGTCCCCTCAGCTTTCCCAGTGTAAGCCACCCTCCAAATCCGCCCGCTCGTCCGGTCGCGGCCGGGGTGGGGGAGCGGCACTTCGTAGTGGCCGATGATCCGGTTGTAGAAGTCGAGGATGTACATCGCGCCGTCGGGGCCGATGTGGATGTCGACGGGGCGGAACCAGGGGTCGCTCGTGCTGAGGAAGTCGGGCTGCTCGATGGCTTTGATCGTGCTGCCGTGGTAATCGGGCTTGTTCCGGTTGATGCGGCTGGTCATGACGTTGCCGCTGAAGAATTGGCCGCGATATTCCTTGGGGAAGTTGTCGCCGGTATAGGTCGTCAGGCCGCAGATGGCGGTGCTGCCGTGCAGGTGGTCCATCATCGGCGGGACGAAGCCGAGGCCGTCGTCCGGCTTGCCGAAGCTGGGGTAATAGCCGCCGCGGAGAAGCTGATAGATCGGCTTGCTGTGGCAGTCGGCGGTGAAGATGTTGAACAGCTCGTCAAAGCACATGCCGAACGGGTTGACCTGCCCATGCGTGAAATGCTCGATGCGGCTGCCGTCGAGCTTGAAGCGGAACGTATTGCCGCTGTTGAGGTGGACTTCGTTCCCGTCCTTCCCCTTCACATGGCTGTCGTTGTTAAAGCCGTGGCAGGCATAAACCCAGCCGTCGAACCCGCGGCGGAAGGCGTTGCAGTTGCCGTGGACGTCGCGGGTGTGGTCGAACGGGCCGTACAGCTTCGTCCGCTTGTCGCACTTGAGGTCGCCATCGGTATCCTCGAAATGCCAAATGTTCGGAATCGACCAGGCGATGCAGCCCCCCTTCCACGGATAAATGCCGATGGGGATGTTGAGGCCGTCGGCGAAGACCGTCACCTTCTCGAACCGCCCGTCGCCGTCCGTATCTTCCAGCACGCGAATGCTATCTCGCGCTGGCTTATCGAGCGGAGCGGCGTACGGATACTCCACCGAGCACGTGAGCCAAATCCGACCCTTCTCATCGAACTGCATGTTCAGCGGCTTCTGAATATCCGGCTCCGCGGCGACGAGGTTGATTTCAAAACCTTCGGGGAGCTTGAACTTCTTCTGCTCCTCCTCCGGCTTGAGCCAGGGGGTGGTGCGGACGCCGAGGGCGAAGGGGTCGTCTTCCGCGACAGCGGAGGAGAGGAGACAAGGGACAGGGGACAGAAGACAGAAGAGGAGGAGAAGGTGGCGCATAGGAAAAATGGATTCGGAGAAGTCGGAGATGGGCTGGATCGGATTTACCGAAGGTAGGGCTCTCCCATGATATTCCACCGGCAAGGCCAAGGGTAATCGGTGGGAGCACCTTGCGGGCGAACACTTCTCCCACAGGAGGGTGGTCGTCATCCAATTGACCGTTGCTACCCGTCGTTCGGACATCGCCGGAAGTCAAACAATCTGATCCCCAAAATTTGCGGAGGAAAGTGCAACCTATGTTTTTTGGGGCGCGGGGGGGCTGAAAAATGCGCCGGGGAGTCGTCGCCCCTATCGCAGGGCAGAGGAATTTTCGTGGGTCGCGGCTTCGGCTGCGAATGGATTGCACAAATCATGATTGAGCATGCAAACAAAGTCTTGCTGGTGGACGACGACCCAGCGATGCGACGAATGGTATCCAAATGGCTGGAGGGTGCCGGCTACCGGGTCCGCACCGCCGAGAACGGCCGTGATGCCGTTCAGGCTATTGAGCAAGAGCGGCCCCAGATACTGCTCACTGATTGGGACATGCCACAGATGGACGGCCTGTCCCTGTGCCGCTGGGTCCGCGGCCAGCAGCAGACGGGATATATCTATACCATCCTATTTACCATGCACACTTCCTCGCCCGACATCATTCGCGGGCTGGACGCCGGTGCCGATGACTTTTGCAAAAAGCCGATCGACCGGGATGAGTTGATCGCCCGGATGCGGAGCGGCTCGCGCGTGATTGGGCTCGAGCAGCGGCTGCTCGAACTGGCACACAAGGACCCGCTAACGGGGGTGCTATCCCGCGGCGCACTGCTGGAATACATCAGTAAAGAGATTCCCCGCAGCCGCCGCGCGGACTGCGGCTTGTCTTGCGTGATGTTGGACATCGACCAGCTCAAGCAGATTAATGACAAACACGGGCATGGCGTGGGGGACGAAGCCTTGCGAAGGGTTGCCCACTTGCTCGCCGCCAATGCCCGTGAAAGTGATGTAGTCGGTCGTTATGGGAGCGAGGAGTTTTGCGTCGTACTCCCCGAGTGCATGGAGGCGGGCGCCGCCCAGTGGGCCGAGAGGATCCGGAATCTGATCAAGTCGATTCGCATTCCGCTGCCGGGCGGCGAGCAACTTGGCATTTCGGCCAGTTTTGGCGCAGCCCAGCGGAAGGACGATACCCACACGGTGGAGCAATTAGTGGACATGGCCGAGCAGGCCATGATGATCTCCAAGCACTCCGGCAGGGACCGCGTGGCAGTCTATGGTTCGCAGTCATCGCACCGTTCTGCGGGGAACCAGCAGAATCCCGCCGAGTTGCTCCGGAGCGTCCCGGCCAGAACGGTGATGAGCCTGGCAACGCCGCTGGCCGGCGACGAGACTCTTGGCTCGGCCAGCGAATTCTTCCTGCGCTTTCGGATTGGTTCCGCGCCCGTTGTGGATCTGGAGGGAAAGCTGGCGGGCATTTTGTCCGAGAAGGACGTGATGACCACTATGCTGCGCCCCGATTGGTGGATGCTGACCGTGGCCGATGTGATGCAGCCCAACGTCGTGTCCTATGAGGAAGAGACGCCGGCGATGCTGGTCTACGAGTTTCTGTGCCGGGTAACGATTCGGAGCGTGGTGATTGTCAAGGAAGGCAAGCCTACTGGCTTGATCAATCGGGGGAGCCTGCTGCGGTTCTTCAGCAATTTGCTGGCCGTGAGACAAGCCGATGGATTTGTGAGCGAAGCCGCCGCGGCCAGCCAGGCGATTGCAGTCCTTTCAGGAAACATCAGCCCACGCAAGCGAATGGGCCATTTGGTGCGATCGATGGCTTCGGAAGCTGCCGACTTGGCGCGCCGGGCTCATGGGACTTCGAGTGACTTGATTCCCTGCGTTGTTGGAGGCGCCACCCGCCTTCAGGATTTGATTCGAGACTTGCTGATTCTGGCGCGCTTTGCCGACGAACATTCCGATGGCGAGTTGCTGGCTGGCTTCGACTTAAGCCATCAGCTGGAGGCCGGAGCCGAGACGGTGAGTGCGGCGAGTGCTGTTGAGACGGTGCAGCGGCATGGAGAGCAGGTTTCGGCACCGTTATGAGACGGCGTGGGACAAGCAGGCTACGATTCCCAGCGTAGCGGGTCCGCTTCATCCTCGCTCGCCCAGACGCTTAGCTTGGGGAACTCCCTGGCGACGACATCTGCCAGTCGCTCCACCGCAAACCGCTCACTGGCAAAGTGGCCGGGAAGAAGCAGGTTCACGCCATTCGCCTCCGCCTCCAGGCAGGTGTGAAAGCTGACTTCACCCGTGATGAACAAGTCCAAGTTTTGCTCAATTGCGTGTTCCAGGAAGCTCCCTCCACTGCCGCAAGCGATGGCAGCCGTGGATATGAAGGCGTCGTCCTGGCCGACGATGTGCAGACCCGGGATTTTGAGAAAGGTTTTCAGGCGCTGGGCAGTTTCTGATAAACGCAGCGGCTTTGCGAACTTGCCGCAGCGGCCCGAGCCCAGGCTTCTTGCGGCGTCTGCTGGAGAAGCCACGAGCGGCCTGATTTCGACGAGTCCGATCCCGGCCGCCAATTGCCGATTGATCCCTTCGGCAGCCGAGTCGAATGCGGTGTGCGGGCTATAGATTGCAATTCCGGCGTGGATCAATTCCAGCAGGAGTCGTCCTGGCGTACTCTCCGTCGTCAAGCGGCGCAGAGGCTTAAAAGGCAAGGGATGATGGGTGATAATGAGGTCCGCACCTTTTGCCACCGCTTCTGCGCAACTTGCCGGCGTGATGGTGAGGCAAGTCATCACCCGCTCGATCTGCTTGTCCACATCCCCGACCAGCAGGCCGACGTTATCCCATTCCTCGGAGAGCGTGGGAGGGGCGAACGAGTCCAAAAAACGGCACAGATCGGAGAGCGGCAACATGGGGCCATCTTAGCAGATTGCGAAACAGGATTCCTTGGGGCCGTTTCTTGCCCCCCTCTTAGCTGGCTCGTTGCCCGCAGGCGAGTGGGACCTTAGAATCGGACTGTGTTTTGGCTGTTCGTCGTTTTAACTATTCGTCCGGTCCTGAGTGCCCCATCCAAAGGAGTGAAGCATGCACGTTCGATTGTCGCGGAGCGTTGTCGTTTTGGGTCTGTTCCTCTTGCTCACCAAGGTTGCCATGAGTGCTGATGAATCCAAAGAAGTTGCCTTTCCCGACCTCCCCAAAGGAGCCGGTAAAGTAGATGCCGATGCGTCCAAGAAATTCACCGCCACCCCCTCCGGTCTCAAGTACCGCGTTCTTCGCAAAGGAACTGGCGGAAAGCCGATGTCGGTAGATTCTGTCAAGGTGAACTATCACGGCTGGCTGAATGACGGCAAGGTATTTGACAGCTCCTACA